>NZ_JAANAS010000116.1 GCF_011089875.1 Psychroflexus maritimus | reverse complement strand
CGGGCTCATATCTTTGTATTTTTAAACAGTTAAATCATTAAAGCTAGGGTAGCAAATTGTTTGCGGGCTAGTTACAATCATTGATTGATAATGCTGATAAAGGCAAATCTATCCTAGTCTTTTTCTTAAAGATTCAATAGTACCTAAATACTATAATTTAGTTATAGATATTGTATTACATGAGCAAAGTCTTAGAGAAAAATTTTAATGATTATTACGCAAAAAATACTTTTATTATGAATTTAAAATTTTCAGTAGGTCTTGATGTGTCAAGTAAAAAAGTAGATGCTTGTATAAGCACGATAGACTGTAATCAAAGCGTGAAGGTTAAGTCTTCTTGTAGTGTTTCTAATTCAAAAGCAGGCTTTTTAAAGCTAGTAAAATGGATTGATAAATGGACAAAAAAAGAGTCTATTCCAATAGTTGTTAGCTTAGAAGCTACTGGTGTTTATCACGAAGAACTTGCTTATTATCTAGATGATGCAGGGTATAGAGTTTCTATTATTTTACCAAACAAAGCAAAAAAGTATTTACAATCTATTGGCTTAAAAAGTAAGAATGATAAAATAGACGCTAAAGGTTTGGCACAAATGGGGGCAGAACAAAATTTATCTCAATGGATTAGACCTAAAGATGTTTTTGTAAGCCTAAGGTCTTTAACACGACAGTATCAATCCATTCAGGAATCGATTACGGTAGAAAAGAATAAGCTACATGCAGAAGAACAATCAGCTTTATCAAACAAGCATGTGATTAAGCAAATGAAAAGCCATATACGTTTCTTAGAAAAGCAAAAAACAAAGACAGAAATTGCTATCGAAGAAGTCATAAAAAGTGATGAGGAGCTAAAATTAAAAGTAGAGAATATTTGCACAGTTAGAGGATTATCAATACTTTCTGTAGCTACTGTTATAGCAGAAACAAATGGATTTAATCTGTTTAAAAATTACAAGCAACTAGTGAGTTATTCTGGGTATGATGTTGTAGAAAATCAATCAGGTTCTCATAAAGGCAAGACAAAAATATCGAAAAAGGGAAACTCAAGGATTAGACGAATTTTACACATGCCATCGTTAATAGCAATAGGTTCAGAAGGGACAGTTTTTAAGAACCTTTACCTTAGAGTTTATGAAAGAACAGGCATCAAAATGAAAGGTATTGTCGCTGTTCAAAAAAAATTATTGTTAACAATTTATTACTTGTGGAAAAAAAACGAACCCTTTGATATTAATTATCAAAATAAAGGAAATAAAAATATCCAAGAGGAGGAGAAGGAGCTTTCCTCTCGGTACGCCTCTGAAAGAGGCGAAAAAAATAGCCAAACAAAAAGTTTGGCTATACAAGGTAAACATCCAGTGAGTGATCAAAGTATGCTTCCTCTCGGTAAAATCAAAGATAAAAAAATTATGGTTGAAAATTAAAAAAATGTTTGGATTTAAAGATAGTACCTTTCCTCTACAATCAGGGCTAATAAACTGAGTTCAATTATTCTCACTTTACCTAAACCTAATCATCTATTGCGTTCAATAAAACCAAAACTTACAACAAATGTTAATTGATATGGATTAATTCCCTAAACAAGGAATATTTCCTATTTTTGCTAGAAATTCGTTTTCATGAAATCAACTCCTTTACATAAGTCGGTTGGGCTAGATTTATTTTACCCAAAACTAACAGGTTCGCTTAATTTACCTTTTGTTGAGCAAGGAATTAGTGCTGGTTTCCCTAGTCCTGCCGATGATTTTTTAGATATAAGCATCGACTTAAACAAAGAGTTTATTAAGCATCCTAGCACCACTTTTTACGGAAGAGTACGTGGCGATAGCATGGTAAATGCAGGGCTTAATGACGGCGATTTACTTATTATTGATAAAAGTTTGAGCCCTGAAAATGGTAAAATTGCAGTTTGTTTTATTGATGGCGAATTCACCGTAAAACGCATTAAAACTTTTAAAAATTCAATTTTCTTAATTGCCGAAAATGAAAAGTACCAACCCATTAAAGTAAATGAAGACAATGAGTTTTTAATTTGGGGCATCGTAACCACTGTAATTAAAAAGGTAGAATAAGATGTTTGCTTTGGTTGATTGTAATAATTTCTATGCCTCTTGCGAGCGGGTTTTTAAGCCTAATTTGCAACGTCAGCCCATTTGTATTTTATCCAACAACGACGGCTGTGTGATTGCTAGAAGTAATGAAGCTAAAGCTTTAGGAATTCCTATGGGCGCACCGGCTTTTAAGTTTGAAAAGTTTTTCAAAGCCAATAACGTGCGTATTTTTTCTTCTAATTATGCTTTATATGGAGACATGAGTGCACGGGTAATGAATTTACTAGCCGAGTTTACCCCTGAAATTGAAGTGTATAGTATAGATGAGTCGTTTTTAAAATTTACGGGGTTCGAACAGTTTTTTGATTTACACTTGCACGCTCAAAAGATGAAAAAAAGGGTTGAACAAGGTACTGGAATACCTATTTCTATTGGTATTGCACCCACCAAAGCACTAGCCAAAGTGGCTAATCGTGTGGCCAAAAAATTCCCTGAACGTACACAAGGTAGCTACATTATATACACCGAAGAACAACGAATTAAAGCCTTAAAATGGCTAAAAATTGAAGACGTTTGGGGAATTGGTCGTCAACATAGCATTCGACTACAAAAACAACAAGTTTTTACAGCTTATGATTTTACTAAGCTCAACGACCATTGGGTAAAAAAGCAAATGAGCGTGGTTGGCCTGCGTCTAAAAAAAGAATTGGAAGGTAAACCTACCTTAGATTTAGAGGATGTTGCTAACAAAAAAGCCATTGCAACCACTCGCTCTTTTGACCGACAATACGAAGATTTTAGTTACATCAAAGAACGCGTTAGTAGTTTTGCCGTAAGCTGTGGAGAAAAAATGCGCAAACAAAAAAGTTGCTGCAACCTGATTTACGTGTTTATAAAAACTAACCGATTTCAACAAAACAAACCGCAGTACGGCAGAGGTATTTCTATACAACTCCCCTATCCTACCAATTCTAGCATTGATTTGATGAAACACGCTATTGATGGACTAAAAAAAATTTACAAAAAAGGCTATGCGTATAAAAAAGCGGGAGTCATTGTTATGGGACTTGTTCCTGAAGGTCGTAGGCAATTAGCTTTGTTTACAGAAGAAAACCCAAAACACGATCAACTAATGAAAAAAATAGATGAGTTGAACCGAAAAGTAGGAAGGTATAAGATTAAATTTGGAGCTCAAGACTTATCTAAAACTTGGAAAATGAAACAAGAACATTTATCGCAAGCTTATACCACTTCGCTACAACAAATTATTGAGGTGAAGTCAAGCTAAAAAACTAATTTTCAAAAGACACAACTACATAGACTTAAGTATTTTTTAAAATCAATTTTATTTTTGCTGCTATCATTTTAGGTAAATCAATTAAAATGACAAAAATTCAGTAGCCTACTTTTTGGAATGATTTTAAGAAAACTATAATAATGAAAACACAATAAGAAGAATAATTTCAAGGTTTAACTTAAAAAATAACATTATGAAGAAAAGTTTGAATTTATTAATGGTAGGTCTTATTTCAGGGTTAGTAAGCGTTTTTGCTTATCATCAACTTAGCCTAACCGAAGCAACAAAGATTACAGAAAAAGAAGTTGAAGCGCCTCAAGTACAATTAACCTCCTCCTCTAGGTTGGGCTTTGGTGCAGAAGCACCTGACTTTGTGACAGCTGCAAAAGAGAGCATTAATGCTGTTGTTCATGTAAAAAATGTGAGTATTGGCAGACAACCAAGAAGCATTTTAGATTTATATTTTGGTGGAGGACAGGAACGAAGAGCAGTTAGAGGAATGGGATCTGGTGTAATTATAAGTCCAGATGGTTACATTATTACTAACCACCATGTAGTACAAGGAGCTACCGAAGTAGAAATTACCTTAAACAACAACAAAACTTATGCGGCAGAAATTATAGGCGAGGCTCCAGAAAATGATATCACTCTATTGAAAATTAATGAAGAAGACTTAACTTATCTGCCTTTTGGCGATTCTAATAATGTAGAAGTTGGTGAATGGGTATTAGCCATAGGAAATCCATTTAATCTTACCTCAACAGTTACTGCGGGAATTGTAAGTGCTAAAGCAAGAGATTTAGATTCAAAACAAGGTGTATTTCAATCGTTTATTCAAACCGACGCTGCCGTAAACTCAGGAAATAGCGGTGGTGCTTTGGTAAATACCAATGGCGATTTAATAGGTATCAATACAGCAATCACCTCACAAACAGGTGCTTATATTGGCTATTCTTTTGCTATTCCAAGTAATAACGCTAAAAAAATTGTAGAGGACTTAATTGAATTTGGGAGAGTTCGAAAAGCCGTACTTGGAATTAGAGGAATTGATCTAAATAATCAGGTGGCTAAGGAGTTAAGTGTAGGAGACGCACAAGGTTTTTATGTTTCTAGCATAGAAAGCAACTCGGGAGCAGAAAAAGCAGGCTTAAAAGAAGGTGATATTATTCAGTTTATAGACCAAATAAAAATTAGAAAGTTTTCAGATTTATCAGGCTACATTAGTACTAAAAACCCTGGTGAAACGGTAACGGTTGATTACACTAGAAACGGAAAGCCAAAACAAACCGAGGTAGAATTGATTAAACTTGCCTTGTATAGAATTAACGAAATAGGATTAGAAGTTACTAATGCAAGTAAAGATGAACTTAAAACATTTGATGCAAAACAAGGAGTAAAAATAAATCGTGTTCTTTCTCAACGACTTAATGCAGAACAACTTGAAGGCATTTTAATCACTGAAATTAATGATCAAAAGGTAAATTCTATTGAAGATGTTGAGCGCATTATTGATCAAAAAACTAATGCTGAAGCTCTAAAAATCACCTTTAAAGCAAGTAAAAACGACGAAAAAACTTATATTTTTAGATAATCAGATTTGTTTATAAAATAGCTTCAAAATATAAAAACGATACTTGGTTTTAAAGTATCGTTTTTATATTGAATCCAACTCTATTTACATTCATCTTTATTTTTAAAAAAACAATAGACCAAGACCTATTTTTGAAAGTTTACTTTTGAACAAAGCAACAAACAAACTATTCAAAATCAATAACTTCTACTTCTAAGTCTTCTTTATACTGAATAATATAAAAAGAATTGTTGTAGAAACCTTCTTGAAAATCAAAGGGAAGATAATTAAATTTATTTTCAAAATACTCAGTGTAGCTTTCTAAGTTAACTGTTTCGTAAATATCATTTTTGAAAGCAAGTCGCATAAAAATATCATAAGCTAAGTCAAATCCTCTTACTACAAATTTATTAGGATAGTAGCCAAATTGTTCTCTAAATTTTTCTTCAAAGCGGTCTGGTGCTGGCTGTGCTAGCTCTCTCGAAACACTTGGAAACGTAAAGTTTAAATCACCTAACCTAGAATTAGGTATTTCATCTTCATAAAAATTAACGCGGTTAGTTGTAAACAAACGTATATCATAGTCGTTTCTCTTCAATGAAGTTAGAAACGAAATAGTAGCTTCAATTGTTCCGGGGTCTGTACTTTCTAAAATGTACCAATTAGGTTTGTCTTTATTTAATACATTTTTAATATCGGCTAATTTCAGGTAATCATCATTAACTTTTACTTGTTGAGCATCTAAAAAGGTATAATTAATTTTATGTTTCAATTCAACAAGAGTAGAATCGGTATAGAAAACAATATTTTCATCTTGATAATTTTCATCCATATAAGATAAAATAGCATTTTCCATTTCTTTTTTTTCTGGAATAGTCTTGAAGAGGTTGTGTTTGTGGTAACTAGTATTGATTAAGGGTGAAAAAACAGGAACGCTATCGGTTTCTGAAAAACGTAATACTTCTTGGATATTTGATTCAATAACAGGACCTATCACCGCTTGTGTAGTTGAGAAATTATTGGCACTTAGCAACTCATAAAAATGATTTGAATCGGCCTGGGTATCATACACCTCTACCGAAGTTACAACCCCCTTGGCAAGAGCCGAATCCTGAGCTATTTTAATTCCTGTGTATAAATCTAAAGCTATTCTTCCTAGGCGATTTCTTCTCAGCATCAATTCTTTATTTACCGAGTCTTTTTCAAATAAATTTAAACTAAGCGGTAAAAATACTTTGATTTGTTTTTCCTCAGGATAATTAATGTAATACTCTAAGTTGATGCTTTTTTCACCTGGAATAAGTAAACTTCTTCGCTTATAGGGTATTTTAAGCGCCATTCCTTCTTCAAATCCACTGTATCTTAAGCTGGGGTTTAATAACTCTAAACGTTCTAAACTGATTTCATTTTCTTCAAGAATTGAATTTAAGTTCTTTTGTTTTTTTACCTCAACAAACTTAAGTTCTTCTTTGTTTTTGGTTTTTATTTTTTCTAATTCCTTTTCTTTTTCTTCTTGTTCTCTAACAATGGTAACAAACTGGCCAGCTTGTAAACTTTCTAAATCGGAATTGGCTTCTTTAATCGACTCAATAGAAACTCCATACTTTTTCGAAAGGCTATAAAAGGTTTCTTTAGGTTCAACTAAATGTTTTAGTTTTCCGAAAGAAGAGTTAGTAACACTTTTATTTAAATTTTTAAGCTGATTTTCCTCTTCTTCTGTGAGGTTTTTTACAGAAATTCTCAATTTGTCATTTAGGTCTAATTCCCTGGTATATAAATAAGGATTAAAATCTTTAATTTCTTTAATGCTTAATTCAAAAGACCTTGCAATACTGTAGAGCGTTTCCTTTGAACTTACTTCGTAAATTGTAAATTGAACCTCTCTAGCCTCTTCCTGATACCGGTTAGCTGGAACAACAATTTGTTGAGTTTGAATAGGGTCTTGATTTTCTATGCCAGGATTAAGCGATATTAGTAGGTCTTTTTCAATGTCAAGCTGATTAGCTAATTCATTCAAAGTTAACTCTGGCTGAATGCTAATGGCCACGTACTTTTGTGCCAAAGCACCAAAGCTCATCCCCAACAAACACAGTAAAATCGCTATTTTTTTCATTATTCCCATTCAATAGTTGCTGGTGGTTTTGAGCTAATATCATAAACCACTCGATTAACACCGGCTACTTGATTAATTATTTTATTTGAAGTTTCTTGTAAAAACTTGTAAGGTAAATCTACCCAATCAGCAGTCATTCCATCGGTAGATTCAACCGCTCTAAGAGCAACTACTTTTTCGTAAGTACGTTCATCTCCCATTACGCCAACGCTATTTACAGGTAAAAGAATTGCTCCTGCTTGCCAAACTTTATCATACAGCCCCCAGGTCCTCAATCCGTTGATAAAAATATGATCAACTTCTTGCAATATACGCACTTTATCTCTGGTAATGTCACCTAAAATTCGAATGGCCAAACCGGGACCAGGGAAAGGATGTCTTCCAATTAAGTTTTTAGCAATTCCTAACTCAGCTCCCACTCGCCTTACCTCATCTTTAAAAAGCATTTTAAGTGGTTCAACAATTTTAAGCTTCATGTAGTCAGGTAAACCACCAACATTGTGATGCGATTTGATAGTTGCTGAAGGGCCGTTTACTGAAACAGATTCAATAACATCTGGATAAATTGTTCCTTGTGCTAAAAAAGTAACGTCTTTAATTGAAGTTGCTTCATCGTCAAAAACATCAATAAAAATATTTCCTATTTTTTTACGCTTGGTTTCAGGGTCAGAAATACCTGCTAAAGCATCAAGAAAACGATCTGAAGCATCAACGCCTTTCACATTTAAGCCCATTCCTTTGTATTGATCTAAAACTGAATTAAATTCATCTTTTCTCAATAACCCATTATTTACAAAAATACAATGCAATTGGGTTCCAATAGCTTGATGAAGTAAAACTGCCGCCACGGTAGAATCAACTCCGCCACTTAGTCCTAAAACTACTTTTTCTTTGCCTATAGTTTGCTTTAACTCTTCTATACTTAAATCTACAAAAGTCGCAGGCGTCCAACTTGGTTTTAAATCGGCAATTTTGATTAAGAAATTCGCTAACAATTGTTTTCCATCGGTAGTGTGATAAACTTCAGGATGAAATTGAATACCATAGGTGTCTTCTCCGTCTATGCGGTAAGCAGCATTCAATACATCTTTAGTACTCGCTAATCGAACAGCGTTTGAAGGGAGTTCTTTTATACTATCGCTGTGTGACATCCAAACTTGCGATTGTTCTTCAATGCTTTCAAAAAGCAACTCAGCCTCTTTAATCATATTCAGGTTAGCTCTTCCAAACTCGCGTGTATTTGAAGCTTCTACCCTACCCCCAAAATGATGGGCAATGTACTGAGCACCAAAACAAACCGCTAGAAGAGGCAGTTTTCCTTTAATTTTAGATAAATCAGGTTGAGGCGCCTTTTCATTTCTTACCGAAAAAGGACTACCCGATAAAATTACCGCAGAAAATTCTGAAACTTCTTCTGGAATTTTGTTGAAAGGAAAAATTTCACAATAAAAATTAAGTTCTCTAACTCGCCTAGCAATTAGCTGAGTATATTGTGATCCGAAATCTAAAATTAAAACTTTATGTTGCATCTTGTTTTTTGAAACTAAAAATTGCGCCAAAATTAAGGTTTTTGTCGCTTTTAATTTCGAATTTTGAATAAAAAATTATGCTTAAGGATATTTTACAGGATTTAACTCACGAATTGAAATTTGGCTACCTCAAAAAAAAGCATCCATTTAGGTATTTTTCATTAGCTAGTGCTTCTGATACTAAGGTTAATCAGCGCACGGTAGTTTTAAGAGAAGTTACTGAAAAGAAGGAGTTACTTATTTACACCGATTACCGAAGTAGTAAAATAAAAGAGTTTTCAACAAACAAGCAAGCCTCTGCATTATTTTATCATCCCAAAAAGCTTTTGCAAATTCAGGTTAGTGGTGCTATTCAAATTATTACTTCTGGAAAAGAATATGAAAAACATTGGAATAAAATGCAGGGAAATTCCACTAAAGACTTCATCACAGCCTTAGCTCCAGGCACTCCTATTAAAAATCCAGATGAAGTGGAATACAAAGAGGACGAAAATCATTTTTGCTTATTAAAGCTAAAAACCAATACTATTGAATATTTACAATTAAAAAGACCCAATCACCTAAGAGCAAAGTTTGAGTTAGACGAAAATAATGAATGGGATGGTCAGTTTTTAAATCCTTAAAAACAGGAATAAAGTATCTACTTTTTATTTCACAAAATTCAAAAGCGTATCAATTGATTTAAAAACAAATTCACCATTCTCCTTTACCAACTTGTGTTCTTCTTCAAAATAATACGTGCGTCCACTAGTTTCTGACCATAAAGTAACAGCAGAAATGAATTTGTTTTCTTTATTTCTGCTAATCCCAAAATCTTTATAGCACGTCGCAGCTAAAAAAACGTGGGGCTTTTAAGAATGATTACCTTTCCAACCTAACGGGAAGATGCTACGGATGATGAACCTTTTGGATACCACTATTTGCCCCATGTTTTCTTAGGTACTGTTGGTAGCTGTATTTGTTTATTTCGCCTTATGTTTTGGTTCCCAAATGAGTCTTACGAACGAACTAAACCTTTCATTTTCTCTACTCACGGGAATTCCTACAACAATTCCAACCAATAAGTTGTCGGCTATTCCTAACCGCATTTGTGGTCGCATTGTCATATCAAAGTCGCCATTGTCAAATGTCTTGTTAAATTCAACACCAATAAAATTTCTTGTCCCTGTTATCATATAATGGAAACTTGTATTGATGTCATAAGTCGTATGGAATTTGTTTGTACTGAAATCCTGTTCAATCATTGGTCCTGTGTAAATCAATGAATGAAAATTGTTTCCCCAACGTTTGGCGACCACCAAGAAAGGGTTATATACGTTTCCTTTAATAAATGGCTTTCCAAAATTTCTAAAGTCTGACAATTCAAACTCGTTGATATATCCAAGTGCCATTGATGTAGCCATTGGTTCATTTACAAAGAAAGACCATTGAGCTGCTATTTTTATACTGTTTAATTGATTGGAAGGGATTGAATCTTTCTCGGTGTCCTCTACAGGTGAATAAAATGTAAAGGGTAATTCAACTTCTAAGCCCAACCTGTCAATTGGCGCCCATTCATATTCAATCAGTGCTTCATAAGCATCAAATTTTAAGTTGTCTGTCAAGCCTAGTCCAATGTTCCATTCTTTTTCTCCTTTTCTCGCTCCCAAATCACGTATAAGGTCAACATAGAGCGGTTCAGCGTGTAAAACTTTGTAAGGCTCTTTATGGGCTTCTACTTGCTGAATATAGATACTATCTTTTTCAGTTTTTGTAATTTGGGCAATTGAATATGTTGAAAAAGCTAAAAGTGTAATTAGCACCAATGATTTTTTCAAGTTCATTTTGATTTATTTTTTAAGCATTAAGAAATATTCCCACTACTATTGAATAGGTGAGAATTAGTCAAATCGTAAAACAAATCAAATCTTGGGTGGTGGAAAATTAAGCTTTTGAAAGCCATTACTCAAATTGGTTAAGTAATCGGGGAAATTGTGTTTTGTAGTTCCTGTGAATAATTGATTTAAGTTATTTTCAACTATGTAATGAGTTGTTAAATCAATTTTAACATTTGTATTTCTATTGTGGTCTTCTGTATCATTGTCGTCATATTCTTTAATAGCATCTTCATAACCCAATACTTTTTCAAGAACTATTTCAATAATACTTTCTTGGTCATTGAAAGATAAATCTTCAGGAATATGTTTAGGCTTTAGGTCTGCCGTGTCAACACTTATATTGAGCAGATATAATCCCATTAATCCCCAAAGGATTTTTGTTAATACGCTATTTCTTATTTTACTTAACACAGTACAAAATTAAAGATATTTTGTCGTTTTTCTTATATGGCTACCAAGCTTTTTCGTATATGGTCTGTGGCGGGCAAAAATTCACCATTTTTCCTGTCCGCTGTTACCTTGCGTATTTTTCGGCTCTGTTATATTTTTCGTTTTCGCAAATCTCGTGAAGAATGATGAACAGTCAAAATATCAATTCGGTTTTTATTCACAACTCGGTAAATTATTCGATAGTTTCCTTGAAGAATTTCTCTAATGTTTTCGTTTTGAATTTCAGAAATCATTCGACCAGAATAATTCTGAGATTTCAACATATCAGTTCGGCTTCAAATTTTTAAACTTGTCGTTTTGAATAAAGTTTAGAGTCTTTAGAAATATAATCAGCAATATCTTTTAAGTCGTTTTTTGCTTGAAAAATCCAGTTTATTCGAACCATTTATCTATCTCTTTTTCAAATTCACTTTCGCTTAAGACTTCACCATTTTCAGATTGGATTTTTCCGTTCTCAATTTTTTCCACTAAAATTAGTCTTTCAATTAAATCGTCAATCAAAAACTGTTCTGGAAAACTATCAATTTGTTCTTTCAATTTTGTATTAGTTATCATAGTGTAAATTCTTCTAAAGATACGAAAGATTTTATTTCAACGGAAATTTCGTTTTAAATTGCTGGCAACTATTTCACCCCCCAAGCTTCATCATCAAATTTAACCAGATTAGATATAATAATATAGTAAGAAAACAAAGCATTTTAGTAAGAATTCAAAATAGCAATCACTAATCTAATCAATCTTCAAGCGGTTTAACTTGAAGTCCGTAGGTGTTTTGAAATTGCTTAAAAACCTTGGGGTAATCTTTTTTCCGAACAGCAAGCTTAAAGTCGCAGTCCATTTCTAAATTTTGCGCTTCGATACTAAGGGCCAAGTCTTTTACTAAACGCATAACAACATTCATCATGTCGTAGTTGCATTTCACCTGAAAATTAACATCGATGGTTTTTTGAATAATCGATGATGCTTCTAAAGCTAATTGAGCACTTGTTTTATACGCCGAAATTAATCCACCAACTCCTAGTTTTGTTCCTCCAAAATAACGTACTGACACCACCAAACAATTGGTTACCTGAAAAGCTTGAAGTTGACCATAAATGGGCATTCCTGCCGAATTTGAAGGCTCTCCGTCATCATTGGCTCTAAAATGTGCATAGTCTTTACCTAATTGCCAAGCATAGCAAAAATGACGAGCTTTGTGATGTTTGGATTTTAATTCTTCTAAGCAAAAATTAATTTCATCTTCGTTTGTTACAGGAAAAGCATATCCAAAAAACTTACTCCCTTTTTCTTTAAATAACGTTTCTTTTCCGGGTTTGGTAAGTGTTTTATAAGCGTCTTTTTCCATAATTCTTTATACCGATTATTTAAGTGATTTGTTGCGAGGATAAATAAACCATTATAATGCTAATTAAGGCAAGTAAAATTCCAAGCCAATTTTGCTTTTGAAGTTTTTCAGAAAAAAACAAGATTCCTACAAAGGTAGAAAATATAACAATAAGAATATTATTTATAATGAAAACTAAAGAGGTTTCAAAAACATTGGATTTAAGTGCTTGAATAAAAAAATGAATGGAAAAATAATTAGGAATCCCTAAAAGCACCCCACCAATCATTGATTTTAATTGCATCGCCTTTCTGTTTTTAAGGTACTGAATAGCAAAAATTAAAAGACCAAATAAGCTTGCAAAGAAAAATACACTCGAAGAAAATGCAGGAACTTCTTCTTGTGCAACAAAAGCATCTTCCAAGTACTTTAGTGTGCTTTCTACCGTACCACTAGCAAAAAATACTAAAAAAGGCAAAACTAATGTAGTATTAAAAAGCGGATTTTCTTTTTTCTTTTTTAACGCCACTAAATACACAGCAGCTAAGGCAAGTAATATGCCTATAACTTTTAAGAAGTTGAGCGATTCACCATAAAAAACAATGACAAAAACAACGGGTATAGAAACGCTCATTTTACTAGCTACCGAAACAACAGACATACCATGCTTTTGGGTTGTTTTAAACATCAAATAAAAGGTTGCTATAAATAAGCTACCTAAAATTAATGAACCCCAAAACCAATCTTGCTGCGGATAAGCCAACACAGAAGTACCCTGCGGACTTAGCAACCATCCTAAAAAGAAAGCAACTAGATAATTAAAAATAAGCGCATGTAGTTTATTAACTCCAAACTTACCTAATACATTAAAACAAATGTAAATTAAGGTTGAAGAAAGAATAGAAAGAAGAAGGGCTATCAAAACAAAAGGTCTCTTTTAATTTTAAACAAATCAACTACATCCTCCTTACCGGCTTGCAAGTGCCAAGTTTTAATACCCAATTGAGAAGCTGCTTTAATATGTTCTAAAGTATCGTCTATAAACAAAGTTTCTTCAGGCTTTAGGTCGTGATTAGTTAATACATACTTAAAAATGGCTTCACTTGGCTTACGCAATTCAATTTCATGAGAAAGGTAAAAAGCATCAAAGCAATTTTTAAATTCATTATAGATTTCAATGTTTTCTTTTACCCACTCAATGTGCAAGTGGTTAGTATTACTCAATAAAATTAATTGAAATGATTTTTCTTGGGCTAAGGTTTTAATGAAATCTAATTTATGCGGAGGAAAATCAATTAAAATTGAATTCCAAGCATGTATAAAATCAAGCTGACTAATCTGGGGAAAATGGGTAGTGTAATATTCTATAATATCTTGTGTAGAAATTAAACCCATTTCGTAGGCTTGGTTTTTTACCAACATATCTTTAGTGAATTCGGTAATTCCAAATTTTTGTAGGTTTTTTTGAGTCGCTGATTTATCTAAAGTTAAAAAAACATCACCAAAATCAAACACTAAGCTTTTAATCATTTTTCAAAAGTTTTAAAAAATCTGAATTAATATTTTGTTTACTAACTAATTTTCCTTCAATTTTAGGAGCTGGAGTTCCACCATTAAAATAAACTGAACCATCAAAAACACGGGCCTCATCCCATAAATTTTGATTAATAAAAGTTTGCAAAGTTACCCCCCCTCCTTCAATTAGTAAAGACTGTATTCCTTTTTTGTAAGCTATTTCTAAAATTTGATGCGGCAAATTTTCGCCAAGCTCAATAGGCTCATAATCAATTTTTTGTTGATTAACTGGGGGGATTAAATTTGATTTATAAAGAACCAAAGTAGGATTGCCATCAGAAAAAAGCGAGTGCTTATGCCCTACTTCTAAATCTGGATCTAACAAAATTCGGTAGGGGCTTGGTCCATCCCATAAACGGGTAGTAAGTTGCGGATTATCGGTTAAGGCTGTTTTACTTCCTATCAAAATAGCTTGTTCTTCTGCTCTCCATTTATGCACTAACTGTTTTGAAACAGAATTTGTAATCCAAATAGGAGCTTGTTTTTTAGGCTTTTCTGGCCAAGCATAAGGAGATAAAAAGCTGTCCTTACTTTGAGCCCATTTTAAAATTACGTAGGGTCGTTTTTTTAAATTATAAGTTAAAAAACGCTTATTAAGTTCCTTACATTCTTCTTCTAAAACACCTACTTTTAGGTTGCAACCCGCTTCCAATAGTTTTTTTATTCCTCTTCCTGCAACTTTTTCAAAAGGATCCAACATTCCAATAACCACATTTTTAATTCCCTTCGCAATAATTAAATCGCTACAAGGGGGCGTTTTTCCAAAATGACTACAAGGTTCTAAAGTCACGTAAATAGTTGATTTTTTAAGTACTTCAGAATCCTCAACTTGGGCTATCGCATTCACTTCTGCATGAGCTTTCCCTGCTTGGTGATGCCAACCTTCACCAATAATTTTACCTTCGTAAACAATTACTGCGCCTACTAAAGGATTAGGATAAGTTGTTCCTAACCCATTTTTGGCTAAAGCTAAACATCGTTTTATGTAATTTTCTTGTATTTTCACGCCACAAAAATAGAATTATAATTTAATGTCAGAAATTCAAATCAGACCAATTCAACCCAAAGACAATAAAAAATTAGGTGAATTAATTCAGTTGGTTCTAGAAGGCGAAAATGCACCAAAAACAGGAACAGCTTATGCAGATAAACATTTATTTAACCTAAGTGAATCATACCAAGCACCAAACACAAGGTATTTTGTTATTGAACAAGCAAATCAATTACTAGGAGGAGCAGGAATTGGTAACTTAGCCGCTGAAGAAGACACTTGCGAACTTCAAAAAATGTACTTCCATCCATCTATTCGCGGTAAGGGGTGGGGTGAAAAAATGATCAATACATGCCTAGATTTTGCCAAAGAAGCAGGTTTTTCTCAATGCTATATTGAAACCTTACCCTTTATGAAAGCGGCAAGAAAACGCTATGAAAAGTCGGGTTTTGAATACACTCCTCACCGAATAGGTAACACCGGACATTTTAGTTGTACGGTTTTTATGCTGAAAAAATTGTAAAATGAAGTTAGCTCAATTTAAATCAGAGTTTTTTCTTCAGCTGAAGCATAATTACTCTAAAGACGAAATTAGAAATTTATTTTTTTGGCTTACTGAAACAAGGCTTAAAAAAACAAAAATTGAACTTTTAAGAGAAAGCAATTTAAATATAAAAAATGAAAATTTAAATTCATTACAAAAAGACCTCAAGCGACTTAAAAACAACGAACCCATTCAGTATATTTTAGGAACTACAGAATTTTGCGATATGGAGTTTAAAGTTAACCCTTCCGTCTTGATTCCTCGCCCTGAAACGGAAGAGTTAATAGAATGGATTTCAGAAATACACCAAAATAACTCGCCTCATATTCTAGACATTGGAACAGGTTCAGGTTGCATTGCTATTGCACTTGCCAAGAAAAACAAAAATGCTCAAGTAACCGCCTTAGATGTTTCTGAAGATGCACTAAAAACAGCTGCTGAAAATGCTCAGTTAAACCAGACAAACATCAAGTTTATTCAAACCAACATTCTTAACATGGAAGCTTTTCAAAAACCTTATGATTTAGTGGTTTCTAATCCTCCTTATGTACTAGAAAATGAAAAGACGCTAATGAAACCCAATGTATTAGATCACGAACCTGCTGTTGCCTTATTTGTTCAACAGAATACCCCCCTGCTTTTTTACCACAAAATTGCCCAATTAGTTGCACATCAAAATAAAAAATGCGAATTGTTCTTTGAAATTAATGAACAATATGGGGAACAATTAACGGAAGATTTGAAGGAAATGGGTTTTTCTGCTATTGAATTAAAAAAAGACTTTCTCGGAAAAGACCGCATGATGAGAGCCATTTTCAAAATTTGAGGTTAATTTAAAATATTCAATTTTTTATAACCTTAGCTCAGGTTAATAGTTACAAAAGTAGTGCAAGACTAATTGATTGGCTTCATAAAAATATAAGAGAAGTTGATTTTCAAGGTCTTTTGGTTTGTATTCAAATGCTGTTTCAAAAGGGCATTGAGTTTATTTTAGTATATTTGTAGAAAAGCTAGATTTATGTACGATTTTATAATTATTGGAGCAGCACAAGCCGGACTTTCTATGGCTTATCAGCTAAAAAAACAAAATCGAAATTTTGTCATTTTAGACAAAGAAAATGAAATTGGAGCTTCTTGGTTAAATCGATGGGATTCGTTAAAGCTTTTTACTCCTACAGAATTTAATCACCTTGAAGGACTTGATTTTCCTGCACCAAAGGGACATTATCCTTCAAAATACGAAGTCGCTAACTACTTCAAAGCGTATGTAAATCATTTTAACTTTCCTGTGGAATTAGAAACTTTAGTCAAAAAAATTGATAAACAAGATGGAGTATTTAGGTTAACTACTAATCAAGGCGAATTTTATTGTAAAAACCTCATCATTGGCACAGGCCCATTTCATATTCCTTACACTCCTGCTTTTAGTAAAAAAATAGATCATAGCATTCTTCAATTACATTCCAATTACTATAAAAATACCGAACAGCTAAAACCTGGATGTACACTTGTTGTTGGTGGAGGCGATTCAGGCTACCAAATTTTAGACGAGATTTCAGCTTCTACATCAAATCAGGTTTATTTTTCTGGAGACACTAGTGTAAAAACACTTCCTCAAGAAATTTTAGGCAAGACTTTATGGTGGTGGTTTACTAAATTTGGCTATTTGAGTTTTAGTAAAAATTCATGGCTAGGCAAAAAAATTAGCCAAGGAAAGCAGCCTGTTATAGGAACTGATGTAAAAGAAATACTAGCCAGAAAAAATGTGTTACCCGTAGGGCATTGCTTAGATGCAGAAGAAAACATAATAACTACAGAAGACCAAGAGATTAACAACCTAAGCAATATTGTTTGGGCCACCGGATATAGACCTAATTTTAATTGGATTAAAGGTTTAGAGTTAGACAAAGACAACTACCCCGTCCACAATCGAGGAATTAGCAACATGAAGGGTTTATTTTTTATAGGATTACCTTGGCTACATACACGTGGATCTGCAACCCTGGGCGGAATTAAAAAAGATGCTGCTTTTTTAGCCGAACATATTCAACAACATATTCCTAAATTAAAAGTTGAAAACGAAGCTGTTTTAGAAACCCATTAAAAATTTTAGAAGCAGTTCGCTAAGTCTTCTATTAATTTCAATATATTTACGGCTTAATTTCGATGAATCTAACGAATGAAAAAATATAAAGCTTGTCTATTTTTTATATTGGTCTTTTCTTTTATGGGTAGCTTTAACAGTTCGCTTTTCGCTCAAGAGGAAGATTCTTTAAAGTTTGTAGAAAAAAACAAAAATAAACTGTTTAGTTATATAAATCGGATTATAAAGGATACGGTTGCGGAGGAAAAGTCACAGTTCATGATGTATCCTACGTTGGCTTACGAACCAGAAACAAGCTTAGAGATTGGCTTTAGTCCGCTTTACGTTTATTTTGCTAATGATGATAAAACAAACAGACTAAGTGAAATTAGCGGATTTGCATTTGTTACGCTAAACAAACAATACGGAGCAAGATTTGAACATGCCATCTATTCTGATCAAGATGAATGGTTTTTTCTTGGGGAAATCTTAGCGGAACGTTTTCCGCTGAAATATTTCGGTATTCAAAGTGAAGTAAACCGTGTTCCTGAGGATGCCATTGCACTAGTAGATGCGCTTCAAATCAATATTAAAGAACGCGTACTTAGAAAAGTTGCCAATAACTTTTTTATTGGTTTTGAAGCTGATTTTAGAAGTTTAAGTAGAGTTGAATTTAAACCCGAAGAAAATTTTGAAGATTTAGAACTTCCATTTGGTGCAGACGGAAAAACAAATCTTGGTTTAGGAGTTGGTTTGGTCTATGACAACAGACACAATGTTTTAAACGTTAGAGATGGTAAATTTCTAGAATTTGCCTACTTAAAATACAACCCCTTTATGAACAGCTCGGTTGATTATCACAACTTTATTGTTGACGGTCGATATTTTAAACCTATTGGGAAAAGAAATGTGTTTGCTGCACAAATTTTTAGTCAAACTCAATTTGGAGGTGATATACCCTTTAACCAATTGTCTTTAATGGGAGGGCAAAGTTTAATGCGCGGCTACTTTTTAGGAAGATTCAGAGATCGAAACCAACTAGCTGCTCAAATTGAATACCGAATGTTACCCCTAAAATTAGGTTTTACAAACCGTTGGGGAGCTACAGTTTTTACTAGTGCAGGAAGCGTATTTAACAATTATTCTAACTGGGAATCTGATAAATTAAAATGGGCCGCTGGTGCTGGAATTAGGTTCTTATTATTTCAGAAAAAAGACATCTGGGCAAGGTTAGATTATGCCTATACTCCAGATGAAAATGGTTTATACATTACCATTGGTGAGGCATTTTAAACTGAAAAAACTAAGGTTTTTTTTGTAGAATTTATCAATTGAATCAAGCAGATAAAAAATGAATCTTAAACATATTGGTCCAGGCTTTTTATTAGCAGGAGCAGCAATTGGGGTATCTCATTTAGTTCAATCAACAAGAGCTGGAGCTGAATTTGGCTGGGTGCTGATTTTTGCTTTGATTATAGCTTGTCTTACCAAATACCCTTTTTTACTTTTTGGCCCACTCTACACTTCAATTACACAGAATCATTTAATTAAAGGCTACCTCAATCTTGGTAAATGGGCTTTTTGGTCTTATCTGTTAATGACTTTAGCAAGTATGTTCATAATAACCGCCGCTGTGAGTTTGGTGACCGCTGGGTTGGTCGCTAATTTATTCAACTTTGAAATAGAACTATTTTATTGGTCGGTAATTGTTCTTAGTTTTTGCGTGTTTATTTTAAGCATTGGAAAGTATGAAGGCCTAGACACAAGCATGAAAATTATTATTAGCTTACTAAGTCTTTGCACTTTTATAGCTGTAGTAATTGCTTCAATTAAATTTAAATCTCCACAAAACTTTATTGCTATTCCATCGCTTTTAGAATCGAGTAGCTTGGCTTTTATTGTTGCTTTTATGGGGTGGATGCCTATACCCATTGATGCTTCTGTTTGGCATTCACTTTGGACGAAAGAAAAGGCAATGGCTCAAAATAACCAATTAAGCAAAAGTGATGCTTTATGGGATTTTAATATTGGCTACCTCTCCGCTTCGGTTATTGCTATTTTATTTTTTGCCTTAGGTGTGTTAGTTATGTATGGGTCTGCAGAAAGTTTTTCTACTAGTGCCATTGGTTTTACTCAACAACTTATTGATTTATACGCAAAAAATTTAGGCAATTGGGCAAAGTTTTTTATAGGTTTTGCTGCTTTTATTACTATGCTAAGCACTACCCTAGCTGTAACCGATGCCTACCCGCGGGTTATAGCTAATTCATTTGCAACGTATTTCCCAAATTTGAACTACAGGAAAAATAAAATCTACTTTATAAGCTTAGCCATATTAATTATTGGTAGCCTTGGAGTTATTCAATTTGCTTCGCATAAATTTACAGGTTTGATTGATTTTGCAGCTGCTTTATCTTTTCTAACAGCTCCAGTTTTTGGGTACTTTAACCTTAAATTAATGCTCTCTAAAGAAGTGAAAAAAGAATACAAACTATCCAAATTATTAATCTATTTTTCGTGGGCCTGTCTAATTTTTCTCTGCATATTTAATTTTGTTTTCGTTTACAATCTGTTTTTCAACTAATTACATAGATTCTATAAATATTTTAAAAATACGCCCCTAACCCATTGAATATCTTTAAATTTGCCACAAAAAAATTAATGTTTAAAAGATTACTTCAACTTAGTTTATTATTTTCATTTTTTATTGTTGAGGCTCAAGCGCCTTCAAATTATTACAATTCAACTCAAGGAAAAAGCGGTTTTGAACTCAAAACAGAATTGTATCAAATTATTTCTGAAAATCACGCCCCTCAAACTTATACCGATGCATGGACATTTTTTGAAAATAACGACGCTACTCAAGAAGGAAACGTATTAGATATTTATTCGAATTGTACATTTAACTTTGGTACTCCTGAATTTGGAGGTAACCAAGATACAGGCAGCGGAGGAAATACCGAATGTGAATATTTTAATCGAGAACATGTTTTTCCTAGAAGTTGGTTTGGTGGAGCTTCTACCCTTCCAGAATATTCCGATATCATCAATTTATTGCCTACAGATAAAAAGGTTAATAGTGAACGTGGTGCTTATGTTTTTGCTGAAGTTAGTAATCCAAACTTTGTGAGTAGTAATGGTACCGCAAGAGGTAATAGCATTACACCAGGTTACAGCGGTACAGCTTTTGAAGTTATTGATGAATACAAAGGCGACATTGCAAGAATATATTTCTACATGGCTACACGTTATGAAAACGCTATTGAATTTTGGGTAGGAAATAATGAAAATGGTGATTTCTATCTAGATGGCTCTTCAGATCAAGTTTATCAAGATTGGGTAATTGATTTACTATACGATTGGCATGTTAACGATCCGGTAGATCAAAAAGAAATTGATAGAAATAATGCTACTTTTGAATTTCAAGGAAATAGAAATCCATTTGTTGATCAACCTGATTTTGTTTGTGCTATTTGGGATGTTGATGAAGATAATTGCACCTTTTCCTCGTCTGAATTTACACTGAAAGACGAAGTTAGTATTTATCCTAACCCTGCAAGTAATGGCCTGTTTTATGTTCAGTTTTCTTCGCCATTAGACCAACTTCAATTGTACTCAATAACAGGGAAATTAATCAAAGAAGTTCAACCCAAAAAAGAAGAAGAGAAAGTTGAATTCAACCAGCTAAAAGCAGGTATTTACTTATTGAAAGTGAGCCATAATCAACAGAACTCAACACATAAGATAATTGTTCATTAAATTTTTATCTTTTGTTTTTACTGACTTAAAAGTTGAAGTAAGACTTGGGCAGTTAAAAAAGCGTCACCCGCAGCTGTGTGTCTATCTTTTTTAGGCAATTTAAAAATTTCGCATAATTCATCTAAGCTATATCGCTGCTCTGAAGGAATATGGTTCTTTTCAAGATAAAGGGTATTCGTGTCTAAAATTTTGTTTTTAAGTTTAGGTAATTGCATTCGCTTTAAAGCTTGGTTTATCATAGCTATATCAAAACTTACATGATGCCCAACCAAGGTATGGTTTTTAACTTTTTTTAAAAATAATTTTACCGCTTCTGCTTCTTCTAATGTAGGAAAATCATGCTCCTTAACTATGCCGTGAATATGCGCAGAATCAGGATTAAAATAAGCTTGTTGCACATAAATTTCAAGGCTATCTTTAATCAAAATTCGACAGGAATTTACCTGCACTCCCCCAATGCTTAATAAATAATCTTTTGTTGGTTTTAAACCTGTGGTTTCGCAGTCAAAAACAAAGTAGTTGCCAGATGATTTTTCAGATTCAAAACAAGAGATGTAATCATTCCAAAAATTGGGATAACTTGGCTTTTGAAAAAGGTTTTTTAAAAATTTCATCAAGTAAAATAAGTTAATTTAAATCTGTTTTTTAAAACTGATTGAATTTCTGAAATGGGTTGAAATGCATTTTTTAAAGCCACTCTTTCTTGCTTAGACATTTTTTCTAAATCAACAAATCGCCCTGAATCTTGTTCGTTAATTCCTGCTTGAGTTCGGTGTTTTGAAAAAAGTAGAAAACTTTGTGCACAACGTTCAAATAAATCGGCATTTTGAGGTTCATCTTTAGCCAAAAACAGAAACCTTTCTGCGGTATTGTTTAATGTTGTGTTTTGCTTGGATAGCACTAGAATTCTAGCCGCATCGACCAAAGGCATAAGAGCTCTCGATTTAACATCAAACAAACCTTTTTTACGGCCTTCTTCTTCCACTAAAATCTGCTTAAAAATTCCCAAAGGCGGTGGGTTTTTAATGGCGTTTAAACCTAAGTGAGCAAAGAAACTTTGATCACCAGAAAGCATTTTGTAAATATGTTGATTTAAGCTTTGTGTGAGTTTTTGGTCGCCTTCTATAAACTGAAAATCAAAAAATATAGTACACATCATTATACGCTCCTCAGAAGGTTTTTTAATCCAACTCGTAAATTGTTGTTTCCACTGATTTAAACTTAAACACCATTTGGGATTACTAGCCATCATAGCAGCAGGACAAAAATCATAGCCAATTTGATTCATGTATTTGGTAACTAATTCGGCTAAGTCTAGAAAATAAGCCTGAACACCGTCTTTTTGGTCTTCGCCTACTTCCTCAAAAACTAAGGCGTTATCTTGATCTGTGAGCAAAAGTTGTTCTCCTCTTCCTTGGCTTCCTAAATTCATCCAAGCAAAGCTACATGGAGCCTCTCCAAGTTGTGCTTTGGCTAATTCTACACATCGCTTAGTAAGAGAGAAATTAATTTCACCTGCCACTTTCATTAAATAAGCCAAGGGGAGTTTTGCGCTTAAAAAACTTTCAATTAAAAGCCCAAGTCTAAACCGAATGTGATTCAGTTCGTTTACGTCTTTACTTCTCACTACTCGTTTCAACAAAGCAACTGGATTATTAGCTTGAGCTGCAATAATATCATGTTCAGACATAATTCCAAGTAACTTTGTTCTAGGCGAACCATCTTCTGTAATACAAACGTGACCAATATTATTTTTAAGCATCAGTAACTGAAGCTCGGCTACATTTACTGAACTTTCACTACAAACCACAGGAGAAGACATAATCTGTTTAGTTTCTTCACTTAATGAAACTTCGCCAGTGGCTACTTTATTTCGCAGGTCTTTATCGGTTACAATTCCTATGGGTAATTCATTTTGTACAATAATTACTGAACTAATTTTATGCTTACGCATTAGTAAAGCTACTTCTTTTATTTTCTCTTCAGGAGCTGCTGTTACTGGATGCTTAGTGTATGAAATATGTTGAAAATAACTAAGTTTAAGCGCATCAGATTCTTCAAAAACTCGCGCTTCTGGTAATTTTTCTTTGCCTGAAATTGATTCATCAGGCCGTTTAGAATTAGCCGCAAAAACTTCAAGTAAATAGTGTAATGCCTTAAAATTATTAGTGAGTACAGGTTTAAAACTTGCTATGGGTATTGCATAGACCAGGGTGTCTTTTTGAGCAATGGCTTTTAACGCATATTTATTATCGGCAAATAAAGGCCGTAAACCTAATAAATCTCCTGGCTGACAAACATCTACTAACAAACTTTGTTCTTCGGTGTAAAGGCTTATTGCTCCTTGTTGAACCACATAAAAAAAGGCTTTAGTAGCCTCTTCTACCTTAAATAAAGTCTCCATTTTAGGTAAATAAAAGACTTCAACCTGCGAAGCTATGTGTGTTAATTCCTTAGGAGAAATTAAATTGAAAGGTGGGTATTCTTTTAAAAAATCAGCGACACGTTCAACTATGGTATTCTTATTCATTTTTTTCAATTTAAAACTTATGAATCTTCAAATTAATTTTAAAAATAATCAAAAAAAGATAAATGGTTTTTCATTTCTTTTGTTGCTATGAATAGTTGATTTTTTTTCTGAAGTCCTTCATCACCTAAAACTCAATGCTATAGTTTATTGAAATATTTAAAAATCCAGAAGCTTTCTAATTATTTAATGAATACTCAATACAATTATTTTTAGCAGAATTTTTAAATAGTGTTATTCGTTCATCATTGATTTTAATTGACTAAAAACTTCTCTAATGAATTCAATTGTTAGTGGGTCTCCTCCAGGGTTATCACCAAACCGAACTATAACTAAGTTTTGGCTTGGCACAATTCCAATAAACTGACCATTTTTACCTAATGCCAAAATTAAATCGTCCGGAGCATCTGGTAAAAGACTCCCTTGAAAGGAAGCTGTTTGGTTTGGAACCCTAAAACTAGATTGTCCATTCAACCACCATAAATATCCATAACTAGGGTTTAAAGCCTGCGATGTTTGTATCATTTTTTCATAATAATTTGAAGAAAGTAATTGATTTTCCTTCCATCTTCCTTCGGCTAAAACAAATAAGCCAAAACGAGCAGCCGATTTAGTTGTACTGAAATAAACATTTGCATTGTCATCTGTCATTGACCAAAAACCATTAAGTCCAATGCTTGCTCCTAGATTTTCATTGGTGAAATTTGTGTAACTTGATTCGGATACCGACTCAATGACTTCAGTTAAAATAGTATAGGTGGCATTGTGATAATACCAGTTTGTATTTGGTTCCTGCAGGTAAGTTAAGCAAGAAGGATCAGTACAATTTAATTCCTCTACGTTATAATCTATTCCGGTAGTAAAACTTAAATGATGCTTGAGCAAGATTGCATTTTCTTGTTCTTCATTTAAAGATGACCATTGATTACCAATGTAATTACTAATTGGTTCTTCTAAGCTTAACAAGCCCTGTTGCTCAGCTAAGCCTAGCATTACTGAAGTTAAAGATTTCCCTGCAGAAGCCCAATACCATAGTGTTTCTTCGTCAAATGCTGAATTCCCCAGGAGGTTATCTCCCCAGTATTCTTCTATTGCAATTTTTCCGTCTTTAAGCACAATAAACCCTCTTGAGTTTTTTTCCTCTAAAAATACCAATAAGTCTTCCATTTTTTGAGCATTCCAATTGAGGTCTTCAGCAGAAAGCGCAGCCCAGGAAGCATCATCATTTGGAAAATAAAATTCGGTCGCTTCGTCTTCATCGTTAGTTGTTGTTGCTTCATCATCAGATTGACAAGAAATAAACAGGACGATTACGAATAAATAAAAAGTGTTTTTCGTTAATTCTAAAGACATACTAATTTTTATAATTATATAAATTTAAGCTTTTTATTTTGATTAACAAAGGTCTATATAAAAATCCATCAGTTTTTTCCTGGTTACCTCTCAATTAAACTTGCGGTATAACTATGATAGCTTTCTCGCAAAGTCGCTAAGGCGAAAAGAAACTTATACATAATTCAAAGTTTATAATTGTCAATCTCAAAACGCCTAAACCAATGCTTCAGCTTAATACTTTATTCTATCTTCCACGCAGAGCTCACAAAGTGCAAAACACAAAGTTTACAGAGAAAATAATTTAAAAATTAAAGCTTCCATACTAATTCCTCTGTCACCTATTATTCTGTAAAAATTTTCCATTCCCCTATTGACCTGTCATTCCGCTCTTTTTTCATTCCCTCACTGACTTGTCATTCCGGAAAATTTCCTAAGAAATTTATCCGGAATCTCCCTGTACCGAAGACAAAACAAACTTCCTACTAAAAAACACGTTCAGGATTTCAAAACATGAGATTCCGCATCTCGCTATCTCTCGTGCGGAATGACAGAAAGTAAGGGGGAAGTGCGGAATGGAAAAAAAGCCCCTCTTAATCTCCCAGTTATGAAAACAAAAACAAAACCCCACTTCAACAGAAACAGGGTTTAAATTTGAGATAAACTAGTACCAAATTAACTCAAATACGGTTTTACCTTTTCTTTTATTTCATCTACAATACTAGGATCTAATAAAGTTGAAACATCACCAATTTGATCGGCTTCATTAGCAGAAACCTTACGCATAATTCTTCGCATAATTTTTCCACTTCTTGTTTTAGGCAAGCCAGATACAAAGTGAATTCGGTCTAATTTAGCAATCGGACCAATTTTACTAGAAATTAACTGATTAATTTCCTTGCTTAAATTTTCTTTATCACGACCTTCACCATCGGTTTTTAAAATAATGAAACCTGATAAGGCATTTCCTTTCACATTATGCGGAAATCCAATAATTGCCGATTCTGCAACAGCGGGATGTTCGTTAATAGCGTCTTCAATAGGGGCAGTTCCTAAATTATGGCCTGAAACAATAATTACATCATCTACCCGACCCGTAATTCGGTAATAACCTACTTCGTCTCTCAAAGCGCCATCGCCTGTAAAATAATTTCCTTTAAAGGCAGAAAAATAAGTGTCTTTATAACGCTGATGATTTCCGTAAACAGTTCTTGCCATACTTGGCCAAGGATGTTTAATACACAATCTTCCTGAAACGCTATTACCTTCCATTTCAGCTCCTTTTTCATCCATTAATGAAGGCTGAATTCCTGGTAAAGGTAAGGTAGCGTAAGTTGGTTTAGTTGGCGTTACAAAAGGAATTGGAGAAATCATAATTCCCCCTGTTTCAGTTTGCCACCAGGTATCAACAATGGGGCATTTTTTCTTTCCTATATTTTCGTTATACCAATTCCAAGCTTCTTCGTTAATGGGTTCTCCAACACTTCCTAAAACTTTCAAGGAAGAAATATCATATTTATTTACAAATTCAATATCTTGTTTAGCTAATGCGCGAATAGCTGTTGGTGCAGTGTAAAATTGGTTAACCTTGTATTTTTCTACAATTTCCCAAAATCTTCCAAAATCGGGATAAGACGGAACACCTTCAAACATTAGCGTTGTAGCTCCGTTTAATAAAGGACCGTACACAATATATGAATGTCCTGTTATCCATCCAATATCTGCAGTACACCAATACACATCGTTTTCCTTGTATTGAAACACATTTTTAAATGAAAATGCTGAATATACCATGTAACCAGCTGTGGTATGAACCATTCCTTTCGGAGTTCCTGTAGAACCTGAAGTATATAAAATAAAAAGCAGGTCTTCTGCATCCATCACTTCTGGTGCGCAATTTTTATCTACTTTCTTCAACTCATCATGCAACCAAACATCTCTGCCTTTTTTCATCTCTATTTTAGCGAAGGTCCGTTTAGCTACTAAACAGGTTTCAACTGAAGGTGTAGTTTCTAAAGCTTCATCAACAATCCCTTTGAGGTCGATAGATTTTGAACCTCGGTAAGAACCATCTGAAGTAATGACCATTTTACAATCAGAGTCATTAACTCTTGAGGCTAATGCTGAAGCTGAAAAACCAGCAAAAACTACCGAATGTACTGCGCCTATTCTAGCACAGGCCAACGTGGCAATAGCCAATTCTGGAATCATAGGTAAGTAAATACACACCCGGTCTCCTTTTTGAATACCATTTGCTTTCAAAACATTAGCCATTTTATTAACGCGTTCTGAAAGCTCTTTGTAAGAGATACGTTGCTCTTCTTCTTCAGGATTATTAGGCTCCCAAATAATTGCGGTTTTATTAGCTCTTGTTTTTAAATGTCGGTCAATGGCATTTTCGGTAATGTTTAATTTAGCACCTTCAAACCAAGTTACTTTTGCTTCCTCAGGATTCCAATCCAATACCTTATCCCATTTCTTTTGCCATACAAAATTTCGTTCTGCAATAGTGCTCCAAAAAGTTTCTGGATCATTTTGCGAAATTCGATATACATCTATGTATTTTGCTAAGGAATCAATATTATAATACGATTTAGTTAATGCTTTTAAAGAATTAACCACCACTTGTTTATCGCCTTTAAAGACACCTACTTTTTCCTGGCTTAAAGTTTCAATAATTTCACTAATAACCATAGGTTCTTCAATGGTTGAGGGAATAGTGTAAGTTTTTCCATCAACAATTTTACGAAGTGTTCTTCTAAGGATTTTACCACTTCTTGTTTTAGGAAGACGCTTTACCATCACTACATTTTTCAAGCTAGCAATTGGTCCAACACTATCTCTTACCATCTGAATAACTTCGGTTTCTAATTTGTAAGATTCATAGCCTTCTTCGCCCGTCTTAGCTACCACAAGAGCTAACGGAATTTGACCTTTTAAGTCGTTTTCCATACCCACAACCGCACATTCTGCAACAGCGGGATGCATGGCTACCACCTCTTCTAAGGATGAAGTTGATAAGCGATGTCCAGAAACATTAATCACATCATCAATTCGTCCTGTAATAAATACGTAACCATCTTCATCTATATAACCTCCATCGCCAGAAAAATAATAGCCTGGAAATTTACTCAAGTAGCCATTTTTATAGCGCTCGTGGTTGTTCCAAAGTGTTTGCATAAAACCAGGAGGAAGCGGAAGTTTAGAGCAAATATAGCCTTCTTCGCCTGCGGGAAGAACTTCACCTTCTTTGTTAAGTACTTCTAGTTGATAACCAGGAACGGCTTTACCAGCAGAACCAACTTTTACAGGTTGTGGGTCTAAGCCCATAAAATTAGCTACAATAGACCATCCCGATTCGGTTTGCCACCAATGATCAATCACAGGAATTTGCAATTTTTCTTCTGCCCATTTAAGCGTTGCTTCATCACATCTTTCGCCAGCAAGAAATTGATATTTGAGTGAAGAAATATCATATTTTTTAATCAAGTTTCCTTTGGGGTCTTCTTTTTTTATAGCTCTAAAAGCCGTTGGTGCAGTAAACATAACATTTACTTTATGGTCTTCAATAACGCGCCAAAATGCACCAGCATCTGGTGTTCTTACGGGTTTTCCTTCATAAATAATAGTAGTATTTCTGTGAATCATAGGAGCGTAAACAATATAGCTATGTCCTACAACCCAACCTACATCTGAAGCAGCCCAAAAAACATCGCCTGGTTTAGTTCCGTAGATGTTTTGCATAGAATATTTCAATCCAACGGCATACCCCCCTGTATCTCTTACTACACCTTTTGGAGTTCCTGTAGTTCCGGAGGTATATAAAATGTAAGAAGGGTCTGAAGATTTTAAAGCTACAGGAGAAACTGGTTCTGAATTTTCAATCAAATTTACATAATCTACATCGTAAGGTTTCTCTTCAAATTCAACGCCCAGTTTTCTATTAAAAACAATAACTTTTTCAACTTCATGCTGTGATTTTTCAATGGCTTCATCAACCATGGGTTTATAGGCAATAAGTCGATTCACTTCAATTCCAGAAGTAGCGGTAATGATAACTTTTGGTTTAGCATCGTCAATTCGCATAGCTAATTCATCAGGGGCAAAACCGCCAAAAACTACCGAATGAATGGCACCTATTCTTGCGCAGGCCAGCATACTAAACAATGAATGAGAAATCATTGGCATATAAATCACCACGCGGTCTCCCTTTTCTACGCCCATGGCTTTTAATCCGCCTGCTAACTTGGCAACTTTTTCTTGAACTTGTTTATAGGTGTATTTAATTTGTTTTTGCCTTACTGCCGAATCATAAATTACGGCTACCTCATCACCATGTCCTGCTTCTACATGTTGATCGATGCACAAGTAACTTAAATTAGTTTCTCCGTCAGGAAACCAATGAAAAATTCCTTCTTCAGTTTGTTCTAAAGCCTTTGTTGGTGCTTTAAACCAATTGATATGCTTAGCTTGGTCTAACCAGAATTGCGCTGGGTTTTCTACACTTTTTTGAAAAACATCTGTATATTTCATAATCACATTTTTTTTGTATTAATTTTCTAATTGAGTTTCTATTTCATTAAGTAATTTCTTTATTGAAAAGGGTTTAGTTAAGTAATTATCTGCTCCTAAACTCAATCCTTGTTCAATATCATCTTCTTTGTTTTTAGCACTTATAAACACTACCTTTATTGAATCTTTTATGGGACTTTCAGATTTTAAATGGCGTAATACTTCATAGCCATCAACTTTTGGCATCATAATATCAAGCACTACTAAATCAGGTAGGTTTTCATCGGCTAACCGGATGGCTTCATCACCATCTCGAGCAATGTAAACCAAATACGACTTCTTTTTAAGTGCATATTCTAGTGCCATAATTATGTTAGGTTCGTCATCTACAATTAATATTTTTTTCATGCTGATTATTTTAATTTTCTATGCAATTGCTAATTTCTTTAGGACTAGTAGTTAGACTTTTTAATATTAGATTTTTAATTTTCATGATTGTGTGGTAATTTAATTATGATTTCTGCTCCTTTTTGAAGCTTTGAAATAGCAAAAATTTCACCCTCGTGCAAATCAACAATTTGTTTGCAAATAGCTAAGCCAAATCCGCTTCCTGTTGGTTTTTTTAGCATTTGGTTTTTTGATTGATAAAACTTTTTAAAGATCAATTGTAAGTCTTCTTCAGGAATTCCCTTGCCATTATCGCTAAAGCTACAAAAGTAAAACTCTTCATCTTCGGTTACGCTTATGTCTATTTTACCTTTCCCCTCTTCAACAAACTTTAAGGCATTAGACAACACATTGGTGAACACCTGAATCATTTTATTATAATCGAATTTCAGTTTTAGTTTAGAAGTTGACTTCCAATTGATTGAAACTTGCTTTTTATTAGCAATACTTTGTACCCCTTCAATAGCTTCCTGAATACAAGCGGAAAGTGAGTTGGTTTGAAAGTTCATCTCATCTCTTCCAGAAGAAAGCTTCTCCAAATCTAAAATATCATTAATTAAAATGGTAAGTCGGTCGGTATCATGGTTAATGTTATTTAAAAACTGTTCTTGTATATCGGCAGGCATATCTTCATCCTCTAAAAGCACTTCACAGCTAGCTTTAATAGAAGTTATTGGAGTTTTCAGTTCATGTGCAACCGTATCTAAAAAATCGTCTTTCAGTTGGTCTTGAATTTTAAGTTCTTGGTTAACCATTTTCAATTTGTTAGTTAATTTTAGGAGCTGCTCCGATTTTTCTTGAAGCGTTTTACTTTCAGAAATCGCCTCTTTATTTTCTTCCAAAATCTTTAGCACTTCAATTAAGGAAACCGGTTTCTCTTTAGCTACATTGCCGATTAATATTTTTGCTGAAGCACTTCCAACAGCACCCGTAAGTAGTTTTTCTGCAAAATTTATAAACCTTCCATCAGCTAAGCGTTCATTAGGATCTACTTGGTAGCGTTTCCTAAAAATCCGGATGGCCTTTTGAGCGCGATTTTCGCCTATAAATTTGACTAAAATATTCTGAATATCTTCAACATAAGCTTCACCTTTCCAAACGTAAGCCGTTTCTTTCATTTGGGCCACTTCTTCACTATTAACAAACATTTCGCCGTAATTTCTTTCTCGGTAATCGCCTTTTTTAACAATAGAAAAAATCAAGTAAAAACTAAGATTCACAAACAGACTCCAATACAACGAGTGATTCACTGGATTTAAAAAATCAACCCCAAATAAAGCATAAGGTTTTAAGGCATTAATTTGCATTGGTCCCTGACTTGCAAAAGAAGAATAATCAAAGATGTTTTCTGTAAAAAAAGGAGCTAAGTAAGTATAAATAACAACGAAGCATCCTGCTAAAAGACCGTATTTAGCACCTAAGGAAGAACCTCTATTCCAGAACATTCCAATAAAAAAACTAGGAGCCAATTGAGCGATAATTAGGAACGAAATTAAGCCAATAGAAAACAATGAAATTTCAGGATTAAACGAAGAATACAATAAGTAAGCTAAAATGATCAAGACAAAAACACTTATTCTTCGAATAGTTTTAATGGTTTTTTCATTTTGTGAAGATTTATTTTCTGAAAAAGTTTTGATGAATCCATAAGGAATAATAAGGTTGTTACTCAGCATAGTAGAAAGTGCCAAAGTTGAAACCACCACCATTGAAATAACTGCTGAAAGACCTCCTAAAAAAACTAAAATAGATAACCAATTATGCCCAAAACTCATGGGAATTAACAAGGTGAAATAATCGGCATTAACCTCATCTCCTAGGAGAAGAAGACCTCCCCAAGCAATGAATATTACAAACACATTGAATAGCAGAAGATAGAGAGGAAATAGCCAGATAGCAGTTTTAAGTTGTTTTCTGTTAGTATATTCTACAACAGAAGTTTGAAACTGTCTAGGAAGTAAAAATATAGCTAAAAAAGAAAGAACAATAGTAAAGTACCAATTAATTCCTCCGTAATCTGTATTGATCGTACTTAACTTTTGAAGATCAATTTCTGTGGAAGCTTTGGCGTATAAATCGGTTGTTCCATCAAAAAGATAAAAGCTAACATATACTCCTATAATCAAAAAGAAAAACAGTTTTAAAACCGACTCAAATGCTACAGAAAACATAACCCCTTTTCTGTTTTTTGAAGCGTCTAAGCTTAAGGTTCCGAAGAAAGAAGCAAAAACAGCTAAGATTATAGCGATATAAAAAGTAGAATCGGTTAATACAGAATTTCCTTCAATACCTATTGTTGAAGTAGTAACTATTTCAAAAGTTTCTGAAATAGCTTTTAACTGAAGTGAGATATAGGGAATTATACTAGCTGCGCAAACCAAAGTAACTATAGCTCCTAAAGAACGGTTATTACCGTAGCGAAGCGAAATAAAATCGGCTATGCTTGAAATATTGTACAATTTAGATAGCTGAATGATTTTTCGCATGAGGAAAATCCAAAGTGGTGCGGCAATAATAGGGCCAATATAAATGGTAAGGAATTCTACTCCAGATCTGGCTGCCATTCCTACACTTCCGTAGTACGTCCAAGCAGAACAATAAACCGCAAGCGATAACGCATAAATTACAGGGTGATTAACCCATTTAGAAGTATGATTTTTCTCCGCCCAATAAGCAATAAGAAAAAGAACCCCTAAGTAAGCTAAAATAATTAATATGAGTGCTAATTTACTCATTAATCAAAATACTTTTTTAATACCAAATAAGAAACTATAATACTGATAAGCCAAATTATAAAAACAAAAAAGTAAAACATTGGAAAACCAAAAATAGCTTGCTCACTATTGTAAGTAGCTATAAATGGAAAGTTAAACAAGAAGATTAAACCAATTCCTAAAATAATTAATTTTTGCTGATGTCTTTTCTTCATTGTACTAAATTTCTTTAAAAATACATCATTCAATAAAAATAACCTAAGGCAAACCCATGAAATCGGTTTACCTTAGGTATTTTTTTAAACTTATTAATGACCTGTAGCCTCACCAGCACCGCTAGGTATTCTGATATTTTCTACAATTTCTTGAACATCCTCTGGGGTCTCTTTAGTAAATTGACATACAGTCAAAGACACGATAAAGTTGGCTAACATAGCTATGGTTCCGAAACCTTCTGGAGAGACTCCAAACCACCAATCATCTTGTCCACCACCTCCAAAGAGGTCAAATTTGAATTTCAACATGTAAAACAGCATTAAAGTTACCCCTGTTATCATACCTGCAACCGCTCCTTCTCTATTCATCTTTTTATAAAAAATACCCAAAACAATAGCCGGAAAGAATGAAGCTGCAGCTAAGCCAAAGGCAAGTGCTACAACAGCCGCCACAAAACCTGGAGGATTGATTCCAAAATAACCGGCAATAACCACAGCTGCTGTAGCAGAAAGACGCGCAGCAATAAGCTCTCCTTTTTCTGAAATATCTGGCTTGATCATTTTCTTGATTAAATCATGCGAAACTGCAGAAGAAATCACCAACAGTAAACCTGCTGCTGTAGAAAGCGCAGCGGCTAAACATCCAGCGGCAACAAGTGCAATTACCCAATTAGGTAATTCAGCTATTTCTGGATTAGCCATTACCATTATATCGTTATCTACATACAGTTCATTTTGATTTTCAGATGGGTTGGTAACAATTCGCTCTCCACTTTGGCCAACACCTTCACTAAATTCTGGAGTTTTTCCATCAATAGCCACTCCTCCGTTTCTATCTGGGCCTAAGTATTGGATTTTACCATCACCATTTTTATCAGCCCAACCTATTAAGCCCAAGCTTTCCCAGTTGGTAAACCATTCTGGCATTTCTTCATAAGGTTTTTCACTAACAGTTTCAATTAAATTCACTTTAGAAAAAACAGCAACTGCTGGAGCGGTAATGTATAAAATAGCAATAAACAATAAGGCATAACCAGCTGATTTTCTAGCATCCTTAACCCGTTTAACGGTAAAGAAACGAACAATAACGTGAGGTAGTCCAGCTGTACCCACCATAAGCGCTAAAGTAATTGCAATTACATCAATCATGCTTTTAGAACCATCGGTGTATTTACTAAACCCAAGCTCATCACTTAAACCATCAATTTTATCGAGCAGATAAACATCAGGTTCACTAACCAGCGTATCCCCCATTCCTAACATAGGAACTGGATTGCCGGTTAATTGAATAGAAATAAATATAGCCGGGACCATAAACGCAAAAATCAAGACACAATATTGAGCTACTTGAGTATAAGTAATACCTTTCATCCCACCTAATACGGCATAAAAAAGAACAATGACCATTCCTATATACACACCTGTGTTAATTTCAACTTCAAGAAATCTTGAAAAAACTACCCCTACACCGCGCATTTGTCCTGCAATATAAGTAAAAGACACGATGAGCGCACAGAAAACGGCAACACCTCTAGCGGTTTTAGAATAATACCGATCACCAATAAAATCTGGGACGGTAAATTTTCCAAATTTTCTTAGATAGGGGGCGAGTAATAAGGCTAGGAGAACGTAACCTCCGGTCCATCCCATTAGGAATGTGGCACCATCATAGCCCATAAAGGCAATAATACCAGCCATAGAAATAAATGATGCAGCAGACATCCAATCGGCGGCAGTAGCCATTCCGTTTGCAATGGGGCCTACACCACCACCAGCTACGTAAAAATCTTTGGTAGATCCAGCGCGAGACCAGATAGCAATTCCAATGTAAAGGGCAAAAGTTGCACCTACAATAATATATGTTAAAATTTGAGCATCCATAGTTGTTGTTTTTATTCGTCGTATCCGTATTTTTTATCTAACTTATTCATGATTCTAACGTAAACGAAAATTAGGATTACGAATACATAAATTGAACCTTGTTGTGCAAACCAAAAGCCAAGTTTAAAACCACCCAAGCTAAATTGGTTAAGAAAATCTTTAAATAAGATTCCTGCTCCATAGGAAACCAAGAACCAAATACTGAGTAAGATGAAAAGATACTTGACGTTTTCTTTCCAATAAGCGACTGCATTTTTGTCTTTATTCTTCATTGTTTTTGAATTTTATAAATAAATCATTGCTTGAAGACTCACTCGATTAAAAGTTTGTCCGTTGAAATTCTCTCGTTGGTATTCTAAAGTAAGTTTAGAATTATGACCATTTAGGTAGGCATTGCCTCCTATTCCAAGGATGGTTCTGTCATCATCCATAGCATCAATAGTAGTTAAATTAAACGAAGCATAAGGTTGAAACCTAGTATTCTCGAATTTTCCTGGAAGCAAGTAGCCTGCATGTCCGTAAAACATATTTCCGCTAGCGTATGGACCAAACTGGTAATTTGTTCCGTAATCGTTGTACTGATATTTAGTATAAGCAGTTAATGAAGAACCATTTTCACCAAGTGGAACATCATAAAACACATCAAGCGCAAATAGATTAACATTTTCTCCTTGAAGTTCACCTTGATTATCTAAAATTACAGCTCCATCTGGATGGTGGAAAAATCCAGCTCCTATATTAAGGAGTTCTTGTGTACCAAGATAAGAGCCTACTTTATAAGGAAGAAAATTTGACTCCATGTTCAACAGATTGTAGGCAAAATAACCCGTGTAATTTTTTCCTGCATTAGCAGATCCCAATAAATTTCTTCCTTGGTACACTGCGCTTTCAGAATTTAGGCTAGTATTATCTAAGGTATTTGAAATTGATTCATTAATCGCTACATTGTATTGTAAACGACCAAAATTTCCTTTAGCAAATACACCAACATGTCGCGCAAATTGATCGGATAAACCTAGATTTGACCAAGAAGCTCGGTCGTTATCCATAGTCATAAGGTTTAGAGTACCTTGAGAGCTCAGTCTTGATAAACCATTCCAATAATGAAGTCCAGCTCCTAACACATGATTTTCAGCTACATTATATTGCGCCCAAGCATCATGCATAAAAACCTGTGGAGTACCTTCACCTCCCACTGGATGCATGTTATTTGAATTAAGCGAGTTAACGCCAATATGGGTTAATACAAGAAAATCTTTGACAATTTGTCCATAGACCAAAACTCTTGCCCGCCTTAATTGAAAAGAAAGATCAGAAGGATCAGGATCGGTATCTGAGGGGGTTCTAGAATCATCATAATTAGCTTGAACTTGTGCCCAAGTAATTATGCGCACGTATTTTTCGTCTTTATCATCAAACTTAATTTTAAATCCTCCTTTGTAATAAGGTGAACCTTGTCCGAAGCTTGAAATAATTCCTCCAAAAAGAAAAATTATTAGTATCGTAATTTTAGTATTCATTTTATAACAAGTTTTAAAAATATTAATTTGTTTTTTGCAAAAAACTTGTTTCAAACTTCAGAAGAAAGCTTTGTTAATAAAAATAGAATATATATATGGGTTAACTTCTATAGTTAATCTTTAAATCTTTCCCATTTAATCACCATGTATTTATCGCCTAATTCGGTAACTATCATTCCTGCCCCTTTAGTGTTTTCTTGGTTTGAAAAAAAGTTACTTAACTCAGATTGCCCAAGTATTTTATAGGTTGGATGATAGTCCTGGTTTTCTACTTTATGAATATTATATTTTTTCACCCAGTTCATAACACTTACATGAGAAACTCCTATAATCCGTTCTATTTCTCGATAAGTTAAGCCCTCTAAATACAATTGCAAAGCTTTCGTAACATAGTACTGATCTATTTTTTTTCCTAATTTATTAACGGTAAAATAATAATTACAAGACTTACATTTGTAACGTTGGCGGTGGTTTACTATACCGCTTTTTACAATTTTGTTGGACTGACATTGAGGACAATAATTCATATATATTATTTTAGCATAAATATATTAATTTAGCACAATATACATATTATTTTTAATAGCTAATTTTGAAGTAAAATCAGTTTTTAGTCTTTATGAAAGTTCATTATGCATAATGTGCAACAAAAATCGCTTTATACAAAACAAAATCTATTAAAAATAAAAAATAATAAGAATCTTAAATTTTATAAAGAAAGTAAAAATACTATTTACTTATCTTGAACAATCAAAAAAAGCTTCAGCAAATAAACCGAAGATTTAAAATTTTAGCAAGTTTAAGAAAACATTTTTTAGCTGATATTGAATTACTTAGATTAATTCGTTTTACCTATAAAACTTAGTCATTGTTTTATTTTTGCAATTTTTTAGCTACAACTTAAATGTTGATAAGGAGTAGTTGAAGTGTTTTTTTTTGTAGTTTAGATTTGAATTAATAAAAATCATTGTTCAATTAAAAACACAACTAAAGTTTAACTACTTAAAATAAAAACCATGAAAAATCAAAAAATAAGCCCTTCTTTAATTCGACAAGTATTTATATTACTTCTAATTATTCTTTTAGGAGGCTTAATTTTAAGTAAAACACTTACCTATTTCTCGGGAGTTTTAGGCGCAATTACTTTATTTGTTATCTTTAAATCTAGTATGTTAAAAATGCAAGAGCGCAAGTGGAACTCAATCTTAGCCAGTTCAATTATTTTAGTCATTTCTACTATTTTAATTGTATTACCAATTTTTTTAGTAATATATATGCTTTCCAATAAAATAGGACAAGCCTCAAAAAATTCGGAACAGCTGGTAAATGCATTAAAAAACCAACTAAAAATAGCAGAGGACTATATAGGTTATGATTTGGCTTCACAGCTTAATGCAAGCTCCATAACCGATTGGGTTAGCAATAGTCTTCAAAATATTGCTGTTGGTACCTTTGATGTATTTATTTCTCTTACTATCATGTACTTTATGTTGTTTTATATGTTGATAAATCACAAAGTATTAAAGTCAACTTTAGAAACTTATGTACCTATTGGAGTTGAAAATTTGAAACGAATTGGCAAAGAGGCTTTTCAAAAAGTTAGAGCTAATGCAATAGGAATTCCAATGGTAGCTATTTTTCAAGGATTCATTGCGCTAATTGGGTTTTGGATTTTTGATGTTCCTAACCCATGGTTTTGGTTTATTATTACTGCGGTTGGATCTGTTTTACCCTTTGTAGGAACAGCCATTGGCGTGGTACCTGTTTGCATTATTTTATTTGCCGAAGGCGCTACAGCAGAAGGAGTGGGAATGCTAATATATGGTTTAGTAGTAATAGGTTCTAGCGATAATTTAATTCGTTTATTTGTTTTGAAAAAAATGGCTGATGAACATCCTTTAATTACGCTTATAGGTGTAATTATAGGGGTGCCATTGTTTGGGTTTATCGGATTGATATTTGGGCCATTATTGATTTCTTTGTTTTTATTAATTGTAAAAATTTACAAAGAAGAATATGGAGCAGAAACTTATTCAAAAATCATTGATAAATAGTTTTTACTTATTTTTTTAAAGCTTGCTAAAGTCTTTACAAAAAAGGTTTTTTTTAATGTCATGAAAAGTTTTAGTTATAATTTACGACCTTTAAAATTTAAATAAAAATTGATGCAAGTAACTACCTTAAGCATATTTAAGTACACTAATTTTTCTTCTAAAATATGGGCGTTTGGGATGATGCAGTTTGCTCATCAGCATTTAAAAAAAGCGGGAGGCTGTTCTTTTTACAAACTAATGGGAAGCGGTAAAGAAGGCTTTAACCCACTGCCAGACTGGGGGGTTTATTCAATTTTACAGGTTTGGGAAACTCAAGCAGCGGCCGAAAAATTTATCTACCGTAGTGAATTATTTCAAAAATATTTCAAAAATTCTAATAAACACAGTATCTTATTTATGCGTAACATTCAAGCTAGAGGAAATTGGGGAGGAGAAAATCCATTTATTAGTCAAGATGAAGAATTAGCAAAACAGAAAATTGCAGTTATAACAAGAGCAAGTATAAAATGGTCTAAACTGATTACTTTTTGGAAATTTGTTCCAAAGTCGCAAAAGCCTCTCATTAATGCAAAAGGATTATTATACACCAAAGGTTTTGGTGAAGTTCCGTTTAAAGAAATGGCTACTTTTAGTATTTGGGAATCGAAGGAAGATTTATTTAAATTTGCTTATCAAAGTAAAGAACATATTGAAGCCATCAAAAAAACCCGTACAATTAAATGGTATAACGAAGAAATGTTTAGTCGTTTTATAATAACCAAAATTAATGGCGATTTCTTAAATTTTTAACTTTAAAATTTTTTTAATTAATATATTTTATTAAATTTACACTTTATTAATATTAATTTAAAACTAAAACCAATGAAAAAAATCACCAATTTATTTTTTGTTTTTATTGCATTTAGCACATTTTGTGTCAATGCGCAAGATTTTTCTGTTTCTTTTGAATCTGATGAAGGATTCAACTTAGGAGAAATAAATGGTCAAAACAATTGGCTATCCAATCCAGATGTATCTAGCTTAATCAACATTACTGATGAACGTTCTAGTGATGGAGACTATGCTTTACATTTAGAAAGTGATGCTGAAGGTCCTTTGCCTGACGGAGGTATTACAGGAACCATAAGTCCTGAACTAGAATTTGATGGCGAGGTAAGTCTTACCGTTGACCTTTGGATAGCTTCAGGCGATGAAGAAACATCTTCCGAATTCAATTTAATTGCACAGAGTCCAAGTCAGGAATTTTTAACCTCTCGCGTGGCTTTTTTCAATGGTGATATATTTGTTTTAAACACCAGTGCTTCAGATCCAGAGCAATTAGAATTCAATAATGTTGGGTCCTACGACGAAAATCAATGGTTTGAATTAAAAATTGATTATGATTTTCCTAATGAAACTATTGAATATTATATAGGTGACAACTTAATTCTTTCTGGTGATGTATATGCCGCTACCAATATAGAACAGCTATTATTCCTATCTTCTTTTAATCAAACTGAAATTTTTATAGATAATATTAATCTAATGACTGAAAGCATGAGTGTTGAACAAATAGCAGATATAAGCTTTAGTGTTTTTCCAAATCCAACTGTAAATCAGTTAAATATTAGCGGACAAGGAGCATCAGAGATTAATCAAATTAATATTTATAATGTAGCTGGAAAAAAGGTAAAAGCTGAGCTAAACCAAAACAACAGTATTGATGTTAGTCATTTATCATCAGGTATTTATATGATGAATATTGAAACTGAAAAAGCTAGTAAAACTATTAAATTTATTAAAAACTAAATTAATTTCTGGATTCATATTTTAAAACCGTTCTTCTTTAGAACGGTTTTTTTATTTTTGACAAAAACAAAATTTGATTTTAAAGACTTCTAATTTAGTTGTAGGTTACAAAAACACAAAGGCTACTCAAATCATTCTTTCTGATGTAAATCTTTCTATAGAAAGCGGTAAAATGATAGCTATAATTGGTGTAAATGGCTCTGGTAAATCTACTCTTTTGCGAAGTATTACAGGAGTACAAACACCTATTTCTGGTGAGGTGCTCATTAACGAAACTAACATCAATCAACTAAATGACAAGGTTTTAGCCTCAAAAATAAGCCTCGTATTAACCAATCAACATATTTCTAAAAATTTAAGTGTTTTTGAATTAATTAGTTTAGGAAGGCATCCCTATACCAATTGGTTAGGTATAAATAACGCAAGCGATAAAAAAATCATTCTTAAAGCCATTGAAGAAGTTGACCTACAAAGTTTAAAACATAAAAAATGCAATGAACTAAGCGACGGGCAATTGCAAAAAGTTCTTCTTGCTAGAGCCATTGCGCAAAATACACCATTAATCGTTTTGGATGAACCCACTACACATTTAGACATGTATCACAAAGCGCAAGTATTGCATTTACTAAAAGAAGTATGTGTAAAAACAAATAAAACCGTCATTTTTGCTTCACATGAAATCAATTTAGCCATACAACTTTGTGATCAAATTATTTTGATTAATCAAACTAAGGCTGTACAAGGAAGTCCTTCCGCATTAATTAAAAACGGTTCGTTCAATGAATTATTTCCAAAGGATTTGATTGAATTTGATCCGCTAAGTAAAAGTTTTAGAGTAGCCAATAAAAGAAACTGATTTAGGTCAGTAAATACTTTGTTTTAATCTTTAATTAGCTAACAAGCATAGTTTAATGCTTAATTTTAAATCAATTAAATATTCAAACTTATGATTTTAAAAAATAAAGTAGCATTAATAACAGGTGCAAGCAGTGGAATTGGAAAAGCAACCGCTGAATTATTTGCTCAAGAAGGAGCGCTGCTTGTACTTTCGGATATTGATGTAGATAATGGTGAAAAATTAGTAAAGCAACTTAATGGCAATAAAAAAGTTGCTGTTTTTTTAAAAGCTGATGTAGCGAATGAGAACGACCATCAAAAGTTAGTGACCCTAGCGGTTGATGAATTTGGTAAGTTAGATATAGCTATTAACAACGCTGGAGTTGGTGGCGTACAAGCAAAAACAGGAGATTATCCTACCGAAGCTTGGCATGAAGTAATCAATATAAATTTAAATGGCGTATTCTACGGAATGAAACACCAAATTCAGGCCATGAGGAAAAATGGAAAAGGAAGCATCGTCAATATCTCTTCAATTTTAGGAAGCGTAGGGACTCAAATGTCGCCCGCTTATGTAACCTCTAAACACGCCATGAACGGATTAACCAAAGCGTCTGCACTAGAGCATGCAGAAGAAAACATAAGAGTTAATTCTGTGGGACCAGGTTACATGAAAACTCCACTCTTAGCTAAAAATTTAGACGATGATACTTTGACTATGCTTACTCAATTACATGCGTTGAAGAGATTAGGAAAATCTGAAGAAGTAGCCGAGTTAATTATGTGGTTAGCCAGCGACAAAGCTTCATTTGTTACCGGCTCTTATCATCCTGTAGATGGAGGTTACCTTGCTCAATAACTTAAAAAGACATAAACCTTATTATTTCAAATGATTTTGGCAAAGTGCAAATTACCGAAGACAGGTTGTTAGGTGTTTTCATCTTTTGATGAATCATAACTATACCTTCTTCGTTCGTTTAATTCTTCGGCTTCTTCAAGCTCTTTCTTAGAAATTACTTTTAAAAAGGAAGGATGTTGTTCAATGGCATATTGAAGTTTTTCAGTAATTGCTTCAATACTTTCATTTTCATAATCAATGGCTAAAGGCTCTTTAATCACCATAGATTGTAAAATACCTCGTTTTTTAATGCTCAATCCTTTTTTATCAAATGAACGTCTAAAACCATCAATAACAATAGGTATGACAATAGGTTTTTGGTTTTTAATGATGTAAGCTGTTCCTTTTCTTATGGGCTTCCAAGGTGTGGTTGTTCCTTGTGGAAAAGTGATTAACCAACCGTCGTCTAGTGCTTTTTTTATACTTGTAATATCACTCATTTTAACTTGTCGGTTCACTTCTTTGCCTCCAGCTCGCCATGTTCTATCAATACTCACGGATCCTGCATAAGCAAATATCTTAGGAACAAAACCTTTTTTCATAGTCTCTCTTGCCGCTACATAATACAAATTCAATTTGGGATTCCACAAGTAGCCCACGTTTTTTATATTATCAACCCGCCCACTTAAACTAGCATTAAAAACATGGTACATGGCCACCACATCAGCAAAATAAGTTTGATGATTTGAAACAAAAAGTACGTTGTTATCGGGCAAATTTCGCAAGATTTCTGAACCTTCAATTTGAAGTTGATTAAAGCCTCTATATCTTCGGTGAGTTAAAACTCCCATCACTCTAATAATCCACTTCTTTAAAAATAAATAATGTCCAAACGGATTCTTCTTAAACAATCCCATGTATCGTGTTTTGAAAAACGCAAAAGTAACTAAAATTTAATAGTATGCACACAAGCCCAATGATAAAAAGGAGATTAATGCTGCTGAGAAGCTAAAACGCACTGTTTGATTTTTAATTTTCGCTCTTTAAAATTGCTTTCAATTCACTTAAAACCATTGCCGTAGCTCCCCAGACAATTTCATCCAGCAGATAAAAACATTTCACCTTTGTTTTTTTTATATAAGCCGAAGAGACTTCTTTAAATTGTATGCATTCTTCAGCAAGCAAATCTGCTAGACTAATCTCTAAAATCTCTTCTACTTCAGTAACTTGGGGTATAAAATTAGGCAACTCGTTACAACAACCTAAAAAGGGACTCACTAAAAAATTTGAGGGAGGAATATATAAAGGAGTTAAAGCTTGTATAACCTCAATTTTTTCAGAAGGAACCCCTATTTCTTCTTCTGTTTCTCGTAATGCAGTAAACTCTTCATTTACATCAGTTTTTTCATAAGCTCCTCCTGGCAAACCAATCTGATTAGAATGAACACCAGGATACTTATTCCTCCTAATTAGTGCGATACAGGCTTTTCCTTGTTGATTAGGATATACCAAGACCATTACAGAAGCTAATTTTGCTTCCAAATCAGTAAAATTTAAGGCAAGTAGTTCTTTTCTTCTGCTTTCATGCGTCATAATAGCGTGTGCATCTCTTCCGGGTAGCGGATTTTTTCTTATTTTAGCCACCAAATTTTTAAACAATGAAAAATCCATTTAAGTATTTTAGTTTAATATTAATTTTAGTCTTTTCTCTAGCTTGTGAAAGCGAAGATAAATCGAAAAAATCAAACGCTAAAAGCCAAGCTACTAAAGAAAAGCCAAAAGGAGTTGAAGAGTCTGATTTACCGGAGGTAAAACTTCCACAAGATGGAACAGAAAAGATAGATGTCTCCCATATTGAAACTATTACTCAAGAAGAATTAATTCCTTATTTAACCAAATTTGAACGCACAAATAAAGAGAGTATGGCGCGTATTACAACCGAGTTTGGAGATATTGAAATACAATTATATGCAGGACCAAGGTTGCATCGATTAAATTTTGTTCGCCTAGCAAAATTGGGTTATTTTAATACTACTTGTTTTCATCGAGTAGCCGATAATTTTGTTGTTCAGGGAGGAAATTCGGACCGTACTTCTACCTCACAAATGAGAGAAAAAATAGGAAATTACTTAATCCCAAACGAATTTAAACGTATTCATAGGCATAAATATGGAGCTCTTGCTGCGGCTAAATTTTCTGAACAGAACGTAAGCAATGCCTCGTCGCCATTTGAATTTTACATTGTTACTAAAGAAGATGGAGCCCACCACTTAGACGAGGACCACACCGTTTTTGGACGGGTGGTAAGCGGAATGGAGGTTGTTGAAAAAATAGCAAGTGTAGAAGTTAATGGAAGTGAATGGCCTATTTCTGATATTTGTATGGAAGTAGAAGTATATCGTCCTTAATAACAAACAATGCTATAATTTTAAAGGTTTGAAAATTTAAAATTATACTTTTGCAAAAGCATTTTTTAATTTTCGTAATTCCTTTTAAATTATGAGGATGATTATGTGATTATAAATAAGAAATATACATGAAAAAAACAGCTTTAAATCAAGTACATCATCAACTAGGTGCTAAAATGGTACCCTTTGCCGGTTATGAGATGCCAGTATCCTATCAAGGTGTAAATAGCGAGCACGAAAACGTAAGAAAAAACTTGGGAGTTTTTGACGTTTCCCACATGGGTGAGTTTTTTGTTACCGGACCTGAGACCATCGATTTAATTCAGAAAATAACTTCTAATGATGCTTCTAAAATGGTTGATGGGCAAGCTCAATACACTTGTCTTCCCAATGAAAACGGAGGTATTATAGACGATTTGATTATCTATCGATTTTCTGCTGAAAAGTTTCTGCTTGTGGTGAATGCTTCTAATATTGAAAAAGATTGGAATTGGATTAATCAACACAATACTTTTGATGCACAATTGGACAATCAATCTGATGCTTACTCACTTTTAGCCATTCAGGGTCCAAAAGCAGTTGAAGCAATGCAAAGTTTGACTTCCGAAAATTTAAGCGAAATTAAATTCTATCACTTTAAAGAAACTGATTTTGCGGGATGTAACGATGTAATTATTTCGGCAACAGGTTATACTGGAAGCGGAGGTTTTGAAATTTACTTTAAAAATGAAGACGCTGAAAAAATATGGCATGCTGTCATGAATGCAGGAAAAGAATTTGGTATTCAGCCAACAGGGTTAGCGGCAAGAGACACACTTCGGTTAGAAATGGGTTTCTGCCTTTACGGAAATGATATTGATGAAACCACCTCTCCTATTGAAGCAAAATTAGGTTGGATTACAAAATTTACCAAAGATTTTATTAATGCTGATGCTTTAAAAAAGGAAAAAGAAGAAGGTGCTAAAAGAAAACTTGTTGGTTTTGAATTAGAAGATAAAGGAATTCCAAGAAAAGACTATCCAATTCTTAACGAAAATAATGAAGAAATTGGCATAGTTACTTCAGGTACCATGTCGCCTAGCTTAAAAAAAGCAATTGGAATGGGGTATGTAAAAACTGAATTTTCTAAGTTAGATACGCCTATTTATATTCAGGTAAGGAAAAAGAAAATACCAGCTAAAGTGGTTAAAACTCCATTTTACAAAGCTTAACCTAGTTTTAAAACTAAAAAAACAGGCGCAACTTGTTGTGCCTGTTTTTTTATTGAATTACTCCCATTTCATAGGTGTTTATTGAAAATTAAGCTAAATTGAAAAAGAGTTTTTTATGAATGAAGTTAAGTATAGCGATTAATTGAACTACAATTTCAAATTTTAAGAATAGTTATATTGTAATTAGAATAGAGTTGAAATACTTAAAACCACTTAGCTGAATGAAAAAAACTATCAGAAATAAGTTAGAGAACAAGAGTTAATATTAAATTGGTGCTTTATGGCAAAGAAAAGTAAGCGCATATTAATTTTAGGAGGAAGTGGTTTTTTGGGAGGACAACTCTACAAAGAACTGCAAGCCTATTTTGATGTTTATGCCACCTACGCTACAGGGCTACCAAAACTCCATAAGAACAAACGCTTTGAACAATGGGATGCGCAAGAAGAAAGTCCGTTTTACTTTATTAAGCAATTTAAACCAGATGTGGTTATTTCTGCCTTTAGGACAGAAGCTACCAACCAAGTTGAAGTCCATCAGGAATTAGCACACTTAGCGCTTAATTTTGGTTTTCAAATTCTGTATTTTTCATCTTCAAATGTATTTGATGCATTCACCAATTATCCTTCTTACGAATACGATAAAACACTTTCATTAAGTAAGTATGGTAAGTTTCAAATCAAAATTGAAAATTTATTGATGCGTCTGCCAGATGCCCATTATTGTATTGCAAGATTACCTATGATTTTCGGGCACGATTCGCCTAGAATTAAGAAAATAAAACACTTATTCGAACTTAACGAAGCTATAGAAGTTTTTCCTAATGTAGTGATTAATGCTACTGTATTCTCAAAATTAACGCAGCAAATTCACTATATCATAAATCAGAATTTAAATGGAATCTACCACCTAGGAAGCTCAGATTTAATTCATCATAACGAGTTAATTGAAGAAATTTGCTTTAAACTTCAACTCGAAGACCCTTTATTTAAACAAGTATATGATGCTAACGAAGACCGATTTTTAGCTCCTGTTCCAAAACACCACTTACTTCCATCTCATCTGCAAATTAGCATGGATGAAGTCATTTTAAAATCCATAGAAATCAAATAGGTTTCAATTCTGCCAGGTAATCATAATGCGCACCAGAGGCCAATAAATGACAAGAGAACCCGTTTAATTTAGCTTGCTTTTTAAGCTCTTCAAAACTAATATACAGCCAGTCAAATTCATCTGAAAAAATGGTTTCATAGCCAATTTGATAGCGCATTTCTCCGTAATAAGTAGGTTTTTCATTAAGCTCCTCTTTATCAAACAAATAAACTAAATCTGAAGAATCTAAGATTAGTTTTCCGTGAGGTAGAAGTAGCTTTTTTACCTGTTCAAAAAAATTAGGTAAAAAGGCTAAAGTTCCAACAATTCCAATGCCGTTCATAAGCATTAATAAAGTATCAAATTTTTCAGTAGCTGAAAAGTTAAAGAAGTTGGTTAGCTCAACTTGCTTTACGCCTCTCATTTTAGCGACTTCTATTGAGCCAGGAGATTGGTCTATGGCTTTTACATTTAGATGTAATTTATTTTGTAAATAAAGCGAGTGACTTCCTACCCCTGCTCCAACATCTAATACATTTCCAGAAGCATTGGCTAAGGCTTTTCGTTCTAAAATTGGCATTTCATCAAAAGCTCTAAACAGATAATCTACCGGAATATAATCTGGTTCAAAATTTTCTGCAAACACGTGAATGTCTTTAACTTGCTTGGTTTTAAAAAAATCTAATGCGGCTTGGCCAAAAACATCTTTTTGTTTTGGTACTATTAAATTTGATAAGTAGTTTTGCTCCATGAAAGAAGTTTTAAAGAATTTACCTCAACGCGCCAAAGATACACATAATGAAAGAGCAAAGTTTTTTAAAAAGCTGAAAAAAAAGCCGCCAAAAAACTTAGATCTAATCATGCAGGATTTACACGACGAAGAGTTTGAAAAAACTAATTGTTTAAATTGTGCTAATTGTTGTAAGACAACTGGTCCTCTATTTACTGAAAAAGATATTATTAGAATAAGTAAGTTTTTAAAAATGAAACCCCAAGTTTTTATTGATACGTACCTACAAATTGATGAAGACAAGGATTATGTTTTACAACAAGTGCCGTGTACTTTTTTGCTTCCAGACAATACTTGTTTAATTTACGAACAAAGACCCAAGGCTTGCGCTGAATTTCCGCATACTAATCGCAAAAAATTTCATCAAATTACCAATCTAACGCAAAAAAATGTAGCCATCTGTCCCGCTGCTTATAATATTGTAGAAAAGATGCAAGAAAAAATTAAGTAACTTCTTTTTTTATTCTGTGAGTAAAGCTAATGCTAAATTGGTATCTTTAGTATAAAATCAAAGCTTCAATTAAAAATAATACAACCAGTTATTTTTAAAAATAACTGGTTGTATTTATAAGCTCATTTCGTCTGAGGAAGCTATACTTTAATTTTCCTTTTTACTTTCTTCTTTTTTATTTTCTTCTTCTTGGTTGGCTTCTTCTTCCTCCTTAGAAAAATCGATTATTCCTTTTTCTACCAACAAGTTATACCACTGTATGATTTTTTTTATGTCGCTTGCATACACACGGTCTTCATCGTATTCAGGTAAAATTTCTTGAAATAAATCTTCCAATTCTGTTTTAGATGATTTATGAGAAATGGTTTTTTTAAAGTTGTTTTTCTCTCCTATAGCCTGAAAAACTTCTCTAAGTGGAACTTCTTCAGTATAGGTATAAATAGCAATTTCTGCCAAAATACTAATATTGTTTTGAATATTAACGGGAAGTTTTTTTCCGTCAACTAAAGATTGAGCAACAACGCCATTTCTTGTTTGTGCTTTAATTTCCCATAGACCAGGGCGACCAGCAATAGATAGTATTTTATCGAAGTTCATTTATCTGTTTTATTGTTTTTGGTGCGCAAATATGCAACCTCTTAATTTGTTGGCAAAATCAAATGAGTAAAAAAATGATTTTTACCTTCTTTTATTGGCTAGTGGAAACTTCATTTTGTAGTCAATATCTACTTTTCCTTTTTCTATAGCTTTAAGTTTTCCTTTAATTAATCGTTTTTTTAAACTTGAAAGATGGTCTGTAAAAAGAATTCCTTCTATGTGGTCATATTCATGTTGAACAACTCTTGCGGCTAATCCTGATAATTCCTCTTTTTGCTGATTAAAATTTTGGTCCAAATACTCAATTACTATATCAGGTTTTCTAAACACATCCTCCCTAACATTAGGGATACTCAAACAACCTTCGTTAAAATCCCACTCGTCTCCTTCTTCTACTAGAATTTTTGGATTAATAAAAGTCTTTTTGAACGATTTTAACTGCTGTTTTTCTGCTTCGTTTAAGTCTTCATCTTCAGCAAACGGACTTGCATCAACAATAAACAACCGAATAGGTAAGCCAATTTGTGGGGCAGCTAAACCTACTCCATGCGCATTGTACATGGTTTCCCACATATTATCTATCAGTGTGTTAAGCTCGGGATAGTCTTGGTCTATTTCTTTAGCTTTCTTTTTTAACACTGGGTTTCCGTAGGCAACTATAGGAAGAATCATAATTTTCGAATTTTAATTGTACATATAAGATTGTAAAATAATGGTGGCGCTCATTTGGTCTATAGCTCCTTTTTCTCTTCGTTTTTTCTTTTTCATACCGCCATCAATTAGGCTTTGAACCGCCATTTTAGAAGTAAATCTTTCGTCTATACGTTCTATTTTAATCTGCGGAAATAAAACCGAAAAATCCTCAATAAAATAAGTGATATTGGTTTCTAGAGCGGTAGGCGTTCCATCGGTATGAAATGGTGCTCCCACTACCAAAGTATCTACTTCTTCTTCTGGAATAAAGCTTTCTAAAAAACGCATCAAATCTTTCGTTTCTACTGTTTTTAAACCTGAAGCTACCATCTTTAAATCGTCAGAAATGGCAATTCCAGTTCGCTTCATTCCAAAATCTAAGGCCATTATTTTTGCCATCTTTTCTTTTTCTACGGCACAAATTTAATTAATACTTAAAGAAAAGGAAAGTAAAAGAAGATTTAAATACCTAGACTGAATAAATCCTTAGTTAAGTCTCTTGTTTGAAGCACAAATAAAGCTTCTCTCCTACTCTTTTTTGGCTCAAGACATCCATAGAACGCTGTGGAAAAACCAGTACTCTTGGGTAACCTCCGCTAACTTGTGCATCTTTCATTAAAACAATCAATTTTCCTGAAGGTGTTAATTGAACACAACCCGGTTGGATTACATTGGTTAAAATAGAATGTGAAGTTAACTTCAATGCAGGAAGTAATTCAATTCCCATTCGGTTAGATTTTTTACTTACTTGAAATTCGCCCGTCTTTAATTGAGGTAAAAGTTGCTTGGCATACTGCTTAAATTCTGGCCCTTTTTCAACTTCAATCTCAGATAAAAAATAATGTTGATTTTCTACTGAAACATGAGCATTCAAATGAAGTTTATTGAACTCTAAACTTACTTTGTTTAACTGTATTTCTTGATTCTTTTGAAGCTTTAGGTGCTTTGTTAAAGGATGAAAATGCGAAGCACTTCCTAAAGTATGCACTACATTAAAACCACCATGAACTGCAAAATAAACTCGATTTCCTTGAGTAATTCTTGAAATCTCTAAAACATCGCCGCCTTTCACAACAAAAGCAAAATTAATTTTCTTCTGCTGCCCATTTACAAAAACCTCAGCTCCTAATCCAGTTACACAAATTAAGGCTGAATGTAAAAACTTTAATTCTGGCCCTTTCAGGCTTATTTCTAAAACCGCCTCTTTTACCGAATTTTGCACAAGCGTATTGGCTAACTTGGCATGATATTCGTCCATAATTCCAGCTACAGGACAACCTAAATGAGCATAATCTGCTCTACCTAAATCCTGAAAACTAGTGTGCATTCCAGGCGAAATAACTTCTATACTTTTCATGAGTTCTTAGTAGTAAGAGATTTGTATTCGTCTAGGCTAATCGATTTAAACTTGAGCTTATTACCCGCTTGAAAATCAACTGGTTTTGTTGCACTAGCATCAAATAATTGCTGTGGAGTTTTGCCTATAATGTGCCATCCGCCAGGACTATCTTGAGGGTAAATACCCGTTTGTTCATAACCTATCCCCACACTTCCAGCTTCAATAGTTGGTGAAGGGGTGTTTTTTCTAGGGAAAAATAATTTTTTATTCAAGCCTCCTAAGTACAAAAAGCCTGGTAAAAAACCAATGAAATAAACAAGGTATTGAGGAGAAGTATGTAATTCAATTAACTCCTCTAAAGACAGTTTTTTATGTTTTAAAAAATAGCCTAAATCAGGAGCTATTTCAGGAGAATAACAAACGGGAACTTCAATGGTTTTTGAGGTTAAAGATAGATTTAAGGCTTCTTCTTCAGTTGATAAAAAAACTTCTTTTAACTGTTCAAGCTTTTCATTTATGTCTTCAAAATAAGGAAATCGTACACCAATTTCTGCATAAGTAAAATACACATAAGCAGCAGGAAAAAGCTTTTCAATTTTACTTTTTATGTGTAAAATGGCTTGTAAGTTTGATGGGCTTATTTCCTGTTTTAGCTGAATTAATAAAAATTGATTATTCAGTTTAAAGAAATCCTGTATATGGTAATTGTAATTAACCAATTTGAATATTGTTTTTTTGTAAGGTTTTATGAATACACGATGCAATTTGAATTGCGTTTGGAGTATCACTATGCAAACAAACTGTTTGGAAATCAAAGTCTATAATTTCCCCCTCTAAACTAATTACTTGTTTGGTAAGTATCATTTTTAAAAGTCGCTCTGCAATAACTTCTGGTGATGTAATAACAGCTTTGGGCAAACTTCTAGGTACTAATTGTAAATTGCTTTGATAGTTTCTATCGGCAAAAGCTTCAGTGCTTATTTTAAATCCTTCTTGTAAAGCAAGTTCTTTCATTTTTGAACCAGGAGCAACGTATAATTCACCTTCAAATCCAAAATCATAAAACAGCTCTAAAATCACTTCAGCTTTAGCTTCATCAAAAAACAAATCGTTATATAATGCGCCATGAGGTTTCCAATGATTAACTGTCAACTTATTTTTGCTGGCTATTTCGTGAAAATTTTCTAACTGAAAAGCCAAATCGGTATATAACTTTAAAGAGGAGATTTTAATAGACTTACGACCAAAATTTTCAAAATCTTTATACGAAGGATGGGCACCAATTTTAAGGTTATTTTTCTTGGCTAAATCAAGACTAGCCTGCATTGACTTAATGTTCCCTGCATGACCTCCGCAAGCAATATTGCAAGAACTTATAAACGGCATAATAGAAGCATCAAGAGCGCCGCCTTCACCTAAATCGCTGTTAATATCAATTTTTGGTTGCATTTTTTGAATGGATTAAAATTTAGTTTAATAACTAGTAAGAATTTAAGCTAATTTTTAGACACAAAAGCAAAAAATCATAGATTGGTAAAAATAAAGAAAACTAAGCGTATGGCAGTGCATTATTCAGCTTTTATTGAATAATAACTACTTATAAATCTTAGCCTACTAAGACTGTAATTAAACACCACTTAAGTAAAAAGTTTATAAAAAAGTAGGTCAATTTAAGTAAAAATAGAATTATGAAAAAAACCTAACTAAAAAGCTTGAAAAATTTAGCCTATTTTTTCTAAACTACTTCAACTAAAAATAGCACAGCTAATTCATGTTTACTTAAAGTTTAATAAGAAATGTAGGCTAATATTCGCTTACAATTCTTATTTTTGGCGTTCAAAAAATATTTTTATGCGTCAGTTAATAGTTCTTATTTTACTTAGTTTATTCGCCAGTTGTTCTTCCGATAATGCTTTCTTAATTGATAAAAATAAAGTTGGGGTATTAACCGATAAAACATTAATTACTGAAGTGGAAAGTTTATTTGAAAATTATACACTAGAAGGCTTAAATCCAGACCCATCTTCAAAATATATTTCTGCCGATGTAGAGGTTTTTAATGAAGCAGGCGAATTGGTAATGGTAATCGAACCTACAACAAGAGATGATGACGCTAAGATAAAATCGATTAAAATATTTGATGATCAATACAAAACTAAAAACGGCTTAAATGCTAACTCTTTATTTGAAGCGATTGAAAAAAACTACACCATTAGCAGTATTCAAACTACTATTTCTGAAGTCATTGTTTCTATAGAAGAAATTGATGCCTTTGTTACCATAAAAAAAACAGAACTTCCTTCTGAACTTCAATTTGATATGGAAAAAAACATAAAAGCTACACAAATTCCATCTGATGCTAAAATTAAAGGGTTTTGGGTCAATTTTGAGCAATAAACTTTGCCTGACTTATGAAAAAATTAATCAATAAATACCTCCCTAAAATCATTGGGCTTCAGCTTAATTCAATTTACCGAATTAATAAAAAAAAAGCGGTAATTAAAGTCTATCGAATTTTTTGTACACCAAGAAAAGGCAAAGTTAGGCCTGAACACGAAGCATTTTTAAATCGTGCGAAAGCCAACAGCCTAAAAATTGGAAGTGTGGATATTCAAATTTATCACTGGAAAAAAGACAATGCGCCAACTATACTTCTTGTTCATGGATGGGATAGCAATTCTGGAAGATGGAAAATGTTTGTAGAGCATTTTAAAAACCAGTATAATATTGTAGCTTTTGATTCACCTGCACAAGGAAATTCAACAGGAAAAGTGCTGCACGTACCCATTTACGCCAAGACCTTAAAGAAAATGATAAAGCTTTATCAACCAGATTACTTAGTGGGGCATAGTATGGGAGGTATGACCATTTTCTTTAATGAATTTAAAAACACCTCTTCTAAAGTAAAGAAAATAGTAAGCCTCGGGGCACCTTCTGAATTGAGTAAAATTATGGCCGACTTAAAACGGGTTATGCGTCTTAAAAGATCTTTGATGAATGATGTAGAAATGTATTTTAAAGATAAATTTGGTTATAAATTTGCTGAATTTTCCTCACAAAGTTTTGTAAAATCCATTTCCATTCCTGTTTTATTAATTCACGATAAATACGATAAAGTCGTCCCGGTGAAAGAAGCTAAAATGATTGATGAAGCACTTGCCAATTCAAGGCTTTTAATTACTGAAGGAGCAGGACATTCATTGGCTAAAGATGAAGTGAATGAAGCTATAGCAAACTTTTTAACTTAGTTAGATGGAAAAACCAGTACGTATAAATAAATACTTATCTCAAATTGGATTTTGCTCCAGACGAAAAGCCGATGCTTTATTAGAAGAAAAACGAATTAAAGTTAATGGCAAAAATCCTGAATTAGGAACTAAGGTCTTACCAAGCGACTCTATTGAAGTTGACGGACAGTTAATTGGCGAAAAAGATAAAGAAAATGAATTTGTCTATCTTCTTTTGAACAAACCAAGAGGAATAGTTTGCACCACCGATCAAAAAAGAGAAAAAGATAATATTATTGATTTTGTGAATTACCACAAACGCGTTTTTCCGGTAGGCCGTTTAGACAAAATGAGTGAAGGTTTAATCATGTTAACCAACGACGGCGAAATTGTGAATAAGATTTTAAGAGCCAAGAATAAAAACGAAAAAGAATATTTAGTTCAAGTTAACCAACCTATTACTTCAGATTTTATTGAACGCATGAAAAATGGAGTGCCTATTTTAGGTACAATTACCAAAAAAAGTAAGGTAGATAAAATAAGTGAAACAGAATTTAAAATAGTACTTACACAAGGTCTAAACAGGCAGATTAGAAGAATGTGCGAAGCTTTAGGTTACCAAGTAAGAAGACTAACGCGCATTAGAATTATGCACTTAAAATTAGATTTCCCTCAAGGTACCTACCGTGAAATGAGTCCCGAAGAAGTTAGTTTTTTAAAGAAAGAATTACAAGAAGCAGAAAAATAAAAGAATAAATTCTATTTTATCTCTAATCACTTATGTCTATTAAGGGTAGAAAAAAGGACTCACATAAATATTTTCTAAGGATTAAGCAAAAGAAATGCTAAAATCTAAAAAATGTTCATATTCAATTTTTTTAGTTAGGGATAATATACTGATAAACAACAAAAAGTCGCTTCCAACTTGGAAGCGACTTTTTAAGCTATAATTAATTTTGTGCAAAACTTGCACGTATCTATAATTTACTTCACTTCTTCAAAGTCAACGTCTTCTACATCATCTCCTCCACCTTCATTTTGGTTTTGATCAGCGCCTGCTTGTCCTTGAGCAGCTCCGCCCTGTTGAGCTTCTGCTTGTGCTTTATACATTTCTTCAGAAACTTTTTTCCACTCTTCGTTTAATTTTTCTAAAGCTGGTGTTACTTGCTCAACTTCGCCAGTAGCATGAGCTTTTTTCAATTCTTCAAGCGCATCCTCAATAGGCTTTTTCTTATCCTCAGTAAGTTTGTCTCCAAATTCTTTCAACTGACTTTCAGTTTGGAAAATCATAGCATCAGCTTCGTTTAGCTTATCTACTTTTTCTTTGGCTTTTTTATCTGCTTCAGCATTCGCTTTAGCTTCATTTTTCATTTTTTCAATTTCCTCTTCAGTCAGCCCAGAAGATGCTTCTATACGAATATCCTGAGTTTTATTAGTAGCTTTATCTGTAGCGCTAACTTTAATAATTCCGTTAGCATCAATATCAAAAGTTACTTCAATTTGAGGAACTCCTCTTTTTGCTGGTGGAATGCCATCTAAATGAAAACGACCAATTGTTTTGTTATCGGTTGCCATAGAACGCTCACCTTGCAATACGTGGATTTCCACACTTGGCTGATTGTCTTGTGCCGTAGAAAAAACTTGCGATTTCTTAGTTGGAATAGTTGTATTAGACTCAATGAGCTTTGTCATTACTCCTCCCATAGTTTCAATACCTAAAGAAAGTGGGGTAACATCTAATAAAAGTACATCTTTAACATCACCTGTTAAGACACCTCCTTGAATTGCTGCACCAATAGCTACTACTTCATCTGGGTTAACTCCTTTTGAAGGCGACTTCCCGAAGAAATCCTCTACTGCTTTTTGCACAGCTGGAATTCTAGTTGATCCACCTACTAAAATTACTTCGTCAATATCACTCTTGGATAAATCAGCTGCTTTTAAGGCTTTTTCACAAGGAACGATAGTTCTTCTCACTAAATCGGCAATTAATTGTTCAAATTTAGATCTTGAAAGCGATCTTACCAAGTGCTTTGGTCCTGAAGAAGTAGCGGTAACGTAAGGTAAGTTAATTTCTGTTGAGCTTGAAGAAGACAATTCTATCTTAGCTTTTTCAGCGGCTTCTTTTAAACGTTGAAGCGCCATAGCATCTTTTCTTAAGTCAATATCTTCATCTTTAATAAACTCTTCAGCTAACCAATCAATGATTGTTTCATCTACATCGTCACCTCCTAAATGAGTATCACCATCGGTAGCTAGTACTTCAAATACGCCATCACCTAATTCTAAAATAGATACATCATGCGTTCCTCCACCAAAGTCAAAGACAACAATTTTTTGATCTTTATCTTTTTTATCAAGTCCGTAAGCCAACGATGCGGCTGTAGGTTCGTTGATAATACGTCTCACTTTTAAACCTGCAATTTCGCCCGCTTCTTTAGTAGCTTGACGTTGAGAATCATTAAAGTAAGCAGGTACAGTAATTACCGCTTCAGAAACATCTTGGCCTAAATAATCTTCAGCAGTTTTCTTCATCTTTTGAAGAATCATAGCAGAAAGTTCTTGTGGTGTATATAAACGATCGTCAATTTTTACTCTTGCCGTATCATTATCACCTTTTTCAATTTTATAAGCTGAACGATCAATTTCTCTTGAAGATTCAGAATATTTATTTCCCATAAAACGCTTGATAGAAGCAACCGTTTTTTCTGGGTTTGTAACCGCTTGACGCTTCGCTGGATCACCCACTTTAATTTCTCCTCCTTCAACAAATGCAATTACTGATGGAGTTGTTCTTTTTCCTTCTGAATTAGGGATTACGGTTGGCTCATTACCTTCCATTACAGAAACACATGAGTTGGTTGTCCCTAAGTCAATTCCTATAATCTTACTCATAATTTTTATTTTCTTAAGTTATATTTCTATTCAAATTCACTTACTAATTGTCAATCATTATGCCATTCATTTGGTAATGACAGGATGTCAGTTTGTTTTTAAAATGCTTCAACAAAAGCCTTAAGCTAAGCATGTACTCATGAATTAAAGTCATTAAAGTTTTGAAGCCTTCTACTAAAATCTTCGCTAAACATTTTTTGAAGTTGGACGAATTTTTAGTTTTCAAATAAATAATTATAGCTCCATTTTTTTATCGATTTTTAATTTGTAACATCGTTTTTTTCTGTAATATTTGCAATTGTTTAATCTGGTTGAATTAGATGTTTACTGCCAGATAAATAGATTTACTAAAACATTGAATTAACTATGAGTATTACGGAAAAGAAAATTGAATGCATAAGTGTTTTTGATATGCTTAAAATTGGCGTTGGCCCTTCTAGTTCTCACACGCTAGGGCCTTGGCGAGCTTCGCAACGATGGATTGAAGAACTTGAAGAAGACCAGCTAATTCAAGCAATCAAGTCAATACAAATTCATTTATACGGTTCTCTATCCTTAACAGGTATTGGTCACGCTACCGATATTGCTTCCGTTTTAGGTTTATGTGGTCATGATCCTGTAACTATGGACACAGCCATCATCAATGATGAGATTGACTATATCAAAGCTACTTCTCAGCTTCATTTGAACAAGGAAACTTATATTGATTTTGATTACGAAAACGATATCGTTTTTCATAAAGACTTTTTAGACTTCCATCCTAATGGAATGAAATATACCGCCACACTTAAAAATGGGAAAAAAATTGAATCTTATTTTTATTCAATTGGGGGTGGCTTTGTAGTTAAAGAGGAGCGTGAAAACGCAAAACAAAATTTGAAAGAATTAAAATCCTTTCCTTACCCCATACAGTCTGGGGTTGAGCTGCTTAAGCACTGCAAAGAACAAAATATGAGTATTTCTGAATTGGTTTTAGAAAACGAAAAATCATTGAGAAATCTAGAAACTATTGAAAGTGGATTGGAAGCAATTTGGAAAGTTATGCTTGAATCTATGTACGAAGCCTGTCATACCGAAGGAATACTTCCAGGTGGTTTAAATGTGAAACGAAGAGCTGCTTCAAGCAACAAAAAATTATTAGCCGATCAATTTGAAACCTACACTACCCCAGAAGAGTGGTTGGCTACCATCCGAACTACGGAAGTTAAATTTAGACAAATATTACAGTGGGTTAGCTGTTTTGCTATTGCCGTAAACGAAACAAATGCCGCCTTAGGTCGTGTAGTAACTTCTCCTACCAACGGAAGCTCTGGAACACTACCAGCAGTGATGATGTATTATATGACTATTGAAAACCACCAAGCCACCACTAAAGATTTAATTCAATTTATGTTAGTAGCTGGCGAAATTGGTTCTCTATTTAAAAAGGGAGCCACCATTTCAGCGGCCATGGGTGGTTGTCAAGCTGAAATAGGCGTTTCTTCAGCAATGGCTTCAGGGGCTTTATGCGAATTAATGGGGGGCACACCTGAACAAGTTTTAATGGCCAGTGAAATTGCTATGGAACATCACTTAGGATTAACCTGCGATCCGATTGCTGGTTTAGTTCAAATTCCTTGTATTGAAAGAAATGCCATGGGTGCAATAAAAGCAATTAATGCCGCAGAAATTGCTATTGAAAGTGATGCAAGTCAAGCTAAAGTTCCCTTAGACAAAGTAATTAAAACCATGTGGGAAACTGCTCAAGACATGAGCTCTCGTTATAAAGAAACTTCTGAAGGTGGTTTAGCTGTTCAAGTAAACATGAGTGATTGTTAACGAATAACGCACCCGCCTGAACAATGCAGTCAGAGAGGTAAAGAATTTAAAAAATTGGCACAACAATTGATTTATTTGTATGAATAAATTTACATAATTAAAATTATGAACAGAGCATTAATCATATCGTTATTGTTGTTTTCTTCAACTGTATTTAGCCAGAAAATTTTTAGTGTTGATTACGAATCCAGAGCTGATGTTAAGGTGTTTGTTGTCGATTACGAATCTAGGGCCGATTTATTAGTGTATAAAGAAGATTATGAAAGCAGAGCTACCGGTAACGAAGGAAGGTGGTTTTTTGTAGATTACGAATCTAGAGCTGATAAAAAAATATTTTTTGTTGATTATGAGTCTAGAGCAGATTTAAAAGTTTACTTTGTAGAATATCAGTCGCGTGCTGGTTGGAAAAATAAAGAGAAAAAACATTTGCTCTATTAAATGAAACAACAAGAATATAGTTTACAAAGTCCAAAAGAAGAGGTTTACAATACTTTAAGTCATGCTGTAGGTGCCATTTTAGCCCTAGTAGGTACCTTGATTTTGATGTTTAAACTAGAAAACCAATCGCTTTTTGAAGTAATTAGTATTGGGGTTTACTGCCTTAGTTTAGTGATTTTATTTGCTGCATCTACCATTTACCACTGGGAAAAAGACCCGAAAACAAAAAAACTTTTTCGAATTTTTGACCACATTAGTATCTACTTGCTCATTGCTGGTACTTATAGTCCTGTAGTTGTATTCAAGTTATTAAACAGCAATGGGATGTTAATTTTTTGGAGTGTTTGGGGCATTGCCTTACTAGGCACTCTGCTAAAACTCTTCTTTACTGGAAAATTTGAGAAGATTTCATTAATTCTTTACCTAATTATGGGGTGGCTTATTGTTTTTGATTTTCAAAATTTAATAGAACAACTAACTAATGTTCAGCTTATATTTTTAGGCTTAGGTGGTTTTTTCTATACTTTTGGCATTGTTTTTTACGTCTGGCACAAACTAAAATTCAATCATGTAATCTGGCATTTTTTTGTGCTTATAGCTGCCTTTTTTCACTTTCTTCTAGTTGATAGCTTAATTTAAATTTTGTCGTCAACAACTAATAAATTTAGCTTCTTTTATGTTTCAGATGGTAAAACCTTTAAAATTTGCTCATCAGTTCTAACTGAATGATAATTGTCTAACTAATACCATTTATCATTGGTTATTAGATTTATGACTATCGTCATTTTTTAAAAGAACTACCTCAGCTAATTTTGCTTTATCAACCTAAATAAAACTGATTATGTTGTTTATAAATAGCTTACTTGTTAACTGGACTAATGGTGCCATCATTATGACAGTAGTTTTTGGATTAGTAATTGTAGGCTTAATTGGTGCGGTTTATGCCATGGCCAACAGCAAAAAAGAAAAAAAACAAGACCATAGCAATTAGTTTTTTTATTTTACCCTCACTTTATACAAGTTTTTACAACTTTACGAGTGAGGGTTTTTATTTTGTTTTTTCGAGCTAATGAATTTCATCTTCAAAAACACTTACTAAATATAGAGGTCAAACAAAGCTTGTTTTAGCTAAATTTATTTCTTACCAAAATTTGCTTCAACTTTTGTTTTATATCTTCGCCGGCATCAATTAACATCTGCTCATTAGAAGGAAAAGCCACGGGGCGATTATTCAAAATCTCTTTATCTTCATCACTCAAAACTCTAGCATCTCCTTGAAAAACAGCGGAAAGGTTTTCAAATATAAATTCTGTTGCTAGTGGAAAACTATTTATATTTTGCCCAGCCTTAATATCTCTATAAATAACTTGCGCTTGAACTGCAACCGATTTCTGTTGTAAACTTTCCAGTAACAAACCGCTTACCGTAACATAATTATTTACTTTTATTCGATTTCCATCTTCATCACGCACATAAGCGCCTCTAGAATCTTTTTTGTATTCCCAGCCATCAACAACTTCTTCTTCTAAATTAATTTCACGCTCACGTAATCTATCTGGCGAAAAAACAAAATCTGTAAATTGAATTCTAATGCCGTAATCGTAATCCAAATTTTGTTGTCTTTCTGTGTGATAATCGGTCCATTGATCTGCTAAACCATAGGTGTTAAAGTCGAGTAACATATTTTGCACTCGGTTTGGAATCACAAAATCTGTTGTATTAATTAAGGTAGCTAATACAAAGTCGGTCCCCATAAGTTTAGCCTCGTTAAGCATTTGTCGAGTATCCTTAAAGTTAGGGCGCAGCTGCTCAATGCGCTGAAGATCTTCAAAAGCTTCTCTAGCACTAAATTTATCTCCTGAATTAAGCAGTAAATTAGCTTCATCATATAAATAAGTTAGCATTTGATCTCGTGCTTCAATTATTTTTTGATCTAAGTCTAAAAATTCAAACTGCATTTGCCTAGACTGAGATTCGTTTTGCAATGGTAAAAGAGGACGTATTTGGTTTTGAATTTCATTTAATCGTACATATAAATCATGTATTTCAACAGAATTGCTAGCCACGTTTTCTCGTTGAAGAAATTTGATGCGTTTTTTATCGCGTTGTTTTAATTTTTGAAAACCTTCCTCTAAAATCAGCATTTGTTGTTGTGCTCTCCTATTGGTTTTATTCCGCTGTAATTGACTTACGGCAATAGTAATTGATTTCACATAATTGCCCGTAGAAAGTTCACGTTGTGCGCGTTTGGCAGAATTGCAGGAAGCCAGTAAGATAATTCCAATTAAAAGTAATATTTTCTTCATTTGTTTATTGTATTTGATTTATCTAGTAAAATGCTACTCCAGGTTTTCTACTTAAATGTAAAAAGTTCTACCTACTCATACCTATTTTAACTAATCATCAAAAGTAATAAACATTCAACCAAAAATATATTTTTGATTTAAAAATAATTGGTGTGAAGTAAATAATTACTTTTCAACCAGAAGAGTCTTTAATTTCTAGGCTTGATTTTTCCTTTTAAAAGGGGCTTTCAGTTGGCCAAAAAAGTCTTGTGGATATTCTTCATCGTGGTCAAAGCCTAATTCAATATTCTTTCCTTCAGCAGGTATATAAGCCGTATTGAAAACATAGTCCCATATACTAAGGCTAATTCCAAAGTTCACCCCGTAAGGTTTATGACTTGGTAATGCTTTGGCGTGATGCCAAATGTGCATTTTAGGACTGTTAAAAATGTAACCAAAGACTCCGTAACCCCAACCTAAATTAGCATGATTTAAATGCCCAATAAACAAACTGAAAAGATGAACTAGTATAAATTCCTGAATACCAAATCCAATCATAGCTAGAGGAATATACTGGGCGGTTTTATAAAAAACCGTCTCCATAAAATGAAATCTAAAATGAGCCGCATAGCCCATTTCTTTAACAGAATGATGCACTTTATGAAACTCCCATAACCAGGGTGTTTTATGTAAAGCCACATGAACTAACCATTGAATAAAATCGGCTATAACAAACATAATAAGTAATTGAGTCCATGTAGGTAAATCTTGTACTTCAATGGCTGCCAAATTAGTGATTCCAAATACCGCTAAGAAATCATTAAACAACTCTACTGCTACATTTGAAATGGCATTGTAGCCTACTAATGAAAAAATAAAGAAATTAAAAAACAGATAAAAGGTGTCCATCCATAAGCCCTTACGAATTAGTTTTTGCGATTTTCGCCAAGGGATGAATATTTCTAAAGCCCAGACAAAAATAGAAATACCGATTAACCAATAAAAATAGTTATTCCATGAAGGCTGAGCAATTTCAGCAACCAAATAATTAAAATATCCGGTAAAGGAGTTGATAAAAATATCAAGGTATTTTTCCATAGCCTTGCAAAAGTAAACATTGAACACAAAAATCTTGGTAACTTATGTTACTCTTTGATTTATTATTTAAAACAATCTAACTGCCAAGATGAAGCTACTAAAAAACAAAAGTTGTAATTTCGCATTTATGCTTAAACAAATTAGATTAGTATTACTTCCTTTTAGTTGGTTGTATGCTTGTATTTTAACTTTGAGAAACAAATTATATGATTGGGGTTGGAAGAAGTCTTACCAATCTGAAGTTTACACTTTGTGTGTAGGCAATCTAAGTATGGGTGGCACTGGAAAGAGCCCCGCCATTGAATACCTTATAAAAAAACTTCACAAAAACTATAAAATAGCAAGTTTAAGCCGAGGTTACAAAAGAAAATCTAAAGGTTATAAGGAAGTTTTGTTGAATTCAAATGTAGAAGAGGTAGGTGATGAACCTTTCCAATTCAAAAGAAAATTCCCAGAAATAAAAGTAGCCGTTGATGAAAACAGAGCTCACGGAATTAAGCAGTTGACACAACAACACGATTTGAAATGTATTTTATTGGATGATGCCTTTCAACACCGAAGGGTACAACCGCATTTCTCCATATTACTTACGGTTTACAACAATCTCTACGCAAACGACTTTGTGCTTCCTGCAGGAAACTTAAGAGAGCCTAGTTGGGGCGCTCATCGTGCTGATGTGATTCTTGTTACTAAGTGTCCGCTCAATTTATCTATTGAAAAACAACGCCAAATAAAGAAACAGCTTCAATTAAAAAAGTATCAAAAGTTATTTTTTGCAGGAATTGATTATTCAGAAAATGTAGTTTCAGGTTCTCAAAAGCTGGATTTTTCAGCATTCAATCGTTTTACGCTTGTTACAGGAATTGCCAATCCCAAGCCCTTAACTGAATATTTAGATGCTTCAGCAAAAACTTATCAACATTTAAAATTTCCAGACCATCATCATTTTAACACTAATGAAATTGAAAAACTAAAAAAAGAAAAGTTGATTTTAACTACTGAAAAAGACTATGTAAGGCTCAAAGACTTTCTTTCAGAAGACCAATTATTCTATTTACCTATAGAAATGAAATTACTGAAGCATGAAGATAAATTTGAAAACCTCATTTTAAATTCAATTCAAAGACATTATGAACATTGAGGAGTTTAGAGAGTTTTGTCTTTCTAAAAATGGAGTTACTGAAGAGTTTCCATTTAATGAAGACACCCTAGTATTTAAAGTAAAAAATAAAATCTTTGCATTAACATCATTACAAAAATGGGAAAAGGGCGACTATTCTGTCAACTTAAAATGCAATCCAGATTTAGCTGTTGAGTTAAGAGAAAAATATCCTGACGATGTTCTTCCTGGTTACCACATGAATAAAAAACATTGGAATACGGTTCATATTCAGTTTACACAACTAAGTGAAAAATATATTCAACATTTGATTAATCATAGTTATGAACTGGTAGTTAGCCAATTAGCTAAAAAAGTAAGAGAAGAATTAAAGAGACTCTAGGTGAATATGGTCATCATGTCTAACTGTACCACAACCGTGATAAATAATTTTATCCGATTCAATTTCTAGTCGTTCTTGCAAGTGAGGTTCAACAAAAATAGTTTCAACAGCTTTATTACTTGCCATTAATTCAATCAAGTATTTGTTAGCTTGTTGTGCAAAAGTTAAATCTGGATTAACTATCCCAAGCGTTACGTGCTTAGTAAATTCGTATTGTAAATAACCTGTTTCTAAGCAGAAATTAATCTGATTTCTCTCCCCATCTAAAGGGGCTTCAAAAAAACCATAACCACTAAAGGTTGGTTTTAAATTTGAAAGTTGAGCACCCTCTTGATAAACAAAGTCAAAATCAATTTTCTTTCCGTCTAAGTGATAACGGTGTGGAAGTAACGGAAAACCATCTATAAAAGGGAAATTAGCATCGGTGTAAACCATTTTTATTCCTGGGTACTGCTTTTGAAAATCTTTTGCAATAGATTGAATAGTTTGATGAAAATCGGAATTAACATAATTTCTATTAGCTATGCGATAAAAGAAAGAATGAGCTTGCACAGCTTCATTATCTTTTATCTGCTCTCTTCCAAAAGCTGAAGCAAGTTTTGGTACTATAAAAATTGAGGCAATGGTATAATAAACACAAAAAATCAAAGGGAAAGTCCAGCGTTTATAGGTGCTAAAAAAAAATTTGTAGCTCAAGTAAGCCAATAACATAACTAGACCACCAATTTGTGTGATTATTGTCAATGCTACAAAAGAAAGCGTAAAAAAACCCCACTTAATTATTCGGTTAGGTTTTGGCTTTCTTTTAGTTTCTTGATCTAGATTAACAAATTTTCTTAGCAAAAAAAACATTCAATAATTTCAGTGGGTCAAAAGTAAGAAAAAAAAGTGTAGTGCTTTAACAATTAAGATTAAAATACCAACAACTAATTATAATCAAAAAAACCAAAGAGCTGTTTACTGCTTTGGTTTTTTTGAAATCCTATTTTTTTTGTCATCTACTCTAAACTAAACAATCTTAAAACGTTTTCTATCGGTTTCTTTTAGATAAATCTTTCTAATTCTAAGACTATTTGGTGTAACCTCAACGTATTCATCTTTTTGAATGTATTCTAAAGCTTCTTCTAAACTAAACTTTTTAGCTGGAACAATTTTAGCTTTATCGTCTGCTCCTGAAGAACGAACGTTAGAAAGTTTTTTTGTTTTAGTAACATTGACCACCAAGTCGTCTTGACGTGAATTTTCTCCAATTACTTGTCCTTCGTAAATTTCTTCGCCTGGATTAACAAAAAACTTACCTCGGTCTTGGAGTTTATCAATAGAATAAGGAATTGCTTTACCGTTTTCCATAGAAACCAAAGAGCCATTACTTCGTTGTGGAATATCTCCTTTAAGTGGCTGGAATTCTTTAAATCGGTGGGCCATAATAGCTTCACCAGCAGTTGCGGTTAAAAGCTGATTTCTCAAACCAATAATTCCACGAGATGGAATCATGAATTCAATAATCATACGTTCTCCTCTAGTTTCCATAGTTAGCATTTCACCTTTTCTCATGGTAACCATTTCAACAGCTTTACCTGAAAGATTTTCAGGTAAATCGATAGTTAATTCTTCAACAGGCTCACATTTTACTCCATCAATTTCTTTAATAATTACTTGCGGCTGACCTATTTGAAGCTCGTAACCTTCTCTTCGCATGGTTTCAATTAAAACGGAAAGGTGCATTACACCACGTCCAAAAACTTCAAATTTATCGGCAGATTCAGTTTCATGTACCCGTAGTGCTAAGTTTTTTTCTAGCTCCTTAGTTAATCTTTCTTTGACGTGTCTTGAAGTCACAAACTTCCCTTCTTTTCCAAAAAATGGGGAGTCGTTAATGGTAAATAACATACTCATTGTAGGCTCGTCAATGGCAATACTTTTTAAAGCTTCAGGAGTTTCTATATCGGCTACAGTATCTCCAATTTCAAAACCTTCTAAACCAACAATAGCACAAATATCTCCCGGCTGAATTTCTTCAACTTTTCGTTTGCCTAAACCTTCAAAAACATATAATTCTTTAATTTTAGTTTTAGAAACCGTACCCTCACGTTTTACTAAAGAAACGCGCATTCCTTCTTTCAAAAGACCTCTGTGCAAACGCCCAATAGCAATTCTTCCAGTATAAGAAGAGAAGTCTAAAGAAGTGATTAGCATTTGCGTATTTCCTTCAGCTACTTTAGGCTCAGGAATATGTTCAATAACCATATCTAATAACGGCTCAATGTTTTCGGTTTGGTCGTCAGGGCTATCGCTCATCCAGTTATTTAAGGCCGAACCATAAACCGCTGGAAAATCCATTTGCCACTCTTCTGCGCCCAATTCAAACATTAAATCAAAAACCTTTTCATGCACCTCATCTGGAGTACAATTAGGTTTATCTACTTTATTAATTACCACACAGGGCTTTAATCCTAAATCAATAGCTTTTTGCAACACAAAACGAGTTTGTGGCATTGGTCCTTCAAAAGCATCTACTAAAAGTAAAACGCCATCGGCCATATTAAGTACACGCTCTACCTCTCCACCAAAATCGGCGTGACCAGGGGTGTCTATAATATTAATCTTTGTTCCTTTGTAATTTACAGAAACGTTCTTAGAAACAATAGTAATCCCGCGCTCGCGCTCTAAATCATTGTTATCTAAAATAAGCTCACCCGTAGATTCATTGTCTCTAAACAATTGACAATGGTGCATAATCTTATCAACCAAGGTAGTTTTACCATGGTCAACGTGAGCAATAATAGCAATATTTCTAATATCCATTCAAGAGTATTTTAAGGGCGCAAAAGTAAATCAATTTTAACTGATAAATCACTTTTTTACTTTTTTTTTCCTATTTAGCCTATATTCTAATTTTAACCGAAGTAGAATTGGTTGAGATTACCCAAATGTATTAAGCTATAATTTCACAAAAGTCTAGTTAAGCTTCAATTGATGAAGGTATTAAGAAATATTTAAAATAGCATATTTCTGAAATTTAAGTAGGTCTAAAAGCTGCCTTAATATATTATAGAGTATTGATTTTTAATTGGTGATTATAATTAAGCTCAGGTTAGTTATATATGAGGTGTAATCAAATCTTTATTTTGACTACTGATTGCGTTAGGGATGGTAGCGGTTAGCCCGTAAAAAACCATGGCCTGATTTTCTTAACTTAGCAGAGCGACCAAAGAAGCTCCTTCTAGGTTTTAGAAAATCAAGCCATGGGGTTGCGGACTAAAAGCGGACAGCCCGTTATACGCTCAACTATTTTTTCTAGAAATTGTAATTTACAAAAAATGTAAAATTCCTACCTGGATCTGTTAATCGTTCCATTCCACTTAAGCCAGTGTTGGCCTGGTTGCGAAAGGCAAAATTTAAATGATCAAAATAAAAAGTATCAAAAAGATTTAATACGGCTGCCCCTAAATTTAATTGGGGTAGAATCTCGTAACCTAAACGAAGGTCGAGCAATTGGTAAGCAGGTGTAGTTTGATTTTCGCCAAATGAAGTAGCTAAATCTGACTGGCTGCTCACTAATCTATAATCTATTGCTGCCCAAAACTTATGGTGGTTGTAACGCAATGAAAAATTAGAACGAAGCGGAGGGGTTAACGGAAGTGCTTCATTTAAATCTTGATTTTTAGTATAAACATAAGCTATTTGGGTTGAAAATGTAAAGTTGGTAAAAAATTGAATAGCTAAATTTGCTTCAAATCCAGTTTTGTATGCCTTGTCTAAATTTTGAAAAACTTTAGGATTTAAAGGCTCTTGATTGGGCATAAATTTTCGGGTTTTGGTTTCATCTATTAAAGCTACAATGTAGTTTTGAAAGTACGAATAATATACTGAAGCTCCCCAATTTAATTGATTGATACTTGTTTGGTATTTTTTTTTGCCTGAATAAGCAATTTCAAATTGGTTATTAATTTCTGCCTTTAAATTAGGGTTACCGATGTATTCAAAATTATCCTGACCAACCTGAAAATGGTTGATAAATCGTTCGGCCATATTAGCTGAGCGTACACCTCGACCAAAGGCAAATTCAAGCTGATGATTAGGGTGAATGATTTTTTGTAAGGATATGGTTGTACTTAAATTATGTTCAAGACGCTGGTCTAAATTTGGGTAATAAGCTTGAAAATCTTCTTCCGGGTCCTGAGTTTCTGCACTTACTAAATCGTACCTTAAGCCTGCATTTAGGCTAGTAGTCTCATTGAACTGGTATCGCGTTTCTGCAAATAAGCCGTAGGTATCTACATAAGCATCTTGCCAAATTTTATCGGTAAATGCTAAGGGAGGATCAAGCGGTGCTCCAGCCATCGTTGTTTTTACAAGTCTGTTTCTCACTCCATCTCTACGAATAAGTAGAGCGTCTGTTCCTGTGTATAATTGCCAATAATCTGTAAGCCTCCAGGTAAGTTCTAATCTTCCACCAGCAGTTATGGCTTCTACTGGAGAAAAAGCTTCTGCAGCTTGAAAATTACTCCTACGTTGATTGCTCATAAGATGATCTACATAAGAAAAATAAGCTTTAGCTTGAATGCTTTTTAGGCTTCCTTTCATTCGTTTCTTAGAATAATCTAAGGAAAGCATAGAGGAATCGTCAAAATCTGAATCCATAGGCAGACTAGCATGAAGAACATCTCTTCCAAAGGATTGTCTCCAATGTAGCTGTAAGCGTTCATTCATGCTGAAATTATACCCTATCCGCAAACTATAATCTATACTTCTAAACGAAGAAGGTATTGTTCTTCCACTGCCATCTTCGTAATTTCCAAAATCGCGGTAAGCATACATACCTACCAGATCAAATTTTTCTTGTGCATATTGTAAACGAAGCATATTCACTAAATTACCGCCATTGGTTTCATAACCCGAAGAAAGGTTTCCAGAGAACCCATAATTACTCATTTCAGGACGTTTTGAAACCAGGTTTATAATTCCTCCAAAAGTAGCTCCATAGCGCATTGAATATGGACCTCTAATTACTTCAACTTTAGCTATGTCTTCTGGAATGACATGCGTTGTGATTGGATCCATGCGATTGGGACACGCGTGCATGACTTTTGTTCCGTTGTCGTATTGAATATTTAGTTGTTCGTACTGAGTTGCTCTAAATGAGGGATCGATGGCGTAATTTCCACGTTTTATTAGAGCAAATCCGTTGATGTCTCTAAATAAATCAGCTACATTTTTGGGTTGAGTAACTTTTTTTGTTAAATCTGGTGTAGTAAGATGCATGACTGGGTCTTTAAATAAATTTCCAGAAATCAATACTTCTGGTAATTCTTCTACAGCTTCATTTAAGAAGATTTGCCCCGATTGATCTGACTGATTAAGCCTAAGTGTTTTTGTGGTAAATCCTAATGATGTAATCTTTACCAAAAATGTTTTTTGATTTGCAAAATCAACATTAAACTCACCTTTTGCATTTGCTGTTTGATATTTATCATTTGCTAAAAAATGAATAAAGGCTTGCTGAATAGGTTCTTGGTTTTGCTGGTTGACAACTTGGTAAGTTTTGATTTGTGCATTAAGCATAAAAGAACTAGCCATAATAAAAATGGCGTTTATTATAAATTTCATATCTAATAATTTGTTGTTTAACTAATTGTATGCTGTTTTGTCCGATAATAAAAATAAACGCTTGCTTCAATTAATCTATTTACAATTTACTTGTTGAACTAAAGCTTTTATTTCACTTACACATAAGAGATTTTTTTTGTGTGCTTATTTAGTAAAATTTGGCTGCAAGACAAATCATCTAACAAATAAAAACCTTCTAAAAATTAACCTTGTTAGGTTCCTATACAATAGAGTAATTGAAAGGTTTCAGGTTTTTAATCGGACTTTATTATTTAAAAAAAAGAGAGTTAAACAACAGATGCAGGAGGTTTAAAACTACTTCCTATATATTGAAAATTATAGTGTGTAGCATAAAAAAATGAAGTTTGCTTTTTTGTGATACTATTTCCTAAAGCAGGCATCGTTTCAGGAAAGTTTGTTGTAAAAACAAGTTCTGTTTCTAAAAAGACAGCGGTGTTTTTAGGAGTGTTTGTGTCTTTTTTATCTAGCATTTCACTAAGAAAGCATTTTCCATCACATTCTAGCTGAGGCTGGTCTGTATTTTCGCAGTAGTTTTCAATAAAGTTATCTGTGAAAACAATATAATACGATAACCAAAACACCGACTTAACAGTGAATAGTAGAATTGTAAGACACAATACAAGGGCTATTTGAGGTTTGAATGATTTCACCTGGCAAATATAAATAGAAGACTTATATTAGTTGGTGACTAAAGTCATATTTATAGGAGGTTGGCTAAAATTCTTCATCAAAACTTAAACTCTAACGTAGCGTAAAAGCTTCTTGGCAAAGCAGGAATAATACCAGGCCCTGGGTAGCCTGTTGCCCGCTGGGTAAAATAGGATTCATCTAACAAGTTGTTTACCCCTGTTTCTAATGTCCATTTTCGATGACGATAGGAAAAAGAAAGGTCAAAAACTCCATACGCCGGTATAGTTCCAATTATTCCACTTTGGTTGTCATTTAAGTCCTGAGGTGCATTAGTAGCATCTGTAAATTGTTCTGAAAGGTAAGAGTATTGAAAATCTAACAGGAAGTTTTTGTAGCCAGCTTTTAATCCAGTTCGAAGATTAAGATTAGGCACAAAAGGAAGTTCGTTGCCTTCTACTCCAGTTTCTTCAGAATTCACAAAAACCGACTGAGTCAAGGCGAGATTGACATAATAGTTCAATTGAATTTCATTATATTTTTTGAAAAAACTTTCTTTAATGTTCCATTCTACTAGGCTTTCTAATCCGTAAATCAAAGCATTTCCTATATTTCCTCTAAAACGAACAACTCGACCAGCTGGTACTTCCTCACCAAAAGCATTAATTCGAGTACCTACTTTCTGCACTTCAGATATAATATCGTTGTACCATAGACCAAAAACATTAGCATCAAAGGAAAGCTTCTTTTTATAGCGTCCTCGAAAACCAACATCTGCGGTGAAACCATCTTCATCTTTAATGTTAGGATCTACTTGAAAAGAAGGATTGACAATGCGTATATCATTAAAGGTAACCGAGCGGTAATTCCTGGATAGATTAGCATACACTTCTGCAAATTTCTTGGGTTTGTAGCTTACCCCTACTCCACCTAAAAGAATCATTCGTTCACGTGATCGTTGATCTACAAAAGTAGAATCTTGCAGCGCATTTCCTGCTAGATCTCGATTTACAGAACGGTAAGTGCCTTCTGCTTCGGTCTTGATATACTCCAGCCTTAGGCCAGGCGTTACAGAAAATTTATCATTGAGATAAAAAATATTTTCACCAAAAAAGGCTACATTAAGGTTAGGGAAATCAAAATCAGATTGACGCAATTCTGTAGGTAATTCGGCTACAGGATAATTGATAAAATCAAAATTAGCTTCTGCATCTCGTGAACCTGGGCCTTGTCTCTGAGCATTTTTAGCATGGTAATATTTACTCCCCAAAAGCAAGGTAGAATTAATATCAGTTCCAATTTTATATTCGGTTAAATACCTGAACTCTGCTCCCCAATTCACAAAATTACCACGTTCCAAATCTCTAGGTTCATCTAAGTTATCTATTTGCGAAACTCGATCGGTTCTAAAACCTATGGCATCTCTTGAAGAATTCATTCCCCAGGCAATGAAACTTAATTTACTTTTTTCTGAAAGTTGATGATTGAATTTTGCTGTTAACAAATTCCAATTAACGCGAAACCAATTTCGAGTTCGATTGCTAAATGTTGGATCTTCGTTAAACTGAACATCTGTAAGCCCACCTGCTTGTTGAGCTAAATAGCTTAAATGCGTGTATTCTATAGCTAGCTTAGTGCTTTCAGTAAACTGGTAATTTAGGTTAGTATAGGCATTAATGGCTTCAAGACTCATGTTATCTCTAGGTGCCATACCTAAGTTATTCTTATAATTAACATAGGTGTAATGGCTAAATTTTCCATTTGTTCCGCTAATACTATTAAAGCTTGAAAACCCACAGTTGGTGTCGAAGGATTGTCTAGTTATTACTTCAAGAGGTTGAGCGGAAGGCGTCCTTAATTTGAAATTTATTAATCCTCCAAATTGAGTACCGTATTGAAGAGAAGCCGCTCCCCTTATAATTTGTATTTCTTCTAAAGCTTCCGTTGGAGGAGTATAGTAGCTTTCGGGATAACCGAGCACATCGGCGCTAATATCATAACCGTTCTGCCGAGTATTAAAATTAGAAGTTCTATTGGGGTCTAAACCCCGACCTCCAATAGAGAGCTGCAGGCCACAATTTGTACTTTCGTATATGTTGAGGCCAGCAACTTGGGCATAGACTTGCCTAGCATTAGAATTGGATTTGTTTCCTATCATTTGACCTACAAGTACAACTTCGTTTTTTTTACCTGCATTTACTTGCAAATCTTCTACGTCATTTAAACGTCTTAACTGAAAAAGTTCCCTTTTTTTTGCTTGAATTACAACTTCAGACAAACTAATAGATTGCTTCAATCTAAATAAAATATCAGCATCAGCTTCTAAGTTGATTATTTTTTCGTCGTAGGCATAATCATCAATTAAAAAAACTAAACTTCGTTGACCAGCAGCTAAGCTTTCAAACTTAAAATTACCTTCTTCATCACTGAGGGCTGTTTTTCCAGAAGAAGTATCCCAAATTTGTACATTTTTAATGGGTTTTTGATTTTCTTCACTAAGGACTTTACCTTGAAGTGAAATTTGTGCTTGTAAGCCTAATGAAGCAAACAAACATATAAAAACAACCAATTGTTTAAAAACCATAAATTTTTTCGTTAAAAGGTAAAATCCAATCTTTGTGAAGCCAAGTATCTTTAACTTTTGTAAGATCTGTTTTTGGGTTGATGTAAGGTTTGCTTAATCGACCATTCAAAGCAATAAAACTGTTGACATATATTTCAGGGTTAGCAATCCCTTTTTCTTGATAATATGCTTCCAAAAAGTGAGCAAATTGCAAAATAAAATCGGCTTGAATACGCATTTGTTTCTGTTGGTATTCAGTAAGGAATTCTTGGTTTTCTACATAAAACCATTGACCAGTAGAGGGGTCAACTACCTTAAATTGAACATAACCGCCTTTTTCCATTAGCATTACACGCCATGAAAACCGATAGCCTTCTTCAGTCCAAAATAATTCATCTGGATACAACATATACCTAAAAGGGAAAAGTAATTGAAAGCTAAAAAAAAGAATAAAAAATGTAGCAAGTGCTTTATTCTTTAAGTTAGGTGTCCATTCAAGAACAGCTGGTTGTTGTTTCCATTGAAATCTGAAAAGCTTTTTGAAGAAAGCAATAACTTTTTCATGAAAGGAAGCATCGAAGAAGATTAGGGTCGAACAAATCATCACATAAGGAAATATTCCTATAGGAAAAAGCACCCTCGTCATGATGTGAAAAACTACCACTAGTATAAAAGCCAGAACGCGTGTTCGTTTATAAAACAATAAAAAAGGAATGCTAATGTCGTATAGCATGCCACTCCAACTCATTACATAATGCATCCATTCCAATTGAAACAAATCACCTAAAAGCGGTAAATCATAGCGAGATGGCAACCAAATTTTCAATGGCATAGCATTAAGTAGCCATTCTGAGTTTATTTTAGCTAGACCTGCATAAAAATATACAATACTAAGCATCAACTGAACAATAAGAATGTTATACCTTGGTAGTTTAGTAAAGGCAATATTTTTATCATACTTAGCATCGATTGAAAAATAGGCATTAGCTGGCAAAAAAATCAATAAAAAACTTATGATACTAACAAAATAGTAATGGTTGAGGTAGTAAGTTTTGTCGATGAGTTCGCAATAAGTAAAACTCAAGAAGAATAACAAAGCCGACCACCTGTATTTAAAGCCAAGCATTATTCCTAAGGCTGCTAGCAGTGCTATAGCATATAAAATATACGTGTAAACGCCCAAAGACTCTACAAATTCAAATCCCCAATACTTAAAGTGAAATTGTGGTTCAATATAATATTTATCTACCCAGCCCTGCATTACAAAACGTAAAGTAGTGTAAAGCATTAAAAGGCCAAATAAAACTCTAAAAACCGCAAGAGGTGCGGCTTTTACAGGTGTTGCTAAATATGTTAAAAAATTGTTTTTCAAAGTCTTAGCCTAAAAATTAAGCATTATAAATAAGGCAATTAGTCTCCATCACCACTGTCAAATTCTAAGGCTATGCTCAAAGCAGAAAACATATCAGATTTTAAAAACACTACATTATCTTGTAGGTCTTCAAAGGCTTCTAGCATGCTATTATTATTAGTATTAATTTGATTATAAAAGCTATCATTTAACTCATTGATGTTACTAATTGATACTTCGTATTGATCATTTATTAAACTTGATAAATTTTCGCCATTTTTGATGGTATCTAAAAAGTCCAGGTAATCTGCAAAACTTTCAGCAGTAGTGTCTGCATTAATAGCATTACCATTAAAGAAAGCACGATGTGCTTGCAATGCCTCAATAGCAAGAACTTTTGATAAATCTTTTTTGTAAAAAGCCTCCACTCTAGTAGGTTGTGGCTCTCCGCCAGAATACACCCCTGCTGGAAATCCAATTTTTCCATTTCTTAATCTTACTTCGTAAAACTCCATAAACACGTTAGCCATTCTGTTGGTAGAACTGTTGGCAGAAGTCCCTGAATTTTGTACAAAAACATCTCGGTATCCATTTTGCCATTCAGCTAAAACCTGATTGCTCAAAAAATCTATCCTATCTACCACATCAGTTAAGTACTGTCTGTATTTTTCTCCATTAAAATCATTATCAAACCGATTTAAAATTTCAGCATCGCTTTCAGCTAAGCCAAAAAGCAAATAATCTAATGCGGGGAAACCCTGTTCATCATTAAGGTTTGGGTCGGCGAGGTTGTAATTCTGTTCTTCGATAAGCGAATTAATGTTAGCTGCATTGGTTGGATAAGTATTCACAAAAGATCTTAAAACTAAATCTCTCGCTGGACCAATATCATACATTTCAACAGTTTGCCAAACTACATAAGCCGTTTCCCATGCAGTTCTTAAATTAGCTAAATTTTCAGCGTTAGTTTCTGTTAAAAAGGCATCGGAAGCAGACTTTAAAGCATTTGTTTCGGCAACAAAGTTTTGGTAGGAAGGTATAATCAGATTATCCGCCCAATTGTTAAGCATTTGACTTCTATCAAAATTGTTTGATGGGTTATTCTCTCCATCGGAGTCATCATCTGAGCAGGCCACAAGTGAACATACAGCCACCAAAAAGACAAATAAAAAATATTTTTTTGTAAACTTCATAGCAAATATATTTAGTAAAAATTAGTGGACTTCCCTTGAGGGAAGTCCACTAATTATATTAATTTTTAAGGAGTGTTATTTACATAAAAACTTTCAACTTCTGCGTCGGTAAAGTTATAGATATTTTGAATATAACCAATTAAGCCATCAAGATTTTGTAGCAAGTTGGTATCATTTAAAAACTGATAACTTTCAGGGTTCTCACCTTCAACTGCTTTGAGTTCGCTAAGAATAAAGTCAATTTCACTATCAGTAATTTGTTTACCCGGAATACGTTTTAATCCGTGAGCAAAAGCTACTCCTTCTCCGTAGGCGTGCATAGCATTTCCTAAAGCAATATCTCGTTGTTCACCATCTGCCAATTGAAAGGCTGCATTAAGTTGGTCTATAGTAGATTTACAGTAAAAAATTACGGTTGCAAAGTTAGATTTTTCCCAGTTTAATAAAAACTCATCTAAAGCGTCATCTCTTTCCGATGTAAAATCACTTCCAGCCTCCATCGCCGCTTTTGCAGTAATTAAATTAGTTTGTATGTCAAAGAAAAATCCAGTTTGGGAAGTTAAGTCTGAACGTCTTCTAGAATATTTAGCGGCGGCTGTTACCTCAGCTACATCAAAATCAGGTTGAGTACCATGAATTTCTACAAGTCGGTCAATAGCTTCACTGTCTGTAAATCCTTCTTCACCCATTTTAATATTATTAACAACTGAAAGAGCATGGTTGTAAAGTGCCGCACCAAAGGAACCTTTTTCTATCATTTGTTCAAGCTCAAGACCATATTCGTCAAGAAGTCGGGTGCCTAAAAGTCCACCTTGGCTACTAGCATCTGGAGTATTTCCTAAACCTGGATTAACAAATCCTTCGCTAGAGTTTGCCGCATTGACCAATTCTGTTAGCCAAGCATCTATCAGGTTTTTGTAATTTGGCTCTGTAATTGAAGCAAGAGTAGCAGGATATTCAATGGAAGAAATTCCAGCATTTGGTGCTGCGGCTTCAGCAGCATTTACAGCGGAAGTTAAACTCCCAAGCTCAGTTATTACCTGATCTTCTGTGGCTACATTAAGGTCGTAGTTTTCAGAAACGTAAGTAGAAGGTATTGTTAAGTTTTGAAGGTCGTTGTTGTCATCATCAGAACAAGACCATAAGCTAAAAGCTAAAATGCCAGAAAGAACGGCTAATTGAGAATGTTTTACAATTTTCATTTGATAAATATTTTAATTTTGGTGCAAATATATGGAATCATTCTAAATAACAAAGTTTATCTAGATTAAATATAAATAAAACTTTAAGAATTAATGAAGGTTTACCAATTGGCATTTCAGTTCACCTTTATAAACAGCATAAATAAGCATCGTCTTTCTCAACTAAAATTTGGTTAATTGTAGTGATTTCAACTAAATGTTAGATTGGCGGTGTGTTGTAGGGCTAAAAACCTATAAATGATATTAATGCCTTATTATAAAATAAGATTAAAAAATTCGAAAATTGAACCTGAAGAAATAAAGTTAGGTTCAACACTTGATCTCAGTTCTTTTGTTTTAATCAAGTAAACTTATTTAAATACATTTGGCAAGTTTTTTTACCTTTGAACAGAACAAATCGTAGAAATGGATAGGAATAACAAACCCATAAAAAGGCATACTGCTCTCAAAAACTTAAGTAGAGAACATCATGACATTTTAATTTTTGGTTTGCGACTTAAGAAGGGAATTAATAAAAAAGCTGATTTATATAGCATTAATAAATACATCAATTGGTTTTGGGAAACCTACTTAAATAAACATTTTAACTTTGAAGAAAATGAATTATTTGCAAGATTTAATTTTTTAGATCATACGGAAAAAGCACGCGATTTTCATTTAACAATCAAAAAACTTATTTTTAAAAAATCTCGCTCTACAGATCAAATAGTTGAATTATATAATTTGATTGAAAAACATATTCGCTTTGAAGAACGAATTCTGTTTAATGAAATTCAAGAAATTTCAACTGAAGAACAACTAGAAGCATTCTCAAAGATTCATCAAGAACAGCTTAAATGCGCCTTCTGGCCAGAACAATTTTGGAAATAAGTAACTTTCTATAATCCTAGTTATTTATTTTAAGTAGAGCTATTTAGCTCATTGTCCCTTTTGAGAAAAATTTAAAGCGATACAGAAACATACTAACGTGAAGAATTGATAGTGTTAATAAGCTAGCATTTAAGACTGAAAATTAATACATTTGAAAAAAATATAAACTATGAAAACTTACTATACATTTATTTTAATCACTATTTTTAGCTTGTCTTCACATGCGCAATTTGATTTGCCCGATTTACCTTATCCTACTGATGCTTTTACAGAGGTAATTGACCAACAAACTATGGAAATTCATTATGGCAAACATCACCAAGGTTACACCAACAAACTCAACAAGGCAATTAAAAAAGAGGAGGTTAACTCAAAAAAAACAATTGAAGAAATTTTAATGAATATTTCTTCTTATTCCTCTAACCTGAGGAATAATGCAGGAGGTTACTACAATCATGGACTTTTCTGGAATAGCTTAAGTCCTGAAAAATCTGAAATGAGTTTAGAACTAAAAAAAGCTATTCAAAAAGAATTTGGCAGCCCTAAACAACTGATTGAAAAAATGAACCAGCAAACTGCCGCTCAATTTGGTTCTGGTTGGGGTTGGTTAATAGTAACTAAAGATGGAAAGTTAAAGATTGTAACCACTGCAAATCAAGATAATCCACTAATGGATGTAGTTCCTGAAGAAGACCAAGGAACTCCAATTTTAGGTATTGATGTTTGGGAACACGCCTACTACCTAACTTATCAAAACCAAAGAGGTAAATATCTATCTAATATATGGTCTATCATCAATTGGGAGTCGGTTAGCCACAACTATGCGAGAGCGCTACAAGATTAATAATTTAAATTTTAAAATCTACAATTCAGCCTAAGGTTAAATACCCTTGGACTTAAAAAGTTTGGAATAGCAAACTGATTTTGAGAAGAAGCATCTCTTACAAAAGTGTTGGTGATCGAATTTAAACGATCAAATACATTGAAAATTTCAAAACCAATGCTCAAGTACTTGATGTGTTTTAGGAAATTTTTGTGCTTACCTTCATCATTCTCGTCTATAATGTCGTACATAAAACCGGCATCTACCCGTTGGTAATCTGGTAGTCGAGTTTGAAAATTGTAAGGATCCTCAAAGCGTGGCGAACCACCGGGAAATCCCGTATTGTAAACCATATTCAAATAGGCTTTCATCTTTGGAAACTTTTCTATATAATCTTGAAATAAAATGGCAAACTTGAGCCGTTGATCGGTTGGACGAGCAATAAACTCTCTTCCTTCTTGTTGCTCCTCGGTCTTCATGTAACTGAATGTCATCCAAGAATCTGTTCCAGGTACAAATTCGCCATTAAGTCTTAAATCTAAACCATACGCATAAGCTTCTACGTCATTTCTAGCACGATATCGAATCCTAACATTCTCAATAGTGAATGGGTTAACATTGGTCATCTGTTTATAATAGGCTTCAGAAACTAGTTTAAAAGGCCTATCCCAAAGCTGAAAACTAAAGTCATTACCAACAACTAAATGAATAGATTCTTGTGCTTTTACAGCTGGTTGAACAACCCCTGTTGTATCTCTCAACTCACGGTAAAATGGGGGCTGATGGTAATACCCTCCAGAGACTCGAAATACCATATCTTTCTTCCAGTTTGGTTTGATGGAAATTTGCCCACGTGGACTTACAACCGACTGCGTATTAGATTCGATTTCTCTACCTTGAACGTTCCAAATTTGATTTCTTATTCCAGCATTCAGCCAAATTTTATGTTGATTAATTTCAGTTTGATGGCTCCATTGTAGAAAGCTTGAAAATCGATTGACTTGAGTTTCGTTGAAAGCCCTAATTCGTTCATAAGGCTCTATAGGATTGGTGTTTGGATTATAAGGTTGATCATTAATAAATTCTTCTCTTGGTGGGCGAATAAAAAAACCTGCAGAATCTACCATTTCGTATTCTTGTAATCGATCTCTAAAATCTTCACGGGTATATTTTATTCCATAATCAATCTGGTGTTCTTCAATTTTATAACGCCCTAAATGTTGCAGGTTAAAAATTAAGGCATCCAAATCATTTCTTCCGTGATTAAACTGCCCTCCTGCTCCTTCAGTAAATTCAACTTCTCCAAAATTCTCATCGCCAAAATTAGAATTTACCGCTCCAATTCGGTAGCGTGCTAATAGGTCAAAATGTTCTTGTTCTTGGGTATGGTAAACAGAAGTAATTAATTTTGCGGTATAATTTTCATTGACTTTATAATTCCCCTTTAAAGCGCCAAAATAAGTCTCATATTGGGTTTGTTCTTGACCTTCATAAAAAACCAATAAAGCTTTTGGTTCTTGAACTGTTCCAAAATTGGTTTGTCGAGTAAAAGGGGTATAATCATAAGTATTGATAGCAATATTTCCTAAGAAACTCAATTCAAATTTGGGGCTAAAATTATAAGTAAGATAAGTTTGTGCATCTGCAAAACGTGGTCTAAAACTAGCTTCTACTTGTTTAGCGTTTACAAATAAGCTGTTATCTCTGTATCTAATTCCACCAATAGCTGTAAATTTTTTATCTTTAGAAATTCCTCCTAAGGAAGCACTTCCTCCTAAAAAACTAGCCTCAAAAGTACCTTCAAAATCAACAGGACGTTGGTAGGTTATATCCAATACTGAAGACATTCGGTCACCGTATTTTGCCTGAAATCCTCCAGCTGAAAAATCTACATTTCTAACCAAATCTGTATTTACAAAACTTAAACCTTCTTGCTGTCCACTTCGTATTAAAAAAGGACGATACACTTCAATTTCATTAACATAGACCAAGTTTTCGTCAAAACTTCCACCACGAACGGAATACTGACTAGAAAGTTCGTTATTAGAATTTACCCCGGGAAGGGTATTTAAAATATTTTCTACCCCAGGATTGGCTCCTGGAATTTTTCTTACCGTTGAAGGCGATAAGGTTGTTACACCTTCTATTCTGGAACGAGCATCCGCACTAATAATAATTTCACCAATCTGCTCCTGATCTATTTTTAAAACAAAATTTAGCTCTTCTTCTGAATCTTTAGGAAGCTTAATGCTAGTTTTAATAGGTTCAAAACCTAAAAAAAAGACCTTTAATTGAAGTTTTTGATTGGCTGGAATTTTAAGGATATAAAATCCGTTTTCGTTTGTAATTGTTCCTGTATTGCCATAACTTACATCAGCGCCTGGAATAGGAGTATTGTTTTCGTCAAATATAATTCCTTTAATTGTAGCCTCTTGTGCTTGAACAAAAGAACCAATTAAAATAAAAAAAATATATAACCAATAGGTTTTCAATGAATTAATTTTTCCTGTAAATTTCAGCTTCAAATATAGTTGTATTTCCCACTTTATCGGTAACAATCAGCTTAAAATCGTTTTTTCCGTCTTTAAAAACACCTTCTTCAAAATAATGGGTTAATTGTTTGGTCTTATAATCGTATTCCATTAATAAGAAATTACCATTTACTGTTGCTCTGTAATCCTGAATCCCTGTTTCTTTGTCATCAATTTCAACTTCTAAGGTGTTGTAATTAGACATCCACTTCTTATTACGAAAATTTAATGGATTTATTGTTGGAGGTGTCCGGTCAAAGGCTAATTCAAACTTTCCAAAAGTTTTGGTTGTAGCAGTTAGGCGATTACTTTTTTGCTTGGTGTTTACATAAAATTTAGTTCCCCAAGGCATAACATTGGCAATATAAGCTTGGCTCAAATCACTATAACTGGGTAAATCAAAGCCTAATTGTATGTTTTTATGAAGTGGTGTTCTATAGTCATGTAAGTTAACAGCGTTCTTACTAAATTCAATTTTCAAGTAAGTATCTTCATACAATGCGCCTTTTGGTATATAAACATCAATATTTTTATCTTCAAAGACAGTGGCTTGCTGAGCATAAGCAAAATAAGGTGTTTCTTCTTTGGGAAGCACCTGAGTGATAGGTAATTCAGAATATTCAATAGGTATTTGAATGCGTCTTGTATTACCCGCAAAATCATAGATTTTAATTTCGTAATTGAAGGAAAAATCATTAGTTAAAATTTCTAAAACACCTCTTTTATTATTAAAAGTATAGACGCTTAACGGATTATTCTCAGGTATAAAAAGCTTCTGAATTTTCTTTTTATGCTCCTTGAAATATCCGTAATCTATCGCCGAATTTAAGTATCTTGTTTCTGCAAAAGAAAAAAGGTTATAGGCAAGCTCAAAGTGTTTTGCGCCATTAAGAAAGGATTCAATTTTATATACTCCGTTTCTATTTATCGCTAAATTAAGTTGATCATCTGTACTTAAACCAAAGCCAATTTTTCCTTTTGCTTTTATAGGATTTGTCTTGTAATCTCCTCCTTGGGTTTGAAACAATTGTATGCGTTGTCTGCCTTGAATTCCTCCAACTTGAGATTCATTTCCAAAAGTATAAGCCCAAAGACTTCCTATTCTAGGTTTTCTTGTATCTTCAATTTCTTCAAAACCAAACAGAAATGGATTCATAGGACGAGAAGACGAATCGCGAATTTCAAAATGCAGATGCGGACCGCCACTAGAACCCGAATTACCCGATAAAGCAATGATTTCTCCTTGCTTTACTTGAAATTGATTTTCTTCAGGAAAAAGTTCAATCTCATAGGATTCTTCTTCGTATTGTTTTTGCTTAACAAAAGCTTCAATTTCTTCGTTAAACTTACTTAAATGGGCATAAACACTTTGGTATCCGTTAGGATGCTGAATGTATAAAGCTCTTCCATAACCAAACCGCTGAATTTTAATCCGGCTAATATAACCTTCGGCTGATGCCTTTACAGGCAAGCCTATTTCTTGATTGGTTTTTATATCAATTCCAGCATGAAAATGATTAGACCTAAGCTCTCCAAAAGTTCCTGATAAAACTAAAGGAATGTCCATTGGTTTTTTAAAATACTCTTGAGGCACATTAATTTGTGAGAAAATCAATAGTGGAAAAAAGAAAAACGAACTTAAAATAAATCGAAACATGTTTTTAGAATTGGTTGTTAGTGTTTCAAAATAAATAAATTCTACTGAATTTAAAAAGCATAAACTCATTTTTTTGAAAATTTACAAAGCTTAGGTACTTGTTTTTCTTTGCCTTACAGCTTCAAAAAGAAGTACACCAGTTGCTACTGAAACATTCATAGAATCAACTTTTCCTTGCATAGGAATAATTATATTTTGTCGCGATGCTTCTCGCCATTGTTCTGTCAATCCTGAAGATTCTGTACCTACTACTAATGCCGACGCAGAAGTAAAATCAATTGCTGTGTAGTCTTTTGCTTCTTGTAAAATAGCCGCGTAAATGGCTATTGAATTAGACTGAAGAAAATTAATTATTTCAGTAGAAGTACCCACTCCTATTTGATTGGTAAATACTGTTCCTACACTAGAACGTATAGTGTTTGGATGATAAAGATCGGTTTTTAAATCGGCTATCAATACAGCATCTACTCCAGAGGCATCGGCCGTTCTTAACAATGCGCCAATATTTCCTGGCTTTTCTGGAGCTTCAACAACAAGAATTAAAGGGGTTTGGTTAGCGAATTTCACTTCAGCTATTGTGCTTTTTTTGGCTTTCACAATAGCTATTATGCCCTCAGTCCCTCCTCGATAGGCTATTTTTTGATAGATTTTTTCTGAAACTGAATTTACCTCAGCATTGTTTAATGCAACAGACTTCAACTTGGCTTCATCATACAACTCTGGACAAAAGTAAACCTCCACAAACTCAAATCCACTTGATTGGCATAAATCTACTTCCTGTTGCCCTTCCACCACAAATACATTTTGCTTTCGTCTTTGCTTCGACTTTGATTGCAACTGAAGCAAGTTTTTTATACTTGGGTTTTGAAAGCTAGTTATGTGTTTCATTTGTTTTTATGATTTATGCTTTCAGTAAATAACTCATTAAAAAAACTCTGCTTTTTTCATACCTATTCGATTTTACTGATTTCGTAAAGGCAAAAAACAAGCAGAGATTTTATTTATCTTCAATATTATTATTTGGAAAATTTACAAGTGAATCACTTCGTCATAGGCATCTGCAACTGCTTCCATCACAGCCTCACTCATAGTTGGGTGTGGATGAACAGTTTTTAATACTTCATGCCCAGTAGTTTCTAATTTTCTACCTAAAACGGCTTCAGCAATCATATCGGTTACACCTGCACCTAACATGTGGCAACCTAACCACTCGCCATACTTAGCGTCAAAAATCACTTTTACAAATCCATCTTTACTTCCTTCAGCGCTTGCTTTACCAGAAGCAGAGAAAGGGAATTTACCTACTTTAAGTTCATAACCTGCTTCTTTGGCTTGTTTTTCAGTCATTCCAACCGAAGCAATTTCTGGATTTGAATAGGTACATCCAGGAATATTTCCGTAATCTAAAGCTTCTACTTTCATTCCTGAAATTTTCTCTACGCAAAGAATTCCTTCAGCTGAAGCTACGTGAGCCAAGGCAGGACCATGAGTAACATCACCAATAGCGTAATAACCGGGCACATTAGTTTGGTAGTAATCATTCACTACAATCTTGTCTTGATCGGTTTTAATTCCAACTTCTTCAAGACCTATGTTTTCGATGTTTGTTTTAATTCCAACTGCAGAAAGAACAACATCTGCTTCAAGAATTTCTTCTCCTTTTTTGGTTTTAACTGTAGCTTTTACTTTTTTCCCTGAAGTATCTACTTTTTCTACAGAAGAATTAGTCATGATTTTGATTCCTTTTTTCTTGTAGATTTTTTCGAATCCTTTTGAAATATCTTCATCTTCAACAGGTACAATTCGTGGCTGAAACTCAACAATAGTAACTTTTGTGCCCATAGAATTGTAAAAGCTTGCAAACTCTACACCAATGGCTCCAGAGCCAACCACAATCATGGATTCAGGTTGTTTTTCTAAAGTCATAGCTTTACGGTAACCAATTACTTTCTTACCGTCTTGAGGCAATGAAGGCAATTCTCTAGAACGTGCACCCGTAGCAATAATTATATGTTTGGCTTCGTAGTCTTTAGATTTACCGTCTTTATCTTCAACGCTTACTTTTTTGCCAGGTTTTACTTTACCATGACCTTCAATAACGTCAATTTTATTTTTTTTCATCAAGAATTGAACACCTTTGCTCATTCCGTTAGCTACATTTCTACTTCTTTTTACAACGGCAGTAAAATCTTTATCTGCCTTCTCTACTTTTAATCCGTAGTCATCAGCATGCTTCAAAAAGTCAAATACTTTAGCACTTTTAAGCAAAGCTTTTGTAGGAATACAACCCCAGTTTAAGCAAACCCCACCAAGGCTTTCTTTTTCAATTACAGCAGTTTTCATTCCTAACTGCGAAGCCCTAATGGCCGTAACATATCCACCTGGACCGCTTCCTAAAACAATAACATCGTATTTACTCATATCCTTCGATTTTTCTTCAAAATTTTAAAAATGCTAAATTAATAATATTCCGCCGAATAGCGATTACTTAATTGAAATTTGTGAAACCCAGGCAAGATAAATTAAGAAAAATGGAGTGCTGTCCCTTTTACAACATAATAGTTCTATGAAATGGTAAATAGTTCATTTCTATAATTAGAAATCCTAAGGCTCACTATTTCATTATTTCAATCAATATTTTTAATTACTTTTGAAATTTTCAAATCAGGAAATTAAAACCAATGGTTAAACATATAAAAAACCACCTCCAAAAAATGAAAGTGGTTTTTAAGCTATTCAAACCGAGTTAATTATTTTACTAAAATCTGATATCCCCAAGCTGGGTAAGTCATTTCTTCTTTTAGATGTATAAAATCTTGTTCACCCGTTTCAAAATCTGTGAATTCTCCTTCAAAATCAAGGCTAAAGCTTCTTTCCTCATCGGTAAAATTAGCAATAAACACCACTACATCACCGTCTTTTTCACGTTTAAAGGCCAGCACGTATTCGTCATCAGAAGTTGTTAATCGTTCATAATCGGCACTTTCTTTTGCCCCGTGAAGAGCTTTATTAGTCTTCTTTAATTTACCTAACTTTTCTAACATCGGCCACATTTTGCCTTTTTCTTTCGGAATTTCATCTTTTTCAAAAAACTTTAATCGGTGGCCCATATCGTATTCCTGGCCACTATAAATTAAAGGCATTCCTGGTAAGGTATAAACTAATCCAAGCATAGCCCATTTAGCATCTCCCATTCTTTCGTCAATGGTTCCATTCCATGAATTTTCATCATGGTTGGTTAAGAAATTCATTAAATAATCATCTTTTTGGTAAGTGGTATCAATCTTCGCCATATAATCATCCCAATCAGAGACCTTCATTTTTCCTTGGGCTAGTTCATTTTTAATGTGGTGACCTTCCCAATTATACCCCATATCAAAAGCCTCATGAAATAAATCCTTTTTCTCGCTTTCCGCCAACATGAACAAGGGCTTAATGCTTTGTAACTCGGCTACAGTAGGCTCCCAAAAATCGGTAGGCACTTCTCCAGCTACATCACATCGAAAACCATCCACATTCATTTCCTCCACCCAAAATTTCATTTCGTTTTTCATGGCTTCTCTAAGCTCCTGATTGTCATAGTCCAAATGAGCAACATCGGTCCATCCCCAAGTTTCACCAGTTTCTGTATTGATTGGATCGGTGATTTCTCCATCTTTGTTCTTTACGTAATATTGAGGATGTTCTTCTAGCCAAGCATGGTCCCAGCCAGTGTGATTAGCTACCCAATCTAAAATCACATACATTCCATTTTCATGCGCAGTTTCAACCAAATTCTCAAAATCTTCCATGTTTCCAAATTCTGGATTAACAGCGGTATAATCTGAAATCGCATAATAGCTTCCAAGGTATTTCTCACGTTCTTTTTCGTCTTCAATATCTTCAATAGACAAATCATCAGTGGCCTTTCTGTTTTTCATCGAAATCGGGTAAATAGGCATCAACCAAATTACTTTCACACCTAACTCCTTTAATTGCGGAATATCTTTGGTAAATTCTTCAAAAGTTCCTTCTGGCGAATATTGACGAATGTTGGCTTCGTAAATCACAGCCGATTCTAAAGCTTCATTGCTAACTTTCAATTCTTGAGATTGCTCTTCTTTTTCTAAAGGTTTTTTAGCTTCTTCTTTCTTTACTTCTGCGCATGATGCGAAAAGTAAAACGCAAAATCCTAAACTAATTAATTTGTTCATGTTTTTAATTTTAGTGTCTAATTAATAATTGTGTTTTTCCTTTCTGAATAGGAATGTTTTTGATAATTAATCGTTGATTTTCATAGGCATAAGGAATTGAGTTTCCATTATAAAGCACTGAAGTAGGTCTTTTTTTCCAGTTGATAAGTTCCAAATGAATTTCATCTAAATCTGAATTGAAATTTTGCTTTTCTTCATGCTCAATTTGAAGCTCACTTACCGCTTCAAAATGTTCAAAGCCTAAATGAAGTATTTCGTAAGCTTTGTTTTCAAAAGACTTTGCCGTTTTTCCATCGTCATTATAAAAGCTTCGTTGGGAAGCTTCAACCGCTTCATCAAAATAATACTTGAAAGTGATGTTATTAAATCGATAATCTTCTGTTGTTTGATGTATTTCAGCCAAAGGAATAAACGCCCCGGCACGAACAAAAGTAGGAATATTTTCTTCTTGGGTAGCTACAGAAACATACTTTCCACCTGCAAATTTTTCATTGGTATAAAAATCAAACCAACTGTTAGTGGATGGAAAATATACTTTTTTCTTTGTTTGTTCAGCTTCTAAAACAGGCGAAACCAAGAAATCATTTCCCCATAAATAGGTTTGGCTGATGTTATACAGTTCAAAATGATTGGGTTCTTCTATAAATAAAGGGCGCATCAAAGGCAAACCTAAAGTTGAATTTTCATAAGCCAACTGGTAATTATACGGTAATAATTGATAGCGTAATTCGATGGCTTTTTTAGCTAAATTTTTGGCATAATCGCTTCTAAAAACAGGTTCTGCTGCTACATCTTCTTGTGCATGTGGTCTGTAAATGGGTTGAAAAACACCGTATTGCAACCAGCGAACATACAACTCATCATCTAACAAATCGCCTGCAAACCCTCCTAAATCTGAATGCATATAACCCAAGCCTTGCATTCCCATTTGTAAAGAAATTTCAGGTTGCGACTGAAATCCGCCCCAGGTTCGGTTTACATCGCCAGACCATGGCATCATGGCATATTTTTGTGCACCAGAGTAACCGGCACGCATCAAAATAAATGGACGCTCTTTGGGAAATTCGTTTTGGTAATTGTTAAAAATAATCTTCGCCCATTCTGTTCCATAGATATTATGGACTTCATTGGCTTTTTTATTGCCATAATGTATTAAATGTTCAGGATGCACTTCGGGTTCGCCTAAATCACCCCACCAACCTGTTGCGCCTTGCGCTTTTAGTTTTTTATAAATATTCCAAAACCAATTTTTAGCTTTAGGGTCAAATACGTCAATTAGTGCCGTATTTCCAAAGAAAAAATCATAGGTTGCCGCTTGTCCTGTAGAATCTTTAACTAAAACATCATTTTGCAGCGCTTCTTCCCAACGATTTGAAGTCTTCAACATAAAAGGTTCGGTAATTAAAACGGTTTTTATGCCTTTGTTTTTCAACCCTCTCATCATTCGTTCAGGATTGGGGAAGGAATCTTTTTCAAATTCCAAATTTCCCATCGTGCCCATTACTTCTTTTCCAAACCAATACAAATCTAAAATCACCGCATCTAATGGAATTTGCTCTTTCTTAAATTTAGCAACCGTCATTTCGGTTTCTTCTTGCGAATGATAACCAAATCGACTGGCAAAATTCCCTAAAGTCCAACGTGCAGGTAAAGGTTGTTTTCCTGTTAAAGTGGTATAATTTTGAAGAATATTTTCCCAATTTTCTGCTGCTATTAGTTGAAAACGCTTGGCTCCAGATGAGGCCTGATAGGTAATGGTATTATTGAATTGCGAATCTAAATCCAAATTTCCTGTAGTTGGGTTATCAAAATGAAGCAAATACTTTTTGGATGAAAAAACAATTGGTAAAGTAAAATTCATTTGTTCTGAACGGGTTTCATAACCGTAATGCGCCCGATTGTATAAAGGAAGTTGATGTCCTCTCCTATTCATTCCTAAAGCACGAGCACCGCCACCCATTATAATTTCGTTTTCATCTATTTTGAAATCTACTTTTACTGCTTCTGCTGAAAATCCATTTTTATGTTGAAGCAATTCTTCGCCTTTATAGGTGTAGCGAATTTCAAAAGGCTGTTTTTGTATCTCAACGCCTATTCCGTAAGTTGAAAACTGAATGGTTTTTTTACTGATTTTTGGTTCAATCGATACTTTTGATTCAGCAATTTCAACAGCATGAGACATCGGCAATTTTTCTGTAGCTTCTGCTAAAAAACTAACTTGTAAACTTTCACGATTGATAAATTCAAATTGATAAAAACCCGTATTAGTTTCTAGTAAAAATGAATATTCATTTTGTTGTTCAAAGCTTTTAAACTCGGTTTGTTGTGCTTCAACTTGAAAACAATAAAGAAAAACTAGAAATAATGAAGTAACTATTCTATTCATAACTAATCAATTGATGGTTCTGGATGTAAAGCAAATTCTAACGGAATATGTAAACGTTGATTCCAAGCATTTTCGCTATGGCCTGTTCCTTCAAATTTTAGGTTTCTAAAAGACGCCTCCTTATAATTTTTGGAAGCAAAAACTTCATTCACTTTTTCTTCAAAAGGCGGATACAACGCATCCAAAGTTTCCGTTCCAAAGTCAAAATAAAATTTATGATTGCTCGGTGCCTTTGGTAAATTTTCTTTGATGTAGCTAAAAAATTCGTCTGGAATAGGGTTATTTTCAATTGGCATGGCACCAGGCCAATGCGTTGATAAGCAAATGGCTGTACTGAACAAGTTTGGTTTTTCTAAGACCGTGTACCAAGAAATCAATCCGCCCATACTTGAACCTGCAACAGCTCGATCTTTCAAGTTTCGACTTACATTGAAGTTGGTTTCTACCAAAGGCAAAACTTCTTCGGTAATAAACTTAATATAGTTATCAGAATTAATTTCCTTGCTAAAAAGTGTTTCGCTTTGCGCATGATTTTTATCTAAAACAGCTTGACGAGTTGAGTCGGAAAGATTTTCCCAAGCTTGCTGTGGAAAGTAATCCGTATGCCGGTCTTCATTAACATTCCACATACCAACAACAATAGTGGGTTTAATTTTTTCTTCCTTCATTAAACGACTTAGTGTTTCGTCAACTTTCCATTCTTGTTTGTTCCAAGTAGAAGTAGAATCGAACAACATCTGTGCGTCGTGCATATACAAAGTGGCATAAGCTGTAGTAGCTGAATAATTATCAGGAACCCAAACATCAATATTTCTGCTACTCACAAAATTAGATTCAAAATTTTCAATACGGTATAATTTTCCTGCTGAAAGAAAAACGCTATCTACTTCTGCAAAATCTTTTTGAACTGCAACAACTTCTTTTGTTTTATTTTCAGTTGAAACTTTTTCTTGTTTACACGAGGCTAGGAAAAATAATGAAAAAAGAGATAAACATACGATTTTCATAGGTTTATTTTTTAGAGGTAAATAGATGAACTCCGTGATTTAACTCTAGATCTTCTTTCCAAATGAAAGAATGGCCTGAGCCTAAGTCTATAAATTTTTTCCCATTCAATTTTAATTCTGCAAAACGCTTCAAATCTACTTGTTGAGCCACTTCATTTTTATTAATCACGGTGAGTACCACTTCTTCTTCATGTATTCTAAATAAAAAATACATTCCGTCAAAAGGCTCAAAATGCTTAGCTTTTCCAATTTGTAGGGCTTTAGAAGATTTTCTAAACTTCAATAAATCCCTCAAATAGTGTTTAAAATCTAATTGCTCTGGGCTAAGTCCAGTTTCGGTAAATACATTTACTTCATCACCTTCCCAACCTCCAGGAAAATCGGTTCTAATCAAACCGTGATCGCCTGGATTATCAAAATCCTCCATTAAAATTTCAGTTCCATAGTAAATTTGAGGAGTTCTAGGAAGACTAAGCAAAAGAGCCATCGCCATTTTATTTAATTCAATATCGCCATCCAATTGCGTAAAAATTCGACTTTTATCATGGTTATCGGCAAAAACCATCACATCTAAGGGATTGGGATAATAAAAATCGTTAGCCAAGGCTTCGTAAATTTTTGTCAATCCATTACCCCAACTTTCTTCGTCTTCTTTTAATCCATTAATGATTGCTCCTTGCATAGGAAAATCCATCACCGATTTCAAATTGGATTGGTATCCATCAAAATTTTGCTGACCATCTTGCCAATACCCTACAATTAAAGGATTGTAAGACCATTCTTCGCCTACAATATTAAAGTTAGGATATTCCTCCATAATGGTACCTGCCCAATCTGACAAAAATTGCTTGTCTGGATACGGATAAGTATCTTGTCTAATTCCTTGTAAACCTAATTCTTCCACCCACCACAAGGAATTTTGAATTAAATACCTTGCCATGAATTTATTTTTTTGATTCAAATCGGGCATAGTTTGTACAAACCATCCTTTTTTCATCATATCGGTATCGTAATCAGAGGCGTAAGGATCCTGATTTACGGTACGTTTATGACTGGAATTCGGAGCTTCTTTACCTCCTTCATAAAGTTCTTGGTAATTTAACCAATTTGAAAACGGCAAATCTTCCATCCACCAATGCCCTGATCCACAATGATTAGCCACCATATCCATGATGATTTTTACCTCTTTTTCGTTGGCTTTTTCAACTAATTCTTTGTATTCTTCAAGGGTTCCAAAACGCGGGTCAACACGGTAAAAATCGGTAATGGCATAGCCGTGATAAGAAGCTTCGTCCATATCATTTTCCAATAACGGACTTGGCCAAAGCGCTGTAAAGCCCATATCTTCTACATAATCTAAATGCTGAATTATTCCTTGAATATCACCACCGTGACGTGCATAATCATCAGCGCGGTCAAGCTTTTTCTCACGCATTTCCTCAACAATGTCGTTATCAGGATTGGCGTTGGCAAAACGATCGGGGGTGATTAAATAAATAGCGTCTTCACTTGTAAAACCCTGTCTTTCTGCTGAATTATCAGTTCGCTTTTTCAATTCAAATTGGTGTGTAAAAAGAGTTTTTCGCTTTTTTTTGAAATCGAATTCTACTGTTTTAGTCGAAATTCCTTTTGTATTCCAAGTCACAAAAAGGTAATTTGGGCTATCGGCTGAAGCTACCGAAGTGATTTCACCATCCGAAACATCCACTTTATAGTCGCCTAAATTTTCACCATAAAACATCAACTCAATTTCATGATACTTCATATCTGCCCACCAATGTGGTGGTTCAACTCGTTCAATTTGAGCAAAAGCTTGAATAGAGGCAAATACAAAGAGACTGAATACAATTAATTTCTTCATTATGAATTTACTTTTTGAGTGGTGATTACTGGCGAAATTTCTTTACCAAACACCTTAATGCTTTCTTTCACTTCTTTGTCGGCTGAAATTTCAAAGCCATCTTGAGTAATTTGAATACTTAAAACAGTGTTTCTAAAATTCACTTTAAAGGTATAAGATTTCCAGTTTTCAGGAATTTGTGGTTCAAAATGCAAGGCATTATCTTTTACACGCATTCCTCCAAAACCTTCTACAATACTCATCCAAGTTCCCGCCATACTTGTAATGTGGCAACCTTCATCAACCTCCCTGTTGTAGTCGTCTAAATCTAAACGCGAGGTTCTCAAGTAGAATTCATAAGCTTGTTCCATTCTTCCTAATTTGGCAGCTTGCACGGAATGTACACAAGGCGATAAGGAAGATTCATGAACCGTTAATGGCTCATAGAAATCGAAGTGTTTTTCTAATTCTTCTTTACTGAATTGGTCTTCAAAAAAGTAAAATCCTTGTAAGGTATCTGCCTGTTTGATATAAGGCGAACGCAAAATTCTATCCCACGACCAAAATTGATTAATTGGCCGTTCTTCTTGATTCAACTGATCTACGGTAGCAATATCTTTATCTAAAAATCCATCTTGCTGTAAATACACATCGTATTTTTCAGAATAAGGGAAATACATATTGGCTGAAATTTCTTTCATCGCCTCAATTTCTTCATCTTTAAGCTTGGTTTTTTTCAGAATACGTTTGTAATCTGAAGCAAAATCTTTCGCCAGAATGGCTAAATTTTCAAGCATGTACTCCATACACCATTTGGCAATATAATTGGTGTACCAATTGTTGTTTACGTTATTTTCGTATTCATTAGGCCCTGTAACGCCAAGCATTACATATTTTTTCTTGTCTTCTGAATAATTCACCCGTTGTTGCCAAAAACGAGCAATCCCGATGAGTACTTCCATTCCCATTTCAGGAATGTACGAATAATCTCCTGTAAAGCGGTGGTAGTTAAAAATAGCAAAAGCAATGGCTCCGTTACGGTGAATTTCTTCAAAGGTAATTTCCCATTCATTATGCGATTCTTCCCCATTCATTGTAACCATAGGATACAAAGCCGCACCGTTTTTGAATCCGAGCTTTTCAGCATTTTCAATGGCTTTATCCAAATGATTGTAGCGATAAATCAATAGGTTTTTAGCCACCTCCTGATTTTTTGTCGCCATATAAAACGGCAAGCAATAAGCTTCTGTATCCCAATAGGTACTTCCGCCGTATTTTTCTCCTGTAAATCCTTTAGGACCTATATTTAAGCGTTCGTCTTTACCCGAATAGGTTTGATTCAACTGAAAAATATTAAATCGAATGCCTTGTTGTGCTTTCACATCGCCTTCAATAACAATATCACTCATTTCCCAAATGTTGGCCCAAGCCTCAATTTGTTCTTGTAAAAGGCCTTCAAAACCAATGGAAGTGACTTCATTCAGTACATTTTTTGAAGCATCAATTAATTGAGAAGCATCGTGATTTAAGGAAGTAACATAACCTGCAAACTTTTGAATACTGGCCGTTTGACCAGCTTCAACAGCTACCGAATAATGAAAAGCTACATGCGATTTTGATTTTTCAACTTGCGGTTGTATGGCTTGAATTTCGTTGTTCAAAAACAACTTCGATTCCATAAAAGTTCCTACATGGTAAAGCGTTTTTAAGGTATGCGATTCAATAAAAGCTTGATTGGTAGTGTTTTCAACATTGGTGATTTCCCAGAATTGATCATCCCAATTGGAGTCTTGGTTTTTAATGCCAGCGTCCAAATAAGGAATAAAAGTAATTTCAGCCGATTGATGAATTGGAGTTACTTGATAATTGATGGCTCCAGCTTCATCATGTGATAAACTCAGAAATCGAAGCGCTTCTACTTTCACTTCAATGCCATTTTCTAAAATAGCTTGGAAGCTTCTTTTGTGCCAACCTTCTTTCATATTTAACTCACGCTTGAAATTAGAAATTTTCTGGCAAGTATTCAAATCCAGTTCGCAATTGTTCACTAAAACACGAATTCCAATCCAGTTGGGCGCATTAAGAACCTTGGCAAAATACTCAGGATATCCATTTTTCCACCAACCCACACGGGTTTTGTCAGGATAATAAACCCCGCCTATATAACTTCCTTGAAAAGTTTCACCAGAGTAATTTTCTTCAAAATTAGCACGTTGTCCCATGGCGCCATTTCCTAAACTGAATAAGCTTTCTGAAGACATAACGCGTTCCGCATTAAAACCTTCTTCAATAACAGACCATTCATTGGGAGTGATATATACTTGATTCATTTGAATAATTTTATTTTGTTAATTTGTTATTTGCTGAAAAACCTTATCTGATATTTCAGTAAAATCCTTAAATACATAATCAGCTTCACCTAAAACCGATTTTTCTCCAATACCCACACTTAGCATCTGCGCTTGATTAGCCGCTTGAACACCAGCTACAGAATCTTCAAAAACAACTGCATCTTCTGGAGAAGCCTTTAATAGTTCGGCTGCTTTCAAAAACACTTCTGGATCGGGTTTCGCTTTGGTGACTTCATTGCCATCAACAATCGCATCAAAATAATGAGTAAGTTGCATTTGCTTTAAAATTCGTCTTGCGTTTTTACTTGCCGAACCTAATGCAATAGGGTGTTGTTTTTGTTTTAATTCTTCCAAACGTTTGTGAACATCAGGAAGAATATCAGCTTGCGTAAGTTGGTCCACATACTTCAAATAGTTTTCATTTTTTTCTTGCATGTACTGCTCAAAATCTTCCGAAGAAAGTTCTTTATTTCCCCAGGCCAAAATTTTTTCTAAAGAACGTACTCTACTCACGCCTTTCAACTGTTCATTTTCTTTTTCAGTGAAGTCTATTCCGAGTTTATTAGCTAAATCTCTCCACGCCAAAAAGTGAAATTTTGCAGTATCCACAATAACTCCATCCAAATCAAAAATAATTGCTTTTTTACTCATCTAATTCTAATTCTAATTCGTTTTCATCATCTACATCATTGACTTTTAATGCTAGAATAGCAGCAATGATTAAACTAACTCCTGCGGTGACTAAGGCAAAAATAGCCTGATCTCCGTAAGCGTATTTCACTAAGGGTCCGCCAATTAGAGCGTTAACAATCTGAGGAATCACAATAAAAAAATTGAAAATCCCCATATAAACCCCCATTTTTTTAGGATTAATACTTCCCGCTAAAATGGCATACGGCATAGCTAAAATACTTGCCCAAGCAATACCAATAGCAATCATAGGCGCAATAAGCCATAATTCGTTCGGCATAAAATAAATTGAAATTAGGCCTAGTCCACCGATTAATAAGGCAATAGAATGGGTGATTTTTCTTCCTAACTTGTTAGCAATACTTGGTAAAGCAAAAGCAAAACCAGCTGAAATTAAATTATACACACCAAACAAAACGCCTACCCAATCGCCAGCTTCATTATAAGTTTCGCTAGAAGAATCAGAAACAGGTAAACCGTAAATGTGTTGGGCTATGGCGGGTGTTGTAAATACCCACATTCCAAAAAGTCCAAACCAAGAGAAAAATTGCACCCAACTTAATTGGCGCATAGTTGATGGCATTTTCATAAAATCTGAAAACACATCAGTTAATTTCGACTCCGGTAAATCTACTTCCTCAATTTCATCAAATTTCTTCGCTTTGGCTTTTTCTATCGCTTTCATTTCTTCCGGCGAATATTCTTTGGTAAAAATAACCGTCACCAAAATTGAAGCTACTAAAATCAAGGCTCCAATTACAAACGACCAAATTAAATTAGGAGGAATAGCTCCATCTGAAGCTTTTGAAGAAATATTAAAAAAGTTTGCTAAGGCATAAGGCAACCAGGATCCAACCACAGCTCCGATTCCAATAAGTGCGGTTTGTACACTAAAACCAAGTGTTCGTTGGTCGTTTCTAAGATTATCGGCAACTAAAGCACGAAAGGGCTCCATTGCCACATTGAATGAAGCATCCATAATCATTAAGAAACCAGCTCCCACCCACAAAGCAGGAAGGAATGCGACAAAAATATCGGCTTGAGGCATAAAAATTAGACCCAACGAAGCAAATAAAGCTCCCGCTAAAAAATAAGGACGCCTACGTCCTAATTTCTTAGACCAAGTTTTATCGCTATAATAACCAACAATAGGTTGAACAATTAGTCCCATTAAAGGAGCAATGATCCAAAACCATGAAAGCTGATGCACATCGGCACCAAAAGTTTGTAAAATACGACTTGCATTTGCATTTTGCAAAGCAAACCCCATTTGAATTCCTAAGAAACCGAAACTCATGTTCCAGATTTCCAAAAAACTCAGTTTACGCTTTTGCATATCGTCTCGTTTTAATTAACGATAAGCTTTTCGAATTTCAAAAAAAACCTATCTCAAATTGGAAGTAAAAGTATAAGTTCTCAAAATTCAATAACAAATATAGATGAAATCTTTATTTTTTAAAATTTTTTGCAGGTCATATTCTTGGTTATGAGTTACTATAACGTTAGATGTTGATATTTATTTTTGAATTGATAGTTTTGTTCTCATTGCGGGGAGATACCGCACTTCCCCTTCCTTTTGTCATTCCGCACGAGCGATAACGAGATGCGGAATCTTATGGATTGGAATTCTGAACATGTCTTTGGTTAGGTAGTTTATTTGTGTTTTCATTACGGAGAGATTCCGGATAAATTTCTTAGGAAATTTTCCGGAATGACAGTTCAATGAGGATGGGGAAATTTTCCGGAATGACAGTTCAATGAGGATGGGGAATTTTCCGGAATGACAAGTTAATGAGGGTTTTGTCACACCGAGAAACGAGGTGCCGCATCATGCTAATCACGTTCTGCTTTTTAAGTCTCCCCTTCGGGGGTTAGGGGGCTTAGTTCCCTCCCCTTTGGGGAGGGCTAGGGAGGGGCTTTTAGGGCTTTACCTCTTCAACGTAAAATTCGACTTAAAGGTCTTTCTGTTTCCTGTTCTGGGGTCGGTGTATTCTACTTTGAACCAGTAATCATTACTGGGCATGGGCTTACCGTTATAAGTTCCATCCCATCCTTCACTACTTGGACTTAATTGCTTGAGCAGTTTCCCATAACGATCGAAGATGTAAATCTTAGCATTACTTTGATTAGCTAATCCAATTATATTCCAAGAATCATTAAATCCATCTTCATTTGGAGTGAAGAATTTTGGGTAATCGATTAAAGAAAC
>NZ_JAANAS010000126.1 GCF_011089875.1 Psychroflexus maritimus | reverse complement strand
TTGACATTGCTTATTACAACAATGAAAATGGAGCTATTGAGGAAAACCCAGGAAATTTAATTGCAACTCCTACTGGGTATGAAAGTCAGTCGGATAATCAAATCGTTTATATTCGCATCACCGACCCCACAAGCGATTTGAATTGTTTTACCATTGAAGAAATCGAATTAATCGTTGAACCCTTACCAGACATCATTGCCCCAGAGCGTTTGTCAGTTTGTGATGATGAAACCGGAGGAAGCACCAC
>NZ_JAANAS010000125.1 GCF_011089875.1 Psychroflexus maritimus | reverse complement strand
TTCTGCATCAGCTAAAGTTTCAAAATATTGAAAACTAAAACCTTCGGCATCATCAATAATGGAATTTTCAGCAAAAGGCAAAAAGAAACTAGCATTGCCGTCATCGTTTAAATCGCACACAAAATTGGTTTGTCCATCTTGAAGAGGAGGAATTTCATTAACAATTAAATCGAAAGAAGTAAAAGAAAAACAGCCGGTTTCTGTTTCAGTGACGCGGACAAAAATTTGCTGACTAGCTGTGGTGTAATCTTC
>NZ_JAANAS010000124.1 GCF_011089875.1 Psychroflexus maritimus | reverse complement strand
ATAACGGAATTGATGGTGAGTTCATCTATATCCGATTGGAAGGAGAAAATGCTTGTATTACGGCGTTTAATTCCGCTGAAGATAATCGATTCCAGCTATTTATTGACGACCGACCTGAGATTAATTTAACGGCAAGCAACGAAGTGATTTGTGCTTCGCCAAGTGACGCTCAACAAGCCGACAACGAAATAGGCGAATTCGATTTAACGCAGAAAGATGAGGAAATCAATCCAAATGCGGGAGATGGAAATAG
>NZ_JAANAS010000123.1 GCF_011089875.1 Psychroflexus maritimus | reverse complement strand
GTTGAAGCTGTCGATTTAGACACGGATTGTACGAAAACGACCACCTTGACCATAGAAGTAATTCCAGAGCCGACCATCCCAGAATTAGATCCATTGGTAGAATGTGACCCAGGTAACAATGGTTTTGCAGAATTTGATTTAGGAACTGAAATAGAAAATATTATCAGCAACGAAGTAGATGTAGAAATCTCCTTCCATGAAACTGAGCAAGAAGCCTTTTTTGGAACAGAAGCCATTGCCACCGAAGACGAAGA
>NZ_JAANAS010000122.1 GCF_011089875.1 Psychroflexus maritimus | reverse complement strand
CTCGTTTGCGCCGATGGTACTGCGATTTAGTGGGAGAGTAGGTCGCCGCCTTCTTTTATACAAAACCCTAACTAGTTAATAGTTGGGGTTTTTTTGTGTTATGTAGTGGGAGAGCCCCGAAGCACTGCGTTTTCGGGATTAATTCCTGCACCTGTTCATACAGTGTTGCACTTGTATTCACAGGCAGTCATTGAATAGGTCGCCGCCTTCTTTTATACAAAACCCTAACTAGTTAATAGTTGGGGTTTTTTTATGTCCA
>NZ_JAANAS010000121.1 GCF_011089875.1 Psychroflexus maritimus | reverse complement strand
TCAGTTTGTGATGATGAAACCGGAGGAAGCACCACCAATGAACAAGCAACCTTTAATTTATTTAGTAAAGTTGAAGAAATCACGCAAGGCGATCAAACCATCTTGATTAATTTTTACGAAGATGAAGCTTTGGAGAATCAGATTACGGACACCGAAAATTTTGTGAATACCCAAGCTAATCCACAAGTGGTGTATGTTGAAGCTGTCGATTTGGACACGGATTGTACGAAAACGACCACCTTGACCATAGAAGTAATTCC
>NZ_JAANAS010000120.1 GCF_011089875.1 Psychroflexus maritimus | reverse complement strand
GTGTATGTTGAAGCTGTCGATTTGGACACGGATTGTACGAAAACGACCACCTTGACCATAGAAGTAATTCCAGAGCCGACCATCCCAGAATTAGAACCATTGGTAGAATGTGACCCAGGTAACAATGGTTTTGCTGAATTTGATTTAGGAGCTGAAATAGAAAACATTATCAGCAACGAAGTAGATGTAGAAATCTCCTTCCATGAAACTGAGCAAGAAGCCTTTTTTGGAACAGAAGCCATTGCCACCGAAGACGAAGA
>NZ_JAANAS010000119.1 GCF_011089875.1 Psychroflexus maritimus | reverse complement strand
TCAGTTTGTGATGATGAAACCGGAGGAAGCACCACCAATGAACAAGCAACCTTTAATTTATTTAGTAAAGTTGAAGAAATCACGCAAGGCGATCAGACTATTTTAGTGAATTTCTACGAAGATGAAGCTTTGGAGAATCAAATTACGGATACCGAAAATTTTGTGAATACCCAAGCTAATCCACAAGTGGTGTATGTTGAAGCTGTCGATTTAGACACGGATTGTACGAAAACGACCACCTTGACCATAGAAGTAATTCC
>NZ_JAANAS010000118.1 GCF_011089875.1 Psychroflexus maritimus | reverse complement strand
TGACTTGCGTTGAGGATGGACATTCATTGTCTGTGTTTACAACCTCGGCGTAAATGGTTTGTGGTGATTCTGAAGTAAAGAAATTCTCAGGATTAGTAATCGGAATTCCTGCTTCAAAATCTTCTTCTGATGCGTAATACACTACTTGGCTATTTCCATCTCCCTCATTTGGATTGATTTCCTCATCTTTCTGCGTTAAATCGAATTCGCCTATTTCGTTGTCGGCTTGTTGAGCGTCACTTGGTGAAGCACAAATCACT
>NZ_JAANAS010000117.1 GCF_011089875.1 Psychroflexus maritimus | reverse complement strand
AAGTATTTTTTGACCTGACTCAACAAAATGAATTAGTTTTAGGGCCTAATCAAACTATCCAAGATTACAGCATCTCTTACTTTGAAGATTTAGCAGATGCTAATGCTGGCTCAAATCCTATTGCAGAACCTTCTGAATATACAGGAGAGGCAGCAACTATATTTGTAAGAATTCAAAATAATGAAAATCCTGATTGCTATGAAGTTGCTCAGTTTGATTTAATTCTATACGAAAGTATTAATTTTGAAGGTATTCAAGATTT
>NZ_JAANAS010000105.1 GCF_011089875.1 Psychroflexus maritimus | reverse complement strand
GATTTTAGAACGGCTTCAGAATTCTTATTAGCACCAGCTACTGAAGAAATTACTGTAGATGTAGTTCCAGCTGGACAGGATATAGCTGATAGTGTTCACACAGAAAACTTCACTCTTGCTGAAGATGAGAGTTACATTATTGTAGCTAATGGTTTTGTGAATGATGATTTTGAATTAAGTGTATATGCTGGCGCACAAGAAACCAGTGCAGAAGCTGAAGAAACCGCTGTTTTAGTACACCATGGTTCACCCGATGCTCCTGTTGTAAACGTGGCTAATCAAGCTACAGGCGATGACCTAGTTACTGGAATAGCTTTTACAGAATTCCAAGGCTACTTAGATTTACCTGAAAGTGATTACATTCTAGATATTACAGATACCAATGGAGATGTAGTAGCTTCGTACGAAGCTCCTTTAGCAACCTTAGCATTAGGAGGAAATGCCATTACTGTTGTAGCTAGTGGATTATTAGCTGCCGATGCTGAGGATGTAGATGCCTTTGGACTTTGGGTGGCTTTACCTACTGGAGGTGATTTAGTTCCTTTACCATTAGTAGAAGTGTTGCCAGCTCCAATGGAGCCAGCACCTACCCCTACAGAGGAAGAGGAAAATGTAATTAGCTTATTCAGTAATGCTTATACCGATGAGCCTGTAGATACTTTCTTAACCGTATGGTCTGCAGCAGAATTAGAAGACATTCAAATTCAAGGCGTAGATACTAAATTATACACTAATTTAGACTTTGCAGGCATTGAAACAGTAGCCAATCCAATAGATGCTACTCAGATGGATTTCTTCCATTTAGATGTGTGGTCTCCAAATGCTACAACATTTAGAATTAAGTTAGTAGATTTAGGGGATGGAGTTGTAGAAGGAGAAATTGCTTATGAAATTCCGCAAGAAGAATGGGTAAGTTTAGAGATTGATTTAGCAGATTTTGCAGATGCTGATTTAGTAACAAATCCTGATAATTTATTGACGGTGCGTAACTCTATCCAGCAAATAATTATCTCTGGATTACCTGTAGGAGCAGTTACAGCTTATGTAGATAACATTTACTTCAGTCAAGAGCCAGTATCAACTATTGATTTTGATTCAAGTAACTTTAGCTACTACCCAGTTCCTGTAAAAGCGAATTTAAATATCCAATCTACTAGTACAGTAGAGCAAGTGGAAGTATTTAATACGCTAGGACAACGAGTAATTAGTGTACAACCAAAAACAGAGATGCCTGTAGTAAACATGCAGTCACTTCAAACGGGAGTTTACCTAATGAAAGTACAAATCAATGGAAACCAAGAAACTTTCCAGATTATTAAGGAATAATTTAATTGTTCAAAATAAGTATAAAAGCCTCCGAAAGGAGGCTTTTTTTGTTTAAGCACATTTCAAAATAAAAACATATCATCGATTATTAAAAATAAATTAAAATATAAGTAGATTTAATAGCTTGGCTCATTCTTTGATTGATAATCATGAACTTAAAAACTTAAAATCATGTATATACAAAGATTAATTCCGATTATTTTAGCCTCTTTATTTCTAACAAGCTGTGCGGTCATCCGTCCTGGTGAAGTAGGAGTTAAGCAAAGATTAGGTAAGTTGAAAGGCGAGCCTGTAAATGAAGGCATAAAATTTTTCAATCCATTTACAACTACCTATTTAAGAGTTCCTGTTAGAACTACCAATGTAGAGCAGGTTTTGTTACTCCCCTCTAAAGAAGGATTAACTATTACCGCAGAAGTTTCTGTATTGTACCATATTGAAAGAGATATGGCCCCCGTTATTATAGAAGAAATAGGTAAAGATTTTGAAAGAAATGTACTAATCAATACCCTAAGGTCGGCCGCTGCTAATATTTCTGCTGAGTATTTTGCAAAAGACATGCACAGTTTAAAACGAAATGAAATTGAGGTTTCTATTAAGGATAAAATGAATAAGGTATTAAGAGGAAAAGGCTTTGAAATTGAAGCAGTTTTAATGAAAAGCATAAACCTCCCTCAACGACTGTCTTCGGCTATTGAAGATAAACTGAGAGCTGAGCAACAATTTCAAGAAATGGAATTTGTTGTACAGCGCGAGCTAAGAGAGGCAGACAGAAAGCGTGCAGAAGCAGAAGGTATTCGTGATGCACAAGCAATTATTAATGAGGGTCTTTCGCCGATTTTGATTCAGTACCAATCTATTCAGGCTTTTAGAGAGTTAAGTAAATCTAATAATGCTAAGATTATCATTACAGACGGAAACGCGCCTATTATGGTAGGCCAGAACTAAGCGTCAAAAAGCTGTTGACATTGAAAAAGTTTGCACCTTGCTATTTTAGCAGGGTGTTTTCTTTTAAAAATGCAAAAACGCTTCTTCCAGGTGTTCAATTTTTGTTCCTTGTTTGTTTTTGATAATTGCAATAATATCAAACCGAACATCAACATCCAATTCATTTTCGTTGACATAATGGTCTATCGTGGCAACGAGTCGTTTGATTTGCTTAGGCTTCACAAAATCCTGTGGATTTCCAAACTCAGGAGTGCTTCTAGTTTTTACTTCTACAGCAGCAAGAATATTGTTTTTTCTAGCAATGATATCAACTTCAAACTTATTAAAGGTATAATTGGTCGCAAGAATTTGATAACCTTTTTTCCTTAATAATTGAACGGCTAAATCTTCTCCTTTTTTCCCTAACTCATTGTGAGCGGCCATAAGCTTATTGTTTAAATTGAACTTGTTTATCAGTAACTTCTAAGCTAGCTAGCCTTCCTTGAATAAAGGCTCTATTATCGCTTATATGTCCAGAAGGAAAACCAAAAGCAATAGGGCAATTTAAATCTTTAACGTGTTCCCATATAATTGCTTCTGCGGTTTTGCCAAAAGGAACTTCATTGTCATTCATAGACGTAAGTCCTCCTATCAAAACACCCTTTAGCTTAGTTAGCAAACCATTGTTTTTTAGGTTCAACATCATTCGGTCGATATGATAAAGATATTCGTCTATATCTTCTAAAAATAGAATTTTTCCCGCTGCATCAAAATTAAACCGAGATCCACAAATTGAATACAACATAGATAAGTTTCCTCCTACAATTGGTGCGGTAACTTTTCCCGTTTTCAGAAAAGGTTTAGCTTTGAACTTATAACATGTTGCTCCACCTTTTAACAAAGTAAAAACCGAAGCTAGTGTTTCATTGGTTTTAGTTTGACAGCCCACAGCCATTTGTCCATGAATGCTTGGTAAACCCAACTTATGCCAGTAGGCATGAAGAGCAGTTACATCTGAATAACCAATTAAAAATTTAGGATGACTTTTAATTTTTTTTGCATTCAAATAAGGAAGAATTCGTACACTTCCATACCCTCCTTTTGCACACCAAATGGCTTTAACTTTAGGATCTATAATTTGTTGCATTAAGTCTAAGGCGCGTTCTTGATCAGTTCCCGCAAATTGATTTTTTTCCATGCCAATGCTTGAACCAATAACAGGAATATAGCCTTGTTTATCCAAGTATTGAATAGCATAATTTAAGTCCACTAGATTAACTTTTCGAGCAGTAGCCACAATAGCTACTGCATCTCCTTTATTTAAAATAGGTAGATTGATCATTACCTTAATTTTTAAGCAATTTACAAAACTAAATTAACTTATGCTTTGGTATAAACTTCATAAAAAATAAGTTGGTAATCTTCGTTTTTAATTTCACGAGTAGATTGCTGGGGATAGGGCTTGAGGTTCTTCAAAAATATACTTCTATTTTTACCAATCTTAATGATTTCTTCGTCTTGACTATTTGGGGCGTCAAGTTGAATAATTTTTAGTTCTTTCTTTTTAGTTAAATAATTCTCTATTTCTACCTCAACTTCAATGCTTCCAGGCCAAACACAGCTTGTTTCTTTAGGGCAACGACTATCCGTGATTACTTGAATAAATTTTAGGGAGTAGTCTTCAGTTTCAAAACTGTGATTGATTTTTAAATCGTTTACAATAACGGGCGGTTTAGCCTCTTGATTATTTCTTTGGCAATGACTAAAAATAAGGAGAAGGCTAAAAAAGAAGTGCTTTAATTTCATGGACTATTGAGTTAAACCGACATCTAGCATCATCATAATGCAAAATCCTACAATAAAAGCAATAGTGGCTAAATCGGTATGATTAGATTTCTGTGACTCAGGAATAACTTCTTCAATTACCACAAATATCATAGCACCTGCGGCAAAACTAAGCGCGTAAGGCAAGAGCGATATAAAATAAAAAACAGCCCAAGCCCCAACAACGGCACTAATTGGTTCAACAATAGCAGAGAGCTGTCCGTAATTAAAACTTCGCGTTTTACTCATTCCTAAAGCCCTTAGCGGCATTGAAATAGCAAATCCTTCAGGAATATTTTGGATGGCAATGCCCATTCCTAAAACAACAGCAGCGCCTATACTAGCCCCTTCTAATCCAGCAGCAGCAGAGCCAAAAAGAACGCCAATAGCTAAGCCTTCAGGAATATTATGCATCGTAATAGCTAAAGTTAGTAAGACCGATTTATGCCAAGGTGTTTTAATACCTTCTTTTTCAGATTCTTTAAAGTTAATATGCAGGTGTGGCAAAAATTTATCCAGTAGGTAGATAAAAAAGGCACCTATGATCAGGCCTATTGTAGCAGGAAAAACTTTATAAAACCCTTCACCAGTACTCATTTCAATAGATGGAATTAGGAGGCTAAATACACTAGCAGCCATCATTATTCCGCCAGCAAAACCCAGTGTAGCATCTAAAAGTTTACGGTTTAAACTGTTAAAGAAAAATACCGAGCTCGCTCCAATAGCCGTTGTAAGCCAAGTAAACAAGCTGATTATCAAAGCCCCGTAAACAGGCGATAAAGTAGAAAAAAAATCAATTAGCTGTTTCATTGGTTTTGTTCTTTCACATAAATATTTGAAGAAACAAGTTTTGAAATCCTCAGCTCTTGTTGATCAATGCTTATAAGCATAGACTCATCAAAGGCTTCTTTTTCTTGAATATGTATAGTTTTTCCTAAAGCAATATTATTTTTATCTAAGTATTTTAGAAAATCAGTTGATGTATCTTTAACACCCACACAAACCGTAGTTTTACCAGGATTAATTTCGTTTAATAATAATTTATTAGCTACTATAATGTTTCCGTTTTCATCAGGAATTGGATCGCCGTGAGGATCCATTGTTGGATAATCTAAAAACTTATCTAACTCCTTAATTAGTTTTTTAGACTTAATGTGCTCTAATTGTTCGGCAACTTCATGCACTTCATCCCAAGAGAAATTTAGTTGATCTACCAAAAAAACCTCCCAAAGCCTATGCTTCCTAATAATCTGAACAGCGGTGTCTTTTCCTAATGCACTTAATTTAACGCCTTTGTATTTTCGGTAAGAAACTAATTTTTTTTCAGATAAACGCTTAATCATATCGGTTACCGATGAAGCTTTAGTTTCCATTTTTTCAGCAATGGCGTTGGTGCTTACACCTTCATTAGCATTTCTTTCTAGTTGAAAGATAGCTTTTAAATAGTTTTCTTCTGAAAGACTGTACATAAACTACATTTTTTACAAAGGTACACTTAAAAAATATATTTAGGATTGTCTAAATATATTTTTTGACTATAAGTATTCAAACCAAAGAAACAATATTAATTAGCTAAGGGTAAACGTTGACTCATTGCTCAATTGAATTTTACACCATCAAGAATTGTTTTCTAAGCCAAAATAAAACAAATAGACTAATTGAAACTAAAGGGGTGTTGTATGATTTAAAAAACGGACCTGATAATTTAACAGATTCTGTTGATTGTAATTGACTGTTGTAAAATAAAGTGAGGATTTTAAAAATAAAAAAACCTCTAAAATTAGAGGTTTTTAAGAAAAGTGGAGAATATCGGATTCGAACCGATGACCCCTACGCTGCCAGCGTAGTGCTCTAGCCAACTGAGCTAATTCCCCATTTTAAGCACAAATTTAAATAAATTTTTTAATTATAAAGCAATCTATTGCTTAATAATTGATTTCTCTTGTTTTTAAAGCAAGGCTAATTTTTCAAATTTAAATTTTAACAAAACATATTTATTCTAGTTTAAATAAATATTTAGATTTGCCTAAAAAATATAATCCTATGAAACTAAGTGCACTTTTGTACTTTCTGTTTATTGTTCAATTTGCATTTTCACAAAACGCAAGTATTAAGGGTGTAGTAAAAACAGAAGATAATTTTGATACCGATTTTGAGGTACGATTAATAGGTGCAAATCAAAAAGCGAGCGTATCCGGAAATCAGTTTAGCTTTACTAAGCTTTCTTCAGGTGAATATTCTATCAGTTTAAGAGCTCCTGGTTATGAAGTATTTTTTGAGGAGTTTTACCTTTCAAAAGACGAACAAAAAAACATGCTTGTAGAGCTTTTGCTTATCTCTGACCAACTTGACGAAATTATGATTATTGATGAGCAAACTGGTATTAATAGTAAGACTCCGTACAGTTTTACTAGTGTATCTTTAGAAGCTATTAAAGATAAAAGCTCGCCAAACGGATTAATGGGCACGTTACGAGATATTCCTGGAGTTTATGGTGCTGAGTTTGGTCAAGGTATTGTAAAACCTTTTATTAGAGGGCTTGGATTCTCGAGGGTGGTCACTGTTTTTCAGGGTAATAAGCTTGAGAATCAACAATGGGGCGGCGATCATGGTTTAGGGGTTAACGATTTAGGGGTTAAACGAGTGGATGTAATTAAAGGGCCTGCTTCTGTACTTTATGGTTCGGGAGCTCTTGGCGGTGTTTTATTGGTGAAAGATGATGAAACTTATTTAAAAAGTAATACCATAACAGGGAATTTTGGCACTAGCTTTAATTCTATTTCTAATGGGTATAGAACTTTTGGTTCAGTAGCCAAAAAATTTGAAAACGACTTTTACGTTGCTGCTGATCTTGCTTATGAAAATCACGCTGACTATAAAGACGGCGAAGGTAGAATTATTGGTAATTCAAGGTTTAACACCAACACGATTCGCTTTCATGCAGGTCTTGACCAGGAGAGCTTTCAGAATAAATTTTCTTTCACTTATAATGATCAAAGCTTGGGTATAATTGACGATAATGAAATGGAGGAAACTTTAGCTACCTCCAGAAATGATCGTTCTATGCAACTGCCATTTCAAGAGGTAGTAGATTATTTATTCAGCTATAAACAAAATTCACAGCACGAAAAATACGAGACTTTTTTGCATTTATCTCACCACATTAATGAGCGTAAAGAAATTGAGGAAGCTTTTGATGAAGTTGATTTAGGTTTTAGGCAACAACATACTTTTTATAATGGAAGGATTAGTTTAACCAATACAGCTATTAAGCATAGTTTTGGAATTCAAGGAAGCTTTTTGAATAATAAAAATATGCAAGGAGCACAGGAGTTTTTAGTGCCTGATGCTAACTTTTTTGAAACTGGGGCTTATTATTTAGGTGAGTACGAGGTAAATAATTATTTTCTTCAGGCTGCTTTGCGGTATGATTACAGAAGTATAACTGGAGAAGCAAATTCACAACAGCTAATTGATGATGGTTTTATACTTCCAGGCAACCCCGAAAATCGTAAATTAAATACAGATTTTGGAGGTTTAACAGGATCTTTTGGAGTGAGTAAGACCATAAAGAAACACAAGATTAAAGCTAATGTTTCAACGGGCTATAGAGCGCCAGATTTAGCCGAGTTGTTTTCTAATGGGCCTCACCCTGGAACCACAAGATTTGAAATTGGTAATGTTAATTTTGAGCGCGAACAAAGTTATCAAGCCGATTTAAACTATGAATTTAAAAGCCGAAAATTTTCTGCGGCAGCATCGGTATTTGGTAGCTTAATTAACAATTATATTTTCTTCTCTTCAGCTGATGAAGTTGAGCCTGAATCAGGTTTAAATATTTGGGATTATCGACAGGTGGATGCGCGTTTATATGGGGGAGAATTTAATTTACAATACCGCCCTTTTGAAGATAAGGAGTTTAAACTTAATTTTTCTGGAGCAGTGGTTAGAGGAGACAATCTCGATTTTAATGAGCCACTTACCTTTATTCCCCCAGACAACCTTAATTTTGGAATAGACTGGATGCCTTTTACCACTACTACACGTATTTTTGGTGGTGTTCGTTTGGTTGCTGAGCAAGATAGGCCAGGATTTAACGAAACGCTTACTGAAGCTTACACTTTGTTTAATTTAGGTGTTTCACATCATTTTGAACTAGGAAAAAATCAGCTGCAAGCCAGTTTAATTGGAAACAATTTATTAAATGAAACCTTTGTAGATCACATGTCGCTGTTAAGGGCCAATCAAGTTACTAGCCCAGGAAGAAATATTAGTTTAAATTTAAGGTATTTATTTTAGATTTTGCCATGAATTTTGGAAGCATGAAAAAAAGTCAAATTAAGGAAATAAAAAGAATTGCCAAGGTTGGTAACTAAAATTTTTAGTTGTTAGTCATCCTTAAGCTGATCATATTTAGATTTGACTTTGTTGGATCGCTGAATAATTACTAAAAAAAGAAGTACACAAAGCGAGATCATAAAAGAAATTAGTCCATATTGGCTTTGATCTGCGCCAAACAAATTGTTTATGTCTATTAATGTAACCGAAAAAATCATCATTCCTAGGGTAGCTATCATTAAAAAATAAAGAAAATATTTCATGCCTTTCTGTTATAATAAATTTTGAATATTAGTGGTAAACAGCTTAACTGCTATGGCCAACAAAATTACGCCAAAAATTTTACGTATCACAGCTATTCCTTGATTTCCTAACACGCGTTCAATAAATTTAGTAGATTTTAAGACCATATAAACCACAACTACATTTCCTAAAATAGCAACAATTATATTTTCTGAAGCAAATTCAGATTTTAAAGAGAGGATAGTGGTCATGGTTCCTGCTCCGGCAATTAGTGGAAAAGCAATAGGGACAATGGCGGCTGTTTCTGGTGCATCATCTTTGTAAAGCTGAATTCCTAAAATCATTTCAATAGCCAGGAAAAACAAAATAAAAGCTCCAGCAACGGCAAATGAATTTACATCAATTCCTATTAGTGTAAGAATACTTTCACCTACATACAAAAAAGCAATCATCAAAATTGCAGCAACAATACTTGCTTTTTCACTTTGAACATGACCAACTTTCTTCCTTAGATCAATAATAATAGGCACACTTCCAATGATGTCAATAACAGCAAACAGGATCATGCCCGCAGTAAATATTTCTAGAATATCAAAATTCATCTTTTTAGACTTTCAATTTTTTTGCAAAAATAACCTCTTATTATTGATTTCAATGTAATTTCAGTTTTAGATTTAAGTTATTTTAAGCTCGTTTTTGTGGGCTATCTGCTTTAATGAATTTTATAAAGCAATGGAGTAGGGAGGAAAATGTCTGAAGAATTAAAAACTGAACGCCTATTTAAAAAGAAATCATTAGGTCTTCAAATAACTAAAGAGCGCTTAGAATTTTTTAATGAGCGAGAAAATAAAAGTTACTCGTTTTTGATTAAAGACTTGAAAACAAAAGAAGGTACAGCTATGGGTACAAGGGTATGTTTTTATTTTGGGAAAAACCAACTAACCTGAGTTCGATTATTTTTCTGTTGTATAGTTAGCCGCAATCCTGCAGAGCTCTTCGTACCACTCGTTGCCAAATTTTTTGATCAAAGCCGCTTTGGTAAATTTATAAATTGGTTGTTGCAGTTCCTTTCCAAGGCTACAAGCATCGCTGCAAATACTCCAACGGTCGTAATTTACCGCTTCAAATGAAGAATATTTCTGAACTCTAACAGGATAAAGCTCGCATGAAATTGGTTTTTTCCAGTCAATTTTTCCTGCTCTGTAAGCAGACTCTATACTGCATAGAGCTGTACCGTTTTCAGAAAAGCTAACATAGGCACATTCTTTTCCGTTGACAAGTGTGGTTTCTAGTTCGCCTTCATCAAATTCTGAACGAACAAATTTTCCTTGTTGTTGGATGGCTTCAATTCCTTCTTTTCGCATAAAAGGTTTTACTTTTTCGTAAATCGCTTCAAGTTTTTTAGCTTCTTCTTTACTTAATGGAGCACCGGCGTCTCCGCTCACACAACATTCTCCTTTACAAGCTGATAAGTTACAGGTAAATTCTTCTTGAATTAATTCTTCCGATACTAAGGTTTTTCCTATTTGAAACATGGAACAAATATACGAAGCAGACTTGTTTTTCTATTTGGAAGTACAACTATTTTACCTAAATGTTTAGCTTTTTTTCTCTTTAGCTATAATTTGCTCAACACAGTTCGCAAGTTGTAATTTATTTTTATCAAGATAACTGTTAGAATACATACTTACTAATTCAATTTTTTCATTATCCTTGAGTTGAGACAAGTTGATTTTTTCTGTGTTGATAAATGAAATTAATGCGCTAAAGTTACATTTTTTAACAATTTTTTTGCTTACTTGATGGTAGGTTTTGAAGTGATAACTCGAATTTGGTTTAATTTGTTTTTTTAAAAGTTTACTGAGGCAAGTTTTGTGATAGCCTATGTTTTTATGAGTTTCGCTAAACATTTCACCGATAAGGTAACTGATAAATGCATTAGTAAAATTGACTTCGTGTAAATCTCTAATTTCATCATATAAATAATCAGCATAGGAGATATAGTCTTCTTTACTGGAAATTTTATTTTTTACTTCAAAATCTGTTTTGAATTCTTTTAAAAAGGAAAAATACAACTTAAATTTTTTTAATACTGATGCTGTAATTGAATTTACTTCTTTATTTGTTAAATGATGTTTTTCTAAAAATAACGAAGGATTTAAAAAGAAACTATTTTTTGTTAATATTAAGTGATGCTGAATTACTAAACCTTCGTTGGGGGTAAAAAGTTGCTTATTAGTAAGCATATATGCAACAGTTTTAAAATATTTTAATGGATCTAAAACTCCAGTAGAAAAAGCATCTTTAGGGATATGTTTAAGTATTTTTAAGCTTGCATTTTTCTCAATTGGAAACTCTTTGAAATTGTGATTTTGTAAATCATCTCTTAGCTCAGCAAATACTTTTTTTGCAACAACAACTCCTTTTTTACCAAGACCTTTGATGTTTTCTGTAGGAAAATGCTGCTTTAAAACTTGTTTTTCAATTAGGTGCTCCAGGCTAAAATTATAACTTAAATACTGGTTAATTGCATTTTTGGTCCGATTGTCTAATTGTGCAAGTTTTTGCTTTGTATAATTTGAAAATTTGAGTTTTTCTGCCTCACTTAACTCAGTTAAGAAGAAAGTTAAGTTATCTTCTTTAAATTCGGGTAAGTTGGCTAGGCTTTTTATGTCTTTATACTTCTTACATAAAACAATGAGCTCAAGATTTGTCTTACTTCCACAATTTTTTAACTCAATAAAATTACCGTGTATTGAGTAATGCTTCTTTATTTTTTTTAAGCTATCTAGTTGATTAATATGACAAACATTAAGCGAACGTGTTGAAAGCTCTTTCTTATAATACAGTTCCCTTATTTCATTCATCGTTACAAGTTTTCTAAATGCATTAACAAAATTAGAAAAAAATACAAGATTTTCTTGTTGTTTTATAACGAAATGCTTGTTAATCAGTGTTTTGTAACCATTATTCTACATTTTTAAATAAAATAATGCTGATTTGCTACTTTTAAGTTGCGGTAGGCCCAATTTAAATGATTTCTTTCGTCTATAGCTTTTAGACCAGCACTCCAGATTAATTCTTCTAGGTGAAGGTTAATTGCTTTGTGAGTTTTGCTCAGCTCTTTTTTAAGAAGATGCTGAGAAGATTTTTGATGAGATAAGCTTGGTTTTTTATCAAATTTCTCTGCAAAGTAATTTTGTAGTTTACTTAAATTAGTTAGCTTTATATGTATTTTTTTTAGCTGTGTACCTTGATTTTTGTCTGTGCTTTCTTCAAAATGATCTAAAATACCGTGGGCCAAACCAAGCCAGGTAAAAGACATGCATATTCTAGCAAACACTTCAAAATCTATTTGTGCAATTGAGTAATAAGGAAAACTTTTTTGATGACCTATTTGAAATTTATAGTTTATAGGTAAACTGGCCTTATTAATTTGAATTTGATTTGTACTTGTTGCTTTCATTCCAAACCCATGCCAGGCTTTTTCTAGTTGCACAAACTTAGCTGGGCAAATAAATGTTACGAGTTTTTGATCTTGTGTTTTGCCAACTCCAGTGAAATGAGTAGCCCATTCTGCGCCGGTACATTTATCCCAACAACCTTGAACAAGCATTTGTTGGTCGTTCAACTTCACTTGTCCGTTTGGAGTTCCGCTACCGCTACACATCACCTTTTGATCTTCAAAAATCTCTTTAGCCACCTCTTCTTCAAAGTAGGAGCAAAAAAAGTTTGCACCAGCAGCTAAATTATGAACCCAACCTAAACTTCCATTAAATCGTGCAGTAGCTACTAAAAAACTTTGTGCTTCATTTAGTTGAAGCTCTAAACCGCCTAGTGCTTTTGGAACAAATAGCTTGAAATATTTATGGGCTTGCAATTGCAAAATCCAGTCCGCATTCAACTTTCCCATTTTTTCGTTGGCTGTTAGAGGTGGACTAAGTAGTTGATTTAAATTCATTATACAGTAACTTCAATTAACTTTTGGCGATATGCAGTAAGTAATTTCGACTTTGAAATAAAGCCTTCGTACACCCCGTTTTTTACAACGGGTAAATTCCATGCATCACTTTGCTGAAACTTATTCATAATCTCTTTCATTCTACTTTTTTCAATATCTATTATTTCTGGAGCTTGCTGCATTAAATCGCTAACTAAAACTTGATCATACATAGATTGCTCAAACATAATTCCTCGAATATCGTCTAGCAGTATTATTCCTAGAAACTTGCTATTGTTATCTACAACGGGAAAAATATTTCTAGATGATTTGGTTACTCCTTTTTCAACAACATCTCTAAGTTTGCTATGTACATTTATTGGTATAAAACTACGCTCAACAACTTTATTAATATCCATTAGGGTAAGTATTGCTTGGTCTTTATTATGAGTAACTAACTCGTCATTTTCTGCGAGTTCTAAGGTGTAAACAGAGTGTTTTTGAAATTGTGAAGTTACAAAAAATGAAATAGCTGAAGTTATCATTAGTGGTATAAAAAGCACGTAACCACTGGTTATTTCTGCAATTAAAAAAATAGCGGTTAATGGAGCGTGCATTACACCAGCCATAAGTCCGGCCATTCCAACTAAGGTAAAGTTAGTTATTGACGTTTCTTTTGTGATTAAACCTAATTGCGATAAGAAAAGTCCGAAGGTGTGCCCCATCAAGCTTCCAATAAACAATACAGGTGCAAAAATACCCCCCACACCGCCGGCAGCAACAGTAAGTGATGTAGCTAATGTTTTTAGTAGTAAAAGAAGCAACAGTGTTGCTATTACAAGCCAAACACTTTCTTTAGCCCAATTGTTTAGAGGTCCTGAAATGGCTTCTGAAAAATCGTTTCTCATTAATTGATTAATTACTTCATAACCTTCTCCGTAAAGGGCAGGCAATAGTGCTAGCATGAGGCTAATGCTTATTCCTCCTAGAATGATTCGATTAATTTTATGGTTTATTCTTTTAAATTGCTTTACTGCAAAAAAATATAATTTGGTAAAGTAAATTGAAATAAATGCAGCGAAAACTCCTAATAATATATAGAATGGAGCATCTTTTATATCAAAGTCTTCTGTAATAACACTTTGTAATATAGTTTCATTTCCTAAGAAGAAATACGAGGTTAAGATAGCGGTTACAGAAGCCGTAAGTAAAGGAATCATAGAAGCTAACGTTAAGTCTAAGCTGAAAATTTCAATAGCGAAGATAATACCAGCAATAGGAGCTTTAAAAATACTTGCCATTGCTCCTGCAGCGGCACAGCCCACTAATAAAGTTCGAGTAGCCTGATTAAGCCTGAAAGTTTTAGATAAAAATGAAGCATAAGAGGCTCCAGAAATTACCGAAGGTGCTTCCAAACCTACAGAACCACCAAAACCTACCGTAATTGGAGCGGTAACTAAAGATGCATACCGATGAAATTGATTTACTAAACTCTTTTTCTTAGAAATGGATTGGAGAGTCCCTACAATTCCTTGTTCTACTTCTTTTTTAAATAGGTATTTTACAATGAAATACACCAATAATAAACCAATTAGAGGAAAAACAAAAAAATACTTGTTAGTGTAAAAGCTAATAGAGGATTCATTAATTAACCACTGAATGAAATAGCTAAGGTTTTTTAAAACTAAGGCTACCAAACCAGCCAAAAAACCAATAACAACACTCAAGGCCACAACAAATTGTTGCTGCGTCAAGTACTTGTCTTTTAGCCATTGTACTTGCGTAAAAAAAGACAACCATTTTTTTGTACTCATTAGTTTCATTTAGATTACAAAATTAGGGCATAAAATCTAAATTTAGACATCTATTCAGTCCATTCGTTATACTAAGCAATTGTATTTTTAAAATTATCTTAAGGGAAATTTTTAGAATAGCACAAGCTTAAAAAGAAAATCGTGAGCAGAAGGAGAAACAGACCTAATTATTCTCGATTTTTAGACAAGGTTTATGGTGGATAAAACGGACGTGAAGTCTTTTTTTTATGAAAGGTATAAGCAAAAAAAAAGTTAATGTGACGATTGCTTAAAATTGAACCGACACATTAACTAGGTTATTGAATAAAATGGGAAATGGAATTACTTTACAAGGTTAATTTCAACCCTTCTGTTCTTTTTCCTTCCATCGTTAGTTTTATTGCTTGCTATTGGTTTAGCAGAACCATAACCTTCAGAGCTAAGTCTAGACTTCGCTATACCATTTTCAATTAAATAATCTTTTACTGCGGCCGCTCGTTCTTTAGAGAGTCTCAGGTTTATAGCATTACTTCCTGTGCTATCTGTATGACCTTCAACAATAAACTTAGCATTAGGGAACTCCTTAAGTTTTGGTAATACCTTTGTGTTTATAATATTTTTGGAGTAGTCTGTAATTCTAGACTTACCACTTTCAAAGTTTAATGTTTTTGCGAACTCATTGAGTTGCTTCTGCTCTTCCTCAGTAATATCAGGACAACCTTGATTTTCAACTGTACCCGGTTCATCTGGACATAAGTCATCTTTATCAGGCACGCCATCTGCATCAGAATCAGGCCAAGGACAACCATCGTTTTCTTTTGGTCCTTCTTCTTCAGGGCATTGGTCTAAATAATCTGGAATGCCATCTGCATCTGCATCTGGACAACCATCAAACTCAGCTAAACCAGCCTCATCAGGGCATTCATCTAAGTGGTCTGGAACTCCGTCTCCATCAGTGTCTGGCCAAGGGCAGCCCTTATTTTCTTCAGGTCCTTCTTCTTCAGGACATTCATCTAAATGGTCTGGAATGCCATCGCCGTCGGTATCGGGGCATCCATTAAACTCAGGTAAACCTGCTTCATCTGGGCAATCATCTTCACGATTAGGAACGCCATCATCATCGCGGTCAGTATTTCCTCCAAAACCAAAAGTTACTCCAGCGGTATGTTGAAAATAGTCGAAATTTGTTTCTTCAAAAGTATTTCTGTAACCTGACTCTACAGTAAGGGCAATATTTTCTTTAATCCAAAAATTAAAACCTACTAGAGCATTCCATGTAGTAGTATTTGAAGAATCTAACCAATGATGACCAAGTCCGGCACCAAAATAAGGGTCAAACCAAGTCTCTTCTTTCATTAAGGAATTTAAACTGTAAATTAACTCTCCATCAAACGCGTAAAAAGATAAATCGTCGGGAAGGACATCTTGCCCAATACGCTCAATTTTATTCATGGAAAAACCTCCTCTAAAGCTTAGGTTGTCTCCCACATAATAACCAACTTTTAATGTACTCATAGCCGAGTAAAAGTTCCAGTTATCGGTTTGTAGAAAATCTTGAAACAAGTTTTCGCTAGATTGTTGAGGAGATATAAAAGCTGGGTTGGAGCCATTTCCCGTAGGAAAAAAATCAACCACATTAGTACCTACTGTTATAGACCATCTTCTGTCTTCATTTAATTGACTGAAGCCTGTATTAAAGACAAGCAAAATCAAAAATGAGGCTAAGTAATGTTGATATTTCATAAAAATAATTTTAAATAATGTACAAACTTAAGTAAATTTTCGTTGATTTATGGATTAAACCTATTGAATTATATTAAACGAAAATTTTTCGTTTGTTATTAATTAACCTGAGTTCGCTTGTTGTCACTTTGTCAAAACTGTTTTAAATAGTAGGCTACAAGCTATTTTATGAACTAATAGTTGGATAGTGTGGAGTAAAAAAGTAAGTAGATTGAAAGTTAAAACTGAACCATCTATTTCGTTCTATAAGAACATCGTAAAAACATCGATTGACTTTGTGATTATAATCAAACTCAGGCCGAAAGGGTTTTTAGGTTTATTCGTTGAAAGGTTGATGCAATGTTACTAAATAATTGATGGAAGCCAAATTAACTCAGCGCTGTTAAGAAGCAGATAAACATGGCGAGAGTTAATAAAGCATTTTATTTAACAATAAACACCGTTTAGTTTACCCTTTACAATTCTTGCTATATTAAGACTTTAGATTAATGTTCTAATTTTGTTGATAATGTTTGTAGTTTGATTTTAATTTGTATATTTGCAGGCTCGAATTTGATGTTGTGAAGAAGGAATTTAAAATATACGCTATCCCTTTTGTGGGGTTAAAGTTAGGAAAGCACGAATTTGAGTTTATTATAGATAATACGTTCTTTTCGCATTTTGATTATACGGAGTTTAATGAAGTTCAAGTTAAGGTAAATTTGGTTTTAACCAAAAAAGCAAACTTGTTAGAATTAGACTTTGAGGTAAAAGGCGAAGTAAATGTTGATTGTGATGTAACTATGGAGTCGTTTAATATGCCCATAGCAAATCAAATCAGATTAGTTGTTAAATTTGGTCAAGACTACGAAGAAGTTAATGAAGAATTAATTATACTTCCTCATGGAGAACATCAAATTGAAGTGCAGCAGTACATTTATGAAGCAATTGTTCTCTCTTTACCTGCAAAACGCGTACATCCAGGAGTTGAAGATGGCTCTTTAAATTCGCCTATTTTAGATAAATTAGACGAATTACAGCCCACTTCGCTTAGTGATAAGAAAGAACAAACTGAGGAAGAAAAAGAAAAAATTGACCCACGATGGGACAAATTAAAGGATTTACTAAAAGATAAATAATAATTGAGCAATGGCACATCCAAAGAGAAAAATATCTAAGACAAGAAGAGATAAAAGGAGAACGCACTACAAAGCAAAAGCTCCTCAAATTGCTACAGACCCTACTACTGGAGAAGCGCACGTTTACCACAGAGCTCACTGGAGCGAAGGTAAATTATTCTACAGAGGTGAAGTTGTAATTGACAAATCTGAAGAAGAGATTGAAGTAGAAGATTAAATTCTACTTTACTAATTCATTTAAAAGAACCATTCTTCATTGAAAGAATAGGTTCTTTTTGTGCTTTTATTGTTTAGGTTTCTAGTTGCTAAGGCCGTATAACCGAATAAACATTTAATAATTTACTTCAACTACATTTAATCTTTTCGCTTGAAGCAACAAAAATTAAAATTCTGCTCCCCTCCTGTTGGCGTGCGATGATTTATATTACTGCTTTTTAGAAGCTGATAGCTAGAAGCATAGGTCTCTGTTAAATCTTTAATACTGTACTTTTTGATGGGTAAACCACTGCATTTTTCAGGGCCATTTTCAGAGAAAGTGCCAATAATAAGATAGCTTGGCTTAATTTTATCCAAAACTTCTAGGTATTGTTTAATCTCTTTTTCTTGGGTTAAAAAATGAAAACCAGCTCGATCATGCCATACTTCATATGTTTTTTCAGAGGAAAAATTTAAAACATTACTCACTATCCAATTTATTTGCTCTGCTTTATTGCCTAATCTTTCCTTAGAAACCTCAAGAGCTTTGGCTGAAATATCTAAAACACTCAAATTAGTGAAAGAGGCACTTAACAGATAGTCCACCAAATTAGCATTCCCTCCGGCAATATCAATAATTGGTGCCGACTTACTTAAGTTCAAATAGTCAATTAACTCCAATGAACTTGTCGGTTTTTCTTGTACCCAACTAACCTTGCTTAAGTCTTTAGTGGTATAAACATTCTCCCAATGCAACTGCGACGAACTATTACTCATGTTTTTTCTTCAAATTTAGCCAATTTCTTTTTGAATGCGTATTTTTTTACTGAAATTTGACCACTTAAAAAATTGTTTATTCTTATGTTAGAAAGTATTTCAGCTGAAAATCAAATTATTGCTATTGTTATCTTTTTAGCGCTTATGTTTCTGTTGGTCGTTTTTAATCACAGAAGAAATACAAAAAAGCAATACAATAGAGAAAAACGCAATTTCAGAAAAAATTATTTAGAAAAAAAGAAAAAATAACAAAGCTTTTATAAACGCATAAAAACACTAATTTAACACAAAACTTGCTATGAAAATATATACCAAAACAGGAGATAAAGGCACTACCGCTTTATTTGGTGGTACACGTGTTCCTAAATCTCATATTAGAATTGATGCTTATGGTACAGTAGATGAGCTTAATTCTCATTTAGGTTTAGTCAAAGATACTTGTCAAAACGCAGAAGTAACTAAGTTTATGAACCATATTCAAGATCGACTTTTTACCGTAGGAGCCATTTTAGCTACTGACCCAGAAAAAGCAAGGATGAAAAATGGAAAAGACCGACTAGATATACCGCGAATTAGCCAAGAAAATATTTCCGCTTTAGAAGTTAATATTGACGCCATGAATGAGAATTTGCCACCAATGACCCATTTTGTGCTACCTGGCGGCCATCCTACGGTCTCTTATTGCCATATTGCAAGATGCGTTTGCAGGAGAGCAGAGCGCTTAGCTACGGCGCTTTACAATTTAGAGAAGTTTGACCAAGAAGTTCTACAATACCTTAACCGGCTATCTGACTACTTATTTGTGTTAGCCCGAAAACTAAGCAAAGATTTAAATGCCGAAGAAGTTAAGTGGATTCCAGAAAAAAACAACTCGGCTACTTAAAGAAAATCGATGCTCAATTTAAGTGTAGTTGGCTTTGCTTTTTCATGTTTTTTGACGATTACTAAAATATAAACATTTTGGTTTTAACTTTGTACATCATTTAAAATACTTAGAAAATCTTTGATTTTATTTCATGAAACCTAAAACTTAATTAATTTTAAGTTAATTGATGTTTATTTTCAACCCAAAAGCGATAGTTTTACACGCTAAAATAAAAGTAATGTTAGATACACTTCTGTCTGAGATTAAAATAAATATTAATGAAGGTCTTTTTTTAAAAGACCCTGAATCTTCAGAGCTAGGTATTGAAATTCTCTTCAACTCGGTAGTTCTATTAGATGAGCTTGGATTTGAGCAGTTTACCTTTAAAAAGCTTGCTCAAAAAATTAAATCGACAGAGAGTTCTATATATCGCTATTTCGAAAACAAACATAAGTTGCTTTTATATTTATGTGCCTTGTATTGGGGAATGCTAGAATATAGGCTAGTTTTAGCTACAAATTCTATAGAATCTGATACCAAAAGATTGCTAAAAGCCGTAGATTTAATTACAGGCCCACCAGAAAACATAAACACCTTAACAAAAGTAAACCAGCTGTTGTTGAGAAATATTGTTGTTTCAGAGTTTACAAAAGCTTACCACAATAAAATGGTAGATGATGAAAATAAATCAGGTTTTTTTCAAATTTACAAACGTTTAATTTTACGAGTTGTAGAAATGATTAAGCAAGTAAACCCTAATTACGCATATCCTAATAGTTTAGCCTCCACTATCATAGATGGAGCTTTACATCAACATTATTTAAAAGAACATTTTAAAAAGATTACCGATGGAGACAATTCTACTCCTTCTTTGTTTTTTAAGGATATGGTAATTAATCAATTAAAAATAGACACCAATGGAAGAACTAAATAGCAAGATAAGCCCACTAAAAAGGCTTTGGAAAGTACTTGGCGGAGAAACCAAAGCTATCTATTTAATTTTAGGCTATGCTGCATTTGCTGGAATAGTATCACTATCACTTCCACTTGGTATTCAAGCCATTATTAATTTTGTTCAGGCAGGGCAGCTACGTGTAACAATGATTGTTTTAATTACTTTGGTTTTGATAGGGGTGGTTTTTGCAGGATTGTTAAACTACATGCAAATGCGAATAGCGGAAGATATTCAACAGCGCTTATTTACGAAATCTTCTTTTGAGTTTATCTATCGTTTCCCCAGAATTATTACATCACAATTTGGAAGAAAATACCCCCCCGAATTAGCCAACCGATTTTTTGATACAATGACCATTCAAAAAGGAATTCCTAAGATGATTATTGATTTTTCAACCAGTACACTCCAAATTCTATTTGGTTTAACGCTGCTTTCGTTTTATCATCCTTTCTTTATTTTATTTGGTATTCTGCTTATTGTCTTGTTTTACATTGTTTTTCAGTTTAGTGCACCGGTAGGTTTATCCACCAATCTAGTGGTTTCAAAATACAAGTATGATACCGCCCATTGGATTCAAGAAGTTGCTAGAAACACTGACAGCTTTAAAGTTTCAGGAAGCTCTAAATTAGCCTCTTCTAAGCAAGATAAAATTGTACATGATTACCTGCACGCCAGAGAAGATCATTTTAAAATATTGCGACTTCAATACTTTAAAATGATAGGATTTAAAGTGCTTGTAGTTGGTGCTTTACTTATTATAGGGGGCTTTTTGGTTATTAATCAACAAATGAATATAGGCCAATTTGTAGCAGCAGAGGTGGTGGTTTTGTTAATGACTAGCTCTGTTGAAAAACTTATTAAAGGGCTTGAAAATGTATATGATGTTTTAGCTGGCCTAGAAAAGATAGGTTATGTAACCGATAAAAAATTGGAAAATTCAGAAGGTACTTCTCCGCTTAACATTGAAGACGATTTTGTTTGGGAACTTAAAGACATTGGTATTACTTATCCCAATGCAGAACATAAAGCGCTTAGAAACATTCAATTAAATGTAAAATCTAACGAATCGATCTTTATTGATGGTAGCTCTGGTTCTGGAAAAACAACGCTTCTAAAGGTTATTGGAGGATTAGAAAAATATACGGAAGGTAACTTATACGTTAATAATTACTCTTTAAAAACTATTCAAATTGACCACTATAGAAGCTTTATAGGTCACTCTTTAATAGGAAACTTGCCTTTTGAAGCAAGCATTAGAGAAAATATCTGTTTCAATAATCCTGATGTTACTGATAAAGAACTAGCAGTAATAATTGAAAAACTAAAGCTTAAATCCTTTGTGAATACTCAAGAACTTGGCGTTGATACGCCAATTGCTACAGCTGGAAGAAATATTCCTTACACCGTTGCTAAGAAAATAATGCTGGCAAGAGCGATTATTACTAAACCAAAACTCTTATTATTAAAAGACCCTTTGGTTGAGTTTCAAGAAGATGAAGTAGAAGGTATTATTGATTATCTTTTTGAAGAATCTCACCCTTGGACACTCATTGTGGTAAGCAGAAATAAGCTCTGGAAACAAAAGTGTAAGCGAATTATTTATTTAGAAAATGGTGAAATCATCAACAAAAATTAAGGGCTATGTTACACATTTCTAAAGATAAAATAAAGATAAAAGAAGACCTTAATTCGTTTAAGTCCTACCAATTTACCGATGTTAAGAAACGTTTTTTTAAGTTTAATCACTTCATTGTAGCCTTACTCATCATCATTTTAGTCATGATGTTTCTGCCTTGGACCCAGTTTGTGAGAGGAAATGGTACAATAACCACCTTGCGCCCCGATCAACGCCCACAAACTATTCAATCGCCTATTGCAGGTAGAGTAGAACAGTGGTTTATTCAAGAAGGAGATTTTGTAAATAAAGGCGATACGATTGTCTATATTTCAGAAATTAAAGATGCATTTTTTGATCCCTTGCTTTTAGAACGAACAGACATCCAAGTGCAAGCTCATGAAATGTCGTATCAATCTTATCAAGAAAAAGTAACCGCATTAGAGTTCCAAATTGAAGCACTTAATGAAGAACGTGACCTTAAATTAGAACAAGCCAATAACAAATTATTGCAAGCCTTTTTAGCTGTAGAAAGCGACAGCATAGACCTGGAAGCTGCTAGAACAGATGTGCGAATAGCAAAACGTCAACTTAGACGTTTTGAAAGTCTAGAAAGCGAAGGATTAAAAGCATTGTCTGATTTAGAAACTAAACAAGTAAATTACCAGCGAAATTTAGCTAATTTAATTTCTCAAGAAAACCAATTATTAGCTAGTAGAAACCAAGTTTTGAACGCAAGAATTGAATTGTCTAGATTAAAAGCAGAATATCAAGATAAAATTTCAAAAGCACAAAGCGAACGTTTTTCTACCTTATCAAATCAGTTTTCTGCTGAATCTAAGTTAGCTAATTTAGAAAATAAAAGATCCAATATTCAAGTGAGGAGCAACTTAAATTGGATTACCGCTCCACAAAGTGGATTTATCAACCGAGCTATTCAACGTGGTGTAGGAGAAACCTTTAAAGAAGGTGCACAAATTGTTAGTATTATGCCCTCCAATGTTGATTTAGCCGTAGAGATGTTTGTAGATCCTATTGATTTACCCTTAGTTCACGTTGGTGAAAGCGTTAGAATTATATTTGATGGCTGGCCTTATATCTTTTTCTCTGGATGGCCTAACCTTTCTTACGGTACCTTTGGCGGTGAAGTTGTTGCCGTAGAACAGTTTATTTCTAAAAATGGAAAATACCGAGTATTGATTGCCCCTGAAACGGGGGAAGTATGGCCAGAACCTCTTCGTGCCGGAACCGGAGCAAGAACCTTTGCCTTATTAAATAATGTTCCTGTTTGGTATGAGTTATGGCGTCAAATTAACGGCTTCCCGCAAGATTATTATGGCCCTGAACAAAGAATGAAAGAACAACCTAGAGATATGAAACCAGACCTGCAATAATACCCTTATGAAAAAGTACGTTTTTTTGTTTTTAGTATTGAGTTGTCAACTAGGTTTATCACAAAACGAACAAGTAGGCCTTAGTTTGTCATTAGATGAATACCTAGCTTATGTAAAACTCTATCACCCAGTGGCTAGACAAGCAGAATTACGCCTTTCTGAAGCCCAAGCAGAACGCTTAAAAGCAAAAGGTTTTTTTGATCCAAAATTAAAAGCCGATTACAAAGAAAAAGAATTTAAAGATAGTGAATATTACAGTATCTTTAATGCAGGCCTCTCTATTCCTGTGTGGTTTGGTTTAGACATTAATGCTGGTTTTGAAAGAAACGAAGGAGTCTTTTTAAACCCAGAAAGAAACGTTCCTGCAGATGGTTTATATAAAGCAGGTGTTTCATTACCTCTGGGGCAAGGCCTGTTTATTAATGATAGAATGGCAGCTGTGAAGCAAGCTAAATTGATTCAAAAGTTAAATAAGGCAGAGCGCGACTTACAAATAAATGATATCCTTTACCTAGCTACACAGGCTTACGTAGATTGGTACATGGCTAGTCAGGAGGTTGAAATTTTTTCTGAATTTGTAGCTAATGCTAAAATTAGATTCAACGGAATTAAAGAACGCGCCTTACAAGGTGATTTGCCTAGCATAGATACCTTAGAGGCTAAAATAATAGTACAAAATAGAGCGTTAAGTCTTGAACAGGCTAACCTGAAACGAAACCAGTCGCGTCTTGAACTTTCAAATTTTCTTTGGTTTGAGAACAACACTCCTTTAGAAGTTAATAAAGACGTTCTTCCTGAACCACTTACACAAGTAGAAGTTGATGAAATTTTAGGAACTAACCTGATTCAAATTGATGATGTGAATTTAGATGGGCACCCTTTGTTAGAGTTTCTTTCTACCAATGTAGAGTCTTTAGCTATTGAACGCCGGTTAGCAGCAGAAAATTTAAAACCTGTTTTGGATGTACAGTACCAGTTTTTAAGCGCACAACCCGATCAATATGATACGTTTACTACAAGTAATTACCAAGCAGGAATAAGTTTTAGTATTCCTATTTTTTTAAGAAAAGAAAGGGGAGAACTTAAGCTAGCAAAAATTAGAAAACAAGATGCAGAAATGGAGCTAGACTTCCAAACTTTGCAGTTGAAAAATAAATTGGAAGCAGCACAGCAAGAAATAATCTCGTTTGGCAAACAAAGAAATCAAATTGAAGACATTAGCAACAATTTTTCAGGTTTACTAAGCGCAGAAGAACGAAAATTTCAACTGGGTGAAAGCTCAGTTTTCTTGATAAACGCGAGAGAACAAAAACTTATCGATGCCCAACTTAAACTAATTAAGGCTACTGCAAGACTGCTTAAATCCAAAGCTAGAATTTTTAATCTTTTGGCTAACGACTTAGTTGAAGATAATAACGATTAAGTGTATAAAAGTTTTAGTAGTGTTTAGTTAATTTCAGCTTGATTAGGCGCATCTTCATACCAATCATCAAATGTTTTTTGAGTTTTATAATCGTCTGTTAATACTTTATAAACCATCAATAAAACCAGTCCTTGACCAAGAATGCTCAAGTAAAAAACCCAGTTAAAAGGTAAATTCATAACTGCCATTATGGTCACTGTAATCAAAACAAGTGTAGTTAAAACTACCAAAAACATAGCTGTATTTTTCATAGAAACTTTTTTGTTTAAAGTTAATAGATAATAAATAAACTTGCGTTAAGGGGAAGTTATAATGTATTAAGTAAATAATTGCAAACTTCAGCTTACAGATTTTTTTTACTTCTTAATTAACTTCTTTCGTCAAACCTCTCCTTCTCTGCTGTTGAGTTCTACAAAATAAACTCCTGATGAATGGTTTGTAGTTCTTATTAACCGTATGATAATCAAAATTATATTTCCTCAAATACAATGGATTATACCAGTTATTATTTGAAGTTACTGGAAACAAAAGGGCGTTTTATTACGGTAATTTTAATTGATAAATGGTATTACCCCCCTAAATAAAAAAACCATAAGTAGGTGGTAAGCAGAGAAAGCGGTATGCCAATAGCAGCAAACATACTGGCTAAATTGGGTCGTAATTTGTATTCAGTGGCTAATAAAACTCCTGTAATCATGGGTGCCATAGCGGCTTCTACAACAGAAACTTGTAGCACCAAATTGATTTCACCAATTAATTGTAAATACAGTAAGTAAATCAGTAATGGTGCGATTAATAGTTTATACGTCAAACCAATACTAAAAGGTAAAAATTCAAAGTTTTTGGTTTTCCAAGTCAGTTGTGTGCCAATGGAAAACAGAGCCAGTGGACTCAAGGTAGAGCCAAGTTTTTCAAAAGCAATATTTAAGCCATCGGGAACCTCTATAAAGGTCAATCCCAATGCAATTATAAATGCAATAAATGGCGGAAACCGAAGTATTTTAGCACCAATTTCTTTTGAATTTCCTTTTCCATATTGAAAATATAAGGCCGTAAAAATTCCTAAGGTGGACATCACCATAAACGAGCCAGCTTGATCGGCTAAAATCCCGTATTTAAGTGATTCTTCGCCATAAAAAAAGGTAAGAAGTGGGAAGCCTAAAAAGGAAGTGTTTCCCAATCCACAACATAAAATCAAACAACCTACCAAGTGTTTATGCCAACCCAATAGTTTACCGAGACTAATAAACAAAACAGCGGCTAATAAGAAAACCATCCACGGCATTAAAGCGGGATAAAGAATTTCAAAGTTGTAGTCAATATTAGGAATGTAGCGTAAAGATAATGCAGGTAGTGAAACATAAAAAATAAAAGCGTTTATTCCTAGGTGTGCTTTGGCAGGAAAGTTTTTGGTTTTGCTCAATAAAATCCCGCCTACCAAACACAATACAATAAGTAAAAAATTTCCCATACACTAATCTAAATTGGGCCTCAAATCTTTAATTCGTAACTGAATACTAGTATTCCCATTCCATTCATTTTCATCTAAACAACAGATGATATCAACCGGTTGGTAATTACTCAGATACTTGAGCTGGTCACCTAAACCAAATCCTATTCCACCCATTCTGGGGCCTGTTTGGCTTTGAAATAAGTTGCATTTCAAATGTTCCATTTCCTTTCCTACAGCTTTAGCGTAACCCGTATCTTTAAGGCCTTTAATCAAAAAATTAGGACTTAAATTTCCTGGGCCAAAGGGGCCAAATTGCTTCAAGATTCGGAAGAATTTAGGCGTAATGTCTTCTAAATTAATGCATAAATCGTAATTCAGTTCAGGTTCTAAAAGCTTCGGGTCAATTTGGTCTTTAACAACTTCTTCAAATTTATTTTTAAAAGCAACGTAATTTTCTTCTTTCAGGGTTAATCCTGCAGCGTATTTATGACCTCCAAATTGTTCAATAAATTCAGCACTTTCTTCTAAGGCATTATAGACATCAAAGCCTTTAACCGAACGTGCCGAAGCGGCTAACTTCTCACCCGACTTCGTAAAAACCAAAGTTGGACGATAGTAAGTTTCTGTTAATCTACTAGCCACAATACCAATTACACCTTTGTGCCAATCTTCTTGATAAACTACGCTTGTAAAGCGTTTTTGTTCGTTGTTTTCTTCAATTTGAAGCAAGGCTTCTTGCGTGATGCTTTTATCGGCTGTTCTTCGTTCATTGTTAAAAAGCTCAATGTCTTTAGCCATTTTTAGCGCTTTTTCTTCGTCTTTTTCAATGAGTAATTCAACTGCGTGCAAGGCATGTTTCATTCGCCCTGCGGCGTTAATTCTTGGGCCAATAATAAACACCACATCGGTAATGCTAAATTCTTTCTTTTTAGATTGGGCAATAATGGCTTTGAAACCCGCTCTGGGTCGCGTATTCAAAAGCTGAAGTCCGTAACTAGCTAAAATTCTATTTTCTCCAGTAATGGGTACAATATCCGAACCAATAGCCGTAGCTACTAAGTCTAATAAAGGAAGTAAATCTTCAAATTTTTCTCCTCGTTTTTCTTGAATGGCTTGTGCTAATTTAAAGCCTACACCACAACCACAAAGTTCTTTGTAAGGGTATTCACAATCACTTTGTTTAGGGTCTAAAACGGCCACGGCATCTGGAATTTCGTTGCCTGGACGGTGATGATCACAAATAATGAAATCGATGTTTTTTTCTTTGGCATAAGCTATTTTATCAATGGCTTTAATACCACAATCTAAGGCAATGATGAGGCTTACTTCATTTTCTGAAGCAAAATCAATGCCTTGAAAAGAAACCCCGTAACCTTCTGCATAACGATCGGGAATATAAAGTACCAAATTTTGGTAAAATTGCGTAAAAAAGCGATCCATTAAGGCAACACTGGTGGTTCCATCCACGTCATAATCGCCATAAATCATGATTTTTTCGTGATTTTGAATCGCTTTGAGAATACGATTTACCGCTAGTTGCATGTCTTTCATTAGCCAAGGTGAATGCAATTCATCTAAGTCAGGCCGAAAGAAACTTTTGGCTTCTTCAAAAGTTGAAATGCCTCGTTGAGCTAAAAGTTGAGCAATGTTTTGATCTACGTTCAACACTTTTTGCAAGTGCTGAACTGTTTCTGGATGAGCTTTAGTTTGGGAAGTCCAACGCATAATTATAGTTCTTTTTCAGTGAATGGAATTTCAGGATTTAAGATTTCGCAAATTAAACTCTTTAAAAGAGTGGTGAACGTTGTTTTGGTATGTTCATCAAAACTATCGGAAAGAGTTTTTCTTCCTGACTTCAGTTGGTAATTCATAAAACCTTCCTTAAGGTTTTTAAACGAAATAATGCCGCTTTTAATTTCACCTTGAAGTTTATTTTCCATAATTAAACTGTAAAATAACACCTGAAAAACTTTACTTTTACTGAAGTCTTCAATTAATAAATCGAAATCCGAAATACGTAAATCGGCGGCTTGTACATTTCCCGTTTTATAGTCAATAATTCTAAAAACGCCATCTACTTGGTCAATTCTATCGGCTGTTCCTCGAAGTTGTAGTTGCGTATTCAAGCCTTTTATTTGGAAATTGATTTGCGCTTTTTCTTCTAAACTCACCAACTTGACTTCCGATTTTTCAACCAACTTTAGTTCGTTTTTTAAAAACCGCTGACATTGATTTTTAGCCATTTCAAAAACCAGTAAATTTTTCCCTCTAAAAATGGCCTCTTCATTAAATTGCTTTTGAAACTGAAGCAATAATTCTTGGTCCAGGTTTTTCTGAATGCGTTGTACCATTTCTGCAGTAATATGCTTCCCGATGTAGTTCTTGTAAAGATTTTCTAAAGTTTGATGAACCACATTACCGTAAACACGATAAGAAACTTCTTCTTCAATTTCTTCGGATTCGCGAATTTTAAGTACGTATTTTTGATAAAAATCAATGGGATTTCTGATGTAGGTGGTTAGTGCTGAAGGCGAAATTCCGTGAGCAAATAAATCTTTTAGTTGACTGATTATTGCTGGACTTTTTTCTACTTGCTGAAGTTTTTTTGGAAACACCTGCGCTTTCATGCCCTCAACTTGATGCGAAATAGCATGAATTTCTTGGGAGTAAATTTCTAATTGCTTAATAAATCTACTGGCTTCCGATTTTTCCATTCCAGCATTATCATTATTATAAGTGAGATATACTTTTTTAGCGCGCTGCAATAACCTAAAAAAGTGGTAGGCATAAATAGCATCTTTTTCTTTGTAAGTAGGAAGCTTGTAGCTGATTTTTAAATCGAATGGAATAAAGGAATTTTGCGATTTTCCTGCGGGCAGCACGCCTTCATTTACGCCTATAAAAATAAGGTTTTCAAAATCTAAAACCCGTGTTTCTAAAACCCCCATAATTTGCAAACCACGATCAGGATAGCCTTTAAAATCTAGGGTTTCTGACTGAAGTGCATCCTGATAAATTTGCTTTAAACTTCCTAAATTATCAATATAATCATGCTCTTCGGTAACATTTATTAGCTTCTGAAACAAACTATAAAAGGAAAATAAATACGCTAATTGAAGCTTGTTTTCTTGCTGAAATGCTTTTAAAAACAAACACACATCGGTAGTCATTTTTAAAAAAGAAGCTGGCGAAGTTGCTAATTGATTAAAGAGTAATCTTATTAACTTTTGATAAGCGGCTGAAGTTTTTGCTGAAAGCTGAAGTAGTTCCTTGCTTGAAATGACCAACACATTTTCATTTTTAAAATGAGTCTCAACAATTTGAAAATCTTTGGAGAATGCTTGTTTTAAAATAGGATGTGCCAATAATTGAAGTACATCTTTATAAAAAAGTTGTGTTTGGTCTTGTTGATGAATCTTAAGTAGAATTTCAAAAAAACTAGCTAACGGAGTTTGACCTAAAGCTTGCCCCATAGTAATATTCACCTCTTTGATGTGATCTGGTATAGCGTTGAGTAGCGGTTGGAGTAAGTTTTCATCAGCCAATACAATAGCTGTTTTACCAAGTTCTTCTTGATTTAATTCGTTTAAAATTTGCCCTACAAATTTTACTTGCCCAACTTTACGTGGAGTTCCAACAATACTAATTGCTTTTTTTTGAACAAACAAATTGCTTGAAGCCTGGATATTACGACCAAGCTTAGAGAGCCATCGTTCTTGATGCTGCTGCATAAAATAATGCACGGGAAAGTTTTTATTTTCCCAAAAATACTGATCAATATCCCAAAATACTTCTGCTTTTTGGTCTTGCATAGCCGTTTTAAAAATTTCCTCCTCACACTGATTTAACGCGTTGAAACCAATAAAATGAATTTTTTCTGTACGTTGTTTTAAATAATCAGGAAGTTTTTGCAGCGCTAACTGATAAGCCATACCTTGATAAGCCTGATTTTTTTCGCTGAGGTTCTTTCGTAAACTGTGGTAATATGTGGGAAGTTGATTCCAGAATTCGTAGTAGTTTTTAACTAATTCAGTAGCATTGTTTCCGCCAAAACGTTCAATTTCTTTAATGGCTTTTAGATTGCCAAAAAACTGAGAAGCATCAATGTTAAATCGGTCTATCTCATTGAAATCGCCTAAAAGTGATTGACTCCAATTATAAACTACATCAAAAGTTTCTTGTTTATTAGGGGGGGTTAAATCTTGGTAAACTTCAAAAAAAGCAAAACTAGTTTTCAGCGAATCGATAATTTGTACTTCGGCAATTTCTTCAATAAAATCTTCAATACTGAAGATATTAGGCATTAAAAAAGGCGCGTTAAAATGCGTGAGTAATCTACGTTTAAAAAAACCAATAGCCCTTCTACTTGGCAAAACAAAAGTATAGTGCTGTAAATCATCAAGTTTTGGAGCGTGTTTTTCAATGTAATAATCAATAAAGCTTTGCATATCTCGGCGGGTAATTGTGAAGTTCAAATTTAAGGTTTTAAATTTTTTTTGCCTAAATTTTATAAATTAAAATAAGGAGAGTAATTGTAATGACTCAAGTGAAGCCTTATTTATTTGTAAGATAAAGCAAAACATGAAAAACATTCTATAAGTAAATGATGTAATTACTTCAGTTGCTGTATTGATTCTGTTTCAATTTACCTCATCAAGAATTTGTTTGGAGTCAAAGGCTTTTGATAAGAATTCACCTGTTTCCTTATCATAAGCATTTTCTTTTGTAAAGAAAATCTGTTTTTTTATACATAATCACCTATATATCAAATAAAAGTGACTATTGTAAAAAGATTTAAACGGTAATAGACTTTAAAAGCTATAACGACTGGATAGTGTTCGTGTTGAATGGGATCGTAGAGACTGCAAAAGACTACATTAAAATCATCTTGAGAATTATGTTGGTTGGAAAACTAAATCCAAACAGCACTTGGTGTATTGAAGTAAAGTATAGCGTTTAAAATCTATTCTTACTAAATTGACTGATAAATAAATCATGACTCTACTATTTAAAAACTAAGATGGAATACTTCTTAACTAAAAATAAAATCATAACTTTGGCTACCATAGATAAACAATAAAACTTATGTTAGATCAATCTATTTATCAAAAAGCCATCAAGTTTGCCGGAGAAAAGCACCATCAGCAAAGAGTACCGGGCAGCCAAGCAAATTACTTGTTACACTTATCTAATGTGGCCATGGAGGTGATTACAGCTTATATGCATGAACCTGATTTCGACCTCAACCTAGCCATACAACTAGCCTTATTACACGATACCATTGAAGATACAGAAACATCTCCTAAAGAAATTGAAGAAAACTTTTCGCCTCAAATTGCTGAAGGCGTTGCTGCTTTAACCAAAGATAAAAGCATCTCCGATAAATTGGCTAAAATGAAGGATAGCTTAGAACGTATAAAGGGCAGCTATAAAGAAGTAGGCATTGTAAAATTAGCTGACCGTATAACAAACCTACAGCCTCCACCCCATACATGGAATATAGAAAAGATAGAAAAGTATAAAGAAGCAGCAAAACTAATAGCTACTGAATTAAAGGGCAGAAATGCTTATTTAGATCAGAGAATTGGAAGTAAAATTAGTGAATATGCGAAGTAGATTTTGAAAGATTTTAATGATTAAATAACTCATTACTCATCTATTACTAATTAACCTCTTGTATTAAAATAGGTGTAATTAACATTTTCTAATCTTGACATTATTTGACAAATCGTTTACAGACATTTGGAAAAAAATAAACAACAATGGAAATTATTGCTATCATTTTATCAGCTTTATCGCTTATTCTCTTAGTCATTTTACTCCTCAAAAGTAGTAAAACCGATACTTCCCCTATCATTGAAGCAATGCGTAGTCTGTTACAAAACGAATTGAAAGAAAACAGAACCGAGCTTTCTGCTGCCTTAAAAGAAAATCGTCAAGAACTATCAGACGGATTAGATAAACTCACGCTAAAGCTTGATGAAAAGCTCACCCAAATTAGCGAAGGACTCAATACAAACGCCAAAGCAAACCGTGAGGAACTCACCAATTCACTCAAAGATTTTAGTACTATTTTCACCAAAAACGTTAAGGACTTCAACGACCTGCAAAAGCAGAAGTTTGATGCTATGGCGATCAAACAAGATGAGTTGGTAACATCTACCGAATTAAAGCTGGAGAAAATGCGTGAAACGGTAGATGAAAAACTGCATAAAACACTGGAGGAACGCCTTGGACAATCCTTTAAACTAGTAAGTGAACGTTTAGAAGCGGTGCAAAAAGGACTGGGTGAAATGCAAAACCTAGCTAATGGTGTGGGCGACCTTAAAAAGGTATTGAGCAATGTGAAAACACGTGGCGTATTGGGTGAAATCCAATTGGGTAACATCTTGGAGCAAATTATGGCGCCTGAGCAATATGAGGCTAACGTAAAAACCAAAAAAGGCTCTAACGACCATGTGGAGTTTGCAATAAAACTTCCCGGCAAAGACGAGCATGGTAAAGAGGTCTATCTGCCTGTGGATGCCAAATTTCCACAAGAAGCTTATGTACGATTACAAACGGCTTACGATGAAGGTGATGTTGCGGGTGTTGATGCTGCCAACCGTGCCTTGGTACAAAGCATTAAAAAATTCGCAAAAGATATTCGAGATAAATACATTGACCCACCAAATACTACCGATTTTGGTATTATGTTTTTGCCAATTGAGGGCTTGTTTGCCGAAGTCGTTCGCCAACCTGAAGTTGTGGCTATGCTTCAACGTGAGTATAAAATCATAGTAACTGGGCCAACTACTTTGGCTGCTATGCTAAATAGCCTACAAATGGGCTTTAAAACTTTAGCTATTCAAAAACGAAGCAGTGAAGTGTGGCAAATTTTAGGTGCGGTTAAAACAGAATTTGGTAAGTTTGGTGGGGTGTTGGAAAAAGCACAAAAGAAACTAAACGAAGCCAATAAAGAATTAGATGCATTGGTAGGTACGCGGACCCGAATGATGTTCTCTAAATTGAAAAAAATTGAAGAACTACCAACGGCTGAAAGTGTTGATTTGCTGGGAGAAACACTAGAAATAGAAGACGATAATAACGAAGAAAAATAAAATGGCCATAAAAAAATCAGAATTATATTCTTCCTTATGGGAAAGCTGTAATGAACTAAGAGGCGGTATGGATGCCTCACAATACAAAGATTATGTGCTCACCATGCTATTTGTGAAATACGTGAGTGATAAGTACGCTGGTGATCCTTATAGTTTGATTGAAGTACCTGAAGGCGCTTCTTTTGAAGACATGGTCAAGCTGAAAGGACAAACTGATATTGGCGACCGCATCAACAAAGAAATTCTTAGGCCCTTATTTGCAGCCAATGAGCTGGAAGGCTCGATGGAGATTGCTGATTTCAATGATGATGATAAACTGGGTGAAGGCAAAGAAAAAGTAGATCGACTATCAAAACTCATCGCCATTTTTGAAACGCCTGCATTAAACTTTAAAGATAATCGTGCTGAAGATGATGATATTTTAGGCGATGCCTACGAATTTTTAATGCGTCACTTTGCTACCGAATCTGGAAAAAGCAAAGGACAGTTTTATACGCCTTCAGAAGTATCTCGTATTCTTTCCAAAGTGATAGATGTTGACAAAGCAGACAAACCTTCTTATACAGCGTATGATCCCACTTGTGGGTCGGGTTCCCTGTTGTTGAAAGTGGCCGATGAAGCCCCAAACGGACTTTCGCTATACGGACAGGAAAAAGACATCGCCACCAAAGGTTTAGCCATTATGAATATGTGGCTGCATGGTTATGCAGCTGAAGCGAAAATTGCCGGTAAAAACAGTATTTCTGATCCGCAATTCAAAGAAAATGACAAACTTAAGCGTTTTGATTTTGTCGTCGCCAATCCCCCGTTTTCTGTAAAGAGCTGGTCTAATGGTATTGTTCCTATGGACGACCAGTATCGCCGTTTTCAGGGCTTTGGTGTGCCACCGGATAAAAATGGAGATTATGCCTTCTTGCTGCACATCATAGCTTCACTAAAAAGCACAGGAAAAGCGGCGGTTATTCTACCGCATGGTGTCTTGTTTAGAGGAAATGCAGAAGCTGAAATCAGACAAAATATACTAGAGCGTAAGTGGATCAAAGGCATTATTGGTTTGCCAGCAAACTTGTTTTATGGCACCGGGATTCCCGCCTGTATTATCGTCATTGATAAGGAAAACGCTGAAGAGCGCAAAGGTGTATTTATGATTGATGCTAGCAAAGGGTTTATCAAGGACGGCAACAAAAACCGTCTGCGTGAACAGGATATCCATAAAATTGTAGATGCCTTTAACCGACAGTGGGAAATTGATAAATTTTCACGCTTTGTGTCTTTTGAAGAAATAGAGAAAAATGAATTTAATCTCAATATCCCCAGATATATAGACACCCAGGAAAAGGAAGATATTCAGGACCTGAATGCGCACCTCAGCGGCGGTATCCCCAAAGCAGATATTGACGAATTATCTGAATACTGGACGGTTTACCCAACTATGCGGAAGGAATTATTCCAGCCGCTTCGGGAAGGCTACATGAAACTATCCGTGCCAAAAGAAGAGGTAAAAGCACATATTTTGAACCACTCCGATTTCGTGAGCTACAACGAGAAAATCAATCTGATTTTTAATGAATTTAAATCTGATAATTTAAAACGACTTCACAGCATTAACAAGCAAACCAAGCCTAAGCAATTTATACACGAGTTGTCTGAAGATTTATTGCTTAAATATGCTGAAAAGCCCTTGATTAACCGCTATGAAGTTTATCAGCACATCATGAATTACTGGGCAGAAACCTTAAAAGATGATGTTTATATTCTTATTGAAGACGGTTGGGTAGCTAAAACCAGACGTATTATAGAGAAAGGAAAAACTGGAAAAGAAAAAGACAAAGGCTGGACCTGTGATTTAATTCCGAAAGCATTAGTAATTAATCGGTATGTAAAGGACGAAAAAGATAAGTTAACCAGTTTAGAAACTGAACTTGAACAGGTTGAAGCCGACTTATCCAGTTTGGAAGAAGAACATTCTGCTGAAGAAGCCGCTTTTGGGGAATTGGATAAAATCAATAAAACTGAAGTTAATAACCTCATCAAAACACTTAAAAAAGAAGAAAAGCAAATGCCCCTAGCGGCAGAGCCAAGCGAAGAGTACGACACAGAAAACGCCAATCCTTTAGCTATTGCTGAAAAATGGATAAAACTTTACACCAAAAAACTTCAACTCAAAAAAGACATCAAGGTACAGGAAAAAACCTTAGATCATAAAACCTTTGAACACTATGCTAAGCTAACCGAAGATGAGGTTAGGCAATTAGTGATTGAAGATAAATGGATGAGCAGATTACAAACTGACATCCAGTCTGAAATTGATGCTATTTCCCAACGCCTAACAGGCAGAATTAAAGAACTAGCCGAGCGTTATGCACATACCTTAGATGAACTGGACCAGGAAAACAAAACACTAGAAGACAAAGTTTCTAAACACCTGAAAAAAATGGGATTGGTATGGAGTTAATACAACAAGACCATAGACAAGAAAAAATATTCACCATAAGAAGTTTTCAAGTAATGCTAGACAAGGCCTTAGTGTCATTCTATGGTGTTAAACCAATTGGACTTCGTGAGCAAGTAAAAAGAAACCCCAACCGTTTTCCTGATGATTTTGTGTTTGTATTGACAGAGCAAGCTGTGGCAGCAGTTTCAGGGGTGATTAAAAACGAAAAAGCAGATGAAGTTAGTGTGGCTATAGCTAGAGCTTTCGTTGCCATGCGCAATTTTCTATTGAACGTCGCCTCTGTATTTCAGCACCTCGACCAAATGGAACTCAAACAACATAAAACAGATGAAAAGCTAGAACAAATTTTTAAAGCCTTTTCCTTACTGAAAAATAATTATTCACACTTTACCTATCCACTGCGATGAATAACGAAATAGTATTATATCGTCCAGATGAACTCGCTGAGCATATTGAAGTTAGACTCAAAGAGGATACGGTCTGGTTAAGCCAAGAACAGTTGTCTCAACTTTTTCATAGAGACCAATCAGTTATCTCGCGACACATTAGAAATGTTTTTAAAGAAGGTGAACTGGATGAAAAAAGCAATATGCAAAAAATGCATATTCCAAATTCTGATAAGCCTGTAGCATTTTACAACCTCGATGTCATCATCTCAGTTGGCTATCGCGTAAAATCAAAACAAGGTACCCAATTCCGTATTTGGGCAACAAATGTACTTAGGGATTATTTGCTGAAAGGTTATGCACTTAACCAACGAATGAACAGAATAGAAAACAATTACGAAGACCTGAGCAAAGAAGTAAAGCAAATCTCCCTGCAACTCAAAACGCAAGAACTACCCACACAAGGCATTTTCTTCGATGGGCAAATTTTTGATGCCTACACCTTTACCTCAAACATCATTAAAAAAGCCAACCAACAATACAACAACACTTTTGAACTGCACGAACACAAAACAAGCCACGACCGTTTTCTGATTATCGACCAAAAGGAACTCTATCATTTGGGAGCTTCTATTAAAGACTTGGGAAAGAAATGGTTTGCCTTTTCACGTATGGATAGCCTTTGTGCCGCACTACTAGAAAAATTAGAGATAGCATGAAGGTAGCAAATAATAACATAGGCGATGCCCAGAGCTTACCAAAGGGCTATAAACAAACTGAAGCTGGTTTGATTCCTGAAGATTGGAACGTCGAAAAAATTGAGTCAGTTTGTAAAGTGGTTGGCGGAGGAACACCGAGTACGACAATTCCGAAGTATTGGAATGGTGCAGTAAATTGGTTTACGCCAACTGAAATAGGAGGATTGAAATATGTAAGTAAGAGCAGAAGAAAAATATCAGAGGAAGGACTCAAAAACTCCTCCGCTCAAATTTTACCAATTGGAAGTATATTAATGACAACAAGAGCTACAATTGGGGACCTTGCAATTACTACATTACCAGCAACAACAAATCAAGGTTTCCAGTCTTTAGTTCCAATAAGTATTGAAAAAAATTACTTGTACTATTTAATGCAGACTAAACATAAAGAGTTAATTGAAAACGCTAGTGGTAGTACATTTTTGGAAATAAGTCCTAGAAAAGTTAAAAATATATTCATTCAATTACCATCATCTAAAGAAGAACAAAAAGCCATAGCCACGGCCTTAAGTGATGTTGATGCGTTGATTAGTAGTTTAGACCAGCTCATCACCAAAAAGAAAGCCAACAAACAAGGCGCCATGCAGGAGTTGTTGACGCCGCCTGTTGAAGGCGGTAAGCGTTTGCCAGGGTTTGATGGGGAGTGGGAGGAGAAGAGATTGGGGGAACTGATTCATGATTTTCAAAATGGATATGGTTTTTCTGCTCAAGGCTACCAAGATAATGGTGTGCCAATATTAACTATGGCTCAGATTGGTTTGCAAGGTCAATTTCAATTTAATGAGAATAAAATTAATTATTGGGACAAAAATGAATTGAAAAACTTAAAAGATTTCGTCTTAGAAAAAGGAGATTTAATAATGTCCATGACGGACGTAACACCCGATAAAAATTTAATTGGAAGAATGACTATAATTGAAAGAAATGGACCTTTTTTTCTTAATCAACGAGTAGGTCATCTTCGTATAAATAAAGATTTAGTCAATCCAATTATTTTGAAGCAATTGTCAAACATGAGAGAATGGAGGATGTATTCAAAAGCTATTGCCTCACTCGGAGTGCAAGCTAATATTGGTACGACAGATATTAAAAATGGAGTATTTACACTTCCTCCTATAAAAGAGCAAAATGCAATTGCAGAAGTTTTATCAGATATGGAAAATGATATTAAATTTTTAGCGATTAAAAAAGCCAAATACCAGCAAATCAAACAAGGCATGATTCAGGAGTTATTAACGGGGAAAATTAGGTTGGTATGAGAAAGCAAAATGTAAAACTAATTAACCAAAACAAAGAATCACTTAATTAACTAATTCATTATTTAAGTTTTTAGGTGATTTCCTTAAATAAGACTATATTTGTTTAAGTAAATATACAACATGGATAAATTTACAGCAGGGCAATATATTAATCAAGGCTACTATAAAAGCTTTCAGCCTCATCGCATCAACAGAGATTGGGAGCTGTCTGATATGGAAATCATTGGCTTATTGAGTAAGGCAGATCGGCAGTTAGGTCGGTTGGATATGTATTCTGAATATGTAAATATTGATTTATTTATCCGCATGCACATCGCCAAAGAAGCCACGCAGTCTTCAAAAATAGAAGGCACTCAAACCAACATGGAAGAGGCTTTTCTCACTAAGGATGAAGTGGCGCTGGAAAAACGAGACGATTGGGAGGAGGTACAAAATTATATTCAAGCCATGAACGAAGCGGTGAAATCATTACATACCTTGCCGTTTTCTTCACGTTTAATTAAAAAAACACATCAGACCTTATTACAAGGCGTTCGTGGTACAAACAAACTTCCTGGAGAGTTTCGAAAATCTCAAAACTGGATAGGCGGAGCGTCGATTAATGATGCATCGTTTATTCCTCCGGTACATACTTCTATTGGTGAGTTAATGTCAGATCTTGAACATTTTGCGAACAATGAACTGAATCATTTACCCGACTTGATTAAAATAGCAGTCATTCATTATCAATTTGAAACCATTCATCCTTTTCTGGATGGTAACGGAAGAGTAGGACGACTTTTAATCACACTTTATCTGGTGGATAAGGGGATTCTTAAACAACCTATACTTTACCTCTCGGATTTTTTCGAGCGAAACAGATTATTGTATTATGATAACTTGATGCGTGTAAGAACCAACAACGACATCAATCAATGGCTTAAGTTTTTCCTTACAGGGATTATTGAAACAGCCAAAAAAGGAGTAACTACATTTGACGGAATAATGCAGCTTCAAAAAACACTGGAACTTAAAATTGAAAGTATGGGAAGTAGGAGTGGCGATGCCAAAAAGGTAATCGATTATTTATATACCCAACCGGTTATAGAAGTAGCACGTGTGGAGAAAATTATTCAAAAGTCAAATGTAACCGCATACAAATTGCTAAATACCTTAGAAGAAAAAGAAATACTAAAGGAAGTTTCCGGAGCACAGCGAAATAAACTCTATGTTTTCAACGAATACATAAACCTTTTTAAAATTGACTAAATGAACACAATCGGCAAATCAGAACGCAGCACCCAAAACCGGATAGTTCAGCTATTTCAGGATAAGCTGGGTTATACCTATCTAGGGAATTGGGAACAAGAAGTAAGAAACCAACCTGTAGAAGAAGGTTTACTTAAAAACTATTTAACTGCGCAAGGCTATTCAGAAACTGAAGCCAAGAAAGCAGTCAGTAAATTTATGAAGGCTGTAGTTAAACTGGCAGATGGTCTGTATGATGCCAATAAAAAGGTATATTCCTTGTTGCGTTACGGCGTCAACATTCGTAAAGAACAAGGGGAAGCCAAAGAGAACATTCAGCTTATAGATTGGGAAAATCCTACCAACAATAATTTCGCTATTGCAGAAGAAGTCAGCGTTTTAGGAGGAAATCACGATAAACGTCCCGATGTTGTTTTATATATCAATGGTATTGCACTCGGGGTTATTGAATTAAAAAATAGCCGTGTTGATGTGTCTGAAGGCATTCGCCAAAATCTAGATAATCAAAACGCTAAATTTATTCAGAGTTTTTTCACGACTCAACAGTTGGTTATGGCTGGGAATGATACGCAAGGTTTGGTTTATGGAACCATAGAAACTCCAGAGAAATATTACCTGACCTGGAAAGAAGAAACCTCAGAAAATTATGATTATGTATTAGACAAACACATTTGTCAGCTTTGTAAAAAAGAGCGTTTTCTGGAACTTATACATGATTTTGTGGTATTTGATAAAGGCACAAAAAAACTTTGTCGCCCCAATCAGTATTTTGGTGTAAAAGCTGCTCATGATAATGTTCGGGATAACAAAGGTGGAATCATCTGGCATACGCAGGGTTCAGGCAAAAGTTTGACTATGGTCTGGCTGACCAAATGGATTAGAGAACATATAGAAGATAGTCGAGTCCTCATCATCACCGACCGGGAAGAGCTGGACGATCAGATTGAAAAATTATACGATGGCGTAGGTGAATCTATTTACAGAACAAAAAGCGGCAGAGATTTATTAAGCGTTTTAAATGAAAAAAAAGAAATGCTTATCGCCAGCTTGGTTCACAAATTTGGGCGCAATAGCGAAGAAGGTGACTTTGAAAGCTACATCAAGGAACTCAAAAAAGAACTGCCCAGTGATTTTGTAGCCAAAGGAAATATCACCGTTTTTGTAGATGAATGTCACAGAACACAATCTGGAAAGTTGCACGACGCCATGAAAACCATATTGCCTGATGCCTTATTTATTGGTTTTACAGGCACGCCTTTGTTCAAAAAAGACAAGCAGAAAAGTATTGAAGTATTTGGTCCTTTTATTGGCAATCCTTACAAATTTGATGAGGCCGTAGAAGATGGCGTAGTGCTAGATTTACTATACGAAGCAAGAGATGTAGAACAGTTTGTCACCGATCAACAATCTATAGACGACTGGTTTGAAGCAGAAACAAAAGGCTTGATGGACGTAGCCAAAATAGAACTGAAAAAGAAATGGGGAACCATGCAGAAGGTTTTGGGTTCAAAATCAAGACTGGAACATATTGTATTTGACATTGTTAAGGATTTTAAACTCAAACCAAGATTAGCCAGTGGAGAAGGAAACGCTATGCTCGTCTCAGGTTCAGTCTATCAGGCTTGCCGTTATTATGAATTATTTCAAAATGCTGGATTAAAGAAATGTGCAATAATCACCTCATACCAACCCCATCATGCTGATATCAAAGGTGAATCAACTGGAGTAGAAACTCCTACAGAAAAGGCATTGAAATACGACATTTACACTAAAATGTTGAATGGAAAATCTACTGAAGAATTTGAGGCAGTCGCAAAGCACAAGTTTATTCATGAACCACAAAAAATGCAATTATTGATTGTTGTCGATAAGCTCTTGACTGGTTTTGATGCGCCATCAGCCACCTATTTATACATTGATAAAAAAATGCAAGATCATGGACTTTTTCAAGCTGTATGTCGTGTGAATCGTGTAGCAGACGAAAGTAAAAAATACGGTTATATCATTGATTACAAGGATTTATTTAAAAGTTTGGAGAAGTCAATTAGTGATTATACCTCTGAAGCCTTTGACCAATACGATTCTGAAGACGTCAAAGGGTTATTGGTGGACAGGGTTGAAAAATCAAAAGAAAGACTGGAAACCGCACTAGAAACGCTTAGGGCTTTGTGTGAACCCGTTTTTCCTAAAGAAGAACATCAGTTTATTAGATTCTTTTGTGGGAATACAGAAAATAAAAATGACTTAAAAACCAGAGAGCCTAAGCGGGTTGAATTGTATAAAGCAGTAGTAGCTTTAATTAGAGCTTATGCAGAAGTTGCCAACGAAATGTATAAGTTAGGGTACAGCGAAAAAGAGTCATTAGAGATAAAGAATGAAGTGAAATACTATTCAGATTTAAGAGATACCATTAAAATAGCCAGTGGTGAGCAAATTGATTTGAAAACTTACGAGCCAGGTATGCGAATGCTTATGGATATGTATATCGATGCCAAGAGCAGTAAAAAAATATTAGATTTTGATAACCAAAGTTTAGTCGATTTGGTAGTTAATGTTTCTGAACCAAAAGAAGAATATCAAAGCAAAAAACACAAAGAAGCAGTAGCAGAAACTATTGAGAATAATGTGAGGAAAGTGATCATTGAAGAACAGCCCACAAATCCAAAGTACTACGAAAAGATGTCTCAGCTTTTGGATGATTTAATCCAGCAGCGAAAAGATGAAATGTTGGACTATGAAGCGTATCTCAAAAAGATAAAGGAATTGGCGCAGCAAGTATCTGAACCAACAGGCGTCAAAAATTACCCAAATTCACTGGATAGTCAGGCTAAAAGAGCCTTGTACGATAACTTGGAACAAAATGAAGTACTTGCTTTGGCATTAGACAATGTGATAAACGCCAACAAACTGGATGCTTGGCGAGATGGTGGTATTCGGGAGAAAAAATTACGTTTAGCTGTTTTTGGTTTATTAAAAGATAAGGAGAAGACAAGCGAGATAATGGAAATTATAAAAGCCCAAAATGAGTACTAGTACAGAGGTGATTTCAGTTGCAAACATCGAAGTAGATGTGGTTAGGAAAGATATCAAGAATATGCATTTAGGCGTATATCCACCTAAAGGCAGGGTTAGACTTTCAGCACCGCAACAAACTGACCCGGAAGTTATACGCCTGTTCGCTATTTCAAAATTAGGCTGGATAAAAAAGCATATCAAGAATTTTAAAGCACAACCTAGGGAGTCCAAACGTATATTTAAATCTGGTGAAAGCCATTATTTTAAAGGCAAACGTTATCTTTTGGAAATTAAGGAGCAAGCAAAAAGCAACAAAATAGAGCTGGACGGAAAGAAGTTAATTCTCTTTTTAAAAAATAACCAGCCCATTGAAAAGCGAGAAAAAATTGTCCGTGAATGGTATAGAGCACATCTTAAAAGTATTTTGCCTGAACTGATTCAAAAATGGGAAAAGATTATCGGTGTACAAACCAAAGATTGGCAGGTAAGGTTAATGCGAACCAAATGGGGAGCCTGCAATATTGAAGACAAGTGCATTGTATTAAATCTAGAATTAGCTAAAAAGCCTGTGATTTGCCTAGAGTATATTATCGTCCACGAGCTGGTTCATTTACTAGAACGATACCACAATGATGTGTTCATCAAGCACATGGATACGTACATGCCTAAATGGCGTTTTCATCGAGATGAACTCAATAAATTACCAGTAGCCCATACGGATTGGGGGTATTAATTGGCTAAGGGAATTGAGTTCGGACATATTTTGTGTGACCCGCTACCTAGCCTCCTCTGTGGCTTCAAAAATTTGTAAACGTTCTAAGCCAGTGGCTAGGTTTTTCACTTGATCAAAGACAAGGAGTAACCGAAGTCCATTTCTCGTTTGTTTTTCTTTCATTCTACAAACATGAGGATGTTGCTGTACCGTTTGAAGTACTTCGCTAAAACGCTTACTTTGATAAAAACCTGAATGTTGATCAGCTATGAAATAACCTATCATTTTAGCTTGCTTCATCACAATTTTTTCCAAACCAATTGATGCAGCTATCCATTTAATCCGCAAGCTATTAAGTAAATCAATAACCTGAATGGGTAAATCGCCAAAACGATCTTTCAATTCGTTTTCAAAAGCCTGTAATTCTTCTTCGTTTTTTAATTGATTTAATTTGGTGTAAAGGTTAAGTCGCTCGGTAATATTATTAATGTAATCATCTGGGAAAAGAATTTCAAAGTCGGTGTCAATTTGTGCATCTTTTACAAAGACCTTTTCTTCATTTTGATTTTCTTCCTGATAAAGTTCTTTAAATTCATTTTCTTTTAATTCATCAATTGCCTCATTGAGAATTTTTTGATAAGTATCAAAACCTATATCATTAATAAACCCTGATTGTTCACCACCTAGTAAATCGCCTGCCCCTCTAATTTCTAGATCTTTCATAGCGATTTTAAAACCACTGCCTAGTTCAGAAAATTGTTCAAGCGCATTGATGCGTTTTCTTGCATCTACAGTCATAAGTGTTGGGTGTGGAGTAATTAAGTAGCAAAATGCTTTTTTATTACTTCGGCCAACTCTACCGCGCATTTGGTGTAAATCTGAAACCCCAAAATTATTGGCGTTATTAATAAAAATGGTGTTGGCATTGGTGACGTCCAAACCACTTTCAATAATAGTTGTAGCCACTAAAACATCAAATTCGTTATTAATGAAGCTCAACATTAGTTTTTCAAGTTTTTTTCCTTCCATTTGCCCGTGGCCAATACCAACTTTAGCATCTGGTACAAGCCGCTGAATCATTCCTGCAACTTCATTAATATTTTCAATTCGGTTGTTGATAAAAAACACCTGTCCGCCTCGTTGAATTTCATAAGTAACGGCATCTCTAATTAATTCCTCATTAAACCTTACTACATGAGTTTCTATGGGATAACGATTGGGAGGTGGGGTAGTTATGGTAGATAAATCTCGGGCAGCCATTAAGCTAAACTGTAGTGTTCTAGGAATTGGCGTAGCGGTTAAGGTTAACGTATCTACATTGGCTTTGATGGTTTTAAGCTTGTCTTTTACAGCTACGCCAAACTTTTGTTCTTCGTCTATAATGAGTAAGCCCAAGTCTTTAAACTTAATGTTTTTATTAACCAATTGATGCGTTCCAATAACAATATCTATTCGTCCATTTTCTAATTCTTCTAGAACTTGTCTGCGTTCTTTTGCTGTTCTAAACCGATTTAAATAATCTACACTTACCGGCAAATCTTTTAAGCGTTCAGTAAAGGATTGATGATGTTGAAAAGCCAAGATGGTTGTGGGTACTAAAACAGCTACTTGTTTTCCATTATCAACTGCTTTAAAGGCTGCGCGAATAGCTACTTCTGTTTTTCCAAAGCCTACGTCTCCGCAGACTAATCTGTCCATAGGCTGTGGACTTTCCATGTCTTTTTTCACGGCTTCCGTTGCCGAACTTTGGTCGGGGGTGTCTTCGTAAATAAAGGAAGCTTCTAATTCGTGTTGCAAATAAGAATCGGGCGCAAATTGGAAACCTTCTTCCAATCGTCTTTTAGCATATAGTTGAATTAAATCAAAGGCAATTTTTTTGACTTTTGTTTTTGTTTTTTGCTTAAGCGATTTCCAGGCTTTGCTTCCAAGTTTGTAAATTTTTGGTGGTTTACCATCTTTGCCATTATATTTAGAAATTTTATGAAGCGAATGAATGCTTAAGTATAAAATATCGCGTTCACCATAAACTAATTTAATAGCTTCTTGTTTTTTGCCTTCTACGTCTATTTTTTGAAGTCCGCCAAACTTTCCTATTCCGTGGTCAATATGGGTTACATAGTCGCCTACCTCAAGGCTAGTGAGTTCTTTCAGAGTAATGGCTTCTTTTTTAGCATAGCCACTTTTTAGCTGAAATTTGTGGTAGCGATCAAAAATTTGATGATCGGTATAGACAAGAATTTTAAGTTCTTGGTCTATAAATCCTTGATGAATAGGAAGCACAATGGGCTGATAGGCCACTTGGGTTTCCATGTCTTCAAAAATATCTTTAAATCGCTTGGCTTGTTGCTGACTTACGCAGGCAATATAATTAGTAAACCCCTTTTGATGATATTGGTTAAGGTGGTCAATAAGTAAATTAAATTGCTTGTTGAAAGAAGGTTGAGGTTCTGTGGCAAAGCGAATTACTTCTTCGGCTTTAAAAAAATGTCCTGTTCCAAATTCAACAACTTGCATGCCTTGCAGTTGTTTTTTAATTTCTTCTTCATTTAAAAACAAAGCCTCAGGATTGGCGTGATTTACCTCCTTAGAAAGTGTTTGAAAAGTTTCGTTAGCTTTTGTAAATAAGCGCGTAAGTTGACCACAAAGCAAGTCTAGGCTTTTTACAAAAACGAGGGTTTCTGATGGAATGTAATCTAAAAAAGACTGCCTTAACTCGGTGTGTTGTTTGTTTTCCATATTAGGCATAATGGAAATTTTTTTCTTTTGTTCTTTAGAAAGCTGCGTTTCTACATCAAAAGTACGGATGCTTTCTACCTCATCGCCAAAAAATTCTATTCGGTAAGGTTCATCATTGGCATAAGAAAAAACATCAATAATTCCACCGCGCACAGAAAATTCGCCTGGTTCGGTAACAAAATCAACCCGTTTAAAATGGTATTCAAAAAGCACTTCATTCACAAAGTCGATAGACAATTCATCTTCAATTTTCAGTTTTAAAATACTTTGGTTAAGCTCTTTTTTAGTCACCACTTTTTCAAAAAGGGCTTCGGGATAAGTAACTATAACTGAAGGTTTTTTTCTTGAATTGATTCGGTTAAGCACTTCTGAGCGAAGCAGTACATTTGCGTTATCGGTTTCCTCTCCAGAGATCGCTTCAGGATGATAAGCTCTTCGGTAGCTTCCAGGATAAAAAAGCACGTTTTTTTCTTCTAAAAAACTTTCTAAATCATTGAGGTGATAAGCCGCTTCTTCTTTGTCGTTGCAAATAAGTAAAAATGTGTTGTCGCTTTTTTTGTAAGCTTCTGCAAAGAAAAAACTCAATGCACTTCCCCAGATATTGTGGAGGTGAAACTTGGTCGCTTCTGCATTAGTAGAAGCTTTTTTTAAGAATTGTCTAAGTTGTTGCGAATCAGCAAACTTAGCTTGTATTTGTGCTTTACTCATGGGCGCAAATATAGGAGAATTTGACTTAGTTTACTTGTTCCTAAAGGCTTATTTTTTATGGATATAGCGTGTAAGTTGCATAGATAAATCGGTAAAGACAATCTTAGCGTTAGCATTTCTTTGAATGTGAAAGTGAGCTTCTTGTAGAGCGTTAAAAATAGGCTCAATATTTCCTCCGTGAATAAAACTGGCAAACTTATCAAACTTGAATTGTTCATCGTAAGTTTTCATGAATACCAAGGGCTTTGCTTTGTAGTTTTGTAGCAAGGCTTGTCTAAAAAATTGGATGCTAAAGTTAATAAATCGCGTTTGTGTTTCTCGGTTTTCTTTGGCTAAGGTTTGCGCCCACTGCGATAAATCTTGCACAACACTTTTATTTCCTTTGGCCCTAAAAGCGGTTCTTACCCAAGCTATAAAAAGCTTTTCAAATACTTGGTTATCAGAATTTTGATCTAAAAGCTCTAAAGCTTTGCTCAGGTTGCCATCGGCTTGCGCGGCAATTGGCAAGGCTTGTTCCTTACTTAATTGATGTTTATTTTGAAGGTGTTGAGCTATTTGCTCTTCGCTTAAAGGCGGAAAATTAATTTTTTGACATCTTGATTTGATGGTTTCTAAAAGCTGCTCCTCTGCATCAGTAATTAAAATAAAGTAAGTGTCTTTTGGGGGTTCTTCAATGAGTTTTAAAAGTTTGTTGCTGGCAGCGGTGTTCATTTTATCAGCGCACCAAATAATCATAATCTTGGCGGCTCCTTCGTAAGATTTCAATGCGATTGCTTTGGAGATTTCAGCAGCTTCTCTTACATTAATATTGCCTTGCTTTTTTTCAATTCCTAATTCTTTAAGCCAATGATAGAGCTCCCCATAAGGTTGTTCGCTTACAAACTTTCTCCAGTGGAGGTAAAAATCTTTTGCAACAGGATTTGATTTTATTTCTTCGTTTGTATTCACTGGATAGACAAAATGTAAATCAGGGTGATTGAGCGCTTCTATTTTTTTCCTACAAATTCGCTTAGCTTCACCACTTAGATTTCGGCTCACAATTTCACTAGCAAAAGCAATAGCTGTAGGCAGTGTGCCGTAGCCGTGTTCTCCTACAAACAATTGCGCATGAGCAATTCTTCCTCGCTCTACTGTAGTTTTAAGGTGATTTTTTAAGTGCGGTAATCCAGGAATATCATCAAAATTCATAAAGCGAAAATAATTGTTTTTTATCAAACTTCAAGGTTTAATAAAAGTCTTTTCTGAAGTACTTTTCCCAAATAATTACTTATTTTTGACCTTTAGGATTTTTTTAAAAAAAACAACTATGAAAACTATAGACGACTATAATTTTAAAGGAAAACAAGCAATAATTCGTGTTGATTTTAATGTGCCTTTAAATGCAGAACGAAAAGTTACTGATATTAGTAGAATATTAGCTGCTAAACCCACTATACTAAAGATTTTAGAAGACGGAGGCGCGCCTGTGTTGATGTCTCACTTAGGAAGACCTGAAGGAAATGAGGAAAAATATTCTTTGAAGCATATAGCAAGTACAATTAGCGATGTAATTGGCGTGCGCGTAAAATTTGCTGAAGACTGCATAGGTGCAAATGCAGAAAGCATGGCTGAAGCGCTTCAACCTGGTGAGATTTTACTCCTGGAAAACCTTAGGTTTCATAATGAAGAAAAGCAAGGCGACAAAAATTTTGCTGAAGCTTTATCAAAATTAGGAGATATTTACGTTAATGATGCTTTTGGAACGGCGCATAGAGCGCATGCCTCAACTACAGTGGTAGCTGAATTTTTTGAAGATAAATGCATGGGTTACTTACTTCAAAAGGAAGTAGAAAGTTTAGATAAAGTACTAAATTCTAAAGAAAAACCTGTAACTGCCGTAATTGGAGGAGCTAAAGTTTCTTCTAAAATTACAGTAATAGAAAACATTTTGCCTAAAATAGATCATTTGATTATTGGTGGAGGTATGGCTTTTACTTTTATTAAAGCGCAAGGCGGTAACATTGGCACTTCTTTAGTAGAAGACGACAAGCAAGAATTGGCGTTAAGCATTATAGAAAAAGCAAAAGCACATAATGTTGAAATCCACTTGCCAATAGACACCGTAGCAACTCAAGATTTTTCTAATGAAGGCGAAAATAAGGTAACAGACATCAAAGCTATTCCTGAGCATTTAATGGGCTTGGATGCAGGTCCTGAAACTAGAGAAAAGTTTGCTGCCGTCATTGCTCAATCAAAAATCATTTTATGGAATGGCCCGCTGGGTGTTTTTGAAATGGAAAATTATGCCAACGGCACCATTGCTTTAGGAAAAGCTATTGCTGAAGCTACTGCTAAAGGAGCATTTTCTTTAGTAGGTGGAGGTGATTCTGTTTCAGCTGCTAAGAAGTTTGGTTTTGATCAACAAGTAAGCTATGTTTCTACAGGAGGAGGAGCTATGCTTGAAATGCTTGAAGGAAAAACGCTGCCTGGAATTAAGGCATTGGAGTAATTTAGCAATATTTCACATACAAAAAAACAGCCTTGAATTTCAAGGCTGTTTTTTTATGTAACAAGTAAATTAATTACTTATTCGCGTTGTATAATTCTTCTACTTTATCCCAATTAATGACATTAAAGAAAGCTTCAATATAATCAGGTCTTCTGTTTTGGTAATTTAAGTAATAGGCATGTTCCCATACATCTAAACCTAAGATTGGAGTGCCACCACAGCTTACGTTTGGCATTACTGGGTTATCTTGGTTTGGTGTAGAACAAACTTCTACTTTACCACCTTCGTGTACACAAAGCCAAGCCCAACCTGATCCAAATTGAGTAGCTGCTGCTTTAGAAAAGGCATCCTTAAATTGATCAAACGAACCAAAAGCATCATCAATGGCTTTGGCTACATTATCTTTTGGGTTTCCACCTCCTTTTGGGCTCATTACTTGCCAGAATAAACGGTGATTGTAAAATCCACCACCATTATTTCTTACTGCTGAATTAGATAAATCTAAATTCTGAAGAATATCTTCGATAGATTTTCCTTCTAAATCGGTTCCTTCAACAGCTGCATTTAATTTATTGGTGTATCCAGCATGATGCTTACCGTGGTGTATTTCCATTGTTTTTGCATCAATATGTGGTTCTAAAGCGTCGTGCGCGTAGTCTAATTTTGGTAATTCAAAAGCCATAACTATTTATTTTTAATATGATTAATTCTAATTTGTTCAAAATTATAAAAATAAATAGTTTTACGATAACTATCGATGTTATAAATTACTTAAATGCTTACCATAAAAATATCTTATTTAACGGGCTGTTCAATTATTAATTAATTAGCCGTTAAAATACTGAAATACTAGCTTCTTATGGAATGTAAAAAATCTACCACAGAAGAATGCGTAACGGTATTCGATTTAAAATAGTCAACAGCTTGTTGGCGTTCTTCTAAATTAGCCTCAAACTGGTTGAGAATATTCATTAAATGCATTTTCATGTGGCCTTGCTGTATTCCTGTGGTAACTAGTGAATTTACCGCGCCAAAATTTTGTGCTAAGCCGGCAACCGCTACAATTTTCATTAATTCTTCTGCGCTTGGGTGCTGCAATAAAGCTAATGCTAATTTCACTAAGGGGTGTAAACTTGTAAGTCCACCTACGGTTCCTAAAGCTAGGGGAATTTCAATCCAAAATTTAAACTCGTCATTTTCAATTTTAGCATGGGTCAAGCTTTTATATCTCCCTTCTTTTGAGGCAAATGCATGCACGCCAGCTTCTACAGCTCTAAAGTCGTTGCCGGTAGCTAAAACAACAGCATCAATACCATTCATGATGCCTTTGTTGTGGGTTACGGCTCGGTAGGGTTCTATTTCTGCAATTTGTATAGCTTGTATAAATTTATGTGCATATTTTTCTGCTTCATCTCGATTTTTTCCTAGCTCAATAACGGGGCAGCTTACTTCTGCTTTAACTAAGCAATTAGGCACATAATTAGATAGAATACTCATAATTACTTCAAGCTTTCCGGGTAATAATAAGGCGGCTTTTTCCTTTAAAACCTGTGCAAACTCTTCTAGACAAGAATTGATAAAATTAGCGCCCATTGCGTCTTTTGTTTCAAAAGTGCAATGCAATTGGTAATAATTGGCTAATTCAGTGGTTTTGTTGCGAAGGCTAATTTCATTAATTCCACCTCCTCTTTTTTCCATGTTTTTAGTAATGGACTTCACCGCCGCTTTAAAGTCGGGTTGAATTTGTTTAATCAACTTAGTTAAATCGGTTTCATTACCTGCGTAGGTGAAATGAACTTGACCAACTTTTTGTGTTCCTAAAACTTGAGCTTTAAATCCACCTCGTTGCCCCCAAAATTTAGCTGCTTTGGCAGCGGCAGCAACCACAGAACTTTCTTCAATAGCCATTGGAATTACAAAGTTCTTATTATTGATTGTAAAGTTAGGAGCTACTCCAAAAGGCAAGTAAAAATTGGTTAACGTATTTTCTATAAACTCGTCGTGTAAACGCTGTAATTTACCATCTTGATTAAGGTATTGCTTAAGAATTTGTTCAGCCTCCGAAAATTCATTCAGGTAATTGCTGGTTAAAAATTCAATTTTTTCCTTTTTACTTAGTTTTGAAAAACCTTCTACTAGCTTCATAAAATTATTTAATAAGTGGCAAATATACTTCTTTTCAGAGATTAGTCTTTGGCTAATTCCTGCATTAATTCGTCTGTGAGTTCAAGATTATGATAAAGGTTTTGTACATCGTCATCGTCTTCAAACTTTTCAATTAAATCAATAATTTTTTTTGCTTTTTGTAGGTCCAACTCAATGGTATTTTTAGGAATTCTTTGCACCTCGGCAGTTGCTGTTTCTAGTTTTAATTCCTCCAGTTTAGATTGCCTGTTTCCAAAATCTTCAAAAGCGGTATAAACAATAAACTGATGTTCATCTTGTTCAATTTCAATAGCTCCTCCTTCAATTAAATGCAATTCTACTTCTTCTTTGGGGAGTTCAATTTTTTCTTTTTTCAAGTAAAAGACTCCTAATCGATCAAACAAAAACTCTAAAGACCCGTTGGTGCCTAGGCTTCCTCCATTTTTACTGAAAATAGAGCGTACTGAAGCAACTGTTCGGTTGGTGTTGTCGGTAGTGCATTCAACAAAAAAAGCTATTCCTTCGGGACCATATCCTTCAAAAGTAACCAACTCGTAATTGTCGGCATCTTCACCAGAGGCTTTTTTAATAGCCCGTTGAATAGTATCTTTAGGCATGTTTACACCTTTGGCATTGGCTATTGCATTTCTTAGTGTTGGATTAGTTTCGGGGTCTGGGCTTCCGCTTTCTTTAACGGCTACACTAATTTCTTTAATAGCTCGTGTAAATTGTTTAGCTCGTTTTTTGTCTTGGGCTCCTTTTCTGTGCTTGATGTTAGCCCACTTACTATGTCCTGCCATCTAGAAAAAAATTTATCGTTACTAATTACTGAAAATGAAATCAAATTGGTTGGTTGTTATAGCGTTAATTATTAAAAATCAACTGGAATGAATTAGCTAAGCCTCTATATTCAAAAAGATGAGCCGTGAGTGAACCTACGGCGAGTTTAGCTTCCATTTTTATAGGAATTTTATTCTTGTCTTTGGAAACCCAAATAGTTACACTTTCTTTTTCTTTAAACACTCGGTCGGCTTGAACATAGGGTTTAAAAATCATTGTTTTTACTGTGCCAAAATCAGTTTGTAAAATTTCATCACCCTCGTACTTTACTTTAAATGGATAATTTTCTTCATCAAAAAACATATTTAAAACAAATTCATCTCCTGCTTGAATATCATTGATATCTACAATTTCACGTAAATGATAATAAGACGAAATCATATCTTGTGTATAACTAGTTAATTGATGTTCTGAAACAGTATCTTTCTTGTAGTTATGGACAACAGCACGACTTTCATTCTGAAAAAAATCAATCATTTTGTTTTTAATGTGTCCTCCTTCTGAAGTATTTCGGATAAACCGATGACTGTATCCATCGTTCATTCCTAAGTAGCTTTCAAATCTATTTCTTACTTTAAAAAAAACGTCTAACATACCTGTAGTGCGGCCTTCTCCCACCAAGTGATACATTTTTTCGCCTCTTAGTTCTGAAGCGGTAACACTTAGTGTAGCTTCTGAAGCCTTAAACCACCCATAGTTGATCTTAAATTTCAAAATTTCTCCGTCTTTAAAAGAGGAAGCTTGACTAAAAAGGCTAAACTGAACGAGTAAAAAAATACTAGAAATTAATAGTTTCATAGGTCGTTGAGGTTGATTACATCTCTATAATAGCATTTATCAATTGAAATAACTACTGCAAATGCTTAAAGTTGCTAGATACTAGATTTATTTTACTTAAGTTTTCAATTTATTATTTTTTTAAGTTAAGTAAGTAGGGTTTTTAGCGTATAAATTTATAATCTCAGTTAATTAAGCAATTGCTAAAACGGATAACCTATGGCAAAATTAAGCAGGGTTTTGTTAGGTTCAAATTTAAAGCTTTTAGCGGGTCTTTTTAATGGTGCCGCAAAATCGAAACGAATCACAAAGCCTTGAACATCTACTCTTAATCCTACACCCGTTCCCATTCCTAACTCGTCAAGGAAGTTGCTAGCAAATTTTCCTCCTGGTAAGGCTTGATTTTCATTGAGTAGCCAAACATTACCAGCATCGTAAAAAACAGCTCCTTTTAAGTAACTAATTAAAGGAAATCGGTATTCTAGATTAGCTTCTAAGCGAATGTCTCCCGCTTGATCAAAAAAGGATTGACTTCCTGTTTCAGGAACATAACTTCCGGGGCCAAGTGAGCGTATTCTAAACGCTCTTATGCTGTAAGGCCCGCCGGCAAAATATTGTTTCACAAAAGGAAGTGCTTCAGAATTTCCATAAGGTAAGCCCATACCGGCAAATATTCTTCCTACCAATTGTTGTTCGTTAGTAGCTAAGTCTAGATTAAATCGTAAATCGATATCAGCTTTCACAAATTGGGCAAATTCGGTACCAAATACTTTTCGGGTTTCGTCTTCTTCCTGGGCGAATAAATCAATTGTATTTCCAGCCGATTCAAAATTGAAATTGAAAAAATTTCTCCAAACGCGGTCTTCTTTTAATTCGCTATAAGTAAACGAATAAACCAAACCAGCAATAAACTGTTGGTCAAAACTACGCCTTAAAAACGGGTTGTTATCTAATATTTCTTCAAATTCATTGCTGGTATTTCCTAATTGAACTACCTCAATATTAATGGGGTTGATGGTATGGGTAACAAATCTATTTTGATCCCAGTGATAACCAAAGCTTGTAGAAACTGAAGTTAAGGTGTATAAGCCTGTTCGGTTCAAGTAATCAAAACCTAAATTAATATTGGTTTTGGGTATGGAATAATCAAATTTTTCATTTAAATTGATTGGAAATAGTAACCTTGGGAAGCTTAACGTGTTTCTTAAACCTAATTGCAATGAGTTTAAACCACCTTGGTCACCGCCCAAAAATTGGCGTTCATATCCTGCGTTAATACTTGCTTTAAACTGCTCTCCGCCTTGAAAGATATTCCGATTAATGTAAGTTAAATTTAAGTTAGGACCGGTAAAGTTATTTGATTTAGTTACCCCTTGCATTTCAAATCTTACCGAGCGTTTATTCGCTGGAGAGAGATAAACATTACCTGTTAGTTTTTGAACGCTTTGGGTAGAGTCAAACGCATGTTCTTCATAGTCAATATTAACAAATTTGTAGGTTTGCATTGCGTTTAGACGCCTGCTAGTAAACCGTGAATTTTGTGGGTTGTACAGATCACCTGGTTTAATTTTAAAAAATGGCTGTAAACGCTCAGGTTTGAAAAACACCTCATTTTGAATAAATTTAATTTGGCCTATAGTAAGCGTATCTTTTTGCAGGTCCTCAGTTTCTAAACTTGAATTTGGAAAAACATTGATTTTATCAAGGCGAAAAGGATAAAGTGCTTTCGTTGGCGTTTCGCTTTTAAGCTTGAGATAAAGATTAAATTTCTTGTTGGCGTAAGCGTTGGTATCGGCTTCAAAAATAAGGAAGTTTGAATTAAAGTTATAATAGCCTCTGTCTTTTAGGTAACGGTCAATATTTCCGCGTTCAGTTTTTAATTGGTCTAAGCTAAATCTACTTCCTTTTTCAAGTGAAGAGGTTTTTAGGTAGGAATCGATTTCTTGCCATACAGGCAGACTGTCTTTTAGATTTTTTTCTACTTCTATTTCAGCAAGGCGGTAAGGCTTTTGCAAGTTAATTTTATAGGTTACTTCTGCGCTTTGTTTAGCAGTATCGATACTCACTTCAGAAGCAATTTCAGAGGAAAAAAACCCAGTGTTTTCTAATCGGTTTTTCATGACTTCTTCAGTGGTTTCTACATTTACTTGAGAAAGATAAACAGGCTTTTCTCCAATTTGTTTGTTCATCCAACGATTAATAAAGCCTGGTTTTTCTTGTTGTGCCTTGAAATAAAAATACACTCCTGGTCTCATCCAAAGTAGTTTTGTATTTGGATTGGGAAAAAGGACTTCTTTTATTTTTCCTCGTGCAGCTTTTTCAATTGAAGCACCTTGATAAACCACCGAAGCACCTTTATACAAAACTTCATCTTCAGGAATATATTTATTTACTGAACAAGAAAAATTCAGTCCTAAAAACAGGAGTAAATAGCCATGTATAAATTTAATTTTCATTTTCTATTCTTGCTTGTGATTTAGTCTTTTTATTTTCTCTTTAGGTTTTTTCTTTTCTGTTTCTTCTAATTCTTTCTTTTCTTTTTCTTCTTCTTCTAGGGTTTCAGTAGAATTAAAAAGCGATTTCCAAAGTTCGTTAAACTCATTAAATTCGCGTGTAAAAATAAGGGCAATTCCGCTAATGAATACTTGGCCGTCAATCACGTTTTCATACTCACTTTTTCGAAAGCCTCTTGCTTTCCATCTGCCATCTTGCGTTATTAAGTACTCTACACTTACATTTCCTACGGCTACGTTAGATTCACCAGGACGTTGTTCGCCTTGAACGTTTACCTGGCTTCCTGCTTCAACCACAAGCCGGTCGTTAAAGAGTTTTTTTTGCGCACTCACATCTAAGTCTGTTCGTTCTTGACCTACGCCTGTTTCAAAATCGGTATAAGAGTTGATATCAAAATTTAATTGAATACCTGTGTTTCCAGTTAATTTATTAGAAAAGGCGTTGAGTTGATCTGCTAAGGCTTGATTTAAATTGTTTCTAGCCAGTGTAGCTGCCCCTCCTTGGCTTCCATCACTGCCTAATTCTGGGTAAAAACGATTGAGCACTAGTAACGAAAAAACTTGTTTGTTGAGTTCGTCTTCTTGTTGATTAAGTTGGTTAATTCTTGTATAAACCGTTCCATTAATCGCTGCTCGTTGATCTTCTGGCATGTCTAAAGCAAAATTTAATAAAGGAGCACTAAGGTTTCCATCAACATCTAAATAAACAAGAAACGGAAGTAATCTTCGGTACTGATTTTGAATTGAACTTGCTTCTGAAGCAATTTGAGAAGCCATTAAGGCCGAAGGCGAAGTTTCTATTTGATAAACGGCTCTAATATCAAGATCTGCATTGTAAGGATCGCCATACCAACTTACTTTGCTGCCTTCTGCTAGACGAAATCTTCGGGTAACTAAGTTGTAGAGGTTAATCTCAAAAAAGCCTTTTTTTACTTGATAGGTACCACTTAAGTCTATATTTCCATTGCGTTTTACTTGCGCTAATAAGTCGGCGTTTCCTTGTAATTGAATTTGATCTCCTGTGCGTGGGTTGAAAATAACTGTGATTTTTGCTTCTGGATCAACTTTTATCTTTGCATCAATTTCAAAACCTTTAATTAAATCGTTAAATTCTTTTTCAGTAGCTCTAGTGAGAATATCATTTGGATTTGATTTATTGACAAATAAAACCACCCCTTCTCGATCAACTACATCGGCTTGCGCTTCTGGAATGATATAGCTAATATTAGAAGATTTATTCAATGTAAAATCTAGGTTTACTACTGGAACATTTAAATTGCCCGTAAGTTGAGCGTTTAAATCAAAATTTGCTTGACCAAAATAAGCTGTGGTTTCGTTGCGCTTAGCGTCTAAAAGTTGGAAGTTTTCTGCTTTAAAATTCAGGTTAAATCTAGGATTGCTAAGGTTTTCAATAAATACTTTACCGCTGGTATTAAACTTATTTTTTTGAGCATCTGCAATAGTGAAATTTTTAAATTCGATTTCATTTTGGTTAAATTGAATGAATTCCTCTCCAAAATAAAACTTGGTGTTTACAGGTTGAGCTCTAAAGCCAATTTCATTCATTTGCAAATTACCCGCGTAAGAAAGCTTGTTGGTGGAGCCTTTTAATTCAAAATCTGAACGTATTTCTCCTTCAGCTTCGTCAATTAATTCTGGCAAGTAAAAGGCAATAAGGTCTAAATTTAATTTTTTTAACTGAGCGGAAATAGCAAGCTTTGGCTCTTGCTCTTCATAAAAATATTTTCCTTCAGCAAAAAAATCAATTTGCGCTCCTTTTAATTGGATTTTTGTCTTGTAGGTGTTGTTTCCGTTGGCGGAGGCATTCAATTCAAATTTTCCTATATGTTGATTTTTTATAGCTAAATCATCAATGTTTAAATCGGCTAAAAAACCCATTTGTTCATAGGGTTTTACTACTGCTAAACTTCCGTTTATGTCTCCGCTTGCAAATAGTGCATCTGGATGAAAATAACTGCTTAGCGTAGCTAGTTTAAAATCTTTAAACAAAACAGCAACATGTTCTTCAGGTATTTCTAAATCATTTTGAATAGAAAGCTTTTGTTGTTTGTGTTCTAATTGAAAATCCTTAATCCTTATACTTCGGTTTCCAAATTTTATGTAATTTTGGGGGTGAACTTTCCATTGTTGTCGGTTTAAAATAAACTCGTTTTCGTCCAAGCTAAACCTCCACAGGTTTTTGTCTTTTTCAATAAAAGAGCGAATCAAGAAAAAAGCTTCGTCATCTTGGTAAGCTTCAAAGGCAACTTTCCAGGCTTGGTCTTCATAATTTCCAAACAATTGCGTTTTTGCTAATTTAAAACCTGCATTTTCTAAGCTTTCAAAACCAATACTAAAATCAGCTTTTTGTGGGTTTGCGTTGGCTGTTATAGCAAAATCGTTTAGCTGAATATCCTTGTAAATTAATTCTGGTAAAGTACTATTTATTCGTATTTCATTTTTTTCTTCTTTAAAATCTAAGCTTAATTTTAGGGTATCCATTTTATCTAAATCTTCCAAATAGACCTCGCTTAGTAAAGGAATGTTAGTTAACTGCACGCCCCATTCTAAATCAACTTCAGCGCCTTCACTTTCATTTTCTTCTGCTTTAAAATCAGTGAGGTATTTTTGGAGGTATTTTAGGCTTGCGTCAACTAAATCTCTAGGGTGTTTGTTCGCTTTGAGTTGGGAGTTTAGAAACTTACTTTTTGTTTGTAGGTTTGTTTTATTTGTACCTATTTGCGCTTCTAAGTCAAAACCCTTTAGACGGTAAGATTTTTTTTCATAAACACTTACAAACTCGGGAATGCTTAAACTGAAGTCAAATTCTTCTGGGTTACCGCTAAATGCCGCATCAACAATAAACCTTGCTCTAATGTCTTCCTTTAACCAGCCTAAGCTATAAAAATCAACGCCTTTCACTTCTAGTTTAGGCTGAAAAACATAGAAATTATCGGCTAATTCTACGTGAGAATGTAGATTTAAATCAATGTTTTCATTTTCAAAGTTGAGCGATAAATCTCCTTCACTTTCTTTGAGTTGAAGGCTTAGTTGAAGTCCGTTAAAATTTTGGTTAAAGGCAGTGAATTTAGTGATTTCTGAATTAAAATCTACATCGATGTTGCTTAAGTCTTTGTACTTGCCTTTAAGGTTGAAATGCATATTCAAGGGGCTTAAATCTTTGTTTTGAAGGATTTTTGCTAAGGCTAAATCTGAAGCAGTTGTTGAAAAATCAAAGCTTATTTCTTGGTCTAAATCAATTTTTCCTTCTAGGCTCACGGAACCAAAATCGCTTTTTAAGCTAGATTTGGTAGTCCATAAATTCTGTTTGTTTGTTAAACTCCCTGTCAACGACATTCCATCAGGCAAATCTATTTTGGCTATCGTTTCTGTTGGAAGCCACAACAACAAATCCTCCTTTTTGGTGCTCAAATGATAAGTATCTAAAGTTAAACTCTGATTAGTTTTCATCAGGTTATGAAGTGTGCCTGCAAAATTGATTTTGGTTGTATTCCAATGAACAAAAGACGGCTGTAAGTTGATGTTTCCTTTTTTTCCATTGGCCTTAATTTTAGTTTGAATAGGATGTTTTGCTAAGTTAACCAAGGCCTCATTTTGCTTAAAATTAGGTAGAAATGACTTAAATTCTTTCAGCTGAAAATTTCCCGCTACATCAAGTTGCAAGTCAGTAAATTCTTCCGGATGATTAATGAAGTTTGTTAAGCTTGTAAATTGAATTCTAGCATTGCCTTTCAATTCGTTTTGAAGGGTGTTAAGTTGAAGTTGGTCAAGATCTATAGCTTGTTGATTTACTTTTAAATTAAAATTCAAGTTTTTTAAAGCTAAGCCTGTATATTCCTGAAAATGAAATTGCTTCAGCTTTAACTTTAGGTTTTTTTCTGAAGGAGAGTAGCTCAAATCTGATAGGTCAAGATGAAGCTGATTAAATTCAACAGGTGAAGCATCAAACGTATTTTTGTTTAACTTTTCTCCTTTGGTGGTTTGTGTAAATTTTTGATTTTTAATACTTAATTGATCAAAAGCAATTTCCCAAGCTGGCCATTCAACAACAAAATCTTCAGCTTTATTAGCAGAGTTTTTGGAAACTTCTTTTTGGGCTAAATCTAAATCAACTTTAGATTCTTCAATGTTTAAAAGTTTCCAAGTTAGCTGTTTTTCTTTCAAATCAAGCTCAAGGTCTTTCCAATTAAATTGTTCTAAAAATGCCGTGTAATCATCTTCATAATAATTGATTTCAGTGGCTAATTCTACAAGACTAAAATCATTGATTTTTAAATTTAAATCAGGCCCGTTAGTGGCTAAATCATCTTTTTGTTCATCGGTTTCAATACGCTTATCTTCAGTTTGTTTTTGGGAATATGTGAAATCTGATTGAAGGATGAAAAACTCATCGATTTCAACATTTAGATTTTTTAAATCGAAGGTTTTCATTTGAACCAATAAATGACCAAGAACAAGCTCAGCCTCTAGCGCTTCTTCTTCATCTAGGTAAGTTAGTTGACAATTTTTTAAGTCAATTGCACCAAGAAAAAAATCATATTCAGCATTACTAGCCTTCTCTTCTTTTTCGGTTGTTGAAGCAAAAGCATCAATTAAAAACTGATAATTAAAATCCTTGTTTTTAAGACGGTAAACCGAAGATTCTAATCCCTTTAACTCGATGTTTTTAAGGTGAATTTTCTGCTCTTTAAAAATGCTAAATAGGGGGATGTTAAGTTCTAATTCCTCAAAATAAACTAAGGTTTTATCTTGTTGGTCTTTTAAAGAAAGTCCTTGTATATTGAGGTTACCATCAAAAGTAAGAAAGAATTTCTCAATATTAAATGGGGCAGAGGTTTTACTGCTCACATACTGAGTTACTTGGTTGATTATTTTATCTTGACCCCACGGACTTCTAATTAGCAAAACTAAAGCAACAAAAATCAAAATTAAAAACAAGAAAGTCCTAAAAAGGATTCTTCGTGTTTTTTTATATAAACTTTTCTTTTTTGTTTCCACTTTGGCAAACTAATCAACTTTTGTTAATTTACCTGCAAAGGTAAAGTTAATCCTTATTGATTTGGTTTTTTCTTCAGCATTTATTAAAATTTAAACATGCTAAATCAATTTTATAAAACTATAATTATAGTTATTTAACTAATTAAGTAGTTGCATAACTAAAAAAATAGTTTACATTTGCTAAAAATGAATTTGATATGCAAAAATTAACCTCAAAGGAAGAAGAAGTAATGCGCGCTTTATGGAAGTTAGAGAAGGCTTTTGTAAAAGAAATTTTACCTGAATTAGAGGAAGAATTGCATTACAATACTGTTTCTACCATAGTTAGAAATTTAGAGGAAAAGAACTTTGTGAGTCATCAAGCTTTTGGAAAGACACATCAATATTTCCCGTTGATTAATCAAGAGGAATATTCTAAAACGGTGGTTAATTCTACTACTCAAAAGTTTTTTGAAGGTTCGTATAAAAATTTGGTTTCGTTTTTTGCTAAGGAAGAGAAAATTAGCACCAAAGAGCTTAGAGAAATTATTGATTTAATTGAAAAAAACAAAAGCTAATGGAATTTTTCATCTACTTAATTAAAGTCAGTGGATTATTAGCTTTATTTGGCTTGAGTTATTGGTTTTTATTGCGTAATGAAAGCTTTAAAAATTTCAACAGAAAATTCTTGCTTTTTGGTTTACTTCTTAGTTTTTCCTTGCCTTTGCTTCAGGTAACAACGATAGAGTTTGTTAAGCCTGACCCCAAAGAAGCTTTAATTGTTGAATCTACCATAGATGAAGCGGCTAATTTTCAGTTAAATTCAGTAGAACAAAACAAAGCAACTTCTTCTATAAAACCCGCCAAGGAAATTCCGTGGAGCTTTATTTTCTTTGCTATTTACCTACTTGGCGTTATTTTTATGACGCTGAAATTAAGTAAGCAATTTTATACTTTAAGGAAGCTGCTTCAAACGGCTGCCAAGTTTAAAAAGAACGGCATTGTCCATTACCAATGCAAACAACCAATTAATGTTTTTTCGTTTTTTAATGTAGTTATTTATTGTCCGGATGCATTGAATGAAAAGACGTTAAACAGTGTGTTAGCACATGAATATGTGCATATTAAGCAAAGACATTCTATTGATTTAATGCTAGCCAATTTAGCTCAAATTATACTTTGGTTTAATCCATTGATGTATTTCTACCGAAAAATGTTGGATGAAAATTTAGAATTTATTGCCGATCAAGAAACTGTTTCGCGTTTGGAAAACAAAAAACACTACCAATACACCTTACTTAATTTTATTCAACCCGACCAAGCTGCTTTGGTAGGTCATTATTTTTTTAAAAACTCAACGATTAAAACAAGAATTATGATGTTAAACAAGCAAAAATCCCCAAGTATTTACCGGTTGAAATCGGTTGTGATTATCCCTATCCTAATTACTTTTATTGCCTTTTTTCAAGTAGAAACGGTGGCTATGCAGGTGGAAGAGGAAAAAGTAGCTGAAACTCAAAAAAACAACATTTCAACTTCCTATAGTTTTAGTGTTTTAGTAACCGCTTTAACAACAGAGGAGGAATTAGACCAACTTGTTGAGACTTTCAAGAAAGATGATATCAATATTAAATTCTCAAAAGTTAGGCGAACTAAAAAAGGAGAAATAAAAGGAATTAAAATCAAAATGAATAATGCCGATAAAAGTATAAATACTCAAAAGCATGTAAAAGGGAACAAACCTATTTCTCCTATAGAATTGAAAGTCTTTATGCCTCAAAATTCGAATGAAAAAGAATTTGAAATTAGCTCTAAGAAAGCTAACATCAATAAAGCCAGTAAAGATAAGGTTTACGAAGAGTGGAAAGCAATTAGAAATGAAGTTAACAAGGTTGTTTTTAATAAGAAAGAGCTTTCTTTTAAAGAGGAATATCTAATAAAAAATTTAAGCATCAAAGATTTTGATGATGGTGTGGCATATCTTGAAGGTGATATTGAAAAAGTGCCAAATGCTATAAAACACTTTGTTTCTAACAATATTCTAAACGCAAAAGACAAAAATGATACTGGAAAGTATTATGTGCTAAAAGAAAGTGATGAGGAAAATGAAAAATATAAATTAATGACTGTGACTAGAAATTCTATTACAACCTCATCACATTCTACGCAAAAAAAAGATAATGAACTTTCAACAGATGAGGAACTTCAATCTATTCCAAGAATTAAAATTTTAGAGAGCATTACTAAAGATTCCTCTGAAGAAGACATTCAAGTTTTTGCTCAACATTTTAATGAAGAAGCTAATGTAAATCTTAATGTTGAAAACTTGAAAAGAAATAAAAACGGAGAAATCACTTCTATTAAAATTAAGTTAACAGATGATAATACAAATTCTGAAACTGTTCATAAACAGGAATCCAACAAAGGAATAACTCCTATATTGCTTGAAAAGAAAAATAAAGGAGGTAAAGATATTTTCGTGATTAGAGGAACTAAAGAGAGAAAAACTGAAAAAGAAAGAAAAGTCATTTACATAACTGAGCAAGATATTGAAATTGACCCGGATCAAGAAGACATCAATGCTTACGTAAAAATCACCCCTACTTTATCAAAACCACAGATCATTTTATATGTAGTTGATGGAAAAGAAGTTTCAGAAGAGTATTTTAAAAAATTAAATCCTTCAGAAATTAGCGAAATAAGAGTGGAAAAAGATTCTTCTTCATTTCCCAACAAAGATGTGGACGGCATTATATTCATTACAACCAAAAAAGATGAAAGTAATGATGCAAGTCTTTTACTTCAGAAAAATAATAAAATCCCTTGGGAGCTTTTAGACCAAAAAGAAGATTTGCAAGGTTTAATGAAATACTTCAATCTTTTAGATGATCAAATAAAAAGTGATTTTTACAATGATTTATTACAAAACAAGGACGCGTTTAAAATTTTTAGAAACAACCAATTAACAGATGAAAATGAACTTAAAAACTTAGATTACAAAGACATTCTTTCCATAAAAAAAGTAGAAAAAACCAATACAATTAAAATTAAAACCAAACAAAATACAGTTGTTCCTGAACCACCAAGCCCACCAACACCGCCCAGTCCAGAAAAGCCTTAATAAAGGTAGAATTAGTCAATTTAGCTTGCTCAATAAGCAACTTGTGCAAGCTTTTTTGTTGAAGTTTAAATTATAGCCTATTTAGGTATTTAAAGAATATACAGTTTAAGACCGTTGCATAATTAACGTGGTTTCTTTTCCTTTCTTTTATTGCTTAATTTTTGATTTTTAGCCGTTTTTTTTCTTGCAATGATCTTAAAACTTTAGCTAAATTTTTATACCCAACAACAAAAAAAACCACCCTTAAAAATTTAAAGGGTGGCTTCTGAAAACCAAATTAAAACAAATTGTTGCTTTACCTGCTTTGCCTTAGCAATTCAAGCTCTTCTTGAAGTCGCATTTCCTCCTTAACTAGCAAGACAATATTGACTAGAATAATGGCAATGATAAGGTACAATAGATACAGCACAATATCAATCCACGTCAATTTTTTTAATCGTTTAATCATGACTTATTTTTTTATTTTTTTTACGCCAAAGTAAGCTCCAACGAGTAAAGCTAAGGGAATAAGGAAATTGATGGGTACATCATTAACGTTATCTTCAAAACCACCCATAGCATCCTCAAGACCTTGAGCATCCTCAAGACCTTGAGCGTGGATGTTTGTTATGGTAAAAAAACTTAGTAGGATTACGGTAAATATTAGTTGTGATTTTTTCATCTGTTTATATTTATTGTTTTTTAGTGGTCAGATGCGACACGTATAATCATTCTCCTGTGTGTAGAAGCTTTATACATGCGTGTTTCATCTGCTTACTCTTTTATTAACTGTGTGCTTTGTTGGTTTCCTGCTTCGTCGGTTAGCTTTACACTATATACGCCACTGTTAAACGCACTGACATCGACTTCTAAACTAGGCGATTTCAATTCTTGTTTTGCGGTATATACTTGCTGACCTAACATGTTGTAGATTTCAACTTCTACTGATGTGCCTAAAGTTAGGCTTGTTTGAATGTTTACCATTTCCTTGGCGGGGTTAGGGTAGAGGCTAAACAACTTCTTGTCCACATCTTCCATGCTCATGGTTTCTGCATCAAACTTTAAGGAAAAACGTTGACTATCTACCGATTCGCTAATACTTTCATCAACATTAAACGAGTAGGTCTCGCCGTCTTCTAACAAAGTTTCCGTGCCTAAATAAGCATCAACTAAATAAACTGCTGTTGTTCCAAAATTGTTTAAGTTAGCCACAAAGCTGTAGTCTTGATTTCTCCAGTTGTTGGTGAACAGCGGAATGACCTCATCATTTTCTGGGAAGTTTCTTCGCTGAATAGTAAACAAGCTGTTTTCATTGACTGAAGCTAGGTTTTCATCGATATTCCCCATTTTAGCAATATCTGCTGCATCTACCTCAGTAATTCCATCGGCAGCAAAGCGTAATCGAATCGCGTCAATAGTTTGATTTCCTTCATTTTGCAACTCAAATAACAAACTCATCTGATTATCGCTGAATGGCGCTGATTTGTCAAGTGTAGTAGTCACATCTTTTACATCTTCAGTAAAAGAAATATTAGAATCTCCACCTGTTAACTGAATAAAGAAGGCTTGTCCAGGTTCAATAAATTTAGTAGCATCCGAGCTAGGAGTGGTATCACCATTTCCTGTTAATTCATCTATTGTTATAAAAGCTCCACGTGTATTCACCATCGGGTCCCACACCCATAATTGGTTGCTGTCAGTATTTGAATTTGCAGCAAGAACTTCACTCACATCAATCCTTGATTGATAAGGATTCGCAATAAAAGCAAAGGTATTGCTACCTGCGGTTGCACTTGGGAAAGTGAAATCTTTAGTCCCTACCTCTAAGGTTCCTGTTGAGAGTAAAGTGGTAGCTCCCTCAGAGTCGTTATCTGACAAATCAATTCCACGATCGCCACGTACCATCAAACGATAAGGCACGCCTGCTTCTAGGTCTCTGTTTTTGCTGTCAGCAACTGCCTGCCAGCCACTATCGAAGTAAAACATCGACGGATTCCCTGAAATTGTATAATCTAATCCTGTTGTACTATTGTGTTCTCCTACTGTCCCTACTTCGCCCGTAATATGGGTTCCAATACCCGGTTCATTATCACCGCCGTTTTGCCAGTTGTCAAAGATGCTACCACCATCTACGGGACTAGCTACCATTCTAAAGGCGCGTTTGGCAGGGTAGAACTTCTCTACACTAAGGTTGGCTGTTCCTCCGGTGGATTCTACTACATAAGCTTCTTGACCCACACTTGGATTAAGCATGGTAATCTTGTCTCCTGCAGTTAGCGTACCGCTGGTTAGCTTCAAGGTTTCACTAATGCCTAAATGTCCGTCAATAACGTTGGTGGTTCCTGAGCTTTTGTCTAGCACTACGTGTTTTACTTCGTCGTTAGCTCCAAATATAAAATCATCGGTGCTATTGGCATTGGTTGTACCGCTACCTATTACTAGAGTAGCATCTTCAAAAGCAATGCTGCCAGCGCTATTGTCTAATCCAGCATCAAGGGTAAAGTTGACTTCAGTGGCTGGCTTAAAGGTTAATGTTCCTTGGTTATTTACATCTTCGTTGGTGTAAAAAGCGTCATCACCTGCGACGTAAAGTTCTGTACTACTGCTAATATGCAGCTGGGCGTAACTCGCTGAAACAGCAAGTAATAGTGTTAATTTGAGTAAATGTTTCATGTTCATTGTGTTTAAATTAATTTTTGAGTTGTTGTATATAAGCGTTTAAGTGTGCTAAGTTTTTAGGTTTTAAAATTATTTTCAAATCTTTATCAAGTAAGAAGTAGGAGGGCGTGGCATAGATGTGATAATCTTGTGCTGCTTTGGTGTCCCATTTCTTTAATGTAGTAGTCGATACAAAGGGCAAAGCGCCTGTAAAATTAACGAAATCAGTGGTGTTTTCGTCTAGCGAAACCAACACCACTTCAACAGCTTTGTCTTTCCAAGCGGTGTAATGCTCCACTAATTGTGGAGTTTGTTCTCTGCAGTGCCCACACCAACCGGCAGCAAAGACTACTACTTTATAGGTGGCGTCAATTTCTTTTAAGGAAGCAGCCTTCATCCCTTCCGGGAAGTAGGTGTATTGGCCAAAACGAATATCAGGTGCCGTATTGCCTTTTTTCATTTGGCGGTAGCTTTCCAATTGCTTAGCCACATCGTCATTTAAGCTGCAGCTTTGCTCGTTTAATACTTTTAACGCCAGATATTCAGCTGAGGTAAATAGGCTTCTTTTTTCGAGTAGGTTAAAGAGGTATTCGGTTAGCGTATTGTACTTGGCTTCATCATGTATTAACTGCGCAAGCATAAGGTCAATCGATTCATTTAAATCGGCAAAAACCTGATCCAATGCACCACTACTGTTTTCGATGAACCACACGTGGTTTTCTATAGCCTCTTTCAACAAACCACTTGTGTACAAACGTTCATCGGCATAATCTAAGTTTTGGAGCGCTTGGCGTGTGGCTGGAATTTCTTCTGGGCGGTATTGCGCAACTTGAGCTACACTGCTTAGTAATTTACGTACCGGGATGTACCAACTTAGGTAACTATCTGAGGGTAATTTATCCAAGAATTCTTGCTCACTACTGTAGATGTGTTGTATTTCTTTTTCTATAGCGCTTAGGGCTGCTTTTTCTTTTTTGAAAATAGCTTCTTCTGTATAGATTTTTTGCAAATACTCCCAAGCACTTAAGGCTTGCTCACGTTTGGGCTGTTGCCTAGCATATTGCATAAACGCTTTGTTTTGAGCACCTTTACTGATTTGAATACTTTCAGGTAAGCTTGTGTTTTCTCCGTTTAGTTTAACCATTTCTTTCCCTAAAACAGCTAGAAACGACTTGTTATTTTCGGGAATTAATAAGCCCATGCCGTAATCTTTGGGAGCAAACTCAAGCACAAAACGCCCATCTGCATCGGTTTGTGTGCTGTCTATAACATAGGTGTCTAAACCATTAAACCCCTTAAGCAGGATGCTTTGATTAGGTACTGCCGTTAATTGACCACTAATTTCTTGCGCAAAACTTTTTGAGAAAATAAAAAGCAGTGCAAGAGCAAATAATGGTTTAAGGTTAAGTACGTTTATGCTGTTCATGTTGTTGTTTTTTGGTTTTTTTAAAAAGCACGAACCGCACGAACCTTTTTATAATATGACTTGTAGTTTGAGCTCTGACCGCCACCGGATAAGTTTCTGATGTACCCGAACTCGGCATTTTGCTGCGTACTACTCCAATATTCTCCACTAACATCGGTACCTCCGTTTGCCACGGCGGTGGTGTTAATAGTTGTCCTGTTTTGAGACATTAAAGACAATTCATCTATTGAAGGTAGAAACCAATCGCTGTAACCACCACCAGTATAATTGTCACAAAGCTCGGCTGCTATGCCAGACTCTGAGCAATCGGCTAAAATAGCACTAGTATTAGCTGCACCGGAGCCTATTCCATTACCATCAGCTCCTGAAATACTTGTATTGTAGCATCCCCATTCAGCTCCTGAACTTTGATCTTCTATAGCAGCTACCAAACCATGCGTTTCTCCAGCCACATATCCTGGATCATTACTGTCAAAAATATAAAAAACAACTCCACCTTCATGGTAATCTCCAACCGATAAATTAGGTGTTACAGCATTGGAAGGCATACTAGCAGCGCTTGTTCCTATGCTATTGGTGGCGGTTAGGGTAAAAGTGTAGGCTGTGCCATTGGTAAGGCCGGTTACTGTAATTGTACCGCCTCCTGCCTGCTGTACCGAAGCAGTAATACCCTCAGGATTTGATGTAGCGGTATAAGATGTGATAGGTGTTCCTCCATTATTAGCGGGAGCCGTAAAAGTTATTTCTGCCTGAGCATTACTTGCTGTTACATTTGTTATATTTGGTGTATCTGGAACATTACCCGGTGTTACAGCATTGGAAGCCGCGCTAGCAGCGCTTGTTCCTATGCTATTGGTGGCGGTTAGGGTAAAGGTGTAGGCTGTACCATTGGTAAGGCCGGTTACTGTAATTGTGCCGCCTCCTGCCTGCTGTACCGAAGCAGTAATACCCCCAGGATTTGATGTAGCGGTATAAGATGTGATAGGTGTTCCTCCATTATTAGTGGGAGCCGTAAAAGTTATTTCTACTTGACCCACTCCAGGGGTTACACCAGCTATTAATGGCGCATCAGGTACCGTCCATGGTTGATTTGCTGTTCCGCTAATCATACTCATCCATCCATTACCATTATATGCCTGCATCTCTCCATTACTACCACAATTGCTACACCAAAGCATCAAACCAACCGTAGGGTTGCTTATGGCATCGCGCTCGGCTTCCGTCATCCTTGGTGGCAAAAGACCTTTATCGGTTGCCACTACATCTAATGCTGCTGAAGCATCTGGGGTTGTAGTGCCAATTCCAACTTGGGCTATTGCTAAATTTAATCCTATCAATACCAATAAAAGGCTTAATAAAGTAGTTTTAGTTTTCATTTTAGTTTTCATTTTTTATTTGTTATCGGTTTTCAGTGATCTGTTCTGAACTGTCAACCGTGAACTGTGAATCTGTCGTTTGCCGACTCTTAACCAGAGTTATTTCAAATTTTAGGTGGAATGCCTCTCGCAACGCAAAGCTGATTTCCATCTAGTATAAAACATCCCATAGGTAATTTCTTATTTTTTATCATTTCTCACTCTTTACGCTTCACATCTCATAATTCACTTCTTTATTCTTTGTACTTAATACTATTCTTAATCTTTAATACAACGGACAGGGAAACCGCCAGCACGAACGCCAGTGCCCATATTGGCACCGGAACTAGGGAAGTTGAGGCGACTGCCATTGGCGCCTGAAACGGTACTAGACCAATAGAAGCCGCTGGAGCCAACACCGCCGAGCCCACCAGTACGGCTGCGGTAGCCTGCTACGGGCAACTTAAGTGGCGAGGTAATGGCGCCTTCTCTGTTGTTAGTGCTATTAATTGGTGATTGTGTCCAGGAACTACGCTCATTGTTCAATTCAGCTTCTGTTGGTACGCGGTAGCCAGCAGGGCAAGGGTCGTGCACGCCTTTGTCTGCATCGGTTGGGTTACCCCATCTTGTATCGTCTTGAGTAGATAACCAATCATAAGGAGAGCTTGCAACTGTAATAAAATCACTTCCCTCAGTTCCTGCAGCTACAGGGCCAGCATTAGTATTAGAAGTACGGTCTTCATGCCCATCGCTATTTCTACCCCATTGATATAGATTACCATACGCCCAGCAATCGGTCCCGCCATCTGCACTAGGCGTAGATCGGTCGGCTGTAAAAGCTCCGAGGTTTCTGTCCATCCAGGTGTCGCCGGTAACAGGGTTGGTGACGTCAACAATCTCTGTTTCATCAGCACTTAGAAAAGGAACATTATCACAATTTTGAGTTGTTGATGGTGGTATAACTAGACTACCTGAACAAGTGTCATACCATACACCTTTAAAAAATTGTATGCAGTTTTCGTCGGTATTGTAAATCATTAAGCCTTCCGCAGGGTTGCTTATGGCATCGCGCTCGGCTTCCGTCATCCTTGGTGGCAAAAGACCTTTATCGGTTGCCACTACATCTAATGCTGCTGAGGCATCGGGATTGGTGGTTCCTATTCCCACTTGGGCGTTGGCGGTGTTTAAGCCGATGAAGGCGAGCGTTACTAGGGTTAATAGTTTTGTTTTCATTTTAGTTTTCATTTTTTATTTGTTATCGGTTTTCAGTGATCTGTTTTGAACTGTTAAGCGTGAACTGTGAATCTGTCGTTTGCCGACTCTTAACCAGAGTTATTTCAAATTTTAGGTGGAATGCCTCTCGCAATGCAAAGCTGATTTCCATCTAGTATAAAACATCCCATAGGTAATTTCTTATTTTTTATCATTTCTCACTCTTTACGCTTCACATCTCATAACTCACTCTTTATTCTTTGTACTTTGTACTATTTCGCTCTTTAAAACATATAGGTAGAAATAACTTATATCTAACGGGATAAATGGTTTAACCCGTGAAATCTTTTTGTTTCACTGGGTTTAAAAAGCACGAACAGCACGAACACTGTAAGAGTTGAGCTTAAGGTAGTTGAACAGGTTGCCATTGTCGAATTTCTGAGTCGAAGCGTTGTTGGCATCGCTCTCGGTAGAACTAAAATAGAAGGCACTAGCAAAACCGCTGCCTCCGTTTGCCACTGCGGTAGCATCAATAGTTGTCTTGTTTTGATACATTAAAGACAATTCATCAATTGAAGGTAGAAACCAATCGCTATAACCACCACCAGTATAATTGTCACAAAGCTCGGCTGCTATGCCAGGCTGTGAGCAATCGGCTAAAATAGCACTAGTATTAGCTGCACCGGAGCCTATTCCATTACCGTCAGCTCCTGAAATGCTTGTTCCGTAGCATCCCCATTCAGCACTAGAACTTTGATCTTCTATAGCAGCTACCAAGCCATGCGTTTCTCCAGCCACATATCCTGGATCATTACTGTCAAAAATGTAAAAAACAACCCCGCCTTCTCTAAAATCTCCAACTTGAGGTGGAGGTGGAATAACAGTTCTTTCTAAACTACAAGTCTGTCCGCCAATGTTAATGGCAAACGAAGCCGTGCCATCACTTGCAGGTGTGCCGCTTATGGTGTAGGTTAAGCTTCCTGCGCCAGTGGCTAAAGTTCCTGGGGCTAGTGTAGCAGTAAGCCCCGTAACACCAGTAGAATTAACCGTTTGACCAGAATGATTTAAACCGTTACCGCCGGTGTAGTCTATCACAGTAGTTACACCAGCTGCTGCTTCTCCATCTGTAAGCGTACCATTGTTAATTGCACCTGCACAGTCTAGTGAGGCAATCGTACCATAAGTAGGACCGCTGCATCCGTCATACCAACCGTTATTATCGTACCATTGCATGCAGTTTTCGTCGGTATTGTAAATCATTGATCCAACTACAGGAGAAGCGATAGCATCGCGCTGTGCCGTTGTCAACCGTGGGGGCAAAAAAACTTTGTCGGTTGCTTCTAGCTCTAAAATAGCTGAGGCATCGGGATTGGTGGTTCCTATTCCCACTTGGGCGTTGGCGGTGTTTAAGCCGATGAAGGCGAGCATGAGCAAGAGCCTCCCCCAACCCCTCTGTAGGAAGGGCGTTTTTACGTTTGTGGTGTTCATTTTAGTTTTCATTTTAGTTTTTATTTGTTATCGGTTTTATTTTTTTTAGTTAATACTTAATTCTTAATCTTTAATACAGCGGACGGAGAAAGCGTAAGCACGAAAGCTGGTTAACATATCGGCAGAAGAACCATCGAAGTAGAGCCTTATGGCATTGTTGCCTGAAACGGTACTAGACCAATAACGGCCGTCGGAGCTAATACCGCTGAGACTACCTGATGAGAGGCTCCGGCTTCCTGCTACGGGCAATTTAAGCGGTGAGGCAATAGCACCACCAGCGTGGTTATTAGCGGAAGGAGGCGCTATATTGTCTAAAATGCCATCCCAAGAATCCCATTCGGCTTCCCATTCAGCTTGTGTTGGTACGCGATAGCCTTCAGGGCAAGGGTCGTGCACGCCTTTTGTAGCAGCATTCCATCTTGTATTGTCTGGATTAGATAACCAATCATTAAGTGAGCTTGCAACTGTAATAAAATCACTTCCCTCACTTCCTGCAGCTAGGGGGCCAGCAGCAGTATTAGAAGAGCGGTCTTCATGCCCATCGCTAGTTCTACCCCATTGGTATAGGTTGCCATACGCCCAGCAATCGGTGCCGCCATCTGCACTAGGGGTTGTGCGGTCTGCAGTAAAAGCCCCTAGGTTTCTGTCCATCCAGGTGTCTCCGGTAACAGGGTTGGTGACATCAACTATTTCAGTCTGGTCTGCCGCTAGAAATGGTGGAATAAAACCTGGCGTATTACAATCAGATATTGAACCAGTTTGAACAGATCCATCGCAAGCACTTATCCAAAAGGTATCATTGCGAAATTCAAGACAATTGTTATCGGTATTATAAATCATTAAGCCCTCCGCAGGGTTGCTTATCGCGTCCCGTTCTGCAGTAGATAAGCGTGGCGGCAGAAAGCCTTTATCGGTTGCTTCTAGCTCCAAGATAGCTGAGGCATCGGGATTGGTGGTTCCTATTCCCACTTGTGCTTTTAGGCTGGTAAGGCTACATAGCAGAACACCTAGGCTAAAACATTTGGTAAGGGCGTTCATTTTAGTTTTCATTTTTTGTAATTAATACTTAATTCTCATTTCTAATTTCCTTTTACTTACATCTTGGTATGTGATTACAAAAAAAGCTTAAGTAAACTTTTTATTATTTACAAATCATGTAAATTCATTCACAAATCATAAAAAAAAATTCACAATTCATGAATTGTGAATTTTTAATAGGCTGATTATTAAATACTTGTTTTTTTTGAATAAAAAGTGCTGAAGTTGCAACTAAAATTTAAAAATAAACTCAGATTTGTTGCTTGCAGGTTTAATGTATTTGTAAAAGATATGTATAATTTTTGTAGCTTATTGCAAAATAATACCAATTTGCGCTTGTATCATGTTACTTTTAACAAGCAAGGCTGATGTCTAATACCTTATGGTGGATTAAAGGCTTTAACTTTTTAGGTTAGGCTGTTGTTTTCTTTAACTCAGGTTAGGCGTAGAGCGGTAATCTTTTATTCACTAAAACAACAACAATTGTTTATAATTATTTATAAGTATATGTTTAAAAAACACAACATAGTTTATATATTTGTTGCAGCTTGGTGGGATAGAAGACATTAAGCAAAATCAAATTAACACGTATAAAGCTCAAAAAAGACGATTCACTAACCGCATTTTTGGGCTTTTTTTTATGCGCTATTTTTAATTGATGCATTCAAAAAGCAGTAGGCTAAAATTTATGCGCATAAATTTTTAATTTATTAGGATAAGTGGATGGATTTATGCGTATAAATGTAAGCATTTAATAGGATAAATTAATGGATTTATATAGATGAATTGCACTGATTTTGATGAGTAGAGAGCAAAAAAATACGTGCTTTTAATAGAAGTTAAAAGCACGTATAAAGTACAAAATTACGATTCACTAACCGACTAACTTGTACGACAAAGTTTTGAGCAAACTTTGAAAATCTCTACCTGGTCTAAAGTTGAGATGTGCACTTTTAACCAGGTTTTGGCTCACTTCTTCTTCGGTGTCAACTCCATTAGAGCGCACACCTACTTGAAATGTACCAAAATCTCCTAACTTAACAATTCTACCTTGCCCTAGCTCGTCTGAGATGTTGTGTTGCAAGGCTTGCAATACAGCCAAACAATCAGCCTTTCGCACGGTAGACTGGTTAGCGATTAAATGCGCTAACCTATGTAAGTCGGTTACGCCATTTCCTACGGCCTTTGCGTAGTACTTGTCTGGAACTTCCGCATCTTGTGGGTTACTCCTTTTCAATGGTTTTAAATGTACCATAATATAAAATATTTAAGTTAAACAACTGCACTATTGCGGCTGCATTAACAAAAATATACTGAAAAGTAAAATGATATGGCTAAAACCGCAAAAGGTTTTCAACATAGTTTTCAACATAGTTTTCAACAATTTCAAAAATATCAAGTACAATAATATGATTTAAATTATTGATTTTCAGTATTTTATTTATACTAAAAATGCTTACTCTAAAATGCGAAACTAGAACACTGCCTATTTGTTTAAGCTTTTTTTTTTGCTTTTTAAGCCTCTTTAAATGCTTAAATTTTTTAGCTTCCTTATAATCTAAGTACAATAAACGAAGAATACAGATAATTAAAATAGATATGATTAGGTAAACCATAGCCAAGCTAACATTTATAAGTTTATTGCTGCATGATATAAATAACTGCATGGCTTTTATTCTTAACTGATGCATAAAAGTCTTTTTACATAACGATTTTCAACCAATTGTGGGCTTAAATACAATACTAGCTCATCAATTTTCTAGGTTTTTAAAAATTAAATTTTTGTAGTATTTTAAAAATACCCTAACTTTGCTGTAGAATAATACCTACATCTTTTAGCATGGGTTTTAAAAATTTTTATGGCATCTTTTTTTGTTTAATGTTTAGCCCCTTAAGTCTTAGTGCCCAAGATTTAAGTCTTTTTTACACAGAGTATCAAGATTTGATTGTAAAAGAGAAATATGCATTAGCCAATAGTAAATTAGACTCATTGTTACAAAGCCCCATACCTGTAGAGGGCAAAAAATTAGATCTTTTACTAAAAAAAGCTAGCTTGTATGGTTTGTTAAAAGTACAAGACAGTGCCTTGTATTATTTAGATAAAACGATAGCTCAAGCAAAATCAACCAACAATACGGATGTATTAAATAGAGCAAATACCAATTTAGGTATGTTGCTTAATCAAATAGGAAGGCCTGAAGAGGCGTTAAGTCATTATAAAAAACACTATCAATTTGTTCAAAATTTACCACCTACCCAGCCTAATCTAGTTAGAAGAATAATTGCCAATTACAATATGGGGCTTACTTTTTTTAGGTTAAATGAAATTGATTCTGCGCGTACCTATTTAGATGATGGGCTTCGACTTGCCACTTCAGAAAAAAACTATACAGGCATTGCCAAAATAAATGGTTTATTGTCTGAAATTAACTATAGTGCAGGACAAGATTGGAAAGCTAATTTATCCTTAGCCTACCAAGCAGCAAAACAAAGTAATGATTCCATTGGCTTGTTAAAAGCGCATTTAACATCAGCAGAATTTAATGAAGCTTCAGGAAATATTAACCAGGTTATAAAAGAATTAGACCAAGCTGAAATATTAATTAAGCGTACTCCAGAAAACATAAGCCTTTGGTTAAAATTTCATCAGTTAAAATATAAGGCATTTAAACGGATTAATAACTACCAGCAAAGTTTAGCAGAATTAGAACTTTATTTAAAAAGAAAAGAAAAATTAGATTCCTTAAACCAGGCTAATGCTATAAATGTGTTTAATGAACGTATAAAGATCTACGAAAAAGATTTAAAGAACTCTAAATTATTGGTGCAACAAAAAGAAAAAATAAACCACTTAACACTACTAAGTGCTTTATTGGGCGCTTTTGTATTTATTAGTCTGGGCTTTTTATTTTTAAAATCTAAACTAACCCGTTTTCGCCGAAAGTTATTTAAAATTAATCGTTTAAATGAAAATACTGTTAACTTAAGTAAAGACAAGATTTCTTCCGAAAGTAAAATTTTATTTGAAGAAATTCAGCAACAAATGAAAGACAAACAATTGTATTTAGACCATAACATTAATTTAAACTACCTAGCGCAACTGGTTAATAGCAATTCTAATTATGTTTCTGAAGCCATTAACTTATTTACCGGGAATAACTTTAGTACATTTATCAATAAAAATAGAATACGTTTTACCAAGGAAAAAATTGTGGAATTACAAGACCAAGAATACTTAAATTTTAATGATATTGCTGCCATGAGTGGTTTTAATTCTACATCACATTTTTACAGGGTATTTAAACAAATTACCGGTTTAACACCTCGGCAGTATTTAAAATTTATACAGGAATCTAACCAAAATAGAGAAAGTTAATTATTTTTATTTAATACAAAATTGAATTGCTAGAATTTATAATTAGCGCAATATAATTTTAGCTATACTGCTTGTAGTTTTTGAACAATCAAATTAAAAAAAGATTGTTGCTTTACCTACTTTACCTTAGCAATTCAAGCTCTTCTTGAAGTCGCATATCCTCCTTAATAATCAAGATGATATTGAATCTAAGTGTACTACAAATACACATAAAGCAAATAATTTGTAAATACAAAAAAACACCCATAAAGGGTGGTTTATAATCAATTATAAAATGATTTAGTTACTTTATGTTGTTACTTTATGAGTTTGATTACTCCTAACCTGAGTTCGATTATAATCACAAAGTCAAAATCAATAAGGATATTCAGTTACAAGGCAATTTTTTGAAGGATAGCCTTAGCTATCGTGATAAAAATTAACGCTGTAAATGGATGTWCTTATTGAATAAAATAGAGTAATCAGTTTTAAACAGCAATCTACTTTACTTTTTTACTCCGCAATATCCAGATATTACGTCTTAAAAAAGTTCGTATCTTACTATTTAAAACAGTTTTGACAAAGTGAGAATAATCGAACTCAGGTTACTAAATACCCGCCAATGGCCAAAAGATGTATATAAAGCGGAGCGAAAATCACCCTATGAATGACTTTAGCAAATGAGCCAAGCGGCCACGTACTGCGATGTACATATTAAGGCCTTTCTAGTGATAGATACAACAAAAAAACCCAAGTACAACTCGGGTTTCTATCTATAAATTCAGTTTAATGATTCACTAAAAAGGTAAATCATCATTATCGTCTTCGTTTAAGTCATTAGCGGGCTCAAATTGATCGCTTGGCGGAACTGGAGGCATATTGTTGCCCGGTTGCGCACCTTCTAAACTGTCTATTTTCCATCCTTGAATAGAATTAAAGTACTTTGTTTCCCCTTGAGGAGAAACCCACTCTCGGCCTCTTAAATTGATTCCAATTTTTACTTTTTGCCCTACTTTGTACTGATCTAAAATATCGGTTTTATCCTGAATAAATTCAATCAATAAAAATTGAGGATATTGCTCTTCCGTGGTAATTACTACCTCTCTTTTTCTGAAGCCATTGCTTCCGTATTCCTTTGTTTCTCCAATTAATTTAATGTTTCCTTGTACTTCCATGCTTACATATAGGTTTTTGATAATAGTATTTTCCAGGCTTCATCTACCTGATTTTTCGCTAAATATTCTTGTGCAATAATATGAAGTTTTTTTGAATCGTTTTCTTCAATATAGGCTAACATATTATGCTCTTCTACAAATAATTTAATTTCTTCTTTGCTTGGTAATTGGGCTACATTACCTAATCTTCCTAGGTCGTTACCGGTAAGAATTTCACTGGTTTTTACCTCCACCGGCATTTGGTCAACGCCAATTCCTAAACTACTTAATGGTTTGGGCACTTCAAACATGCCTTGGTTAGCTCTAGAATACCAATTCCCTCCCATTCTTGCTACTAAATCAATTTTATGCTGATTTATTTTTAAGTGTTCATCAATCAAGTCTTCGCTTACATGAACTTTAACAACTTCTGCAATTACCAAATTTCCAGCTCCTCCTTTTTTTCCTAAGTGAACTACTTCTTTTACTTTACATTCATATTGTACAGGCGATTCTTTCACGCGAAAGGGCTTTACTAAATCCGATTTCAACATAGTTAAACCCGCTTTTTCAAACTCATTTGTGCCTTCTGGATATTCTGTACTAGAAAGCGACATTTGTTGTACAATGGCGTAATTTACCACGTTAATCACTACTTCTTTTGTTGCTTCGGCATTTTCTAAGGTGTGTTTTGTAGTGTTGTTTCTCACTCTTCGCGCAGGCGAAAAAATCATAATTGGTGGATTTGCACTAAACACGTTAAAAAAGCTATAAGGCGAAAGATTAGGTCTTCCATCTTGATTAATTGTACTGGCAAAAGCTATGGGTCGCGGTCCAATTGAACCCAACAAAATACCATGTAATTGAGGAGTGCTAAGCTCTTTTGGTAAAAAACTTTTCATAAAACTTTAATTTGCTACAAAGGTAAGTAATCTAAGTTGTTTTGTAAAAAGTAAGTCTGTAAAACTCTTTTATTGCCAACCTCCACCTAAAGCGCGGTACAAATCTACTGAAGACTCTAATACTTGAAGTTTGTTGGTCACCACCTCTAACTGGGTATTCAGCATGTTTTCTTGTGCGTTTAAAACCTCAAGATAGTCGGCCATTCCATTTTTTAATAATTCTTCTGAATATTCAAAAGCTTCTTGATAAGCTTTAAATTCTTTCTCTTTTATAGAAAGGCGTTCTTTAAATACAGACAAGCTGTAAATGGCATTAGAAACTTCTTGTCCGGCGGTAAGCAAGGTTTGTTGAAATCTAAGTGCGGCTTGTTCTTTTTGTCCTTCAGCTACCTCTAATTGAGTACGCAGGGCTCTTCGGTTAAAAACAGGCTGTGTAAATCCGCTTAAAGCATTATAAAAAAATGAATTCAAACTAAAAAAATCGCTAAACGAAAGACTTTGCAAGCCTGCGCTAGCATTCAATGTAAACGAAGGGTATAAGCTTGCTCTAGCTACATTTGTCAATTCAAAAGCATTAATTAATTCGTACTCGGCGGCTACCACATCAGGTCTGTTTCTAAGCAATTGAGCAGGAATACCCGTAGCAATTTTTTCGCCAATTTCTTGTTCTTTTAAGGAATTTCGCTCAGGTTGATGAGGAGGTTCAGCTTTTAAAATAGCTAAGGCGTTTTCTGCAATGCGAAGTTCATTTTTTAAATCAAACAACAAAGCTTCAGCCGTGTAAACTTGAGCTTCTGTTTGTTTTACAGCTACTTTTGTTAATCGCCCAGAAGATTTTAAAGCTTCAGTAGTGGCTAAACTTTTTTTACGGGTTTCAATGGTTTTTTCTGTAATTTCTATTTGTTCATCAAGTGATGCAATTTGGAAATACAACGTGGCAATTTGAGCAATTAACTCTGTTTTTATAGCTTGATGACCAGCTACATTTTGCAAGTAAGCCGCTTGTGTGGCTCGTTTGTTACTTCTAATTTTGCCCCAAACATCTGCTTCCCAAGATAAATTTACGGGAGCTTCATATTGAGTAATGGAGTTAAAAAAATCGCCAAATTGCGAGTTTGGTGCTAAGTTTTGATAATTTACATTTCCAGAAAAATTAATTTCGGGCAAATAACCTGCTTTCCCTTCTTTAAAATAGGCATCGGCTACCATAATTTGTTGTAAAGCAATTCTACTATCAAGGTTATTGGTGAGTGCTTCTTCTATATGGGTTTGCAATAAAGCGTCTGTAAATATTTCGCGCCAGCTAATTCTAGCTACAGAAGTGGTATCTTTTTGCTTTTCTACTTCATCGGTTCGAAACAAGTTTTCGTCAGGCTCTAAAGCTTCATCTCTTTCGTAATCTTTAGCTACAAAACAAGACTTCAGGAACAACAACTGGGTAAATAGAAAGCCGTAAATAAGTAATTTCTTCATTATTCAGTAGGTTTTGTTATTTCAGGTTGACCTGTTATTTTTTCTTGTAAATATTGAAAAACACTAAATAAGATAGGAATGACAAAGATTCCAAGAATCGTTCCTATTAATAATCCGCCGGCTGCACCGGTTCCAATAGACTGGTTTCCTTTAGCTCCTACGCCCGTTGCTAAAACCAGCGGTAATAAACCTAAAACAAAAGCTAAGGAAGTCATTAAAATGGGGCGCAATCTAATTTTTGCGGCATCTAGGGAAGACCGAACAATGCTGTAACCCTGTCGCCTTCGCTGAATACCAAACTCAACAATCAAAATGGCATTTTTGGCCAGCAAGCCCACCAGCATGACCAAGGCTATTTGAAAATAGATATTGTTTTCTAAACCGCTAATGGCAGTGACCAAATAAGCACCTGCCACACCAATTGGTAAGGATAAGATTACGGCTAAAGGTAATAAATAGCTTTCGTATTGAGCTGCTAAAAAGAAATAAGCAAATAATACACTCAGTGCAAAAACAAGAACAGCTTGGCCTGCAACACTAATTTCTTCACGAGTAATTCCTGAAAAATCAACAGCATAATTATTAGGCAATTGAAGCGCCGCTTCTCGCACTGCTTCAATAGCATCTCCAGAGCTAAATCCAGGTGCAGAAGAACCATTTATGGCAACAGCATTGTAAAGATTAAATCGTTTTACCGTTTGCGGGCCATAGACTCGTTTTAAGCTAATAAATTCTGAAATAGGCGCCATTTCACCAGAAGAAGTTTTTACAAAAATACTGTTCAAATCATCTTCTTTTGTTCTATTTTCTGGGTAGGTCTGGGCAAAAACACGAAACTGCTTTCCAAATCGGTTGAAGTCTGAAACGTAAAAACCACCGATATAAGATTGCATAGTAAAGACCAAATCATTGATGCTAATGCCACTCATTTTTGCTTTAGGTACATCAATATTCATTTCTAATTGAGGAAATGCTGTATTGAATGAGTTAGAAGCAAAACCCACGCGTTCATCTTTATTAAGAAGTGCTGCAAATTCTTTAGCTGTTTTATCTAAGTTGTTTAAATCGCCATATTTTCGATCTACTAACTGCACCTCAAAACCATCGGCACTTCCATAACCAGGAACACTTGAAGGCGTAAAAAAAATGATTTTAGCATCAGAAATATGAGCGGTTTTTTTAGTCATTTCCTCTACCAGTGCATCTACTTGTGTTTCTGGAGAAGTTCGTTCTTCCCAGCGGTCAAGAATAATAAAACCTTGTGCATAAGAACTTCCTGAACCAGCAAAAAAGTTTCTACCGCTGGTAATGGAAGCATTTCTAACACCGGGTACATCTTTAATGCTTTCGTAAATTTGATCGGTAGCTAAAAAAGTACGATCCAAGGAAGCCCCAGGTGGCAATTCTACATTCATAAAAATAACCCCTCGGTCTTCGGTAGGCACAAATCCTTTGGGCACAGTGGTCTGAAAATAAAAAATACTTGCCATAGACAAAGCTACAAATCCAAAACTCATCCATTTGTTGCGTAACAAAAATTGAAGCGATGTAATGTATTTTGATTGAAAGCTTTTAAATGCTGTATTGAAGGCTTTATAAAAGACTTTTAAAAAAGACTTATTTTCTCCATTTTTAGGTTTTAGGATAATCGCACATAAAGCTGGACTTAGTGTAAGTGCATTGACTGAAGAAATAAAAATAGCGATGATTAAGGTGACTCCAAACTGCTCAAAAAACACGCCTGCTGGTCCTTTGATAAAAGTGACAGGAATAAAAACAGCCCCCATGACTAAGGTGGTAGAAACAATAGCGCCACTAATTTCGCTCATGGCTGAAATAGATGCTTGGCGTGCGTTTTTATGTCCTTCTTCAAGTTTAGCATAAACAGCTTCTGAAACTACAATGGCATCATCTACCACAATTCCAATGGCTAAAACCAGAGCAAACAAGGTAAGTAAGTTGATGGAGTAGCCAAATAAGTTCATAAAAAAGAAGGTTCCAATGAGTGAAACAGGAACCGCAATGGCGGGAATGAGCGTAGTTTTAAAATCTTGTAAGAAGATAAAAACCACCACAAAAACCAGCAAAAAAGCTTGAATAAGCGTAGATTTTACTTTGTCTATGGAAGCCGTTAAAAAACGATTGGTATCATAGTTAATGATATAATCCATTCCTTTTGGAAAATCTTCTTTGAGGTCGTCCAATTTCACATACAATTCCTCAATGATTTCTTGTGCATTTGAACCAGGTGTTTGAAATACCCCAAAACTCATTCCTGGGTGCCCTTTAGAGCGGGTTTTACTCAAATAAGAAAATGCATCTAATTCTACATCGGCTACATCTTTTAATCGGAGTAAACTGCCGTCATCTAGGGCTGTAATAATAATTTCTTCGTATTCTTCTTTGGTTTTGTACCGCCCTTTATATTTAATAATGTATTCAAAAGCTTCCCCCGCATTTTGACCTAAAGCACCAGCGGCAGCTTCAATACTTTGGTCTCTAACTGCGTCGATTACTTCTTGCGAACTCAATCCATAATTAGCCATTCGGTCAGGGTCTAGCCATAAACGCATGGCATAATCTTTTCCTCCAAAAACATTTACTTCTGCAACCCCATTAACCCGTTCTAACTCTGGCTTAACATTAATATTTAAGTAATTTTGAACAAAGGTATCATCAAACTCTGGGTTAGCTGAAAAAACCGAAATATAAACCAATGCCGTATTGGTTCTTTTTTGCGTGATAATTCCTGCTCTTACTACTTCTTCAGGAAGAATTGGGTTGGCCCTTGAAACTCTATTTTGAACATTCACAGCAGCAATATCAGCATCGTAATCTTGCTCAAAAAAGATATTGATTTGTGCTGAACCATCGTTACTTGCCGTAGAAGTTATATAAGTCATTCCTTCTACCCCATTAATTTGCTCTTCCAATGGGTTAATTACACTTTCAATTATAGTTTCTGCATTAGCTCCAGGAAAGTTTGCGCTAACTTGCACCGTAGGAGGAGCAATATCAGGATATTGAGTAACGGGTAAATCTAATAAGCCCAACACACCTAGCATGACTAAAATGATAGAAATAACCGTTGAAAATACTGGGCGATTAATAAATGTTTTTAACATACAAACTTATTTAAACACTTGTTGATAATCCTCAATAACCTCTTCTAAAGTAACTTTTTGAGATTTAATTTTGTCTCCTTCTTTTACTCGATTTAAGCCTCGTGCCATAATTTTTTGACCTGCTTCAATTCCTTGGTCAACAAGGTATATTTGTTTATTTCGATCGATTACTTGAATGGGTTTTTCAATAACACTATCGTTTTCAACTAAAAAAACAAAACGTTTATTTTGACGCTCGAAAGTAGCAACCGTAGGAACTAAAATTTTGTTTTTATAATTAGTGGGAAGTAAAACGCTTCCGCTTGCGCCATCTCTAATAATTTGATGCGGGTTAAGAAATTTAGCTCTAAAACTAAGGCTTCCCGTAAGTTGATTAACGTCTCCTGAAATGGTTTCTATACGTCCTTGCTCAGCGTATTTTCTTCCATTAGAAAGCATAAAATCAATAGGAGGGAAATCTTGTATTTTGTCTTCTACAGATTCTCCCTCTGCTTCATCTATAAAATCTAAAAAGGCTTTTTCATTCATCGAAAAATAAACAAAGACCTCTTCAATTTTTGAAACTCGTGTTAGTGGCATTGCATCACCTGGACTAACTAATGCGCCATTTCGGTAATTAATTCTCCCCACATATCCATCTACCGAACTTCTTATATTGGCATAATCAATACTAGCTAGCAAGCTATTGTAATTACTTTCAGCATCTTGTAGATTGGCTTTTGCCGATTGTAATTCAATTTCACTAACAATTTCTTTTTCTACTAAAGGCTTCAGTTTTTCAACTTCGTAAGCCGCTGATTCTACACGGGCTTTTGCGGCAGCTGCTTCGCCATCCAAGCGCTGTGTTTCTAACTTAAATAAAATTTGATTCTTCTTTACTTTTTCTCCTTCATCAACCAACACATCGGTAATATAACCGGCTACTTTGGCTCTAATTTCGCTGCTTACAATTCCTTCAGCGCGTGCTGGATAAGATTTATACGTAGTTAAATCGGCGCGTTGTAATTCTAAAACAGGAAACTCTTGTGGTTCGTTTTCTTGTTGCTCTTTGGGCTGATCTTGACAAGCCCAAAGTAAAAAAATTAAGGCGAATAATACCGGGTATAATTTAACTTTCATCATCTAATTTTATCAATTCTGTTAAGGCTGAATTATGTTGGTTTTCAAGGGTATTTAAATGCTCTTGGTAAAAGTTTAATTTAGATTGTACCGTGTCAAACCCTTCTACTTCATGCGTAGAATTAAACGCAATTATTTGATTGACCATTTGCTGCTCTTGATTGAGTTTTGCTAAACTTTCTTCCACTCTAAGACCTAAAAAGTGAGGCGAAGGTTTAAAATACCTCTTCCGATCTCCTTTTTTAGTAGTAAAAGTGATGCGTTTTGTTTCTTGTAATAACTTTAAATTGGTTGAAACACTGCTTTTACTCGATGCTAAATCGCATGTAATTTGCTCAAAACTCAAACCCGACCTTGTGCTTAATAAAAGTAACGCATAAATTCTAGCCGCTAAGGGAGGTAGTTCAAATAAACTTTCAAAGTGTACGCCTAAATCTTCAATTAAATCTTCTTTCTTCAAAACAATATGTTTTACAGCAACAAAGTTAGTTTAGTTCGTTTGATACAAAACCAAAAGAACTTATAATTCACATTTCTTTAATCATTGAGCTGAAATCCGATTTTAGGACGAGAAGATTTCAGATAAATTACATGTGTAATTTATCTGAATGAAAAGTCAAAAGGTGCTGTTTGTAGAACACTATACGGAACTTAACAAGACTTATAGTGTATAGGTTTAGGTTTCTAACAAGGTATTATAAAGGAATGTTTGTTTTTGTTTTCATCACAAGTAAATTCCACATAAAATTATCTATTTTTGTTTTCAATCTTAAAAATTGAAAATGAAAATTATTTCTTATAACGTGAATGGAATTCGTGCAGCTTTAAAAAAAGGCTTAATTGATTGGCTGGCTGAAGAAGATGCAGATGTAGTTTGTTTTCAGGAAACGAAAGCACAACCCGAACAAATTGATGATACGCTTTTTCATCAAATTGGTTACCCTTATGTGTATTGGTTTTCTGCTGAAAAAAAAGGCTATAGCGGTGTTGGAATTTTGTGTAAAGAAGAACCTAAAAATGTAATCTACGGTACAGGAATTAATTATATGGATCGCGAAGGAAGGAACCTTCGTGTGGATTTTGAGGAAGTTTCGGTAATGAGTATGTATCTTCCCTCTGGAACCAATAATGAACGACTGGATTTTAAGTTAACTTATATGGACGACTTCTTAGCTTACACCAAAGACTTAAGAAAAGAAATTCCTAATTTGGTAATTTGTGGTGATTATAATATTTGTCATGAAGCCATCGATATTCACGACCCTGTTCGCTTAAAAAACGTGTCTGGTTTTTTACCCGTTGAACGAAAATGGCTGAGTGAGTTGATGAATTCTGGATTTGTAGATAGCTTTAGGAAGATGCACCCAGAAAAAGAAGTATATTCGTGGTGGAGTTATCGAGCTAACGCCAGGAACAATAACAAAGGTTGGCGATTAGATTATCATTTGGTCACCCAAAATTTAGCTTCAAAAATTAAAAATGCAGCTATTTTAACTGAAGTAAAACATAGTGACCATTGCCCCGTTAAATTAGAATTGAATAGTTAATAAAAAAGATATGAGAACAATCAAATTATTTTCCGTTTTTGCTATTGCCGCAGTTATGGCTAGCTCTTGTGTAAGTCAAAAAAAATTCAAGCAATTAGAAGATCAATACAACAATCTAATAAATGATTTTCAATCCTTAGAGGATGCTTCAACTGAATGCGATGAAAATTTAGCCTCGGTTGAAAAAGAATTACTTGATCAACAAGAAGCCTACAATCAGTTAAAAGAAGAGGAAGACGAGTTGCGTATGAATTATGCTGATTTAAAAAATAATTACCTCAACTTATCTAAATCTTATGATGCCTTAGAGAAAAATTCCTCTTCTGCATTAGCCGAAAATTCAAAAAAAAATAGAGAACTTCTTGCTGAATTAGAAGAGAAAGAAAAAACCTTAAATGAAGAACAAAAGCGACTTGAAAAATTACAATCTGATCTTGCTTCTCGTTCTGAACGAATTGATGAATTAGAGAAACTCATCTTTGACAAGGAAGAAAAAATGAATGCCCTAAGAACCACACTTGCCAACGCCTTGACTAATTTTGAAGGAAAAGGACTAAGTGTTGAACAGCGTGATGGTAAAGTTTACGTTTCTATGGAAAATAAATTGTTATTTGACTCTGGAAGCTGGAATGTAGGTAGCGAAGGTAAAAAAGCCGTAAAAGAGCTAGCTAAAGTATTAGGAGATAATCCAGATATTGCTGTATTAATTGAAGGACATACTGACGACGATCCTTACCGTGGTTCAGGGCAGTTGGCTGATAACTGGGATTTATCTACTAAACGAGCTTCTGAAGTTTTGCGTTTAATCTTGAAAAACAACGCAGTTGACCCACAAAATTTAACGGCTGCAGGTAGAGGAGAATTTGCACCAGTAGCGGCTAACGATTCACATGATGGAAAAGCTAAAAACCGAAGAATTGAAGTGATTTTAACTCCTAAGTTAGATGAAATTTCTAAGCTTTTAAAGGATATGTAAATTAGTGTTTAAGGATAATTTCGGGCGTGTAATGAACAACATTACACGCCTATTTTTTTAAGGATTAATCGCTTCTAAAACCTCTAAGGTAATATCTTTACCGCGTTTGGCGTAGATAATATTAGCCGATTCATTTAATGATAATCACTCACTACTGTCCGGTTATAAGTTGAGCAAATTCAACTGTTTATATTCGTCTTAGTTTTTCAGGATAGTTCTTTGAGGAATAAAACTCTGTAAGCTTGATAGTTTGGTCGCATTTAAGTCCTTTAAATTTATCCACTTTGTGAGAGTATAATCTCCGATATTTAAAGTTGCGCTTTTCTCTAAGTACAAAATAACAATGATGTTGGTGCATTTTATAAATTCTCTCAAAATCAAGATATGCTCTATCTATTATATAGAATGGATTAGGCTCTAAAATAAGTAAATCTAATAACTGTGATAAAATTGTTCTGCCTATGTTCATAAGACAAAACTGAATCAACTTTTTCTAACATTGATTTCAAATCGAAAAATATTTCAATGAATGTTAAACTTGTAAAAACAAAGCTTAACAAGCTTTTAGTTTATCTTTACCGGACAGTAGTGAGTTTAATTGAATAATTGATTTAACAACTCCACCAATTCCTTTTTAACGATTTCATATTTCAGAAGCTGGTTTTTGGGGATTTGGTGCGCTAAACTATTGTTCCAGGCTACTTTCAGCGCCTTGTCGTTTTCATGATTTATAAGTTGTTCCACGCCCTTGAACTCAATTTCTTTGTATTCCATTTTTACGAAAAAGGCTTCTTTTACTTTTATCCAATGAATATCATTTACATGATTGGCCAAGTACCAAATATCATAGAAATCTCTTGGGGCTGTGTAGGAACGCTGAATAAGTGCGCGTAATTTTTCTGAAAGCACCTCATGAATGGTATAGCACGGAATCTCCAATGGATAATGCGAGAGTTGATCAGAATAAGGGTGATGTAAGTTTCTCGTTTCTAAAGGAAAGACCATGCGCTCGTATAGAATGATTTCTAATTTGACACTGGTAGTCCATCTCTCTGGAGGTGGGGGAGCCTGATTTCTTGGATGGTCAGCACCCCAAAATTTTATTACTGCTTTATAGCCGGTTAATTTCTCATTGTGTTTGAGGGCATTCAATTCTTGAATGTATAAAGGGAGTTCTGTTCGGTCAGATATAACTTGCACTAGCTGATTTAAAATTCCTTTGGTTAGTACAAATTTCGAATTGATGCAGGTAAAATCAAGGTCTTCGGAAAAACGATAATTTGGGAAATAGCATTTTCTAAGACAAGTGCCTCCTTTAAAAATAAGTGCTTCTCGCAGCTCGGGGATGGCGTATATTCCATCAATGAAATGACCAAGCACCCAATCCTTATCGACTGTGGATTTCAAGACGCCTTGGGCTTCTGCTATTTTTTCTATTTCCTTTTTTAGAATCATTCAATACTGTTTGTTGCATATATCCGCTATTTCTTCCGCTGAAATGTTCAACCGCAATTTCCATTGGCTATTAAATGTTCCCGTTTCAGCTCCGAATGGGTCTATCAATACATAACGAGGATTTACTTGTTTTTTGGCATAGTTTAAAAAGCGCTTCATTCTTGGTTTTTGGAGTAGTTCAACCAAAAAAGCCAATCGCTTAACCACAGAAATATTATCAATAGCCGTACAGTATTCAATCATCTTATCCTGATTGAGTTCTGATTGACCAAATGCACGAATTAGTTCTGAATAGCCTCCTGAATAATGGGGAAGATCAAAACAATCTATCAAGGTTTTTTCTTTATCGGTGATGCTGTATTTGTGGTTTCCAAAACCTTCCACGCTTACACCAACTCTTTTGGTTTCTTTTATTTTGACAAATTGATAATTTACACCAAATACGGTTTTACTTTTCTTAGATCGAGTAGTTTGAATGTATAAGTTGTTTGAAAATTGTTCCGTTAAACCGTGCAAATTCAAAGCAGACCAATAGGCAATCACGCCATCAGGAACAAGAAAACAGCCAATCACTTTCTCATCTCTAAAGTTGGCTCGGCAATATTTACCTCGCTCAATGCGCAAGAAAATGTTTTTGTGCACTAAGTTCTCAATGAGTTCATTGACATCTTCTGATGAACGACCTAGCAGCTCTTTGATATCCTCCAGAGAAAAAATATCTATTTCATTTTCATCCAACAACAACATTAAATCCTTTTGTGATGAAGTAATATTCTCGGATATATAGGTACTTCTAGCCATAACATTTTGTTGTTCATTAAACCCTAATAAATGGGGTTTATCTTGTTTCGATATGTAAAGATAGTAAAAGTATTTATTTTAAGAATGAATACGCTAAGAAAGAATCTAATTGACACTATTCTTGCCAGTATATATCGTTCTGGCTATGCCACAGCGCTGGTTTTGGAAATAGTATAGGTTTTTAGTCCATTGAAACCTTCGAGTTTTATTAGCTGCTTTATTAGTTGAGATAAATTACCTGTTATATTTTGGTCATTTATGAAAGTAGTGTATAATAGAATTAGTAATAAGGTTAGATTTTTTTTATTTATTTTAGGTGAATTTGCACCAGTAGTGGCTAACGATTCACGTAATGGAAAAGCTAAAAACCGAAGAATAGAAGTGATTTTAACTCCTAAGTTAGATGAAATTTCTAACCTTTTAAGGATATGTAAATTAGTGTTTAAGGATAATTTCAGGCGTGTAATGAACAACATTACACGCCTATTTTTTTAAGGATTAATCGCTTCTAAAACCTCTAAGGTAATATCTTTACCGCGTTTGGCGTAGATAATATTAGCCGATTCATTACTGCCAAAAATATAAGTGTAGTTATTCGTTTCTCCGTATTTGGCAACTTTGTTTCTAACTTCTTTAATAATTTCAGCAATGACCTCATCGCTTTCATCTTGCAATGCGCTGGTTTTTTCTTGTCGTTCATTCAATAATCGCTCTTGCAATTCTGATAACTCGTTAGCTTTTGACTCGCGTTCTTTAGCAGGTAATTTATCAAAGGCTTTTTGAAAAAATTCATATTGTTTCTGAAAATCTTTTGCATCTCTGTCTAATTCTCTTGTCAATTCCTTATTGCGATTTTCAAATTCTTTTTTTGCCTTTTTCATTTTATGATAACCTCTAATCAATTCCTGATTATCAACATAAGCCGTTTTTTCATTTTCAACGCAAGAAGTAAAAGTGAATCCCAAAATAAAAATAAAGGAAAGTAATTGAATTTTTTTAACCATAATCAAAATCTATTTTATATTGTAAATATATCAATTGAGCTTATTATAAATGAGGTGCATATTTGAGATTTAAACGAGTTTATTCTGCTTTTGTTATATATCTTTAGGTAAACAAATCTAAACGCCTAAAACAGCTTTATTTAGCCTTTTTGAAGATATAAAGCTTAGAAGACCACTCTTTGTTTTGTCTAGCCTTTGAATTTGACTTCAAAGCAACTTTTATGGCATTGAGCTTTGAATTTGTTCCTTTATATTTTTCAGAAAGTAAGGAAACATAAAATGCATCTAAAGTTAATGGTATATCAGTTACGCTTAAAAAACCATTTTCAGAAAAAAGTTTCTTAATTCCATAGGAAGAAAAATGAAAAAGATGCCGAGGTACATCAAAAGCGGCCCAATGTTTTTTGTAATAAGCTGCATCGTAAGAATTAAAATTAGGAACTGCTACAAATACATAAGCCTCATTATGTAAATAGTGATGCAAATTTTCTACATAAGTAAAAGGATCATGTAAATGTTCTAAAACATGAAACATGCTTACTAAATCAAATTTACTTTTTACTTCCTCTAAAGAAGAATAAACTTCTATGCTTTTTTTACTTGTAAGTTGTTTGGCTTTTTCATTGGGTTCTACGCCTACAACTTCTAGGTTATTTTTTTGAAGCAACCACAAAAGATCTCCAGTACCACAACCAATATCTAAAACACTTGTTGCTTTTGTGTAAGAATTGATCCATTTCAGTTTTTTTTGAAGCATTAGTTGTTTAGCAATTCCATAAGCTAAATCCATTAAACTTGAAACCTTGTTAGAATGTGAACTATAAGCTTCAGATTCATAATACGAACCAATTTTGTTTAATTCGGGTTGAGGTTGAGTTTCAAAAATTTGATAATCGTCATTCCAAACTAACTTAAACTCCTCTTGGGTTTTAAAGTAATCTTTGGTTACAAAATCTGATTTTTCTATTCGCATATCTTTATTGTTCCACGTGGAACATTTTGTAAATTATCTTCCCATGTGAACTAACAAAACTGAAATATCTGCCGGGTTTACACCCGAAATCCGAGAAGCTTGTGATACCGTTCGCGGTTGAATCTTAGCCAACTTTTCACGGGCTTCGAACGACATCGACTTTAACTGAGAATAATCAAAATTATTCGGAATCTTTAAATTTTCTAAACGATTAAGTTTGTCGGCATTTTGTTTTTCTTTGTCAATGTAGCCTGCATATTTGACTTGAATTTCAACTTGCTCTAATATTTCTGAATCTAAATCGTTCTTTGAAACATAGTTTTTTATACTTTCTAATTGAAGCATATCATCCATTTCAATGCTAGGACGAGCAAAAATCTTAAATAATTTTCCTTGCTGTTTAACTGGTGAAGAATTTTTGGCTTCAAGAATTGGATTAATTTCCTGAGTAGTTACTGAAGTTTCTTTAAAAAATTCTACAAAATCGGCGGATTTCTTCTGCTTCTCTTCTACTCTTTTCATACGTTTATCTGAGGCAATTCCGAGTGCAAATGCCAAAGGAGTTAATCTGAAATCAGCATTATCTTGACGTAATAAAGTTCGGTATTCAGCTCTTGAAGTAAACATTCGATAAGGTTCTTCAGTTCCTTTAGTAATTAAATCATCAATCAGCACACCTATATAGGCTTCATTACGCTGTAAAATGAAGGGTTCTTTCTCTTGAATACTTAAAGCAGCATTAATTCCCGCCATTAAACCTTGTGAAGCCGCTTCTTCATAACCAGTAGTTCCGTTAATTTGCCCAGCAAAATAAAGTCCTTCAACTAACTTAGTTTCTAGGGTATGTTTCAACTGTGTAGGTGGAAAATAATCATACTCAATCGCATATCCTGGTCGGAAAAACTTGACGTTTTCAAAACCAACAACTTTCCGCAGGGCTTTAAATTGAACATCTTCTGGTAAAGAAGTAGAAAAGCCATTCACATAAAACTCTACCGTGTTCCAGCCCTCAGGTTCAATAAACATTTGGTGGCGACTTTTATCGGCAAACCGATCTATTTTGTCTTCTATACTCGGACAATAACGGGGTCCAATAGACTGAATTCTTCCATTAAACATGGGTGAACGATCAAATCCTTCGCGAAGTAAATCGTGGACTTCTTGTGAAGTATAAGTCATCCAGCAAGAACGTTGTTTGGTTAAAGCCTGTGTAGAATCTAAATAGGAAAATTTAGCAGGATTTTCATCGCCGGGTTGTTCAGTCATTTTAGAGAAATCCAGTGATCTTCCATCCACTCGTGGCGGCGTTCCTGTTTTCATTCTACCGGCTTCAAAGCCTAAATCAATTAAGTCGGCAGTAATTCCAGTAGAAGCTCGCTCACCTGCTCTACCACCACCAAAATTTTTATCGCCTATATGAATTAATCCGTTGAGAAAAGTACCATTAGTGAGAATGACTTTTTTGGCTTTGATCTCAATTCCTAGCGAAGTTTTAACACCGCATATTTTATTATTTTCAATCAAAATACCGCTCACCATTTCTTGATAAAAATCCAAATTTGGCGTTTGTTCAAGCATTAATCGCCAATGTTCTGCGAACATCATACGGTCGCTTTGCACACGTGGACTCCACATAGCAGGACCTTTGGATTTATTCAGCATTTTAAATTGAATGGCTGAAGTATCTGATACAATTCCACTATAGCCTCCTAAAGCATCTATTTCTCGTAATATTTGCCCCTTTGCAATACCGCCCATGGCTGGATTACAGGACATTTGAGCAATGTTCTGAAGGTTCATGGTAACCAACAAGGTAGAATGGCCCATATTGGCGCTAGCCGCAGCGGCTTCGCTTCCTGCGTGCCCACCGCCTACTACAATTACATCGTAAGTATCTAAAAACATAAATTCAATTCTTAATGTTCCACGTGGAACAATTTCATCATTCGCTCTTCTTCTGCTCGCATTGTTGCTTTCTCTTCTTCGGTTGAATCTTTAAATCCAATGCAGTGTAAAATACCGTGAATCATAACACGTTTGAGTTCTTCCTCGAAATCACAGGAAAAATGACTTGCGTTTTCTTGTACACGTTGTGTGCTAATATAAATTTCTGCAAACAATAAATTAGCCTGAGAATCATCAAAAGTTATAATATCAGTATAAGTATTGTGATTTAAATATTGCTGATTAATTTCAAGTAAATACGAATCATCGCAAAAGATATAGAGGATATCCCCAATTTCTTTATCATGAAATACAGCCACTTTTTCAATCCAATTTTTGTAAACAACTGGATGTTGTAAGCTGAAATCATTTGTACTTTCAAAACTAATTTGTGCGCTCATCAAAATAAAGCTTAATCAGATAATTATATTTAGTTTGCAAAGGTAATTGTTGTCTGTTTAATAATTCAGTAGTATTGAAGTATTCTTTTGCACGGTCTAAATCTTCAAGGGTTGGAGTATCGTAATCATTTAGATTGGTTTCAGCTTCCCGTTCTTCATCTTGACCTTGTTTTTGCACAGCTTCTTCTAATTTTAAAAGTTGATGTTTCACTTCTTCCATCTGTTTCAACACATCACTACTTAATCCTTTCATTAGTAATTCTTGTTCAAGCTTTTCTAAGCTCTTAGATAAGTTTCGGGAATCGGCGTCTAAACCTAACTGTTTAATGCGGTCTTCTAGTTGGTTTTTTAAATCCTGCTGTTGTTTGTAAATTTCATATAATTGCCCAGAACTCATTTCTGCTTCTTGTTCTCCTTCATCGCCAAGAGAATCTCCCTCTTCGCCTTCCTCTCCTCCTTCTCCATCTGAAGTATTTGGATCGCCACCATCACCAGACGAACCTTCACCTTCACCGGATTCGTCTCCTTCAGAGGAATCTCCATCCTCACCTGCTTGTCCATTTTCGTCTCCACCAGATTCCCCAAGCTGTTTTTGCATTTGTTCTTTGAGTTCGTCATGCGATTTAATGATGTCAGAAAGTTGATCACCAGGTTTATCTCCTTCACTCCCTTCACCAGAAGAACCGCTACCAGAACCACCAGAAAGCTGATCTTGCATAGAATCTAAAGCATCATCCAAAAGGTTGGCTAAATCGTTGGCATAAGTCATAGTGAACTGCTGATTTGATCCAGCTAATCGTACTTGGTTATCAGATAAACGCTCAAGCGATTTCTCAATATTAAAAGATATATCAGAAAGTTTAGTAGTAATTTGCTCGGAAATCATTTCGTTTCGTAAAGCAAGTGCGTACAAACTATCGTCAATATGCTTGAAATTTTCACGTAATTCGGCCTGATGTCTAAGTTTATTAGCAAAGGCAGGATTATTATTTGATGAGTTATTAAGCGTGTTCATTAGATCTTCCTGCTGAAAAGAAAAAGTAACCAAATTATCTAAAATTTGACGAAGCATTTCCATGTCTTCCTGGGCTTGTTGCTCACCGCCCATCATCATGGACATGCCCATTTTTTCGGCCATCTCCTTCATTTTTTGCGAAGTTGACTTTTGTTTATCTGAAGGAGAATCTGAAGGTTGCTGTGGAGGTGCTTCATCGGAATCATCACCTGACTCTCCCTCACCATCTTCTGCGTCCTGATCTGAATCTTCTTCAGGTTGACCTTGACTTTCTTCGGATTCAGCATCGCCATCCTGAGCATCTTGTTTATCTTCTTCGGTAGCATCACTATCAGCATCGGAAGTATTACTATCGTCTTGCAGCTTGTCTAAAATGTCCTGTAAATCTTCAGAAATTTCATGTTCTCCATCTTCATCACGAAATAAATCAAGTGGATCTTTAAGCGCTTCATTTTGCTCATTTAATTGGTCTAATTCTTCTTGAAATTCTTCAAAAGCTTCATTGATTTTCGATTGATTTTCAGCATTGTTATTTTCTTCATCAGTAGCTAATTTTTGTAATTCTTCAGCTAAGTCTTGAAGCTTTTCAGTAAGTTGTTCAGCTTTATTCTCTACGTAAAAACGCTTAGTTAATTCTAACAATTGTTCTAGGGTACGTTCTTGTTTTTGTTTATCGTTTGAAAATTCGTCTAACTTTTCTTTAAAGCCGTCTTCATCAATTTTCTCTTTTAAATCCTCTAATTCCCTGAGCAAATCCTCATTTTCTTCAAGGCGTTGTTCATTATCATCCAAGCGATCAATTAAATCTTGTTTGCGTTGATTGTCTTGTTCAGGTCTAAATTCTTTTAAGTTTTCCTTAATTTCTTTACTAAAACGCTTCATCTGCTCACGCTGCTGTTGTTGGCGTTTTAAAAAGTTTTGAAGTTTTTTTTTGTCGGAAAAACTCATGGATGATTGCTCTTTTTGAAGCTGTTCAATCTCCTGCAAGTCCTTGTCGTCTTCTTTTAATTTCTCCATAGAATCTTGCATACCCTTAAGACTTTCAGCTTGTTCCTTTAACTTATCGTCACGTTCTTCCTTGGCCGTCTTTTTTCTGAAATTGAAACGCTGAGAAGTTGAACGCTTGTTTCCATTGATTTGATCATTATCGGCTATTTCAAAGTAATAGGTGTAAGCGGTCCCGGGTAAAAGTTCTAAATTTGAATTAGGAAAAGTATAGAGAAACTCGGCATAAGTATCTTTAGGAATGGGAATTGATACACGCTTCTTAATCGATTCATCAGAGGAAGGATAATACACTAAATGAGCAGAAGTAAGTCCGTAATCGTCTGAAGCTTTTGCTTTATAATAAGTAAGCTCGTTTTGTAAACTATCTTTTTTTGACTGTACAGAAAGTTTAGGAAATTCATCTTTAACCACCTGAAGTTGATAGTTTAATTTTTCGTAATTAGTACGGTGTTGGTTGGAGGTAGCTAATTGGTAGTTTGTATTTTGTTTAATTTGTTGCTGAAAAACAAATAGCTGATTTTCAGGTTTTTGTGTATCATACAGGGAGTCATTTAATGTAAACTGAAGTTGATTTGTATGTGAAGTTTTAATGCGCCAAGTAACTTGTGTACCTTCAGGAATTGTAGCATTTCCTGAGCCAGAAAGTGTTTCATTAGAAAGCCCGGTATAAGCAGGGTAATTCAATTTCATCTCAAAGTTAGAAATACGCGGAACATCAACAATTTTAATGGTATATGGACGTGATTTAACTTGATTTGAGAATATTCTAAAAGTGGTTTCTTCTTGAAGGTTTTGAAAAGCATATTCAAAATGGTTGGGTGCATTTTTTTTGAGTAGATAAGCTTGACCATCAACTTCAATTTGTGCTTTATCGGGGAGTAAGTCACCTTCAATTAACACCTGTAAGTTAAGGTCTTTACCTGCTTCAACTTCCAACTGATTTTCATTGATTAGAAATGAAAAAGGAGCGGGAGGTGCATAAGCTGTTTTATAGTCCACTACCCTTTTGTAGGAGTCGGTAAAATTAGTCAGGCTTCCACTCATCCATACAATAAGTAAAATAAGAATAGGAAAAAAAAGGTATTTGGAATAACTTAAGTTAGTTTTAAAATCGATGGCAATTTCAAATGGAATAGGTTTAATTTCTTGGGCTTTTTGTTCAATACCGGCAATAATTAAATCAGAATCCCGTCCTGCTTCTTTTAATTGTAGAATGTTGGTTAATTTATCGCTTACTTTTGGAAAGTGTTCACCAATAATAGTAGAAGCATTATAGAAATTAATGCCCTTACTTAATTTGAATAATTTGAGAATGGGGTGAAGAATGAATTTGAAAAGTAGGGCTAATTCAACCGCTATGAAAGCCCAAAATAGAAAAGTTCTTCCAAAGCTAGTTAACCAAAAAAAGTATTCTAGAAAAACAATTATAAAAAAGTAAAGCAAACCAAAGCTCAAAAAAAGAATACCTCCTTTAATGAGTTCATTGTAATAAAACTTACGAATAAAAGATTCTAGTTTTTGTTCTACTATTTTGTAATTCTCCATTGATGTATCTACTTTGAAGGCAATTGTGAATAAAAACCACAATTGAAGCCAATACTATTTTGACCTTAGATTAATGAATTCAAAAGCATTTTTTCCTTTCAGTGCATCTAAAGCAAAAACTAGCATAAAACAAAAATAGGATAATTCTGTGAGTTAAAGGGGCTTAGTTAATAGGATTTTAGGCTTAATATCTGATGTGAAAAAGCGGGGTTAAAAACTTATGGTTTTTTAGGTGTAAGATTAAATACAGATTTTAATAAGGAAGGAATTAAGAAAGGGAAAAGCATGGAGAGGTAAGATATATCAAACCTACTATCAATTAGCGTCGCATTAAATCCGTACAAATAAAGTTTAATAAAAAATCCAATTAGTATGGGGAACAAAAACAATAAAACACAAATTTCAAAATAATTTTTCTGAAGCCCCTTGTTAATTAATGAAAGCCCAAAGGGTAATATCAAAGAAAGAATAATCATACTAGTTGGAACTTGAGAAGTTTGAAGAAGTAAAGGATTGTAGTTAAGAAGTGTATATTGATCAGGCACATTCATTAAAACCAAAAAAATTAAAAGGCTTCCAAATGTAAGTCCTGAAAACATCAATTTTAATTTACTAGAAAGTTGAATTTTAAAAAAATCTTTTGTGAAATACAATGCTAAGGGTATTAATACAATACCACGCGTTAAAATAAGAAAGGAGAGAAACACACCTAAAAGAATAGGTTTTTTAAAAATAATGTTAGGTTGAAATTTGTCAATTAATAAGATAAACATTAGGACTATAAAAATATTAGTCATTAAGTCACTTGATACGTAAACTTCCCACCAAAAAGCTGGTGATATAAATAAGAGACTTAAAAACAATACAACTTTTTTAAGGGGGAAATATAAACGAAGAACAACCACCAATAAAATAAGGTTTAATACTTGAAGCAAACCAATGTTTCCTAAGAAATAAGGTATAAAGCCTATTATAAATAGCCCAGGAAAATTAGATGTTCTACCATCCAAATGATCGGTTGCCGTGTAGGGATATTTTCCGTTGAGCCAAGCCTCTATTCCTACTTGCATAGCAGACCAACGATCTGCCATTAACGCATATTTATCAACCTTAAAGACTATAAAAAACATTAATACTAGAGTAAGGGATAAGCCTGTCCAAAATAAATAATTAAGTTGTTTAGGCGCTAACTTAAAAAAACTAGAAGCTAATCTAAAAAGGTAAGGTAACAACAATAAAATAATGGCATAAAAAACAGTAATAATTAATTCATTAATCCCTGCTATACGCTCTGTGTACTTATATAAAAACAAGCAATTAACAAAAATGAAGTAAAGGTAAAAGAAGCCGTTAATTTTAAGGTTAAGTTTGAAAATGTTGCTCATAATGATTATTTGACAGCGATGGCTAAAATACCAATTTATATTCAAGAATCTAATAAATTATTTTATCTATTTTTGTGTATATGAAAAAATACCTTACAAAAGATGATTTGCTTGATGTGTATATAAAAGGAAAACAGCGCGGATTTGATTTTATACTTTCCAAATTTCAACTTAAAGGAAGTAAAAGAACGGTTTCAGCATTTAATGAAAGTGCGAAATCCAGTTCTAATTGGAATATTGAAAAAACAAGTTTTAGAGGATTTATTTGCCTTTGAAGATGAATATTTGAAAGAAAAAACGTCCGATTGTGTGTTTGGAGTTTACCAATTAGAAAAATCTAATTAACATCTTGTAAATCTTCATTTCCTTCAAATTTTAAATAAGGATTAGCAAGTACTCTTTTTTGAATTTTACTGTTAAGGTTATTTCTCTTTGGGTGGTCAAGCACATGAAAAAAATAGATGTGTTTAATCCAATTGGCTCTTCTAAAAATTCGTGTATTTTCTAAAAATCTGTGATGTTCAATTTTTCTTAATTCATTACTTTCATTAAACTCTTTAATAGCTAATAATTCGCCACAGGCATGATTGTGGTTGGGTAATTCAATGTCATCAAAATACAGATACGTGAGGGGTAAGTACAATTCTGACTTATACTTTAGAATTTCAAAAGCAGCAACGGTAGAAGAATAATAATCTAAGTCAAAAGAAATAAAACCAATAGGTTCATTAGGTGGTATATTAGCTTGAAAAGATTGAAGTGTTTGTCTTACATCACCAATAATAAGTTCAACATTTTTGGGAAGATTTTTTTGTAATGCCTCAAAATTCATAGGAAAATCTCCTTCCAAATAATATTCTGGATGATCCTTATAAGATTCTGGTGGAGGCATTCCTTTACCCGTATCAAAGCCATAAATTTTGAATTGAACTCCTGTAGATTTCGTTAATTCAGATGTAATTTGAGACATATTCATCAAACCAGCTCCAGAAGCAACACCAAACTCTAATAGAGAAACGGTTTCTATTTTATTGTCTTTGGCATATTTGGCAACTTTTAATAAACTATACGCATGGTGTGGTCTAAGTATTAAATCGTAATCGATTTTCTTCTTATAACTTCCAAAAACAGCGTAAAATAAAGACAATAGATTTAGATGAATCGGTTCTGTTAATCGCTCTAAAAAAACCCTATTCCAAATCTCCTTTTTTTGTAATTTCTTAATTAAAAACTTCATTAATCAGAGTAAATTTTGATGGTAAAAGTACCACTAATTTTGAGAATGCATTAAAAAAGGGATAATGAGTATTTTATTCTTATTAGTGAGAATTGAAAAAACATACTTTCAATTAAAACCGAATAAGCAGGTAAAACAAAATAGAACCAATCATTTAAAAAGCTTTTATTTAGTTATATTTGAATAATTTATATTCAGCTGAATTCAACTTTACAAGAATGATATCCATTTGTATTCCCATCTATAATTTTAATGTCACAATATTAGTAGAAAAATTATTGAAACAAACTAAAAAAGTTGATGTTGAAGCAGAAGTCATTTTGATAGATGACGCTTCTAAATTAGAATTTAGGAAAGTAAACAGCAAGTTTAAAAAAAAGTGTACATATATTCAATTAGAAAAAAACATAGGCAGGTCTAGAATTAGAAATTTGTTTTTAACCTATGTTAATCATTCCTACCTGTTATTTTTAGACTGTGATGGAATAATTAATGATTCAAATTTTTTAAATAACTACCTAGAAGCTATCAACAAAAATCCAGAAGCTGTAATTTGTGGTGGAAGAGTTTACCCTAAAAATTTGACCAGCAAAGATGAAAAGCTTGCTTGGGTATATGGTACTAAAAGAGAAAGTAAACCAGCTTCTATTCGAAAAATAAGTCCGCAAAAATATTTTATGACCAATAATTTTGTCATCCCGCGTAGAGTTTTTGAAACCATCAAGTTTGATGAAAATATTACCAAATATGGGTATGAAGATACAATCTTTGGATTTGAATTAAAAAAATACAACATACCTATTATTCATATTGAAAACACAGTATTTAATGGACATCTGGAAAAAAACGCTGAATTTTTAAGAAAAGAAAAAGAAGGAATTGAAAACTTAATTAACATTCTTAAAACCACATCTAATAAAGAAGAACTGATCAATGAAATTAAATTATTAAGTACATTTAAAGTTCTAAAACCACTTAATTTCATCTTTAAAATATCTTTTTTCTTGTTTAAAAATACCATTCAATATCTATTTAATAAATCAATTATTAACATTTATTTGTTGGACTTCTACAGATTAGGTTACTTAGCAAATCAACTTAAAAAATCAAATATTAGCATAGAATAGACTTCTGGAATGATGAATTAATTAAGTGAATCGAATTTTACTTAAATTAATCGCGTATCTTCAAAATAGCTTAAGACCTACCTCTTGCTTCTATGACTAAACTCAGTAAATTAATCTTTTTTCAATTACTTTTCTTAGATGCTTCAAGAAGTATTGCTAAGAATTACTTAATTTTAACCTCTAGATATTCATTACATGAAAAGAAAAGAAATAGCTCAACTTATAGTCAGTCGAATTCAAAAAGAAGAAGCTAAATTAACTAGTGATTTTACTTCCGATCATCGAATTCCTTATTTTTTTGTGGACGATTTGCTTCCAGAGGATTTAGCACATGAGCTTCATTTATTATTTCCTTCTCCTGAAAAAATGATGTTGAAAAAAAGCATTCGAGAAAATAAGTACGTTGGATTTAAAATGAATACCTATCCCAATTTATTAGAAGAATGCATTTATGCTTTTCAGGAGAAAAAAGTGGTTGAACTCATATCAAAAATCACAGGGATTGAACAACCTATTCCAGATGAACATTTGTATGCGGGTGGTTTATCTCTTATGGAGAAAAACCAATTTTTGAATCCGCATTTAGATAATTCTCACGACAAAGACCGAAAATTATGGCGCGTGCTCAACTTGCTTTATTATGTAACTCCAAATTGGGAACTAGAGAATGGAGGAAATTTGGAAATCTGGCCTGAAGGGCTTAAAGGAAAACCGATTACTATTGTTTCAAAATTTAATCGTTTAGCTATAATGGCTACACATCAGGAATCACTTCATTCGGTGTCTCCAGTAAAAACAGAAGCTAGCAGAAAGTGCATATCTAACTACTATTTTTCAGAAAAAGCCTTTCGTAAAGATGACGAGTTTCACGTGACCTCATTTCGAGGAAGACCCGATGAAAAAATCAAAGACAAAATCCTTCAAGCCGATGCAAAATTACGCATGGGAATAAGAAAATTATTTAAAAAAGGAATTATTGAAAATCCACATGTGTATAAAAAAGGGGGAAAGTAAATAGCGTTCAAAAGTTGCGTGGACGCACTTTAAATGCCTTTTTACATGCGAAGACGCATGTAACATCATTTTATAAAAAATGATGATTCAAGCATTTTGCTTGAATTAAAAAAAGTTAAAAGCGGCCACGCTTAAGTACGGTCAATTTCTAAAATAGAATCATCATCTAATCCATAATTTCTGGCACTTGAATATTTCCAATCTTCAGGATTATTTACAAAACCAGCTTTTACAGGATTTTGGTGAATATAATTTCGTTTTTGTTCAAACATAGCATAGGACCATAATTCAATGGGATGATTAGCATTTTGCCAAAATTGATGGTTTTTATTGCTTGGATTAATTAATCCATAGAAATTAAAAGTTCTTGTAATCCAATCCTTACGACTTTCTTTTTTATTTTCTGAAATCATCGTAAATAATTGTTTTGAAGTATAAGTTTTAAAATCGCGAATAAGACTTGATGCTGGTACTTCTCTGGATCTAAAAATCAAATGAAAATGATTAGGCATAATGCAATAGACATAAATTTCCATCCCCTTATTCTTTCGGCAATAATCAAGGTTTGTAATAAGACTTTCAAAATATTTTTCCCTTACAAAAACACTGATCCAATTAATAACGCTAGTGCTTATAAAATATACTCCAGGCGGATTATGGAATTTGAATGCTCTTCCCATAACAGACTGATTTAGAAAAGTAAAATTACAAATAATTTTTAAATAATTAATCGTGCGTGGACGCACTTTAAATGCCTTTTTACATGCGAAGACGCATGTAACATCATTTTATAAAAAATGATAATTCAAGCATTTTGCTTGAATCTTTCAGGAATTAAAAGCGTCCACGCTTGTTTATTTTTGCAATTGCTTGATCATTTTTTGAATGCGATCTTGTAGTTTTTCTGAAGATAGTTTTTCCCGCAAACGGTCGGTAATAATTGGAAAGGAAAAAGGGGTGGGTTGTTCACAATTTTTCCAGATAATTTCTTGCTGATGAATACGCTCCATAGCTTGTTGAAGTCGCCCCTGCTCTAATGAATATTCAAAAGTTTCTACAAAAGCTTGTTGATAAAGTAAGTGTTCAGGTTCAACGTCTTTAAACACATCAAAAATTAGCTGAGAACTAGACTGTAAGTGCTTTTGCTTAACGCTTTTATTAGGATAACCGGTAAAAACCAAGCCCGCAATCACTGCAATATCTCTAAATTTTCTTCGGGCCATTTCGGTAGCATTCAAACTTTTTTTCAAATCCTCTAACAAATAAGCCGAAGAAAACAAATTGTTATCCATCACTTGTTGCATATCTACGGGCTGGTCAGAAAGTAATTCAAATCCGTAGTCGTTAAAGGCTAAAGAAAAAGAAATAGGACTTAATAAAGAAATTCGATACGCTATTAAACTGGCCATAGCTTCATGCACAAATCGCCCTTCAAAAGGGTAAAACAACTGATGAAAACCTTCGCGAGTTTCAAAAGTTTCTATTAAAAATTCGTTAGCTTGTGGTAAATGACTACGCTCTTCTTGTAATTCGAATATCGGCTGAAGTGCTTTTAATTCAGGAGTAGCATATTTTTTTGCTTGGTATAATTCTTCGCGAAGTAAATGCGACATCTCCGAAGATAAACTCAACCTCCCTCCCATCCAACTAGGAACTTTAGCCGTTTTTTTAGTCGATTTCCTCACCAAAACTTGCATTCCTTTAATGCGAACCAATTCTAAATTTCTTCCCGCAAAAGTAAAAACATCGCCCGGCTGAAGTTTCGAAATAAACCACTCTTCTATGCTTCCAATAAAGCTTCCTTTTAAGTATTTTACTTGTAAAACGGCATCGCTAACAATCGTACCAATTTGCAATCGATGACGCATTGCTACTCCCCTATTTTGCACTTGGTATTTTCCGTTAGAAGAAATTTCAACTTTCTTGTAATCGTCGTAATTTTTCAAGGATTCACCTCCAAAAACAATATAATTCAACGCCCAATTCCATTGATTTTCATTTATGGTTTGAAAGCAAAAAGTAGATTGGATTTCAGGTAAAATTTCAGCGGGATAAAAACCCTCCGAAACGGCTAAAGTAGTAAGGTATTGAACTAAAACATCAAAAGAATTTAAATAAGGTAAACGGTCTTCAACTTCATTTTTTAAAACTGCTTTTTGCAAGGCAGAAGCTTCAATTAATTCGATAGCATGGGTGGGTAGAAAGTAGATTTTACTCACTTGATTGGGTTGGTGACCGCTTCTCCCCGCTCGTTGAAGAAAACGCGCAACACCTTTAGGTCCTCCAATTTGAATAATGCTTTCTACCGGAGCAAAATCAACGCCTAAATCTAAACTAGAAGTACAGACTACTGCTTTTAGGCTTTCATTTCTGATGGCATTTTCTACCCAAAGTCGTGTTTCTTTGTTAATACTTCCATGATGCATGGCTAATTCGCCCGCAAATTCTGGGTATTTTTCTAAAATTTTCTGAAACCAAATTTCGCATTGCGAGCGTGTATTGGTAAAAATTAAAGTTGATTTCGAATTTTTTATGATTGGAATAATATCCTCTAGCAAATGCAAACCCAAATGCCCTCGCCACGGAAACTTTTCCATTTCCTTAGGAATGATGCTTTTAACTTCAATTTTTTTCTGAAGCTTAGCTTTGATTAATGTTGAATTTTTAAGTTCATGACCTAGTAAAACTTGCATTCCTAGTTCCAGATTGCCGATGGTGGCGGAAATCCCCCAAATTTTAAGTCGTTGGGCAATAGTTTTTAAACGCGATAAAGCTAATTCAACTTGAACCCCACGTTTGGTTCCTAATAATTCATGCCATTCATCCACAACTAAAGCTTCTAAGTGCTGAAAAGTTTTTGGATAGTTTTTTGAAGCCAGTAAAAGATGTAAACTTTCTGGCGTGGTTATTAAAATGTTGGGCATTTTTCGCTTTTGTTTTGCCCGTTGAGAAGCCGAGGTATCGCCTGTTCTTAAATCGACTGTAAGTGGTAATTCTAATTCGAAGATTACTTTTTCAAAAGCATTTTTTATTTCTACTGAAAGCGCTCTAAGCGGAGTAATCCATAAAACTTGCAAGCCTTTTTTTGGCGTTTGTGTTAATTGTTCAAGAATTGGAAGAGCTAAAGAAAAAGTTTTCCCACTCCCAGTTGGTGCATTGACTAATCCATTTTTATTCTTTCTAAATGCTTCCCATGCTTGTTTCTGAAAGTTGAATAATTCCCAATCTTTTTCTGATAACCAAGCAGAAATTTGCTGTTGAAATTTGCTCATTTTTTTGATTAAAAATCGAAGGTAATTAAAAATTGAAATTCATTCCTTAATTAAATTGATTCTTGTGAAATAATTATACCAATTTGGCTATTAACCTGAGTTCAATTATTCTCACTTTGTCAAAACTGTTTTAAATAGTAAGATACAAACTTTTTTAAGACGAAATATCTGGATATTGCGGAGTAAAAAAGTAAAGTAGATTGCTGTTTAAAACTGATTACTCTATTTCATTCAATAAGAACATCCATTTACTGCGTTAATTTTTATCACGATAGCTAAGGCTATCCTTCAAAAAATTGCCTTGTAACTGAATATCCTTATTGA
>NZ_JAANAS010000115.1 GCF_011089875.1 Psychroflexus maritimus | reverse complement strand
TTATTTTCAACTTCAAAATTCAAGCAACTTTGTGTCACAGGATTTCCAAGTTCAACATCAATAGCTTCACAAGTGCCTTGGTTGGCTATTATTGTGACATCATTTGGTGCAGTAATTTGTGTTGGATAATCCGTTTCACCTGTTGCAGTAGTTACCGTTACATTTTGTTGTGCAGAGATGATTTGACCATTTTCATCTGTGAGTGTCCAAGTTACTTGCGTTGTTCCTAGTTGGAATACTTCTGGGGCGTTATTTTCAACTTCA
>NZ_JAANAS010000114.1 GCF_011089875.1 Psychroflexus maritimus | reverse complement strand
GGGACTTGAAAAGCAGAACGTGATTAGCAGGATGGGGACACCTCGTTTCTCGGTGTGACAAAACCCTCATTAACTTGTCATTCCGGAAAATTTCCCCATCCTCATTGAACTGTCATTCCGGAAAATTTCCTAGAAATTTATCCGGAATCTTACTGTTACGAAGACAAAAACAAACTATCTAACCAAAGACATGTTCAGAATTCCAATCCATAAGATTCCGCATCTCGTTATCGCTCGTGCGGAATGACAAAAGGAAGGGGAAGTGCGGTATCT
>NZ_JAANAS010000113.1 GCF_011089875.1 Psychroflexus maritimus | reverse complement strand
TGATCGCCTTGCGTGATTTCTTCAACTTTACTAAATAAATTAAAGGTTGCTTGTTCATTGGTGGTGCTTCCTCCGGTTTCATCATCACAAACTGACAAACGCTCTGGGGCAATGATGTCTGGTAAGGGTTCTACGATTAATTCGATGGCTTCAATAGCAAAACAATTCAAATCGCTTGTGGGGTCGGTGATGCGAATATAAACGATTTGATTATCCGACTGACTTTCATATTCCTCTGGATTGTTGATGAGGTTGCCCGGATTTTGCTCTTCTGC
>NZ_JAANAS010000112.1 GCF_011089875.1 Psychroflexus maritimus | reverse complement strand
TAAAAAATTAATCCTAAAACAAAAGCAACGATAACTCTTTTAGTTGTTACTCTATATTTTTTGCTCTTTATTCTCAATATGTCAATGAACGTTTAGTAAATTCTACTCCTTTCTTCCTTTCAGAAAAAACAAAGTAAAACACTTCGCCCTCTTGAGTTTAATCAAAAACTCAAGAGTAGTATTATTAAATTGACAGGCGTTAAAATTAGATAACTCACATTTCTGTTGAAATCTTCTTATCTGTCATTCTACATAAATGCAGAATGCTCTGAAAA
>NZ_JAANAS010000111.1 GCF_011089875.1 Psychroflexus maritimus | reverse complement strand
GTGGTGCTTCCTCCGGTTTCATCATCACAAACTGACAAACGCTCTGGGGCAATGATGTCTGGTAAGGGTTCAACGATTAATTCGATTTCTTCAATAGCAAAACAATTCAAATCGCTTGTGGGGTCGGTGATGCGAATATAAACGATTTGATTATCTGACTGGCTTTCATATTCCCCTGGATTGTTGATGAGGTTGCCCGGATTTTGCTCTTCTGCACCTTGAAGGTTGTTGTAATATTCGATTATAAGTTCATCGGTGTTTTCCACATTTTGTAAAAC
>NZ_JAANAS010000110.1 GCF_011089875.1 Psychroflexus maritimus | reverse complement strand
TTTGGATTGATTTCCTCATCTTTCTGCGTTAAATCGAATTCGCCTATTTCGTTGTCGGCTTGTTGAGCGTCACTTGGTGAAGCACAAATCACTTCGTTGCTTGCTGTTAAATTAATCTCAGGTCGTTCGTCAATGAACAACTGGAATCGGTTATCTTCAGCGGAATTAAACGCTGTAATACAAGCATTTTCTCCTTCCAATCGGATATAGATGAACTCACCATCAATTCCGTTATAATTCACAGGAAAAGCAATAGCGTTGGTGCCATTTTCGGCATT
>NZ_JAANAS010000109.1 GCF_011089875.1 Psychroflexus maritimus | reverse complement strand
CTTTTGCTGAAAATTCCATTATTGATGATGCCGAAGGTTTTAGTTTTCAATATTTTGAAACTTTAGCTGATGCAGAAACTAACCAGAATGAAATTACCAACCCCAACAATTATATCAATATTGAAACACCCACCCAGACTTTATTTGCCTTAGCCACCAACGATGAAACGGGTTGTCAGAATATTCAACCCATTGAAATTGAAGTCGTTCCTGTCGATTTCATTCCTTTTGAATTAACTGATTTAGAGGTTTGTGCGGTAAGCGAAGACGGAATTGGTATAGAAATC
>NZ_JAANAS010000108.1 GCF_011089875.1 Psychroflexus maritimus | reverse complement strand
GTTGAGCCGAGTCCGCAAATTCAAGATTTTGACGACTTACGGGCGTGTAGTGATAATCCGAATATTGCGGTATTTGATTTAACTCAGAATTCAAATTTAATTATCAGCAATCAAGAAAATGTTACTTTGACTTATCACCAAAGTTTAGCGAGTGCCGAAAATGGCACCAACGCTATTGCTTTCCCAGTGAATTATAACGGAATTGATGGTGAGTTCATCTATATCCGATTGGAAGGAGAAAATGCTTGTATTACGGCGTTTAATTCCGCTGAAGATAATCGATTCCAG
>NZ_JAANAS010000107.1 GCF_011089875.1 Psychroflexus maritimus | reverse complement strand
GCATTTTCTCCTTCCAATCGGATATAGATGAACTCACCATCAATTCCGTTATAATTCACAGGAAAAGCAATAGCGTTGGTGCCATTTTCGGCATTTTCTTGGCTTTGATGATAAGTCAATGTTAGGTTTTCTTGATTGCCAATAATTAAACTTGAATTCTGAGTTAAATCAAATACCGCAATATTCGGATTATCACTACAAGCCCGTAAGTCGTCAAAATCTTGTACCTGCGGACTCGGCTCAACGATGAGTTCCAATTCCCGAACCACAAAACAATCGGTTTGTGTTTGGTTGGA
>NZ_JAANAS010000106.1 GCF_011089875.1 Psychroflexus maritimus | reverse complement strand
GGAATTACTTCTATGGTCAAGGTGGTCGTTTTCGTACAATCCGTGTCCAAATCGACAGCTTCAACATACACCACTTGTGGATTAGCTTGGGTATTTACAAAGTTTTCGGTATCGGTAATCTGATTTTCCAAAGCTTCATCTTCGTAAAAATTAATCAAGATGGTTTGGTCACCTTGCGTAATTTCTTCAATCTTAGAGGTTAAATCGAAAGTAGCTTGCTCATTGGTGGTGCTTCCTCCGGTTTCATCATCACAAACTGACAAACGCTCTGGGGCAATGATGTCTGGTAAGGGTTCAACGATTAATTC
>NZ_JAANAS010000094.1 GCF_011089875.1 Psychroflexus maritimus | reverse complement strand
TTACTCCGCAATATCCAGATATTACGTCTTAAAAAAGTTTGTATCTTACTATTTAAAACAGTTTTGACAAAGTGAGAATAATCGAACTCAGGTTATTATATTCCCAGTCGTTTTGATTTGTTATAATAGTTATTATTTTATTCTTATTTTCCTTGTGCACACGAACAAATCTTAATTCATGTTTGTCTATTCCCGTTTTTATAGCTTTATTTTGAGTTTAGTTGAATGATTTCATCCTTGAGGATACGCCCGTCTTTATGTTCAGGTAATTCTGACTCTTTAATAGTTTGGTAACTAGTGTTTAATTTTATTCTTGTTAAAAAGGCGTTGTTTGACTTTATTCCGTTTAGCATCAAATCAATATTAAAACTGGCATGTAACTTTATGCCACCTTTGGCTTTCCGAAAATTAGAGCTACTAATTGATTGTAAGTCTTGTGTTTATGTATGTACTTGTCTGATTTTGTACTTTTGGACTCAACTCAGGAATAACCAAGTAGGAATTAAATTTAATAATTGTCGTATAACAGTTAATTTTGTTTTTTAGCTTTACCTGAAGAGTCCTCTATTTTAAATTTTATGCCGCAAAACAAAAATAAAGGAATCTGGAGGCTTTTTAAAAATTCGACTTCGGATGCTAGTGTTATTAAACAATCAGATTTTTAATAGCCTCTGTAAGATTCTAATTGGCTACAATCAACTTCATAAAACTTTTTACCTTTAAATTCTATCTCATCAAGGTCTGTAATTCTCTGCTTTTGATTGACTACCTCTAATTTGCCGATTCCTGTTGTTAAGCTATGATCAGAATCGTTTTTTAAAAACGCCATTTCTTTGGCTAAACGCTTACCTTGTTCATCTTTATATTTTAAGGTTCCGAGGAGAATGTTGTTTTTAAATTCGCCAGTAAATATACCCTTAATATTATCCTCGTTTAAAGAAAGTTTACCTGATATTGTTCCAGTTTCCGTTTCGGTATAGTAAAACTCACCATTTCCATTATGAGAATAACAATAGTTTGATTCTTCAATTTGGTAGAGTTCTAGAGAATTTTGTTTGCTAATATTTTTAGAATCTTCATTTTCATCTGTGTTTTCAAGGATTGAATCTTTACTTGCTTCTTCAGTAATTTCTTCTTGATTGGCTTTAGTGTTACAGGAGAACACAAATAAACTCATCAAGAAAATAAAACTCAATGGTTTTAATTTCATGGTATCTTAATTATGCAAAAAAATGTTTATTTAGATTTTTCTTCTTTATTTTCTACTTTTACAACTAATTCTTTTTTCTCTTCGTCAAATTCCATCAGGATTTTATCTCCTTCTTGAATTTCGGAATTAATAATTTTTTCAGCTAAAGCATCTTCAATGTATTTTTGGATAGCTCTATTTAAAGGTCTTGCGCCAAATTTTCTATCAAAACCTTTATCGGCAATAAAATCTTTAGCTTGATCGGTTAAAGAGAATTGGTAGCCCATTTCAGCAATACGTTTGTAAAGTTTTACCAATTCTATGTCTATAATTTTATGGATGTCTTCACGTTCTAACGCATTAAAGATGACCACATCATCAACACGGTTTAAAAATTCAGGAGCAAAAGCTTTTTTCAAGGCTCCCTCTATTACTTTACGACTGTTATCAAGTTCTTGTTCTTTTTGAGCCTTAGTACCAAAACCTACACCCGTTCCAAAGTCTTTTAATTTTCTAGCTCCAACATTGGAAGTCATAATGATAATGGTGTTTCTAAAATCGACTTTCCTTCCTAAGGAATCAGTTAAGTGACCATCGTCAAGCACTTGCAATAGCATGTTGAAAACATCGGGGTGGGCTTTTTCAATTTCATCTAAAAGGATTACAGAATAAGGTTTGCGTCTAATCTTCTCAGTTAATTGACCGCCTTCTTCATAACCTACATAGCCTGGAGGCGCACCTATTAATCTTGAAACAGCAAATTTTTCCATGTATTCAGACATATCTAAACGCACAAGCGCCTCGTCATTGTCAAATAATTCGCGCGCTAAAACTTTAGCCAATTGTGTTTTACCTACTCCAGTTTGTCCTAGGAATATAAATGAACCAATCGGTTTTTGAGGATCTTTAAGACCAGCTCTGTTACGTTGAATGGCTTTTACTACATTTTTAATGGCGTCGTCTTGACCAATTACCTTAGTTTGAACCACCTTAAATAAATCGGCTAGTTTATTGCTTTCAGTTTTTGCAATTCTGTTAACAGGAATACCTGTCATCATGGAAACTACATCAGCAATATCATTTTCGCTTACGTTAATTTTATTTTCTTTCGATTCATTTTCCCAACGCTCTTGGGCAGCTTCAAGTTCATTTTCTAGCTTTTTCTCATCATCTCTTAACTTTGCGGCTTCTTCGTACTTTTGCTTTTTTACCACCTTGTTTTTCTGTTCTCTGATGTCTTCCAGTTTTTTTTCTAGATCTAAAACCTCTTGTGGCACATTGATGTTAGTAATATGAACTCTAGAACCTGCCTCATCTAATGCATCTATGGCTTTGTCAGGCAAAAAACGTTCGCTCATGTATCTTGAAGTAAGCTTTACACAGGCTTGTATAGCTTCTTCAGAATATTCTACGTTGTGGTGGTCTTGGTATTTTTCTTTAATATTATTGAGTATTTCAATAGTTTCATCAATAGAAGTTGGTTCAACTAAAATTTTCTGAAATCTTCTTTCTAAGGCACCATCTTTTTCAATATGTTGTCGGTATTCATCTAAAGTAGTAGCACCAATACATTGTATTTCTCCTCTAGCTAAGGCTGGTTTAAACATATTACTAGCATCTAAACTTCCCGTCGCGCCTCCGGCACCAACAATGGTGTGGATTTCATCGATGAATAAAATGATGTCTTCATTTTTCTCCAACTCATTCATGACTGCTTTCATGCGTTCTTCAAATTGCCCTCTGTATTTAGTTCCTGCAACTAAGCTAGCTAAATCTAGTGTAACTAGACGTTTATCGTATAAAATTCTAGAGACTTTTCGTTGAATTATACGCAGAGCTAGACCTTCAGCAATAGCAGATTTACCAACGCCAGGTTCGCCAATAAGTAGTGGGTTATTTTTCTTTCTTCGACTTAAAATTTGGGAAACTCTTTCAATTTCTTTATCTCTTCCTACAACTGGGTCAAGTTTTCCTTCTTCAGCCATAGCGGTTAAATCGCGACCAAAATTATCAAGAACTGGAGTTTTAGACTTTCTTGTAGCTTTTGAAGTTTTCCCGGCAGTGGCTCCACTACCGCTAGAAAACGGATTTTTATTATCGCCATCGCCTTTTGGATTATCTTCAGGAAAGGATTCTGCTGTAGGTTCTTCAAATAGGTCGTTATCGTGTGATATCATAGATTTAAATTCTTCTTTTACATTATCATAATCAATATCAAACTTATTTAAAAGTTTGGTGATTGGGTCGTCGTTATTTCGCAATATACAAAGCAATAAATGCGCTGTGTTTATTGATGAACTTTGAAAAAGTTTGGCTTCTAAAAAGGTTGTTTTAAGCGCTCTTTCTGCTTGCCTTGTTAAGTGTAGATTTTTTTTAGACTGATCAAGATTATTCGAAAAGTCGGTTGGATTAAGGATTTCCACTTTCCTTCTTAATCGGTCTAAGTCTGTATCTAATGATTCTAAAATCTCAATAGCCTTACTATTTCCATCTCTTAACATTCCAAGTAATAAATGTTCAGTTCCAATAAAATCATGCCCTAATCGAAGGGCTTCTTCTTTGCTAAAACTTATTACATTTTTTACTTTAGGTGAAAAATTATCGTCCATGTCTCTAATGTTCATTCATTTATATTGCTCAAAAACAATACCAATATTATTTTACTAAATAACAAAATATCTTTTAATCAGTCCTTCAATTTTGGATAAACTTATGTTGAGTACCTAATAAATATGTGTTAAACAAAAGAAAGGTGCATTTTATTGTTGATTTTGAAGAATTTTTAAAAAACCGAATGAAATACTGCTTTTATTTAAATAGATAGTATGCTTCAATTAGTTTTTTCCCTCAATTAAGTGACCGCTGATTTAAAATGATGATTGCTTGTTGATAACATGATCTCTGAAAATTAGAACGCCAAGAGGTAACTGACAAATCAAGTTCCTGAAAATTTAATTTACTGACAAAATAGCATTTTCAAATGTTATAATTTGAAGGAGTTTAGTTTTTCCACTAATTCTAATTAATGCTTTTGAAGCAATTTTTAGCAATAATTTTTCATTTAAACCAAAAAAAACTTAGGTTTGATGAGAAAAGCCGATGCATCAATTCTCTTCAAAAAGAGAGGTTTTTAGAGTAATCTCAACTAATTTTTAACTCCTTTGAATCATTTTAATTTTGTTTTTTATTTAAAAATCGATAACAACAAAAATTTATTGCTTTATAATTTTATAGGTCTGAACTTGGCTTTTTGTTATATGCTTAAAAAAGTATATTCCAGCTGCATAGTTGTTCATATTTAATTCGGTAGGTAGCTCATTTAGCTTAATTTGTTCAACGAAACTTCCTTGTTGATTATAAACTTGAATAGTTGAATTTAAATGAATATTTTCGGCTTTAATCCAGCAGCTATTTTTTACGGGATTCGGGCTTATTATTAGGTCGTTTTCAGGTTTAAAATTTTCAGTATTCATTGTTGTTTCTTGATAAACCCTTACGTATTCAATATCCATTGAACTTTCAGTGAAATTAGGATCAATACTGGGTTCAATAGCAATATTTAATAAAATGAATTGCTCTTCATCAAAAGGCCAAGTAGCTGCATTTTGCACCTCGGGTTCATACACGTAATGTACCACATCATCTACACTAAAAACCATTCGGTCTTCGTACCAATCTAAGGTATATACGTGATAATCGGTTGAAGCTGTAGGAACTACTTGTCCGCCGTGGTTTACTGTTCCACCAAAGCTAGAAGGCGTATGCATAGCGCTTTGGACAAAATTTTGATTGTTCCCCCAATGTTCCATAATGTCTATTTCTCCACAATCTGGCCAAGGCGTGGTTCCATAGCCTTCGTTATCCCAATAAGTTCCAATCTCTTCAATGTTTTTGCCTAGCATCCAAATGGCGGGCCAAGTGCCAATGCCTGTAGGGAGTTTAGCTTTTACCTCTACACGTCCATAAGTAAAAGCAAATTTTGAATTCAATCTTGCCGAAGTATATTCTTTGGTTACCCCTTGGTCTGTAAAGTTTTCTTTTTTAGCTACAATTTTTAATTCGCCATTTTCAACATACGAATTTTCTAAGCGATTGGTATAATGTTGAATTTCACCATTAAACCAAGAATTACCATTTAGCGGTAATTGAGTTTGATGAAACCATTTTTCGTCATCAATAGCCCCATCTTCTTCAAATTCGTCTGACCAAACTAACTCGTCATAAACGGGGTCATCCGTTGGGTCTTGCTCATCTTCAGGAGCCTCTTCACCTTCAAAATGAAAATCATCTATAAAAGCTAAGACTTCATCATTATTATCTTCACCATTAATTTGTAGGAGAACTCGATTAAAGTCTGAACGTTCTAGGGGAGGAGCAGAAGCTGGGTCGTGATTGATGTAATTATCGTTTGCAAAATCAAAAGTTACTTCCTGCCATTCATCTAACACAAGTGGTTGGATAATTTCGGTTTGTGTGGTCCAAGGAGCACCAATTGTATTGTCCTGTAATTTTAAAGAAATTTGAGTGGGTTGATTGCCGGTAATTTCATCTGAAGGAAGATATATTTTTAAGGTAAAGACACTATCCTCAGACAATAAAATAGGATCATTTGAATCAAAATACACATTGACATATTGACCGCCTACATCCTGATACAAAAGCACGTTGGGTGAAGAATTGAAACTATCTTGCTCCAGGTTTGCAATAGGATACTCAACAATACAGTCGTCTGCATTCCAAGAATTAATCGTAGAATTCCCTTCAAAATCATCTTGTAGAAGTTGAGCTTGAAACTGAAAACTCATTAAAAAAAGCAAACCACTAATAAAATAACGCATACATTTAATTTTGTTGAACTTGCAATATAGCAATTATGTGGATGTAGCAGGATAGAACTCTAGTTTTATTAGAATTGTATGTTTTTTGTAGTGGTAAATTTTAAATAATGTACTGATTTTTAGTAGTAAAAATTTATTTCATTCCTCTAAAGCTGTTTGTGTTCAGGCAAAGTGGTAGGGGGTTAGGCTCAACCGAAAAAGTTCGGGTTTTTTTACTAAATTTGTAACTTAAGCCAAAAGCAAATTGCTATTTTGCCCACCATTTTAGCAAACCACGAGATAGAGTAAAACATTTCTGAAAAAACAAAAAGATGAAACACGCATGTATAAATTTCTACACACAGGAGAATGATTATACGTGTCGCATCTGACCACTAAAAATGAAATAAAATAAACAGATGAAAGGAATACATGATTTAGATCCACAAATGATTGATAGGGGCGTAGTTATGGTAATACCAAAGCCTAAATTTTACGAATGGGAAGAGGAGGTTTTTCCAGGTTCGCCAACTACTGCCGATCGAAATGAGTTCACCTCTTATTTAATTGATGACGAGGCTTATAATGGAGATGCAAAACAAGCCTTAAAAAAGCATTGGAAATTTATTTTTGAAAATGAATTGTTTAGCGTTTGTACAGATGATGCCCTATGGCCAAAAAGACGCACTTGGAAAAGTTTCAACGAGTTTTTTGAAGTGAAATTTAGCACCATGGTATTCGATTTACTAGATGATGGGGTGTATAAAGCTAATTATTAGATTTGTTGGTTAATAAAGTTGAGTTGTTGGAATAACAGACTACAGTATTTGTAAACAAGCCTCTTATAAATTATTATTCATTCCCATAAACTTTCATTAATTTTTATTACTTTAGATGATTGTTAAAAACTAATTCCAAGTTGATGGCGTTTAATGAAGATTCTAGGGTGAAAATCCCATCCTTACTACACTTATCCAAGTTGGGTTATGAGTACTTGTCGCTTAAGAATTGTACTTGGGACAAAGAGACCAATATTTTCACAGATATTTTTTTACAAAGCATTCAACAAATAAATGCTGAATTGGATGCCGATGAAGCCAAGCGAGTTTTTAATGAAGTAAAACTCTTATTGGACAATGAAGATTTAGGGAAAGCTTTTTATGAGCGATTGATTCAGGAAACAGGCATAAAGTTAATTGACTTCGAAAACTTTGAAAACAATACTTTTAATGTAGTTACTGAATTGACCTACAAAAACGGTGAAGAAGAATTTCGACCTGACATCATAACTTTGATTAACGGTTTACCCCTTTCATTTATTGAAGTCAAGATTCCGAATAACAAAAACGGAATGATCGAAGAGCGAAACCGAATGAAAACAAGGTTTAGCAATAAGAAAAACAGGCGTTTTGTCAATATAACGCAGTTGATGGTTTTTTCCAATAATATGGAATATGATAATGCCGACATTGATACCATTCAAGGTGTTTTTTACGCATCACCAGCTTACGGAAAACCTGTTTTCAATTACTTTCGAGAAGAAGAAAAGTTTGATCTCAACAAACTATTAAAGCCTGAAGATGAAGCTATCGAAGATTTTATTCTAAAGGACAATAACTTAGTGGTGATTAAAAACAGCCCCGAGTTTTTAACCAACAAAGACCCCAACCGTCCAACCAACCGTGTTTTAACTTCGCTCTATGCAAAAGATCGTTTAAAATTCATCTTAAAATATGCCATTGCTTATGTAGATGAAAGTTCAGGTTTGCAAAAACACATTATGCGTTATCCGCAACTTTTTGCTACCAAAGCCATTGAGCAAAAGTTGGATGAAGGTATCAAGAAAGGGATTATTTGGCATACACAAGGCAGTGGAAAAACAGCACTCACCTACTTCAACGTAAAGTTTTTAACCGACTATTACCAAAAGCAAAATATCATTCCAAAATTTTATTTTGTGGTAGATCGTTTGGATTTATTGACCCAAGCCAAGCGAGAGTTTTCAGCTCGTGGATTGGTAGTGAATACGGTTAATTCAAGAAACGAATTTGTAACTGATGTAAAATCTACTGCCGCAGTGACCAATGAACGTGGTCAAGCTGAAATTACTGTGGTCAACATTCAAAAGTTTTCTGAAGAATCAACCGTGGTTACTGAAAAGGATTACGATATCAATGTTCAACGGATTTACTTTTTAGATGAAGTTCACCGTAGTTATAATCCTAAAGGTAGTTTTCTTGCTAACTTAGAAACCTCCGATAAAAATGCTATCAAAATTGGTTTAACAGGAACGCCACTTTTAGGAACCGAGTATAATTCCAAAACTTTGTTTGGCGATTATATTCATAAGTATTATTACAACGCTTCTATTGCTGATGGTTACACGCTTCGATTGATTAGGGAAGAAATTTCTACAGAATACAAGATGATTCTTGCGGAAGCTTTAAAAGGTATTGAAGTTTTAGAAGGACAAATTCCTAAAGAAAAAATCTATTCGCATCCTAAGTTTGTGGAGCCGATGCTCAACTACATTATAGATGATTTTGAAAAATTCAGATTAATGAATGATTCGAGCGTCGGCGCCATGGTAGTATGCGATAGCTCTAAGCAAGCGAAACAACTCTTTGAATTATTCAATTTAAAAATTGAAGGCGAAGAAGATTCAACTGAGTACGAAGTACATCAAGCTGCTGAGCCACAATCTAAGTATGAAATACAACAAAAAGACAAACGCAAAGTAAAATCTGCCGCTTTAATTCTTCACGACATTGGCACTAAAGAAGAACGCAAGAAAAAAGTAGAAGATTTTAAAGATGGAAAAATTGATTTGCTCTTTGTTTATAATATGTTATTGACGGGTTTTGATGCCAAACGATTGAAGAAACTATACATTGGTAGGTTGATTAAAAAACACAATTTACTGCAAACCTTGACTCGTGTTAACCGAACCTACAGAGATTATCGTTATGGTTATGTGGTTGATTTTGCAGATATACGTGAAGAATTCAACAAAACCAATCGAGATTATTTTGATGAATTGCAAGGCGTTTTAGGAGATGAAATGGAGCATTACAGCAACATTTTTAAATCTCGAGAAGAAATTGAAGAAGAAATTGCTGATATAAAAGAAACGCTTTTTCATTTTGATACAAATAACAAAGAGATTTTTCAACAGCAAATCAGTGAAATTTCAGATAATAAGCAGCTTTCTAAAATCGTAAAAGCCTTAGGCCATGCGCGAAGTTTGTATAACATGATTCGTTTATTTGGGCATTTTGATTTGCTAGAAAAAATAGATTTCAAAACCTTAAACCGTTTACATAGTGAAGCAAGCAATCATCTTAATTTCCTTCATGCTAAAGATGCAGTTGAAAATGATGCTGAAACTACCAATTTATTGAATGTTGCTTTGGAAGATGTGATTTTTCAATTCACTAAAATCAGGGAAGAAGAGTTGATTTTAGCCGATCAATTAAAAGATACGCTTCGTAAAACAAGGGAAGAATTAGCAGGTAATTTTGATAAAAAAGATCCAGAATTTGTGAGTTTATATCAAGAATTGGAAAAGCTTTTTAAAAAGAAAAAACTCAATGAAGTGACCCAGGAAGATATGAAAGCGAATATCGGTACGTTGCGTGATATTCATGAGAAAATAAAAGAACTGAACCGCAGAAATAATCAGTTGAAGGAAAAATACCAAGGCGACCAAAAATACTGTAGAATTCACAAACGTTTAAAAGAGAAAGGTGGATTTACACAACTAGAATCGAAACTTCATGAAGCCTTGATGGCTGTAAAAGAAAATGCCGATTTACAAATCCTACAAAACCATCACATTTTAGACAATGAAGGTTATCTCAACCGAATGATGATTAAATTGGTTATCGACCAATTTACAAAAGAAAACAAGATTCAACTAAATGCAGAAACTTCTAAATTCATCAACAATTTGGTAGTTCAGGAATACGTCAACGAATTTAATAATCAAACTGCTTAAATACTTCATTATGAGTCAAAAGGAATATAAAGAATATTGTGATTTCACTTTAGATAATGACCTTCAAAAAATCCATAGCCTAAATTATTTACCATGGGTTGGATCAAATTATTTAAAACAAGATGAAAAATATTTAGTTGTAGCTGAGAGTATTTATAACGGTTATGATAAAAATGGAAAAACTGACGAAGAACTTAAAGAACTTCAAAAAAAAGTTGAAGATCAAAGGTACGCACGTTGGGTAATTCATCAGCAAGGTCTTCATCATACTTGTGATTGGAGTCAAAATGGGAAAGAAAAAGGAATGGCTCCTAAGTATAGAAGACTGACTGAAAACTTTGCTCGTGCAATTTTAAACAAAAGGCATATTACTTACGAAGACAAAGAAAACGTTTGGACTTCTGTTGCTTTCACAGAGTTAATTCAATTTCCTTTAAAAGATAGAAGTCAAAGAGAAATTATTAATAAAATTTCTATTAACAATGGATTTGATGCTTTAATAGATACTATAAAGATTATAAAGCCTAAAAAAATCATATTTATAGGTACTACTAACATTGATGATATTGACAATGATTCTTTTAATTCCAAATGGTGTACTAAAATCGGAAATAATTTTGCGAGAAAAGGAAAGATAAAATCTGATGATTTTGATATTCCATTTGTGGCAATAAAACATACTTCAAGTTTTTTTAGTTGGAGTAGTTGGGCTAAATATTTAGAAACACAAAATTTTATTTTAAAATAATACATGACCACAACCATACAATTTCAAACCCAAGTTAAAAGCCTCATCGACGACCTCAAAGGAATCTGTTCTAATTACGGTTTAGGTAACGATGGCGATGAATACAAAATCATAACACAGGTGTTTTTGTACAAGTTTTTAAATGACAAATTTGCCTACGAAATTAAACAACTCAACAAAGATTTAGACACAAAAGAACCCAAAGCATGGCAAGCCCAACTGAAAGCCATGTCTGATGAAGACTATGAATTTCTCACGCTTCAATTGGGAGCGAGTACGGCTGTTTTGCAACGCCATCATTTTATTGCGCATTTATTCGACATACAAAACACTCCCGATTTTGCTAAAACTTTTGACGATACCATGATGGATATTGCTATCCAGAACAACGAAGTTTTTGCGGTAAAAACTACGGGGGGCTCCAAAGAACCTTTATTTGAACGCATTAGTGAAATCGTAGAAACTTCAGAACGCAACGCTTTTTGTAAAGCTATTATCAATAAGTTAGTCGCCTTTAGTTTTGAAGAAATCTTTAATGAGAAATATGACTTTTACGCTACCATTTTTGAATACCTAATCAAAGATTACAACAATGATAGCGGTGCTACGTATGCCGAATATTACACGCCACATGCGGTAGCCAAAATTATGGCTTCCATTATGGTAGATGAAAAGGAAAACGTGCAAAACGTAACCTGTTACGATCCTAGTGCGGGGTCGGGAACACTATTGATGAATTTAGCACATGCCATTGGTGAAGATAAATGTAGTATTTACTCGCAAGACGTTTCTAAAAAATCATCGAAGCTCTTGCGCTTGAATTTGATTTTAAATGGCTTGGTACATTCGCTACAAAACATCATTCGGGGAAATACCATTTTATCGCCTTACCACAAAAAAGACGATGGCTCACTAATGACTTTTGACTACATCGTTTCCAATCCGCCTTTTAAACTGGATTTTAGCGAATACCGAGACGATTTGGACACCAAAGCGAACAACGAACGCTTTTTTGCAGGCATACCCAATGTGCCGAAAAAGAAAAAGAGCGCCATGGCGATTTACGATTTGTTTTTACAACACATCATGCATTCCTTAAACAAAAACGGAAAAGCCGCAGTGGTGGTGCCTACAGGATTTATCACCGCTCAATCTGGTTTGGATAAGAAAATTAGGGAACGAATGGTCAAAGACAAAATGTTGGCTGGCGTAGTAAGTATGCCGTCTAATATTTTTGCCACTACAGGAACCAATGTGTCTATTGTGTTTTTAGACAAGCAAAACGATGGCAAAGTCGTTCTTTTAGATGCGTCTAATTTAGGCGAAAAAGTAAAAGAAGGCAAAAACCAAAAAACGGTTTTAAGCGAAGTTGAAGAACAGAAAATCATAGACACCTTTAACAATAAAGAAGCCGTTGATGACTTTTCTGTAGTAGTGGATTATGAAGAAATTAAAGCTAAAAACTACTCCCTAAGTGCCGGACAATATTTTGAAGTAAAAATTGAATATGTCGATATTACCGCTGAAGAATTTGAAACGAAGATGCAAAGTTTTGATAAAGACTTAAACGGGTTGTTTATAGAGAGTAGACGATTGGAAAGTGAGATAAAAAGTAATTTAAAAAAGTTGAAGTATGAGTCTTAATTTTGATTCGCTAATTCTACAAGTAGAAAGCATTCATTTTGAAAGTCAGAAGTATGCTTCACAACAAATAAATTTTTCGCTTACCATGCGAAACATTCTTATTGGCTATTACTTGGTAGAATACGAGCAAAATGGTTCAGATCGGGCTAACTACGGAAAAGAAACCATCAAATCTTTAGCTAAAAATTTAAAACACCTTAAAGGAATTTCAAAAACACAATTGTATAGATTTAGGGAGTTCTACTTAACCTATCCAGAGATTTTTAAAGCGGTAACTAAAAAACTAGAATCAACGCAGTTGGCATTAAAAGGAAAATTCCCAACAGCGTCGGGAATATCTATAGATGCATCAAACGATACGTTGTATATAGCTCCAGAAGAGCTACTAAATAGCTTAAGTTTTTCCCATTTTATTGAATTAATCAATATTAAAGACTCGCTTAAAAGAAAATTCTATGAAGTACAGACCATAAAAAACAATTGGGCGGTACGTGAGTTAGGGAGAGCAATTAACACGATGCTTTATGAACGCACAGGCTTATCTAAAAACAAACAAGAGCTACTTAAAAATTTCTCTAGCAACCAACAACAAAAAGCAGAAGAGATTCTTAGAAATCCTTATGTGTTAGAATTTATGGGCTTAGAAGAAAAACCAAGCTATACTGAATCTGATTTAGAAAATGCCATTATTAATCATTTGCAAGCTTTTTTAACTGAATTGGGTAGAGGCTTTTGTTTTGAAGCTAGACAAAAACGTATAAGCTTTGACAATTCCCATTACCGTATAGATTTGGTGTTTTACCATCGCATATTAAAATGCCATGTACTTATTGATTTAAAAATTGGCAAGTTTGACCATGCCGATGCAGGGCAAATGAATTTATACTTGAATTACTACCGCAAAAATGAAATGACCGAAGGTGATTTTCCCCCTGTTGGAATTATTTTATGTGCTAGTAAAAACGATGCATTAGTAGAATACACTACAACAGGTTTATCCAACGATATTTTTGTTTCAAAATACATGGTAGAGTTGCCAAGCAAAGAAGTGCTTCAAGCCTTTATAGAAAAGGAATTGAAAGAAAATAATGAGATGTATGAAGATGATAATCAATAAACGAATGAAGTTGAAATGCCTAAATATGATGAAATTATTTAAACAGTTTCTTCTTGAAGATGTGGTTAGTAAATATAATCGATTTGAAACCGATTTAAGCGAGTTGTTTGCGGAAAGTAGTCGGTTGGAAGATGAGATAAAAAGTAATTTGAAGAGTTTGAAATATGAAGGTTAAAAAGATTTTACTTAAAAAGGCAATTAATTTTAACCCAAAGGAATCGCTGATAAAGGGAGATTTACACAAAAAAATTCCTATGGGTAATCTCAAGGAATTTCAAAAAAAAATAAATGGATTTGAAATTGAAGAATTTAAAGCTGGTCCTAAATTTAGGAATGAAGATGTTTTAGTGGCAAAAATTACACCTTGTTTAGAGAATGGGAAAACAGCTTATGTAGATATTTTAAATGAAGGTGAAGTAGCCTTTGGTTCATCTGAATTTATAGTACTTAGATCTACTAAATTAACTGATCCTCATTATGTTTACTATCTCAGTATTAGTCCAACTTTTAGAAAAAGAGCTATAAGTTGTATGGAAGGAACATCAGGAAGACAAAGAGTTAATGAAAACACTTTGAAAAATTTTGAATTACCGTTTCCTGATGTTAATTATCAAAAACAAATCGCCAAAGTATTATCTGATTTAGATGCTAAAATAGAAGTCAATAACCAAATCAACGCCAAGTTAGAAGCCATGGCAAAAAGCCTGTATGAGTATTGGTTTGTGCAGTTTGATTTCCCAAGCCCCCCAACCCCCGAAGGGGGAGCCATACAAGGAAAGCCTTATAAATCTTCTGGTGGTAAAATGGTGTATAATGACGAATTGAAACGGGAGATTCCTGAGGGGTGGGAAGTGAAGAGTTTGGGGGATGTTTTAGATTTTCAACGTGGTATATCTTACAGAAGCAGTGAAATAAAAGACAAAGAAGGTGTTCCGCTGATTAATTTGAACTCATTTAATCTCGATGGTAGATACAAAAATAAAGGATTAAAAAAATATTCTGGAAAATATAACAAATCAAAGATTGTAAAAGCAAATGATCTAATAATTGCAATAACAGACGTAACAAGAAATGCAGATATAATTGGAAAATCTTTTTTTGTGCCAGAAATATTTGATGACAGAGACCTATTAATTTCATGCGATACAGCGAAGGTTGAAGTAAATAATCAAGACTTACTCTACTTTTTAAATTTCTTTTTTAATTCTAAGCCTTATCATGAATACATAAAGCATTTTGCATCTGGGACTTTGGTGTTACACTTAAATCTTAAAGGTGTCGAATGGTGTAAAATAGCACTTCCTGATGATAAATTACTTTTTCAATTTACAAATAAAATCAAGCCAATTTTAAAACGCATTGATAATACTATTTTAGAAAACCAAAAACTCGCTGACTTACGGGATTGGTTATTACCGATGTTGATGAATGGGCAGGTTAGTGTTGGTGATGCTATGGAATATCAGAGTAGTGGAGATAGTGAATTGGGGGTGGTTGCGGAGGATTGAGAGAAAGTAAAAAATAAATAAAATGAAAAATTGGATATCAAAAGCATTAATGTATTTAGAAAAGTCTTTAGGTAAAGTACCTTCTGAATTAAATGAAATTGATTGGAAGGAAGACTTATCGCCCAAGAATGATAAATTGTGTCAACATATTTCAGCTTTTGCTAATTTACCAGGAGGTGGTTTTTTGGCTTTTGGTATTGAAAACAGAACTGCATCAGTCATAGGTATTCAAAAAGATGAAGCGGATAATATAGTTGAGCGCTTATCATCTTTATGTAGAGATGGTGTTGACCCATTGGTTAGAATAGATCATTCTATTGAAACCTATAGGGGAAAAGAAATACTACTTATTTACATTCAAGAAAGTGCTGTAAAGCCTGTTCATATTGCTGGTAAAAATTTAGAACAAAGTTTTATAAGAAGTGGTGGTACAACAAGAAAAGCTTCTAGACAAGACGTAGGAGCTTTAATGTTAAACAGTAAGACCCCAACTTGGGAAGAACTTCATGCTTCAAAACTGTTAACAGAAATAGAAGTGCTAACTTTATTAGAATATGATAAAATATTAGAGCTACTAAAAAAGCCCGTACCTACCGATATTAAGGAGATTTTAAACTGGCTAGTTGACGAAAAAATGCTTGTAGATGTAGATGGCAAAGGCTTTTACATTACAAATTTTGGAGCAATAGCTGCGGCTAAAGATTTAGCAAAATTCGATGGGCTCACTAGAAAAGCTGTACGTCTGATAAAGTATGAAGGAAAAAACAAGGCAGGCTCAAGTAAAGAGTTTCCTGGCAGAAAAGGTTATGCAGTTGGTTTTGAAGCCTTAATTCAATTCGTTCAAGGACTATTACAGGATAGTGAGGTTATTAAAAATGCATTAAGAGTAGATACTGCGCTATACCCAGAAAAAGCAATTAGAGAGTTAATAGCCAATATTCTTATTCACCAGGACTTTACAATTAGAGGTTCTGGTCCAATGATAGAAATTTTTGAAGATAGGATTGTATTTTCAAATCCTGGTAAGTTATTGCCATCTAAAAAAATAGATAGACTAATTCGAACAACTCCTGAATCGAGAAATGAAATTTTAGCATCTGCATTTAGACGCTATAACATTTGTGAAGAGAGAGGCTCAGGTTTTGAAAAAGCAGTTATTGCTATTGAACTGTTTGGACTACCGCCATTAAAATTCGAAGAATTAGAAAACTCCTTCAAAGTAACCATGTTTGCTCCTAAAAAATATGCAGATATGACTAATGAAGAAAGAATAGAAGCTTGTTACCAACACAGTATCATAGAATATTATGGAAGCGGTGGGTTTAACAATACTTCATTAAGAAAACGATTTGGTATGCACGATAAGCAAGCAGCACAAATTTCATTGCTCATAAAAGAAGCGATTGAAGCAGGTAGAATAAAAGCAAAAGACCCTGATAACGTTTCTAAAAAGTTTAGTATTTATATACCTTATTGGGCGTAATGTTTTATTTAATTATAAAATGGAAAAACTATTTAAGACCCTGTAAATCAAACACTTTTTATTTAATTATAAAACGGAAATGAAATTTAATCTTATTTAATTAGAATTCGGAAAAAAAACACAAAACACTGATATACAGATTTTTGCTATTTAATAGAATTAGCTTTCAAAAAACCAAAACCACATGATCGCAACCCAACTCCCCATCAACGACTTCTTAAAAGCCCAGAATGTGCAATTTATCATTCCTGTGTATCAGCGTAATTACGATTGGACGGTTACGGAATGCAGGAAACTTTTACGTGATATTTTAGAAGTAAGTCAGGAAGAACGCATTTCTAACTTTATTGGAAGTATTGTGTTTATTCATGAAGGTGCTTACAGCACTAAGGAAGTAAAAGAACTCGTAATTATAGACGGACAACAACGATTAACAACGCTCAACATCTTATATGTCGCATTATACCGATTTGCTAAAGAAAACAGCAGAAACGAGACTGAGATGCTCTATAATTTGTATTTGACCAATCAATATGTTCAGCAAGAATCCAGTAAATTAAAATTGAAACAAACCGATAGTAATTCATTGGCGTTCAAAGCTATCATGCACCACACCGAAGCCACTTATGATGGTTATTCTAACGTGATTGAAAACTTCAACTTTTTTCTAAAAGAAATCACCGATGACAATTTCTCGCTAATTTTAAACGGTTTAAGAAAATTAATTTTTGTTGAAATATCCTTGGAACGAGGAAAAGACGACCCGCAACGCATTTTTGAAAGTTTAAATTCCACTGGTTTAGATTTATCGCAATCAGATTTAATCAGAAACTATATTTTAATGGATTTAGAACCCAAACAACAACAAAAGATTTTTGAAGAAATCTGGAATCCCATTGAAAATAATGCTCGTGATATCACCAAACAAAAATCCTTGGTTTCTGAATACATAAGAGATTATCTTACTTTGAAAACAAAGAAAATTCCAAAGAAAAGCAAGGTATATCAAGAATTTAAAAATCGCTACCAGGCGAAAGATGAAGATTACCACGTAGAATTAGAAAACATCAAGGCATTTTCTGTTCATTACAAGAAGTTTGTCAATCCGAGTACAGTAAAAAATGAAGCCATCAAAAAAGAGCTAACATACATTTCTCGCCTAGAAATAAATGTTGCTTATCCGTTTTTATTGCAAGTTTTTGAAGATGTCGACAATGGTATTATTGACAATACTACTTTAGTAAATGTGTTGAAACTTGTTCAATCCTACACATGGCGAAGGTTTATTGTTGGTTTGCCTACTAATGCACTCAATAAGGTGTTTATGTCCTTATATGCCGAAATAGATACCGAAGATTATTACGAGTCTTTAGTTTTAGCACTCTATAAGAAAAGAGGAAGCGGAAAATTCCCCAATAACCAAGAAATAAAAACCGCTTTAGCCGACAAGGATTTGTATAATATCCAAACAAAAAACAAAAATTACTTGTTTGAGTTATTAGAGAATTTCAATAATAAAGAACATGTAAATACAGCCAATCCAACGATTTCAATCGAACATATATTTCCTCGTAATCCAAGTCCGCAATGGAGAGAATCACTTAGTAATGAAGACTACTTTCTATTCAAAGAACGCAAGTTAAACACCATTGCCAATCTTACGCTTTCAGGAAACAATGGGGCGTTGAGTAATAAATCCTTTATGGAGAAAAAAGCCATGAATCAAAATAAAGGTGAACAGGGTTATGAATTTAGTCGCTTATGGCTGAATTCTTTTTTGAAATCTCTTGATACATGGAATATAGAAAACTACAAAAAGCGATTTGAAATTATATATGACCGCTTTCTACAAATTTGGGAATACCCAGATGTACAAATTCCAGAAGAAGAGGAAACAGCAGAAGTAAGTATTTTTGAAGCCGATATCCCTACCAATAAAAAGCTAGAATACTTCATTTTTGAAGACACGAAATACGAAGAATCAGCGGTAGCGATGATGTACCATCATGTACTGAAATCTTTACTGGCTAAGAATCCAAGACTACTAATTGAAAGTCAGGATATCATCAAAGTCTCAAAAAATGAAGATATATTCAGAACTCCTTCTGAAATAGCAAACGGTTATTTTACAGAGTTTAATATTGATAGTAAATCAAAATTTGGTTACCTAAAAAAATTACTCGTCTTATTTGATATGGAGGACGAATTAACGATTAAATACCAAGATAATGCTTCAAATGCTGTAAGCAAAAACAGACACAAAATAAGACAAGATTATTGGACTAGAATTTTAGGAAAGCTAGAAAACACCGAACTTTTTAGTAATGTAAAGCCATCCAAAGATCATTGGCTGAGTACAGGTGCAGGCAAAACAGGAGTAGCTTATACCATGGTTATTTCAAGAAAATATGCTAGAATTGAGTTAACTCTTGGAAGCTCAAATAAAGACACCAATAAAATTTACTTCAAAAAGCTAGAGAAAAACAAAACGGAAATAGAAAACATCTTCGGTAACCAATTAGAATGGGAGCTACTTCCCGACAGTAAAATGAGTAGAATTAAGTTTGAAGATACAAACTTGAACCTATACAACGAAGATGACTGGGAACAGATTGATGAATTTTTTATAGAGCATTTACCTAAGCTGAAGGAGGCGTTTGAAAATTATATAGTTAGTTTGTAATTGGATTTATAGATATAGCAATACATAAAATTAACCTAAAAGTGAAATTAATTTGTAAATTAACCCAAAAGTGAATAAATTTGCACGTATTAAAGCTTTATTCAAATTCAAACAGGTTGCCTATTATTCTGTTTGTTTAGAAGAAGATGAGCAAACACTATATGAAGAGTTTGTGGAAAAAAATACAAATGAAAATTTGGAAAAATTATATCATATCCAAAAATGGATGCAAGAAATTGGAGAAAAGTATGGAGCACAACAACGTTTTTTTAGAAATGAAGCAAAATATGCAGACGCATCAGCCCTACCACCTATTGGCAAAGACCGAGAACCTTATTATATAGAATTTGGAAAAAAGAAAGCAAACAATCTAAGACTATATTGTCTAAGAGCAAATGCCCCAAAGTCGTGTTCCTTTTTAGTGGAGATTTAAAAACAGCAAAAAAAGCACAAGATTGTCCAAACGTAAAACCACATTTTGAATTGGCAAATGCACTTACAAAAGGAATAGACCAAGCTTTTCGTGACAAAGATATTAGATGGATTGAAGAAGATACACTAATTACCTGTGATGAAGATTTTTTACTTGAGTACTAAAAACTAAAAACTATGAAGTTTCCTGAAGAAAACAAACTAGATAACTGGTTAGAAGAAAATAAGAACCCAGAAATTGATCGCTTTATTGAACGTAACCTTGAAATTACACAGCAAGTTTGTGTAATTCTAAAAAATAGGGGGATTAAGAAAACTGTATTTGCTGAAATGTTGGGCAAAAAACCATCAGAAGTTTCTAAATGGTTGTCAGGTACGCATAACCTAACGCTTAAAAGCATTACTAAAATGGAAATTGCATTAGGTGTTGACTTAATGAATCCTGAGCCCAATTACATTTACTTGGGTATGATTGAAGGGAATCAAGAAAGCTATTCTACCGCTAAAGATAATTACGAAATAAGTCATTATACACAAGAAGCAGTTTAATGAAAACAAGTGCCATTATACCTGAAAGAATTAAGCTCAATCACATTGAAGTAGTTAGCACTTACATCAATGATGATACCATCAACAAAAATTTGAATTTTGAATTTAATGTTGCTCACAACACAAAACATAACTTAGATGATGAGCGCATTAAAATTGAGCTCTTCATCAATTTACTTTCCACCAAAGAAATTGGGATTAAATATCATATCGACTTTTATTTTCAAATCGAAGATTTAAAAGACCATTACGAACTGGATCAAGACAAAAACATTCCCATTTTTTCAGGTCAATTTATAGCAACTTTGCTAGGTATTAGCTTTTCTACAGCTAGGGGAATTATCTATCAACAACTACAAGAAACCAACTTTTGTAAACTCATTCTTCCTGTAGTTTCTCCTTCTAAAATACTTGATTTAAGAATTAAAAATAGCTAACTTCAATTCATTACCTGATTTTGTAATTTATGATAAACCATTGTTCTTGAGAAATAATAGTTTCATCCTTCACTTACAAAAGCTTAGTGCTTTTATTTTTTAAGCAGGATTAGATATCCTGATAGTGTTCACTGCTGGAAATACAAAACCACTGCTACCGCAATATTGGTTTTTATTGGTCTCAAAAATAGTTAAAACTAGGCACTTTAGTGCATTTCGCTTTAGCTTCTAAAAATACTTAACTTTGTTGTATGAATAATCAATGGGCAAATGGACATCCTGTTTCGAGATTAACAGTGCACTTGGTTTGGAGCACCAAGTATTGCTATTCAGTTTTAAATGAAGATGTTTAGAAGCCTTGTCGTGAGATTCTGATTCAATTTTGTGATGCCGAAGGTATTTGTATATTAAAGCAGTTGTCAGTAAAGATCATATTCGCATGCATTTAGAGTATCGACCCTCGCAAGATATCAGCACTTTAGTAAAAAAGCTAAAAGACAGAAGCTCAAGAAAACTCCAACAAAAGTTTCCAAAATTACAAAAGCGCTATTGGGGCAGCTATTTTTGGGCAATAGGTTTGGGATGTTGGAGTACAGGCAAAATAACTGATGAAATGGTAAGTGAATACTTGGAGCATCATCGGAAATCAGGTAATGACTCAGATAATTTTATACTTGAGTAATCACGTACAGCTGACTTTCAGTCAGGATAAAACCTATGGACTTCAAGTCCATAGTGATTTAGTTTCCTTTACAATTCTAACTCCTTTATTTTTATATCCTCCTGCACTTGAAATTAAATTATTTATTAAGTCAGAATGAGCTTTTAAGAAGCTTTTTCTGAATAGAAAGTATAAGAACCTAAATCCTTGTAGATTTGAATAGCATTTATTTACTAAATAACTTTTTTTGAAAAAATTAATCTTTTATTTTCTAAAAAGCACTTATTAATTCTTCTTTTGGTGTATTTCCTCCAACCAAACCCTTGCATTCACAAAAGCTTTCAGCCAGGGCGTTATTTCATCTTTTCTGCCTTTTGGGTAATGCGCCCAATTCCATTGAAAAATTGATCGCTCCAAATGTGGCATCATCACTAAATGACGACCGGTTGAATCTGTTAAAATAGCTGTATTAAAATCCGAACCATTGGGGTTTGCGGGGTAGCCTTCATAGCCGTACTTCCCTACAATATTGTAATGTTCTTCAGCATGAGGAAAGCTAAATTTTCCTTCGCCGTGTGCTGCCCAAATTCCCAATTGTGTTCCTGCTAAATTTTGAAGCATCACAGAATTATTTTCCTGAATTTTTACCGAAGTAAAATTACATTCAAACTTATGACTATCATTATGCAACATTCTCGGTTTTTCCTTATCTTCAGAATTGATTAAACCTAATTCAATAAACAACTGACATCCATTACAGACCCCTAAAGAAAGTGTGTCCTCGCGGTTGAAAAAGTTGGTTAATGCATTTTTGGCATTTTCATTATACAAGAATGAACCTGCCCAACCTTTGGCACTTCCCAACACATCTGAATTAGAAAACCCCCCTACGGCAGCAATCAGTTGAATATCTTCTAGAGTTTCTCTACCCGACATTAAATCGGTCATGTGTACATCTTTTACATCAAAACCAGCTAAGTATAAAGCACGTGCCATTTCTCGCTCAGAATTAGAACCTTTTTCACGAATAATAGCAGCTTTAATTTTAGAGTCTTTTTTGTCTTTTAATTGTAAGAAATCATCGTTTAATTTTCCAGTAAAATTATTCGGAAACCTAAAATTTAAGGCTTGATTTTTATAGTTTTTATAACGTTCATCTGCTTTTTCAATACCACTTTGATTGCGGTCTAGTAAATGCGAAGTCTTCATCCAAACATCACGCATTTCATCAATATCAAAACTTAACTCTTCAGATGAATGTTTCAATTGAAGTTGTTTCGTTTCAGTTGAAGCCCCTAATTCTAGCAATTCAATTCCTTCTCCCTTCAGAAGTTTTACTGCTGCTTCTTTTAATTGAAGCAAAACACCAGCATTTTCAGCAAAAAGAACTTTAATTAAATCCTTTTCTTTTAAAACATCCAAATCAACCGAAGCACCAATATTATTTTCAGGAAAACACATTTCTAACAAGGCGGTAATCAGTCCACCTGAAGAAATATCATGACCAGCTAAAACCAAATCTTGTTTGATAGCCGTTTGAATAGCATTAAAAGCTTTAGCAAAATAGGCATCATCTTTTATAGATGGGGCTTTTTTTCCAATGGCATTTCTAATTTGGGCAAAAGAAGAACCACCAAGAACAAATTCATCTTTTGATAAATTGATATAGTAAATTTTTTCATTGGCTTGCATAACAGGTTCAATCACTTTTGTGATATCATCAGAATGACCGGCGGCTGAAATAATTACCGTACCTGGAGAAATCACTTCCTTGCTTGGGTATTTTTGCTTCATAGAAAGCGAATCTTTACCCGTAGGAACATTAATTCCAAGATTAATAGCAAATTGAGAAACGGCTTCAACTGCTTCATAAAGTCGTGCGTCTTCCCCGGGGTTTTTACACGGCCACATCCAGTTTGCAGAAAGTGAAACTGACTTCAAATTTTTTTCCAAGGGTGCCCAAACCAAATTAGTTAAAGCTTCAGCAATCGAATTTTTAGCACCCGCAACCGGGTCAATAAGCCCCGAAATAGGGGAGTGACCAACCGAAGTTGCTACTCCGTGTTTACCGTTATAATCCAAGGCCATTACGCCACAGTTGTTCAACGGAATTTGCAAGCTTCCACAGGTTTGTTGCTTGGCTACGCGACCGCTTACACACCGATCTACTTTATTCGTCAACCAGTCTTTACAGGCTACCGCTTCTAATTGAAGCACTTCTTTTAAATATGTTAAAAGTTGAGCCTTATCATAAGAAACTTTAGCAAAGTCTGTTTTTAGAGTTTCGTCTTTCATGATGGTTTTAGGCGAACTTCCAAACATATCCGAAAGCATCAAATCCATTGGTTTTTCTCCATTCTTTGAACTTTCAAAGGTAAATTTATGATTGTTAGTTACTTTTCCAACGCGGTACATCGGAGCGCGCTCACGTTCTGCAATGCGTTGTAACTTGTTAGCTTCTTCGGCAGGCATCACCAAGCCCATTCGTTCTTGCGACTCATTGCCAATAATTTCTTTAGCAGAAAGTGTTGGATCGCCTACAGGAAGTTTGGCTAAATCTATTTTTCCGCCGGTATCTTCCACCAATTCGCTTAAACAATTTAAATGTCCACCAGCTCCATGGTCATGGATTGAGGTAATGCTGTTTTCTTCACTTTCTACCATTCCTCGAATGGCGTTGGCGGCACGTTTTTGCATTTCTGGGTTAGAACGTTGTATGGCGTTGAGTTCAATGCCACTTTCAAATTCGCCTGTATCAGCAGAAGAAACGGCTGCACCACCCATGCCTATACGGTAATTATCACCGCCTAAAATGATAATATCTTCGTCTTTTTTGGGAACATCTTTTAAGGCTTGGTCTTTTTTTCCGTAGCCTATTCCACCGGCTAACATAATAACTTTATCAAAACCCAGTGAAGTTTTATTTTCTTGGTGTTCAAAGGTTAATACCGATCCTGAAATTAAGGGTTGGCCAAATTTATTTCCAAAATCGGAAGCACCATTAGAAGCTTTAATCAAAATATCTAAAGGAGTTTGATAAAGCCATTTTCTGGCAGGAAAAGCTTTTTCCCAGTTTCTGTTTTCTTCTAAACGCGAATAGCTAGTCATATAGACTGCCGTTCCTGCTAAAGGAAGAGAGCCTTTACCGCCAGCTAAACGATCTCTAATTTCGCCTCCACTTCCTGTTGCCGCACCATTAAAAGGTTCTACTGTGGTAGGGAAGTTGTGCGTTTCTGCTTTCAGAGAAATTACAGATTCAAATTCCTTAGCTTGATAAAAATCAGGAATATCAGGGCTTTTTGGAGCAAATTGCTCTACTTTAGGGCCATTGATAAAGGCTACATTATCTTTGTAAGCAGAAACAATTTCATTAGGATTTTCTTCAGAAGTTTTTTTAATTAACTTGAACAATGAAGATGGTTTTTCTTTACCATCAATAATAAAAGTTCCGTTGAAAATTTTGTGTCGGCAGTGTTCAGAATTTACTTGCGAAAAGCCAAAGACTTCAGCATCGGTTAATTTTCTTCCAATACGCTTAGAAAGATCATTTAAATAAGAAACTTCTTCATCACTTAAAGCTAAACCTTCCTGTTGGTTGTAGGTGGCAATATCATCTACTAACTTAATTTCCTCAGGCTGAATATTAATCCTAAAGATTTCTTGGTGAAGATTGTTGTATTGTTGAAATAACATTGGGTCAAAATCAGCTTCGATCTTAAAGGCATGAAACTCTTCAATACGCTCAATACCAACAATTCCCATGTTTTGGGTGATTTCAACTGCGTTAGTGGACCATGGAGTAATCATTGCGGCTCGTGGTCCAACAAATAGACCTTCAATTTCTTTTTGATCAATAAAACTGGCGTTACCAAATAGCCATTTTAATTTTTTGATGGTTTCAAAATCGGGTCTATTTTCTGATTGAACGCAGTAAAATTTAGAGGTTTCAGCTTGAAAGAAATGTATCATTGCACAAAAATTTGATTCCTATTTTTATGCGCTCAAAAATACAATAAATTTATATCACAGGCTTATTTTTTTACTATTTAGTTGATCAGCTTTAAGCTAGCTAATTTTTTATTTCTTTTATGTTTTTTGCTGTTTCAAAAAAATCAATTTTTAATAAAAGTGTTTAATATTAATTTTTACTTTTACCAAAAGATTTTACCATGCAAGCATACCACGACTTACTAAACCATATTTTAGCTGAAGGAGTTCAAAAGGGAGACCGCACCGGAACTGGCACCAAGAGTGTTTTTGGTTATCAAATGCGTTTTGATTTACAAAAAGGTTTTCCTTTAGTAACCACTAAAAAAGTACATTTAAAATCGATTATTCATGAGTTGCTTTGGTTTTTAAAAGGAGATACTAACATTAACTATCTTCAGGAAAACGGCGTTAGAATTTGGAATGAATGGGCAGATGATAATGGCGATTTAGGACCTGTTTATGGACATCAATGGAGGAATTTTAATAATGAAGGGATTGACCAAATTGCTGAGATTGTTGAAACCCTAAAGAAAAATCCGAATAGCAGAAGAATGTTAGTAGCCGCATGGAATCCAAGCGTACTGCCTGATACTTCGGTTTCTTTTGCTGAAAATGTAGCTAACGGAAAAGCAGCGCTTCCTCCTTGTCACGCTTTTTTTCAGTTTTATGTAGCCAATAATAAATTGTCTTGTCAGTTGTATCAACGAAGTGCTGATGTTTTTTTAGGAGTACCGTTTAATATAGCTTCGTATGCGCTTTTGTGTATGATGATGGCGCAAGTCTGCGGATTGGAGTATGGCGATTTTGTGCATACCTTTGGTGATGTTCATATTTACAACAATCACTTTGAACAGGTAGAGTTGCAGTTGAGTAGAGCGCCAAAACCTTTACCTACTATGAATATTAATCCTGATGTTAAAAGCATTTTTGATTTTACCTATGAAGATTTTGAGTTAGTTGGGTATAATCCACATCCTGGGATAAAAGCTAAAGTAGCTATTTAATTTCTAAAGGAGGTTTAGTTTTCTGATGCTATTTTTTTAATGAATTCTGTAGAAACTTGATGATTACCTTCAAATTTATGAATGTCAAGCCGATTTCCAAATAAATCATTGGCCAAACGAAGCTGTTGTGTTAGCTTCTCTGAATGGATATATTCATCTTGGTTTCCATAAACTAAATGCACTTTTGTTGAATCATTTAAATATACAAAATCTGAAGTGGTTAATTCGTTTGGAATACTACCTGAATGAATAATTAAATGATGGCATTGCCTTTTGTTTTGTGCCATCCATCGTAAAAGCACAGAAACCCCTTGCGAATATCCTAAGAAAAACTTAGTTTGTGAAGTAGTAGGTTGCTCTAGTTGATAAACCTTTTCTAAATAGCGAATAACATTTTGCGTTTCTAGTGCTGTATTTTCTTTGGTTAACCAAGAAGCCCCTACATATTTAAAGTCATTTCCTTGGTAATACTTTGAAGGTGCTTGCGGACAAACAATATAATTTTTGTCTTTCTTTAAAAATCTGAAATAGCGAATAAAATATTTACTTAAGTAACCTAAACCATGACAAGCTAACCAATAATTTTTAGTTTCCTGATTCGGTTCAAAAAGGCAGGAGTAAGTATTTGTATGTTGGTAAGTAGCTTGTTTTTCGGTAACTGATTTCATTTGAATTATTTACTTGTAAAATTTGAATTAAAATTCATGAATAGTAACTCCGCTTCTAAGTTTAGGTAAAATATAGGTTGTTTTAGGAGGCATTTTTAAACCCTGATCGGCAATGGTTTTAATTTCTTCAATAGCGCAAGGAAACATACCAAAGCCAACTTGAAATTTTTCAATATCAACATTTCCTTTCACATAAGCCATTTCTTTTTGACCTTGCGCGTAAGCAATACGTTCATTATTTCTTAAATCCTGAATCCCTAAGATTGGTTGCAATACAAAGTGATATAAGATTTGTGCGTCTAAAGCGGCAAGCGCATCTGTAAAATTCAGATTTTTTTTTCGTAGGTAAAGCGAGTAAAATTCGCCGTCTAAATACATGCTAAAATGATGCTTCTGCGTTGGTTTGTAATAATGCTGACCCCGATTTTCAATACGGAAGTTTTCATCCAATTGAATAAGAAACTCTTCTTTACTTAATCCGTTTAGGTCTTTAATTAAACGATTAAACTCAAGTATTTTTAATTGCGATTCAGGAATTAAATAACTCATTACAAAGTTGTAATCTTCATCTCCTGTATGATTAGGATTTTCCTTTGCCATTTTATCAGCAAGCTGAAATGAGGATGAAAATCGGTGATGCCCATCGGCTAAATAAAAGGTAGGCATGGCTTCAAATTCTGCTTCAATCTTTTGAATACTTTCATCATCATCAATTAGCCACAAATAATGGGTTTCTCTAGAAGTAGTTGTGAACTCATACTCCGGTCTTTCTTTTATTTTTGCATTTGCCAATTCATCTAAACCCTTGTGGTTAGGATAAGTAATTAATACAGGGTCGGCATTGAACTTAACAGTTTTCAGATATTCAGAAAAAAGATTTACTTTAGATTGAATAGTATCTTCGTGAATTTTAATCTGATTGTTTTTGTAATCTTCAGCATGGCAACAAGCTATAAATCCTGTAAATTTTAGGGTATTTCGCAACACAATTTGATGAAGATATATACACGGTTTCTTTTCATTTATAAACGATCCCTCTTCTTTAAATTCTTCAAACCTATTTTTCACAAGACTGAAAGCTTTTCTTCCCGAGATTTCTTTGCGGTATTTGTAACCAGGATTAACAATATGAAGAAAGGAAAAAGGGTTGTGGTCTAATCTTGCCTCTCGTTCTGCTTTGGTATAACTTTCATACGGACGAGAGGCAACTAGACTTATTTTATCCCGTGAAGGGCGAGTAGCTTTAAATGCTTTTACTTTTGGCATTAATTAAATTGTTGCGAAACTTTTTCTGCTTTTCTGCTTTCACTATAATCGTAAAACCCTTCTCCAGATTTCACCCCCATTTTACCTGCTCTTACCATATTTACTAACAATGGACAAGGTGCGTATTTTGGGTTTTTAAATCCGTCGTACATTACTTCAAGAATAGACAAACAAACATCAAGTCCAATAAAATCTGCTAATTGCAAAGGGCCCATTGGGTGAGCCATTCCTAATTTCATTACTGTATCAATTTCTTCTACGCCGGCAACTCCTGTGTAAAGTGTTTCAATAGCTTCATTAATCATTGGCATCAAAATACGATTAGCTACAAAACCAGGGTAATCGTTTACTTCGGTAGGCACTTTTTTTAAATGCTTAGACATTTCTATAATCTTGTTGGTAGTTTCATCGCTGGTATTGTAACCACGTATAATTTCTACCAATTTCATAATAGGAACAGGGTTCATAAAGTGCATTCCAATAACTTGCGCAGGACGGTTAGTTACTGCTGCAATTTTGGTAATAGGAATAGAACTTGTATTGCTTGACAAAATAGCTTCTGAAGGACAAACTTCATCTAAGGTTTTAAAGATATCTAGTTTAATTTTCTCATTTTCTGAAGCAGCTTCAACTACTAAATCTGCATTTTTAGCGCCTTCTTTTAAATCGGTAAACGTGCTTATGTTGTTTAAGGTATCTAGTTTGTTGGCTTCAGAAATTTTTTCTTTAGCTAACATTCTATCTAAGTTTTTGGTGATGGTTGCTACACCACGGTCAAGACTTTCTTGTGAAACATCAACTAAACTTACTTGGTAGCCAAATTGTGCAAAGGTGTGCGCAATTCCGTTTCCCATTGTTCCTGCACCAATTACTGTTATATTTTTCATATCTATTTATTTTATTTACATTTTTATTCATTAAAAGCATGGATTACCATTTTAGCAACGCGCAAGGCTTCTGTTCCTTGTTCAAGACTCACTATGGGAGTGGTGTTGTTGTTAATGGCATTAGCAAAAGTTTCTAATTCATCAAGAATGGCGTTATTTGCTCCAATTTCTGGATTATCAAAGTAGATTTGTTTTTTTACACCTTCAGCATTTTGTAAAATCATATCAAAATCGCCTGGCTGATTAGGGGCGTCTTTCATTTTGACTACTTCGGTCTGTTTTTCAAGAAAGTCAACTGAAATATAAGCGTCTTTCTGAAAGAATCTTGATTTTCTCATATTCTTTAAAGAAATCCTACTGGCAGTAAGATTAGCGACACAACCGTTTTCAAACTGAATTCTAGCATTGGCAATATCAGGTGTTTCAGAAATCACAGAAACACCACTGGCATTCACTTTTTTAACTTTCGATTTTACAACACTTAAAATGGCATCAATATCGTGAATCATTAAATCTAAAACCACGGGTACATCTGTACCTCTTGGGTTAAATTCTGCCAACCTATGGGTTTCAATAAACATTGGATTTTCAATTTTTGGAGCCGCCGCAGTAAACGCAGGATTAAACCTTTCCACGTGACCAACTTGACCTTTTACTTGGTGTTTTTGTGCTAATTGAATTAGTTGTTCAGCTTCTTCAACAGTGTTGGTAATGGGTTTTTCTAAGAACACGTGTTTGCCTGCTTCAATAGCTTTTTTAGCCATTTCGAAATGCGAAAGGGTAGGGGTTACAATATCAATAACATCTACTTCATTCAGTAAATTTTCATAATTATCAAAAAACAAATACCCAAATTCTTTTTCAATTTCGTTAGCATAATTTGGATTAGTATCATAAAAACCAATCAACTGGTATTTTTTAGATTCATTTAATAACCTTAAGTGAATCTTTCCTAAGTGGCCAGCACCTAAAACTCCTACTTTCAACATTTTTAATGATTTTCCACAAAAATAGGATTTCTTTTTTTTTAATTGAACTATTGTCAAAATTTTACCCTAAAATTAGGTTTTTAATCAAAACTGAAGAGATTTTTTTGATGGACTTAAGCAATGATTTTTTTCCAAAATTTTGCTATGATAAAAAATCCAATGACTGAAAAACAAAGGCTAATACTCATTAGTAAATACTTAGCGTAGAGAAAGTATCCTGTAGCAAATAGTAAGGAATATACAGCAATGACTGCTGCAAAAAAACTAATGATTTTTGGTTTAAAGTGACTAAACTTGTTCTTTGAATCAAACACAGTATCTTCAAACTCTTTTATTTTTTTGGCTGAAGTTTTAGGCGTTAATAAACTAACACCAATCCAGCAAATACTTGTAATTACAATTGTAACAACTAACTCTTCGTGATTTTTTAACTGCCAAAACTCCCAATTTAATTTGTTGTGAAGAAAAAAGACAAGGGCTACAATAAATGAACTTAACATAGCTACAATTTCACTTATAGGATTGATGCGGTACCAAAACCAACGAAGTATAAAAAGTAAGCCTGTACCAGCACCAATTTTTAATAATAAATCGAATGCTTCTTTGGCTTCGTTGAGGTGTCTTGATAAAATAGCGGCTAAAAACATCATTAAAAAAATGGAAATTCTACCTATCCAAACCTTCTTTTTTTCCGACGCCTTGGGATTAATGAAGCGTACATAAAAGTCGTTAACTACATAACTACTTCCCCAGTTTAGATGCGTTGACAACGTACTCATAAATGCCGCTACCAAAGAGGTAACGACCAAGCCTAAAAGTCCGGCAGGCAAATACTTGAGCATTGCGGCATAAGCTAAATCATTTTTTAAATATTCTTTAGAAAGATTTGGAAATGCCTCAGCAAGACTTGCTAAGTTTGGGTACATTACTAATGAAGCAAGACCTAAAATAATCCAAGGCCAAGGCCTTATGGCGTAGTGCATAATGGTAAAAAACAAGGTGGCTTTAGTAGCGTGATTTTTATCTTTGGCAGCTAACATTCGTTGTACAATATACCCACCTCCGCCAGGTTCTGCACCAGGATACCAAACGCTCCACCATTGCACTGCTAAAGGGACAATCAATAAAGGAATATAGATTTCAGGTTTTGAAAAATCAGGAAAAAAGGAAGTTTTTTCGCTTAGGTTAGATGCTTGAATTAAGTTGTGCATCCCTTCAATTTCAGGTAATTGAAGCACGTAATAAGCGGCACCAATACTACCTGCCATGGCAATGAAAAACTGAATAAAATCGGTTATTAAAACTCCTTTTAGACCTCCAAGCATGGAGTAAATTAAGGTGATTCCACAAGCTACAACTAAAATTTCAACATCTGAAAACCCAAAGAGTACATGACCTATTTTTATGGCGGCCAAACAAACTGTAGCCATGATTACAATATTGAAGAAAACGCCTAGATACAAAGCCCTAAAGCCTCTCAGAAAAGCTGCACTTTTTCCTGAATAGCGTAATTCATAAAATTCTAAATCGGTTGTAATATTACTTTTTCTCCACAATTTAGCGTAGAAAAAAACGGTTAGCATTCCTGTTAGTAAAAAAGCCCACCAAACCCAATTTCCAGCTACACCATCTTCTCTTACTATACCTGCTACTAAACCTGGAGTATCGGCAGCAAATGTAGTGGCAACCATAGAAACTCCTAAAAGCCACCACGGCATATTTCTGCCTGACAAAAAGAAATTTTCGGTGTTCTTACCACTTTTTTTTGATACATATACACCAATAAACAAGCTTAACGCAAAAAAGGCAATTAAGATAATCCAGTCTATTAGGCTTAGTATCATTTAAGCTTTTTTATGAGCAATTAGGCTGATTTCAACATTCGCGTTTTTAGGTAAACGAGCCACTTCAACGGTTTCTCTAGCGGGAGCATTTTCTTCAGAAAAGTACTGCGCGTAAACTTCATTAATTTCAGCAAAGTTATTCATATCAGAAATAAAGATACTCACTTTTACAACATTATTAAATGTCATTTCAGCTTCGCTTAGAATAGCTTGAAGGTTTTGCATTACAAGCTTGGTTTCCTCTTTCATATTTCCTAGCTTAAGTTCTTTAGTTTCAGGAGTCATAGCAATTTGTCCTGAAGTATATAAAAAATCTCCAATAAGAGTGGCTTGGTTGTAAGGGCCAATAGGAGCTGGGGCTTTTGCAGTATTAATAATTTTTTTCATTTATTTCTAATTAAAAGCATTTTCAAAAGTAAGTAAATTTATCAATTAATCGGCTTTTAAAAATTACCTTAATTGACGATCTGGCTCTCTTCTCCTATCGTATTTTATATCTTTTAGCATATTCGCTTTCATACCAATAAAGAAGAACCAGTTTTCTCGAGGACCAATGGGTGTCCAGTTTAAACTAAAATTGAAACTTCCAAGATCTCGGTTAAATCGGAGTTGAGTAAATGTAAATCCTCTGTTTACTAGGTCATAACCTGAAGAAATTCCTACTTTCCAGTTAGGAGAAATTTCTACGTTTCCAGAGAACATGATAGAATGAGAAGAAATTTCATTTTGTCTTGCTGTATTTGTATAAGACATGGTGTAAGCTAAATTCAAGCTCCAAGGTATTTTATAATTGTAGTATTCGTTTTCATCTTCTTTAGGTTCTTGATTTTTCTGACTTCTGGGGTCGTTCATCATTTGTCCATCACCAAATAAATCATCTTTTCTTCCTCCACTTCTAAAAGATTCGTTGCTTAGTGCATCGTCCTCTTCTTCTTCCTCTTGGTCATCTTTGCTGAAAATTTTGTCTGATAAGGAGTAACCAAAACTAATATTGGCATTGGTTAATCTAAACAAGCTTCCACCATTATCAATATTCCATTTATCAATTCTTCTATTGTTATTATCTAATGCATAAGGGTCTAGGGCGGCAATAAGATTGATGTCAAATTTATCAGTTACCACAGGGATATTTCCTCTTAATGCAATGGGAGATAAATGGAGTGAATCGGCAGCAAAGTTGTAGCTTGAACTAACTCCAAAGTTGTTGAGGAGTTTCACCTTTTTAAATCGGTCGTCTCCTGTTAAGGTTGAGTCACGTTTATTTACTTTAGCTTCAATATCGTTAGTGATACCAAAGTTTAGATTACTGGCAAAATTTTTATTAGGGGCGCCAAAAAGTGTTCCTTCAAATCTAGAGTATTCTACAATTTGGTCTGGGGTAGCTCCAAGCCCTTCGCGGGTAAATTGGTCGTAAAATTGGTCAAAACCAGGGTTAACAGAAAAACCTAATGTTGGTCTTACAACGTGTCTAATAGCCTTGAATTTGCTTTCATCTCCAAAATCAAACATACCATAAACAGTAGTACCAACACTTGTTGACATACTATAAGTGCGGTAGGAATCAAATCCATTTATGGTATCTCTTACAACTTGCTGTTCGTTAGGGTCAAAGCCTTGTTCAAAAGTTCGCATAACCCAAGTTTCATCATAATTAGCGTTTAAAGCAACATTAAAATGTTTAAGCACTTTAAAGTTTGTATTGATAGGAATAGAATGACGCATTCCAGCATTAAGGTCATTAAACATTTCAGGACGTAAAAATTCTTCATCGGTGGTCTGAATTCGATTTTCTCCACGTAAATTATACTGAAGGTTAATGTTGTGAATTGCCCCTCGTTTAGGACCCGATTTAGGAGCAAAAGGAAACATTCTATTTACACTAAACTGAAGTGTAGGTAAGGTCATGTTTATTTCTTCTGTATTCGTATTTTGATTGTGTGTAGCAGAAATATTTAAATTCATTCCTGGTCCTGTTTCAAAAGTTTTATTCCAAGACACAGAAGAATTTAAGGTGTTGTTCATGAAATTTCCTTGATTGGCTTGATTTACTGATTGCTGATAAAAGTTTGAAGAACCTAAATTCACCGAAGCTGAAAGTCGGCTACTGGGGTTTGCTTTTGGGTCTTGTTGATGACTCCAACGTAAGTTAAAAATGGTTTGTTCAGAAAAGTTAGGGAACCCACGTTCTTCAAGAAGTAAGTTTTCATACCTAAAACTTAGGGTACCGTTATATTTATACCTAACTCGGTAGTCAGAATCAATTCTTGTAGCCCAGCTTCCGTTGGTGTAATAGTCACCTAAAACTGATAAATCTGCATAATCACTTAAGGCGAAATAATACCCACCATTCATTAAAAAGAAACCTCGTTGTCTATTGTCTCCAAAGGATGGAAGCACAAAACCTGAGGAAGCCTTATCGCTTAGTGGGAAATAACCAAACGGAAGCGCGAGTGGAGTAGGGATATCAACAACGTGCATTTGAACAAGTCCTGTAACAATTTTTTTACCTGGCACAAATTTAACTTTGCTGGCTTTAAAAAAGTAGTCAGCATCATCAATATCATCGGCTGTTGTAAATTTTGCGTTTTTCACATAAAAAACAGAATCATTTTCTCTTTTAGAAACTTGTCCTTTCACCTTAAAGCCGCCTTGTTCTGTTCTTGAATTGTAAATAATAGCTCTTCCAGTATCAAAATTATACCTTAATGAATCTGGCTCAACCTCATCGTTTGTTTGTTTGAAGACTGGTTTTTGAGTGTATCCAGTAGAATCTTTTATTCCTTTTGCAGTAACTTCATTTTTTTCGGTGTCCATAATGATATGACCTGCCGTGATGACCATGTCTTCATACTCTATCTTTGCTTCGTTATACAGGGTCATTTTATTGTTCCTTCTATCCATGTGTTTATAATCCTTGGCATAGGATTTAACAATATCTACTAGCATTTGTTTTTTTGCCTGAGTAGTATCTTGAACAATTTTCGGACTTAAATCTGGGCTTAGTAAACTATCAATAATTGTTTCTGTGGGCTTAGTTGGCTGGATGCTATCTAAGTCTTGCGCAACTGAAATTTCATTCATTGCAAAAAGCATTACAAAAAGTATGTAGAATAAATTTGTCCGCAAGCTGATTTATACTATTTTTGGATAATAAAATTCAAGTTTTAAAACCGCCAAAATTACATATTTTTTAATTGACCTCGGTATAAAAAATAAATTTGTATGTTTTAAATTGTTTTAATTAATAAACGTTGATGAAATTAAATACGAATATTCCTTTTTTTTATAGTTTTTTACTTCTTGTTTCTGTTTGTTTTACAGCAACCTACGCTCAATCTAACAAGTTAAAAGTGGTTTTAGATGCTGGTCACGGAGATGGTGATCCTGGTACTTCTGGAAATGGCTTAGTAGAGAAAGACGTGGCTTTGGATGTAGTTTTGAAAATAGGTGCAATTCTAGAAACAGAGGTAGATGTGGAGGTTATTTACACCCGAAAAACTGATGTTTTTATTGGGCTAAGCGAACGAGCTAATATTGCCAATAAAGCTAAAGCAGATTTGTTTGTTTCTGTGCATTGCAACGGTGTAGCCTCAACTGGCCCGTTAGGTTTTGAGACCTTTGTTTTAGGAACTAAACCAAACCGAAATGATTTTGAGCAAAATATGGATATAGCCATGCGAGAAAATTCGGTGATTTATTTGGAAGATGATTACGAAGTTACTTATGGTGGGTTTGATCCAGAGTCTCCTGAATCTTACATTAGTTTTGAATTGATGCAAGAAGAGTTTCTTGACTTAAGTATTTTAGCGGCAAGCCAAGTTCAAACCAGTGTAATCGATCATTTAAAACGAAAAGACCGAGGAGTTAAACAAGCGCCTTTTCTTGTGTTAAGAGAAACTTATATGCCAAGTATTTTAGTAGAATTAGGTTTTTTAACTAATAAAATTGATGCGAGATACTTAAAATCTGAAGCTAATAAAAAATTGATGGCTAATCAAATTGCTCAAGCTATTGTTAATTATAAATCAGATATCAACCTTGTGAGTATTGAGGATGAAATGGCGAGCATTAGAGAAAGACAAGCTGATGATGATAAAGCATTTACTTTTAAAGTTCAGATTGCCGCTGGCTCAAAAAAAATAGCACCTTCTCCGCAAAACTTTAATGGTTTGGAGTTAGTAGAGGTTGTTTTTGAAAATGAATTTTACAAATACCACTTTGGTGAAACAAAGGACTATATGGAAGCTCAAGATTTCTTGAGTATTGCTCAAGAAAAAGGTTTTGATTCTTCATTTATAGTTGCTTTTGATGCTAATGGTGAAAAAGTAAGCGTTAACAAAGCATTAAAATCAAAACTAAATTAATTTATACTCATTTTTCATTTAAGGTTTTTTAAATTTGTCATCTAATACAGAACTATTTTGAAATTATCAAAGGAAATTAAAACAGGATTACTAGCACTTATTGCCATTGCTTTAATCATTTTTGGCTACAACTTTTTAAAAGGCGAAAATATATTAGAAAAAACAAGAACTTTCTATGCTGTTTACGATGATGTAGAAGGATTATCTTCTTCTTCACCAGTAACTATAAATGGACTTCAAGTAGGAAATGTTTCGAAAATTGAGTTTCTAAATCGAGAAGCTAAACTGGTGGTTTCTTTCAATGTAAAAAATAATTTTGAGTTTTCTAAATCTTCAGTTGCTAAGATTTATGGCGGCGACTTAATAGGAGGAAAAAGCATAGCCATTGAACCTAATTTTAATAATCAGAAACCAGCTGTTTCAGGAGATACGTTAACTTCGGAAGTAGAGGGTGGTTTATTTGAATTGGTAAATGACAAATTAACACCTCTTCAATTTAAGGTAGAAAATGCAGTTACAGGTATAGATAGTTTAGTTGCTTCTTTAAATTTTGTGTTGGATATAGATTCAAAACAAAGTATAAAGAGTTCAATTGCTGAGTTTGAAACTACACTTAAGTCGTTCAACCAAACCACCAAAAAAATTAATGGTCTGCTTGATGAAAACGAAAGTAAGTTTGGAACAACTATGAATAACCTCGAGCATGCATCTGCTAATTTTGCAGGTATTTCAGATTCGCTAGCTGCCCTGGAAATTCAACCTATGTTTATTGAGCTGAAACAAAATTTACAGAATTTAAATTCTGTAACCAGTAAACTAGAAAAAGGAGAAGGAAGTTTAGGAAAGCTACTTGATGATGATGGGCTTTACGATAACTTAGAAGCTTCTGCTAAACAAATGGAAGAATTGTTACAAGATATGAAGTTAAACCCCAAAAGATATGTTCATTTTTCTATCTTTGGTAAAAAAAATAAAGCCTATTCTCAACCCGAGGATGATAAATAAATAACCTATGGAGTATCTACCACAACTATTATTTATAGCGGCCCTTGCTTTTGCTGTTTATTTTTTCGCTAATAATGTGAGGAAGCTTAAACGCAATATTAACTTAGGCCAAGAGGTTAATCGGAATGATCGAAAAAAAACAAGGTTAAACAAAATGCTTAGAGTGGCTTTAGGTCAATCTAAAATGGTAACCAAACCCATTGCCGGAACTTTACATGTTATAGTTTATGTTGGCTTTGTGATTATTAATATTGAAGTTCTAGAAATTATTATTGATGGGGTTTTAGGTACGCATCGTGTGTTTTCTTTTTTAGGTCCTGTGTATAGCTTTTTAATTGGGAGCTTTGAGATATTAGCTTTATTGGTCTTAATAACAGTAATTCTTTTCTGGATTAGAAGAAACGCGATGAATATTAAACGTTTTATGTCTAGAGAGTTAAAGGGCTGGCCTAAAAACGATGCAAATTACATTTTATATTTTGAAGTTGTTTTAATGGTTTTGTTTTTAACTATGAATGCATCCGATTTACAACTTCAAAGAATAGGGCATGAGGCTTATGTTGAAGCTGGAGCTTATCCAATAAGTCAATTTATTGCTCCTCTTTTTGAAGGAATGTCTGAATCTGCATTAATAGCTCTTGAACGAGGAACGTGGTGGGCTCATATTTTAGGCATTTTCTTTTTCTTGAATTACTTATACTATTCTAAGCATTTGCATATTTTACTTGCCTTTCCAAATGTTTATTATTCAAATTTAGAAGAAAAGGGAAAGTTTAGAAATTTAGATTCTGTAACCAATGAGGTAAAAATGATGTTGGATCCCAACGCCGATCCCTTTGCAGCACCTGAAGAAGGAGCAGAGGAGGATATGCCTGAAAAATTTGGTGCTTCAGATGTTAAGGATTTAAATTGGTTTCAACTTCTAAGTGCTTATACTTGTACAGAATGTGGGCGTTGTACTTCAGAGTGTCCAGCTAATCAAACAGGGAAATTGCTTTCGCCTAGAAAAATTATGATGGATACTAGAGACCGTCTTGAAGAGGTTGGGAAAAATATTGATGCTAACAAAGGTGAATTTAAAGATGATGGAAAGCAATTGCTTGATAACTACATCAAAAGAGAAGAGCTATGGGCATGTACTACTTGTAATGCTTGTGTTGAAGCTTGCCCTGTTGGAATTGATCCTTTATCTATAATTATGGATATGAGACAGTATTTAGTGATGGAAGAAACCGCAGCTCCAACCGAGCTAAACAACGCCATGGGAAATATAGAAAACAACGCTGCGCCTTGGCCATATAACCAGCAAGATCGTTTGAACTGGGTAAACGAGTAATTCAGTTAACCCCCTAAATTAATTAAGATGAGTAAAAAAGTAAAACTCCAAACCTTAGAGAAAGACGGTGAGAAGCTTAGTCCTGTACTTCCTAAGCATATAAAAAATTATTTAATAGATATAGACGGAACAGTTACAGAAGATGTTCCTAATGAGGAACCTGAACGAATGGCAACCTGTAAACCTTTTCCCGACGCTTTAGCTACCTTAAACAAATGGTATGAAGAAGGACATCAAATTTGCTTTTTTACTTCACGAACCAACGAACATAGAAAAGTTACAGAGGCTTGGTTAAAAACCCACGGATTTAAATATCATTCACTATTGATGGGAAAACCTAGGGGAGGAAATTATCATTGGATAGATAATCACCTAGTTAGAGCCACAAGATACAAAGGAAAATTTACAGATTTAATAGAGAAAAAGGTAACGATAGAAGTTTTTGAAGAATAAATCACATAACTTATGAGCGAGAAATTAAATGTGCCTACTATGGCACAATATTTAGCAGAAGGAAAAAAACCTGAGGTTTTGTTTTGGGTAGGATGTGCTGGAAGTTTTGATGACCGAGCAAAAAAAATCACAAAAGCATTTGTAAAAATAATGAACAAAGTAGGTGTAGATTTTGCCGTCTTAGGTACCGAAGAAGGTTGCACTGGAGATCCCGCTAAACGTGCAGGAAATGAGTTTCTCTTTCAAATGCAAGCCATGACTAACATAGAAGTAATGAATGCTTATGAAATAGAGAAAGTGGTTACTACTTGTCCACATTGCTTTAATACACTTAAAAATGAGTATCCTTCTTTAGGAGGAAATTATCAAGTGATGCATCATACACAGTTTTTGAAATCCTTACTTAACGAGGGCAAACTTAAAGTAGAGGGAGGAAAATACAAAGGAAAAAGAATCACTTTTCATGATCCTTGTTACTTGGGTAGGGCCAATGATGAGTATGAAGCACCTCGCGATCTTTTAAGAAAGCTTGAAGTGGAGTTGGTTGAAATGAAATCGTGTAAAAGTAAAGGATTATGCTGTGGAGCAGGTGGAGCTCAAATGTTTAAAGATGCAGAAAAAGGCGACAAGGAGGTAAATATTCATCGAACTGAACAAGCTGTTGATGTTAAACCAGATGTAGTTGCCGCTGGTTGTCCTTTTTGTAATACGATGATGACCGATGGCGTGAAGCACGAAGGTAAGGAAGACGCTATTGAAGTACTTGATGTTGTAGAAATGATTGCTAATGCAGAAGATCTTTAATTATGCTAAAAAATTTTAAAGAACTACCAGGCCATGCAAGAATATGGGTGTATCAGGCTAACCGAAGTTTTACTGAAGAAGAAGTAGCCGAAATGAATATTAGAGTTTCTTCTTTCCTAGAAAAATGGACTGCCCATGGAAAAGACTTAGCGGCTGGGTTTTTAATAAAATATAACCGATTTTTAATACTTGGTCTTGACCCAACTAATGGAGAAGCTTCTGGTTGTTCTATTGATGCTCAAGTACATTTTATTCAAGAACTTGAAAAAATCTATGAAGTAGATTTGCTTGATCGAATGAATGTATCATTTAAACAAGGAAAATTTATAGCCTATAAAGAGCTGAAAGAGTTCAAAAAAATGGTAAAACAAAAGGCAGTTTCCTCAAACACTATTGTTTTCAATAACTTAGTAAATAATAAATCTGAATTTGAAGAGCATTGGGAAGTACCAATAACCGATAGCTGGCATAGTAGATTTTTATAAAATAATACTATGAAAATTTACTGCTTTGCATTATTTCTGTTTCTTGTAGTACAACTTGGATTTTCTCAAAACCCTTTAATTCATGCTAATTCAGCGCAACAAAAACAATGGGTTGATAGCGTTTACAATAGCTTGACTGTAGAACAGAAAATAGCCCAACTTTTTATTGTTGATGTCTTTACTGAAAAGGGAGAAAGACACATTTCTTCCATTAAAAATTTGATTGAAAAACATCAATTAGGAGGTGTTATCTTTTCTAAAGGAAGTCCTCATCTACAAGCACAAGCAAACAATCAACTCCAAGCAATTTCTACAATTCCGCTTCTAGTAACAATGGACGCAGAATGGGGCTTAGCTATGCGCTTAGATTCTACCTATGCATTTCCATGGAATATGACCATTGGCGCCGTTAAAGATCTAAAAACTGTTGAAAGAGTTGGTTATCAAATAGGGAAACACAACCATAGACTTGGAGTTCACATGAACTTTGCACCCGTTGTAGATTTAAATACAAACCCAGACAATCCTATAATAGGAAATCGCTCTTTTGGAGAAAATAAAAACCGAGTAGCAGCACTTGCCACTGCATTTATGAATGGAATGCACAAGGCAAATGTGCTTTCTAATGTAAAGCATTTTCCTGGCCATGGCGATACCGATCAAGATTCGCATTTAACCTTACCTAGTATTCAGTTTTCAGAAGAACGCATTAAAGAAATTGAACTTTACCCGTTTCAGCAACTGTTTAAATCTGGCACACATAGTGTCATGATAGCTCATTTAGATGTACCTAGTTTAGTTGCTGAAAAAGACCTACCGACCAGTCTTTCTTTTGATGTAGTCACTAAATTACTTAAAGAAGAGATGGAATTTGAAGGACTTATCTTTTCTGATGCTTTAAACATGAAAGGGGTTAGCAATTTTAATGAACCTGGTGAAGTAGATTTGATGGCGTTTAAAGCCGGCGTTGATGTCATGCTCATTTCTAAAAATATTCCAAAGGCTATTCAATTATTCCATAACGCCTACCAAGAAGGAGAAATAACTGAAGTTCGTTTGGCTCATTCTGTAAAGAAAATTCTTCAAGCGAAGTATTTAGCTAATTTACATCATGAACAAAATAAATTTGTGGATGAAGTCAATTTATACGAAGAGCTAAATGAAGTTACTAATCAAGCTATTGATGAGGAAGTTTTTGCTAAAGCAATTACTCTACTAAAAAACGATATGGGAGTGCTTCCTATTCAACCAATTAAAAAGGAAAGTCTTGCTTATGTTCATTTAGGCGATGCCTCAGGTGAAGCCTTTTTTAAAGCTTTAAATAAGTTTAAAAAAGTAGATTATTTAGATGACCAAAAAATAGCCAGTTTATTACCTAAATTAAGTGAATACGATCAAGTAATTATTGGCCACCATAAGTCGGATGCTACTCCTTGGAAGAACTATCATTTTTCTGAAAATGATTTAAAACTGCTTCAAGCAATAGCTAAAGAAAGTAATGTTATACTCGTTAACTTTACAAGTCCTTATGCATTAAAAAAAATTAATAGTTTTATTTCTATTGATGCGGTCTTGCAAGTTTATCAAAATAAAGAAATTGCTCAAACTACTGCAGCGCAAAGTATATTTGGCGCTTATTCAATTCAAGGTAAATTACCTGTTAGTATAGCAAACGTTTTTAGCGAAGGAAGTGGTTTGAAATTGAATAGAAATTCAATTTTAGGCTATGCTTATCCAGAAAATGTAGGATTTTCTCAAGAATTAACTTCAAAATTAGATAGCGTTGCCAATCTTGTAATCGATAAAGAAATGTCTCCAGGGCTTCAGCTTTTGGTAGCAAGAAAGGGTAAAATAGTCCACCAAAAAGCTTATGGGTACCACACCTACAAAAAACTCATACCAACTTCTAACCATACTATTTATGATTTAGCATCACTTACTAAAATACTGGCTAGTTTGCCATTAATGATGCAAATTCATGAAAAGGGCGATTTTGATTTTGAATCTACATTAAGTGATTTACTTCCTAACTTACATGGGACAAACAAAGCCGACTTGAAATTGAAAAACGTGTTCTCACACTATGCAGGACTCCAAGCTTGGATACCTTTTTTTGCTGATACAATAGAAGATTTTGACACCTATTACAGTTCAGTGAAAACTGAAGAACACTCAATTCAGGTAGCTAATAATATGTATATAAAGACTACTTATATAGATAGTATTTATCATAAAATTATAGATTCAAAATTAGAAAGTTCATTAGAATATAAATACTCAGATTTACCCTTTTATTTAGCCAAAGAATATATTGAATATTACTTTGGTGGTAGTTTAAAAAACTTAGTCAGAGCCCATTTTTATGAACCAATGAACCTAAAAAACTTAACTTACCATCCTTTAGAAAAGTTTCAATTAAGTCAGATAGCACCTTCTGAAGAGGATTTAATCTGGAGAAACCAACTTGTGCATGGTCACGTTCATGATCAAGGAGCTGCAATGATGGGAGGAATAGGTGGGCATGCCGGCTTATTTGGAAATTCAGAAGACGTAGCAAAGATCTTGTATCTTTACTTGAATAAAGGGAAGTACTCGGGGAAGCAATTTATTCAAGAAACTACTATAGACAAATTTAATACTTGTTATTTCTGCGAAGATGAGGTAAGACGGGGCATTGTTTTTGACAAGCCTCAATTAAAAGATAGCGGCCCTACTTGTGGTTGCTTATCTTTAGAAAGTTTTGGCCATAGCGGGTTTACAGGAACTTATGCTTGGGCAGACCCAGAGGAAGAAATCATTTACATTTTCTTATCTAATAGAACCTTTCCTTCAGCTGAAAACAAAAAATTAATAGATGAAAATATAAGAACAGAAATTCAACAAATTATTTATGATTCCATTTTGGAAGATTAAATCGATTTTAGAATTTTAAATGCCTTTACTCAATGAAAATAGCCATAGTTTGTTATCCTACTTTTGGAGGAAGTGGAGTTGTTGCCACTGAATTAGGAATTGCCCTTTCTAAACGAGGGCACGAAATTCATTTTGTTACTTATAAACAACCCGTTCGACTAGAGTATTTGACGCATAATATACATTACCACGAAGTAATTGTTCCTGAATACCCATTGTTTCACTACCAACCTTACGAATTAGCATTATCTAGCAAATTAGTAACTGTAATTAAGAAACACAAAGTAGATGTTCTTCATGTACACTATGCTATTCCCCATGCTTATGCTGGTTACATGGCTCAGCAGATGCTCAAGGAAGAAAATATTAGTATTCCAATGATGACCACGTTGCATGGCACAGATATTACTTTGGTAGGGAGTCATAATTTTTATAAGCCCGCTGTTAATTTCAGTATTAATAAAAGTGATGCGGTTACTTCAGTTTCCCATAGTTTAAAAAAGGACACTTTAGCTATTTTTTCTATTGAAAATAGAATAGAGGTTGTTCCTAACTTTATAGATTTCTCAAATATTAAAGATGGTTTTGATAATTGTAAACGTCATTTGATGGCTGCACCTGACGAACGCATTTTAATTCATATTAGTAATCTAAGACCAGTTAAGCGTATTCAGGATGTGATTAAAGTTTTTCATGGTGTTCAGAAAAAAATTAAATCGAAACTTATAATAATAGGAGATGGTCCAGACCGAGAAATGGCTTCTAAGGTTGCCTACGAATTAGGAATTAGAGATAAAATTATCTTTTTGGGTAAAAGTAATGAAATTGAACGTATTCTTTGTTTTTCTGATTTGTTTCTATTGCCTTCTGAAAAAGAAAGCTTTGGTTTAGCAGCTTTAGAAGCCATGGCTTATAAAGTTCCAGTGATATCTTCAAATACAGGGGGGCTTTCTGAAGTTAATGAAGATGGAGTTTCTGGTTTTTTATGTGATGTTGGCGATACCAAAAAAATGATAGAAAAAGCTATTTTTATTCTTGAAGATGACCACCGGCTTGAGGAGTTTAAGCATTCTGCTAAGCAAACTGCTCTAAAGTTTGATATCAATCAAGTCTTGCCAATGTATGAACGTTTATATGAGAAGATATGCTGTTTGTAAAGCATACAAACAGCATAAGTAAAAATTTATGGCAAATAAAAACGCTAACTTTCTTGCTTGATAGAAATAGTTTCTGACCTAAATTTATTTTTACCAAAATCAAGCGTTCTGATTGGAAACGGAATGTTTATATCATTTTCATTGAAAGCTCTCTTAATTTCTAGTATGGCTTTATGTTGTCCAGCCAAAACATCTTTATTATCTCTTACATTTGCCCAAAAACGAACTTTAAAATCGATAGAACTATCTCCAAATCCAACATAATAAAACTCTATTCCCTCTCCTTTTTTTTGTTTGAAGTGCTTTTTAATAGTATCTTCTGTAATCTTCTGAACGCGGTCTAAATCACTTTCATAACCTACTCCACAATCAACTATTATTCTACCTCTATTAGTATTAGAATAATTTTTAAAGGATTGGTTAACTAAATTTGCATTTGGGATAATTAGCATATTTTGATCAGGCGTTTGAAGAACAACATTTCTCAAATTGATGTCAATTACTCTTCCTGCATGATTATCGGTTTCAATCCAATCACCAATTTGAATTCTAGGCTGAAAACTGAGTGCCACACCAGAAAAAGTGTTGTTTAAGGTTCCCTGAAGTGCTAAACCAACAGCTAAACCTACAACACCAGCGGCACCTAATACTGAAGTAAGAATAGTATTTAAGTTTAATATACCTAATGCAACAAAAAAACCTACCATAATGATTGTTACCTTAGTAACTTTGATCATTATGAGTTGAACAGATTTTGAAGCTTTTCCTTTTTCTACTATTTTCCCAACTAGATTTCCAATGTACTTTGCTGAAAAAATAAATAAAATGAAGACAAGTATAGCCAAAATAAAGTTGGGCAGATTAAGAATTGCTGTATCTACCCAACCTGAAACTTTATCAATTAATTCTGTTCTAACTTCATCAGCACGGTCTAAAGGGCTGGTTGAAATTTCACTTTGATAAATTATGCCCAACATTAGCTAAGTTTTTTCAACCAAACCTCTAACATCCAACTCGATTTCTCTAATTCTCTAATATAAGCACCAACTAAATCTATCGTACCTTCATCTCCTCCTTTATCGGCTGTGCTTACCACTTTTCTCATTTGACTAATAATTTTTCCGTGATCTTCTAATAAAGTCTCTACCATTTGATAATCTTGAAGATTAGCATTAGACTCTTCTAAATTAGTTAACTTTAAGTATTCAGAAAAATTACTAACAGGGTTCATTCTTAAAGTAAGAATACGCTCTGCGATTTCATCAATTTTAATTTTAGCATCATCATACATCTCTTCAAATTTCTCATGAAGATCAAAGAAGTTTTTTCCTTCTACATTCCAATGAAAATTACGTAGCTTTTGATAGTACAAATGATAGTCGGCTAATAATATATCGAGTTGTTTTACAGTTTCTTTTGTCTTAGTTTCATCTAAATTCAAATACATAATTTTTTTTGTTTTAAGTTCGTACAAATATAATAAAATAGATTTATCTTATTGTTAAATATTAATTAATAGATTTATCTTATTTAAGTTTTTGAGCAAGAGCAAGAGACATATCGCTACTTGTTCCATAACCATCTACTAAAACTCCTTTTTTTCCTTCTTCCGTTTCAATTACATAAATAATGGAATTATCAGAAGGATTAGTTGCTCCTTCAAAACGGTAATGCGAAAGTACATTAATTTGGTCTGTTGTATAGGAAGTCTTTGCTTTATAATTTACAATTAAATCGTCTTTAACGTCAAAATCTTCTGTGAAACCTTCAGATTTCAGTGCATTGATTTTTTCTGATAATGTGCTAATACTGCTCATAATAATGTTTTTTACTAAGTTACTAAAAACAATTCCTATTAAAGTAGCTATTAAACTTAGTTTAACGCTCATCTTCATTCCTTTGGTTTAACCCGAAGAGACCAATAGGAAAAGCTAATATAACGAGAAGAAACAGGCCGGTAACAATGCCGTATATAGTAATTGCTGCGGCTATGATATAAAACCAAGCTGACTTTGAAATTTTCATTTTATAAATAATTAAAAAACCCCCGCTTAGCGAGGGTAGTTATTATCCTAAGTATTTTTTTAGCATCTTGTTTTTAGATTGATGTCTCAATCTTCTTATTCCTTTTTCTCTAATTTGCCTAACTCGTTCTCTGCTTAAATCAAAAGTATCTCCAATTTCTTGTAGAGTCATAGCAGGTTGATTTCCAATGCCATAATTTAAGCGAATAACATCGGCTTCTCGTTGAGACAAAGTGTCTAATGCTCTATTTATTTCTATGCTTAGTGAGTCAAGCATCAATTTGTCATCTGGATTAGGAGACTCACCAGAACTTAGAACATCGTATAGATTTGAGTCGTTTTCGCCTTCTTTAAAAGGGGCATCCATAGATAAATGTCTTCCAGAGTTTTTAAGAGCAACTTTAACCTGAGATTCACTCATGTCTAGTTCTTTGGCAATTTCACTTGCTGAGGGAGGACGTTCATTAACTTGTTCAAGATGCGAGTACATCTTATTAATTTTATTAATAACCCCAATTTTATTTAAGGGTAATCTTACTACTCTAGATTGTTCGGCTAAGGCTTGAAGAATGGATTGTCTAATCCACCAAACTGCATAAGAAATGAATTTAAACCCTCTGGTTTCATCAAATCTTTTTGCTGCTTTAACCAAGCCAACATTTCCTTCGTTTATTAAATCGGGTAATTTTAAACCTTGATTTTGATATTGCTTTGCTACGGATACAACAAATCTTAGATTAGCATTAGTTAGTTTTTCTAAGGCAACTTGATCTCCTTCTCTTATTCGCTGAGCTAATTCTACTTCTTCCTCTGCCGTAATCAAGTCAACTTTACTAATATCTTGCAGGTATTTATCTAATGATTTAGACTCTCTATTGGTTACCTGCTTAGTAATCTTTAATTGTCTCATTTAATACTTTTATGAAATTAATATTACAAAAAAACTATAATACATATAAAAAGTAGATATTCCAAATTTATTTTACAAAAAACAATAAATTAACTTAGTTTTTAGAAAAACAAATTGATTAAAAATATTAAATTCCAAAGAAAAACTCTTAACCAATTGTAATCAACAAGCTTTTTGCTTGACTTCAAAGGTGTTTGATTGGCTTTTATCTTATTATGCAAGGGAACATAAATCAGAAAAGTGCTTACCCAAGTTAATATTACCAATATCAAATTAATTAATGCTATAGTTGTAGCTTCGTTATAAACAAAATATATGCTTAAACTAAGTTGTGTTGCCATTAAAGGTAAAACAACACTTGTTATTCTTGGAGTATAGGACTTATGCCATTTTAGGAGTTCATCTTTTTTGAAGTAACTAAATGCTGGATAAATACAAAGCTGAACCAACCAAATTAAAACGACTAAGCCAAAGTCCACAATATTTTTGATGAGGTCTAATTCCATAAATTTACTTTAGTTGGTTAATTTCCAACGGTAATCTTTATGGACTTTATGCAAGATTATTCCAAAGGGAATCCACCAAATAAAGTCATTCGTGATTAAGGTGTAAAAGAATTCAAATGGCACTTTTTCTTCGAGGTAATTGATAACAAAACCAACAGGGCCAAATATTTTTCCAAGGAAGCCCACCATAACTATGGGCCAATGTCGTAAAGGGTTATAGGAAGCCCACCAATAACCAAGACCGTAAACGCCTATAACCATTCCCATACCTTGCCAAATAAGCAATTGATTAGGGGTTTCCATTCCTACTAATGTGAAAAAATGAGCGGGAAATAATACTACCCAAGCACCCCAAAGTAAATTGTAAAGAGCAGCTAATTGTAAAGTTAATTTCAAATTATATTTTTTTCAAAAGTAAGAATTTTGGAGATAAATAGTAGTGTATGAAATAAAAATTTGAAACGAAAGGATAATAAAAAATGGCAAGCTACCCACATCACACCGCTACGACCATTTACCCTTGCTGCGTTCCCGCCCTGGGGGATTCAACAGGAGCTGGTTGTGTGGGACTTGCCGCTGCAAATATACAATCTTTGTCTAGTGTAGCAAGTTTTTTTCCATATAAAATGACTAAATTTGTTAATTGATAAATTAACGTATTTATGAATTTATATAAGTTTTTAATTACCATTGTTTTACTCATTTTTACTTCTTCATGTAGTCAGGATGAAAAAAAATATTTCCATATAAAAAAATCAAATTTGAACGAAGAATTAACTTCAAATGATACTTTGGAAATTGAATTTTCATCTAATCGATTCAACAAAATTGACGAAATTAAATGTACATTTCAAGATTTGGATTACACGTTTAAAGAATCATTAGTAAAAATTCCACTTTCGGATATAAAACTTGGGAAATGGACTTTAAACGTTCAAATTAGTGCTGAAGACCATACTGAGAAACAGAGTAAAGAAGTTCAAATTTTAAATCATCAAAGACCCATTATTTATTCTTACGAAATTATAGATGAGTTTCCACACGATAGTAAAGCCTATACTCAAGGATTAGAATTTTATGGTGATACGCTCTACGAAAGTACTGGCCAATATGGTCAATCTTCATTAAGAAAGCTACACTTAGAAAGTGGGGAAGTGCTTCAGCAAATTAATTTGTCTAAGCAATATTTTGGTGAAGGCTTGACCATATTAAATAACCAAATCTTTCAGCTTACTTGGCGGGAAGGTGTTGGATTTATATATGATTTACAGTCTTTTGAAAGAATTGACGAATTTGAATACACAACGGGTAATGAAGGTTGGGGGCTTTGCAATGATGGAGAACTTATTTACAAAAGCGATGGTTCAGAAAAAATTTGGATAATAAATCCTACTTCACTCTCCGTTGTATCTCATATACAGCCTACCACTCATAAGGGAAAGTCCTCGCGTTTAAACGAATTGGAGTGGGTAGATGGTAAGATTTACGCTAATACTTATCAAAAAGAGGGTGTAGCAATTATCAATCCTACTAATGGAGCTGTTGAGGGAATTATTGACTTAAGAGGACTAAAAGATCAAGTCAAACAACACAAAAAATTAGACGTGCTTAATGGCATTGCTTACCATAAAAACGCACAGCGTCTTTTTGTAACGGGAAAAAATTGGAATAAACTTTTTGAAATAAAAATAATTAAGAAATAAATCTTAAGCGATTACGTTAAAGAATCATGAAAAAGTTAACATATTTATTTTACCTTATTGTTAGCATTTTAGTCCTGCTTTCAATTTCTTGTCGTGAAGACTTTGACAGTGTTCCTAACTCTGGCCAGCTTAGCTTTTCTCAAGATACCGTTTATTTAGACACCGTATTTAGCAACACCTCATCTAGTACCTACCAGTTTAAAGTTTACAATAAAAGTAGCAACACAATTAATATTCCTAAAATTGAATTAGGAAAAGGACAAGAGTCGTTTTTTAGATTAAATGTAGATGGTTTACCCGGAAAAAGCTTTGATGACATTCAGATTTTACCCAAGGATAGTATTTTTGTTTTTGTTGAAGTAACTGCAGATATAGATGCCCTCACTGCCGATGAGACGCAATTCATATATGAAGACGAGGTTTTGTTTGATACCGATATAAACCAGCAAAAAGTAGATTTAGTCGCTATGATACAAGATGCAGTTTTTTTGTTTCCGCAGCGATTTGAAGATGGAAGTAAGGAAAGCTTACTTTTAGGCTTGGATGAGAACGATGAAGAAATAAGAATTGAAGGTTTCTTCTTAGATCAAGAAAATCTTCATTTTACTAATGAAAAACCCTATGTTATTTATGGTTTTGCAGGTGTTCCTCCAGGTGAGACCTTGAAAATTGATCCAGGTGCACGTCTTCATTTTCATGCCAATAGTGGACTCATTGTAGCTAATAATGCTAGTTTAAAAGCAGAAGGCGAATTAAGCGCAGACCAAAATCTTTTAGAGAAGGAGATTGTTTTTCAAGGAGACCGATTAGAGCCTGGTTTTGAGAATGTTCCTGGGCAATGGGCAGCTGTATGGTTAACCGCAGGAAGTACTAATCATATTTTTAATCATGTTACTATTAAAAATTCTACAGTAGGTATTTTAATGGATTCTAATGATGGAGGAGAGGAACCTACCTTAAGTATCAAAAACACCCAAATATATAATGCTGCTACAGTTGGTCTTTTAGCTAGAACAGGAAATGTGGAGGCAGAAAATTTGGTAGTTAATAATTGTGGACAGGCTTCAGTTAACTTGTCATACGGAGGAAAATATAACTTTAGACATTGTACAATAGCTAATTATTGGAGTAATTCATTTAGGCAATTTCCTGCTTTATTAATTGAAAATAGTATTCAAACTCCAGATGGTGTTTTGGTTGAAGATTTAGTTGAAGCTAGTTTTTCTAATTGCATCATCTATGGTTCTGAAAATATTGAGTTGATTTTAAATAGGGCAGAAGGAGCAGCGTTTAATTATAGTTTTAAAAACTCGCTTTTAAGATTTAATGACATTAATAATACTTATGCAGATAATCCACTTTACGACTTTGAAGACAATAACCTATTTGAGTCGATGATTTTAAATGAAACACCACTTTTTTTTAATCCTAGTGCTAATAGCTTAAAAATAGAGTTAGATTCAGGGGCTTCAATGATAGGAGATGATGATATTTCAAACTTGGTACCCTTAGACCTTTTAGGTAACCTTAGAATTAATCCTTCTGATGCTGGTGCATACAATGCTTCAGCTCAACCAGAAGATTAACGACTAGTTTAAATTTGGATTTTCTGGAGCATTAGACCAAATAAGGTATTCCCCACCTAGTTTTTTTATTTCTGATTTCCAATAATTGGCATCAGGAGAAGAAATTACTTCTTTTACATTAAAATCTGTATTAATGACCCAAGTATCTTTTTCTAGTTCATCCTCAAGTTGTTGGGCGTCCCAACCTGAATAACCCAAGAAGAATTTGATGTCTGCTTCGTTGATCTCTTCTTCATTAATGAGCGTGATTATTTTTTCAAAAGAACCGCCCCAAAAAATCCCTTCTTCAATTCTAATGCTATTGGGTATTAATTCAGGTACTTTATGAATAAAGTAAAGGTTATCCTGTTCTACAGGACCTCCATTAAAAATTTTGAAGTTTACTTTGATTTCTGGTACAAGTTCATTTAGCGTTACACTAAGAAGTTTATTGAGAATAAATCCAACTGAACCTGTTTTAGAATGATGTGATAAAAGAATTACAGACCGATTGAAAGATAAATCTCCAATTATTGAAGGTTCCGCAATTAATAATACACCCTGTTTAGGTACGTTTACTTTCATGTCCATTTTTTATTAAAAATAATAAAATATATAACACTGCAAAAATATTAGATAAAAAAAAGACCCAAAGGGTCTTTCATTAAACTAAGAAATAAAAAAAGGTTTAGTTTACTGCTTTTTGTAAATCTGAACCTGCTTTAAATTTCACTACGTTTTTAGCTGCAATTTTGATAGTTTTACCAGTTTGTGGGTTTCTACCTTCTCTAGCTGATCTTCTTGAAACTGACCAAGAACCAAATCCTACTAAAGATACGCGCTCTTCTTTCTTTAAAGAACCTTCTACATTTGATAAAAACGATTCAAGGGCTTTTTTAGCAGCAGCTTTTGAGATGCCAGCATCTTCAGCCATAGCATCAATTAAGTTTGTTTTGTTCATAACTTAAAATTATTAGGGTTAAACTATTTAATTTACAGCAAATTTATACGGAATTCCATACTATGCAAGGCTTTGAGACAGAATTAGCGTCAATTGTTAATAACTTAGCCTAATTGTTAATAACTTTAGTTGACTTTTCTTTAATTAATATATCTTTTGCTCACCTTAGAGAAATAGGGTAGTTTCCATAAATTGGTACCCATTGAGTAGCTCTTTAACTTTCATTTTCTTTTTCCCTTCTAACTTTAATTCTTTTGGAATAATAAACCCATCTAGACAGGCAATCTTGATTGTCTTATTTTCAAGGATTATTTTTCCAGGTGGAAAGCGGTGTTTTTCTTTTATGAATTCTGATGCGTAAAACTTGCATACAAGTTGTTTCTTTTCTTCTTTTAAATAAGACCAAGCAAGTGGAAAAGGAGATAAGCCTCTTATTTGATTATAAATAGCTTCACCATTTTGATGCCAATTTATCTTTGTATTTTCCTTAGTTAATTTTGGTGCCTCCTTAAATTCATTTTCGCAACTTTGAGGTGTCGTTTTTACATTACTCCCTTTTTGTTCTATTTTTTGTAAGGTCTCTACCACCGCTTTTCCTCCTAAATTCATAAGTTTTAGATAAATTTCGCCTGTAGATTCAGACGGACTTATTTCAAGTGATTTAGATAAGATGATTTCTCCTGTATCAATTTTTTCATCTAAGAAAAAGGTGGTTACCCCTGTTTGTTTTTCATTATTAATTACAGCCCAATGAATTGGTGCTGCTCCTCTATAATTCGGTAATAAAGAAGCATGTAAATTAAAAGTGCCAAATTTAGGAAAGCTCCAAACTTTCTTAGGTAACATTCTAAAAGCAACCACTACTAATAAATTAGGGTTCATTGCTTCTAAATCAATTTTAAATTGGTCTGACTTTAAATTGGTGGGTTGGTAAACATTTAGATTTTGTTCTAAAGCAAATTCCTTTACTGCAGAGGCTTTTAGTTTTCTTCCTCTACCCGCAGGTTTGTCTGTAGCGGTAACTACTCCAACAACTTCGTAGTTATGTGCTAAGATATCTTTAAGTATAGACACAGCAAAATCTGGTGTGCCCATAAAACAAATCCTTAATTTATTCATCTTAATTTATAGGTTTTAGTTCTTGATATTTCAATTTTGTTTTGGTCAAGTAGTCTTCTTAATCCATCAATTAATTGGTCTTTGGTTAATTGTGTAGATCTTTCTAAGCTTTTTAAATCTAAGCTCTCTTTTTCTAGAACATTTACAATTTTAACGCAAACTTGTTTTTGAGTTAACGTACTTAATTGTTGTGAAGATAAACATACGCTGCACATGCCACAATCAGTTTTGACTTTTTCTCCAAAATAATTAGTGATTTGAACATTTCTACATTGATTTGTGTTTTTCAGGAAACCAATTACCGCCTTAGCTTGTTTTAATTTTCCTTTTTTGTAAGCCTTAATTTCTCTTGAAAGCGGATTAATAGTTCGTTCATTTTCTTTAGGAACTAAAAAGGAAAGACTCAGGTCTTGATTTTTTATCTTAGCTTCGATGATTTTTTGATTCGCAAGTTCATTTAGTAAGAAGCTTACTTTCTTTTTACTTAAATTACTTCGGTGAGCTATTAACTCCAAATCAACCTGGACTGAATAGTCAAAAACACCGCTGTAGATGCGAAGAATAGTTGGAATTAGTTCAAAATAGCGTTGGTTGTCTTCAACAAATTGAATAATTTTTCCACTAGAAACTAAAATTTTAATTGCTGTCTTTTTTTGAAAATTCTTTTGTAGCATTAACACACTTAGTCGGTCTAACAGCTCTAGTGTATTGTAGGCTAGGTTAGTGTGGAAGCCATATTTTTTACAAAAATCGTAAAAATTGAAATCGAATACATTTCCTGGACCTTCGCCATAAGCTATGCCAAAATAATCATTTATTTTTCGGTAAATTTCTTTTACTTGATTAACTTCTGGAAGTACGTCAATAAATTGCCTTTTCATTTGTATAATGTCACTTTCATTGTAAACAGTCAAGGCTTCCGAATATAGCCCGTCACGTCCACATCTACCTATTTCTTGAGCAAAGCTCTCTAAACTTTCTGGAAGATGGAAGTGAACTACTTTTCTTACGTTTGGCTTGTCAATTCCCATTCCAAAGGCGTTGGTGGCTACAACAACTTTGGTCTTCTCGTTTAACCAATTAGCTAATACTTCTTTTCTGTTTTGTGAAGGCATTCCGCCATGGTAAGCCTCACTTATAATAGCATGCGAGCTTAAAAACTGAGCTAAGTCTTTGGTTGATTTTCGGTTTCTAACATAAACGATGCCTGCTCCATTAAAATTTTCAAGAAAAGTTAGTAGTTCTTTCCGTTTATCTGATGTTTCTGAAACTTTAATCGCTATATTTTTCCTAGCTACACTTACTTTAATTACTTGTGGACTTCTAAGTTCTAACAATTCAATAATTTCCTTTTGAACAAGTGGTGTAGCTGTAGCAGTTAGCGCAATACAATTTACAGGTGATGTAAATAAATCTCTAATTTCCGAAATTTTTTTAAATGCCGGTCTAAAATCATGCCCCCATTGTGATACGCAGTGGGCTTCATCAATAGCTAAGAGGCTTACGTTCATTTGTTTAATTCGCTCTCTCACTAACTCCTGTTGAAGCCGCTCAGGCGATAAGTATAGGAATTTCACTTGACCATAAGTACAATTATCTAAAATAATCTCTACTTCTCTATTGCTCATCCCACCTTGAAGTACTTCTGCTTTAATGTTTTTAGTTTTTAATACATTAGCTTGGTCTTGCATAAGTGCAATTAACGGACTTACAACTATGCAAACTCCTTTTAAACAGAGAGCTGGAACTTGAAAACAAAGTGATTTTCCTCCGCCAGTTGGAATAAAGGCACACACATCCCGACCTTTTAAGACGGAGTCTATAACAAGGTCTTGCGGGTGCCTAAAGTCTTCATAACCCCAATATTTTTTTACTACTTCTTTTGGAGACATTAATTATGTTGTGTGATAAATTTTATGCGTTCATTGATACTTGTTTTAGGAACTTCAATAATGCTATACCCTAAGCCTGTGTAAGTCTTAAGAAGTTGTTGGTCAATTTTTTTGGCTTGTTCAAGATCTTCATAACGCTCGTTGTCTTGTTGATAAATATGCTCCCAAATAGGAAAATAAAATACTTGATCGTAAATGTGTTTTTGGTTGGCTATAGTAAATTCTTTAGGGTATGATTCATTAAAAAAATCCATATATGCTGTAATATCTGGAATACCTCTATCAATGTAACAGGTTTTATTAAGTGATTTTGCTTTTTGATGTTGAAAAATCCTGCCTTCTAAAAGCTTCTGACTAAACAGTAAAGGCTTCTTTAAAAAAAGTTGGTCAATGCCTTCTTTTTGTGCTTGAAGAGTAACCTCTCTAGAGATTTCATCAAAACAAGGGTAACCTCTTTTTTTTAATTCCTCAAGTGTTGAGGATTTACCCGTGCCAGGTCCACCAATTAACAAATTTAATCGACTTTCATTCATTCTTCTGTTGATTGTTTTCAATTCCTTAATTTCATTTATATTTGCCTAAAAAAAGAATGCATAAAGACCCTGATGAATTTTACGCCAGCTTACGTCAAAAACTCAAAGTTACTTCAGATTGGCCTGCGCCTTACCTTTTTAAGTTTATTCTTCCTTCTGAAGCTTCAAAGATAAAAAAGCTAGTTGAATTATTTGACAACTTAGGAGCGGTAATCAAAACAAAAGAATCTTCTAAAGGAAAATATACCAGCATTTCTATTCATGTAAAGCTTAAAAACCCTGATGAAGTCATTCAAAAATACAAAGATGTAGGAGAAAATATAGCGGGTGTAGTTTCTCTATAACTTTTTCTTTTTCTAGTACTTTAGAACTTAAGGAGCTTATTTTTTTTAATTAAACTTTAATCAAACATAAATTCCTCATTTTAGGTAAGAATGCATATTATTAAAAGATTTTTTTATATTTTGCGAGCAACTTCAAATTCACATATATTTTGATAGATTATTTACAATACAATTCTAATAGAAACCAACTGCATATTCCTGAATATGGAAGAAATGTTCAAAAAATGGTTGAATATGCACTTACTGTTGAAAATCGAGAAAAAAGAAATCATATAGCCGAATTAATTATAGATGTTATGGGGAATATAGCACCACACCTTAGAGACGTGGTGGATTTTCAGCATAAACTATGGGATCAATTATTTATTATAAGTGATTTTCAACTTGAAGTTGATTCTCCTTATCCAATTCCTACTAGAGAAGCTATTTTTTCAAGACCAGAACCACTAGAATATCCGCAAAATTACCCGAAATACAGATTCTACGGGAATAACATCAAACGTATGATTGATGAAGCTGTAAAGATGGAAGACGGCGATAAGAAAAATGGCCTAATAACGGCCATAGCTAATCACATGAAAAAATGTTTCTTGAATTGGAATCGAGACGCGGTTAAGGATGATGTGATTTTTAAACACCTTAAAGAATTAAGTGGAGGAGCTATTGATATCGATTCAAATGCTAAAGAGCTTAGAGCAGCTTCAGATTTGGTAACTAAAAAGGCAAAGCACCAAAACAACCATAAAAAACACCCTAAGAGTAATAAAAATAACCGAAACCGTAAACGTAGATAAATTAAATGGGAACATTTAAAATTGAAGGAGGACAGGCTTTAAAGGGTAATATTACCCCACAAGGAGCAAAAAATGAAGCACTACAAATTTTATGTGCTGTATTGCTAACTAACGAAGAAGTGAAAATTGATAATATTCCAGATATTAGAGATGTTAATAAACTCATTGAAATACTTGGAAATTTAGGCGTTAAAATTCAAAAGTTAGGTAAAGGATCTTTTTCTTTTAAATCAGACGACTTACATCTAGATTATCTTCAATCTGAAAAATTCAAAGAAGAAGGCGCTAGCTTAAGAGGATCAATTATGATTGTTGGCCCTTTGTTAGGTAGGTTTGGTAAAGGTTATATCCCAAAACCAGGAGGAGATAAAATTGGAAGACGCCGACTGGATACTCACTTTGAAGGTTTTATTAACTTAGGAGCTAAGTTTAGGTACAATAAAGAAGAACGTTTTTATGGCGTTGAAGCTCCTAATGGGTTAAAAGGGAAATACATGTTGCTAGAAGAAGCCTCGGTTACTGGTACAGCTAATATATTGATGGCCGCTGTTCTTGCTGAAGGAGAAACAACAATTTACAATGCAGCCTGTGAGCCTTACTTGCAACAATTGTGTAAGATGTTGGTTAGCATGGGAGCAGATATTCAAGGAATTGGCTCTAATTTACTCAAAATTGTAGGTGTAAAATCACTTGGAGGATGCACGCATAGAGTTTTGCCAGACATGGTCGAAATTGGCTCTTGGATAGGCTTAGCAGCCATGACTAAAAGCGAACTTACCATTAAAGACGTAAGTTGGGACGATTTAGGCGTAATTCCAAATACTTTCAGAAAACTAGGTGTTCAATTAGAAAGAAAAGGAGATGATATTTATATACCCGCTCACAAAGATGGCTACGAAGTAGCAAGTTTTATAGATGGTTCAATTATGAATATTAGCGACGCGCCTTGGCCTGGTTTTACCCCAGATTTGCTAAGCATAATGTTGGTAGTAGCCACACAAGCTAGAGGAAGCGTGCTTATACATCAAAAAATGTTTGAATCGAGGTTGTTTTTTGTAGATAAACTAATTGATATGGGAGCAAAAATTATTTTATGTGACCCCCATAGAGCAACTGTAATTGGCCACGATTTTCAATCGCAGTTAAAAGCTACTACAATGACAAGCCCAGATATTAGAGCGGGAATTTCTTTGCTAATTGCTGCTCTTTCAGCAAAAGGAATTTCTACTATTCATAATATTGAACAAATTGACCGAGGTTACGAAAATATTGATGAAAGACTTCAAGCTATTGGTGCTAAAATTACTCGCGTTAGCTAGTTTTCATTACTTTTTAAAAAAAACTACAAAAAAAAACTGCTTCATTAGAAGTAGTTTTTTTTGTTAAGCTAAGTTAACTTTTAAAAGAGTAATGGTTTTCATAATTTCAAAACTTTATAATAAAGCTTGCTTTTTAATTTACAAGTTGTTAATTTTTAGAATTCTACCTTTAACCAATGTCAAAAACCAAATCACTAATTAATCTTATTGTGCAGTAAAAATAATTATTAAATTAGTAGTGTTACTAAGTTTAATTGCATAATTTTTTAGATTTATCAGATAAACCTAAAAAAAAATAATTCATTTTAGATTTTGATAAATAATAATTTAAATTGAATAAATCCTGTTAACCTTAATTTAACACAGGTTTTTTTCTTTAGTTTTCCTTTGATAGTTTCGTCAAAAATTAAAATAATTAACAATGAAAAAAGTATTTTATTTATTAAGTATGTTCAGTTTCCTATTTTTTGCTGCTTGTAGTAGTGATGATGATAATGGGTCAGATAATCCTGACAATGGAGGTGAGGATGGATTTACAGAAATTAGTTTAGAAGCTTCGGCAAATGAAATTGAAATAGGTGAATCAATCACTTTTACCGTAATTGCAGACGAAGGCGAGGACGTTACTGCAATGGCAAGTATAGATGTTGACGGAAATGTTTTAGAAAGCAACACATTTGTAGCCGAAGAAGTAGGGAACTTTGAAGCTACTGCGGTCTTAGATGAATTGACATCTAACTCGGTTGGTTTTGTTGTAAATGAAACAGAAGAAGAAGAGGAAGAAGAAGAGGAAGAAGAAAATTCTTTGCTTATTGAAAATGGTATTTCTCAATTTGTTTATCTAGGAGATTTCGATTTAGAGGGGCAAATGGTTGGACAATGGGCAGTGGTAACTGCTAATGTTGATGAAAATGATGAATTAGTAAGTCTTTCTCAGCTTAACTTTATCACTGAGCCAGGAAACTCCTTAAATGAATTTTCGACTATTTTTGGATCTATCTTGGTTCTTGTTGAAAATGAAGGACAAGCTCTTTTTGATGCCACTCAAGATACCCAAGATACCCCTGACGAACAACCAGAAGATTTGAACTTCGATTTAAGTAGTATGGATTTTGAAACAGGATTGACAACTTACACAATTTCCGCTACATTACCTAACAATGTTAGTTTTGAAGCAACACACGATGATGTTTTCGACTTTATAGATCAGACTGAAGAAGATGGAGGTGCAGATCGTCCTGCAGTAACAATTGATAAAAAAAGTATTAAATCAGCCTACTAACATAAGTAGTTAAGTTACTAAAAAAGCCTAACAGTTAATTGTTAGGCTTTTTTGTTTTTTGATAAAAAAAAATTATTACTTTTGCACTCGCTTAAGCGCTAAGAGGAAATGCTTGAGCTTCAGTAATCTAATGTAAAACAACTTCTGTGTGTTTCTGCTTAAATTTCCTTGAACGTACAGAATACAAATTTAATCTTCAATGGCTGAAGAAGTAAAAAAAGAAGAGCAAACGCAAGACGTAGCTCAAGAACAAACTAACCAAAATAAGTTGCAAGCCTCTGCGCAGCAACAAAATCCAGAACAATTTTTAAAAGAATTTGATTGGCATCGCTACAAAGAAGGAATTGAGGAAGTAGAGGATGAAAAGTTAAATGAATTTGAAAAATTAGTCGCTGAAAACTTCGTAGAAACACTTAACAATGAGGTGGTTGAAGGCACTGTGGTAAATCTTACCGATCAAGACGCTATCATTGACATCAATGCAAAAAGTGAAGGTGTTATTTCATTAAATGAGTTTAGGTATAATCCCGACTTAAAAGTAGGCGATACCGTAGATGTACTTATTGATGTAAGAGAAGATGCTGAAGGACAATTAATTCTTTCGCACAGAAAAGCTCGAGTAATTAAAGCTTGGGAAAGAGTGAACAATGCACAAGAAGATGGTACTATTGTAAAAGGTTTTGTGAAGTGCAGAACTAAAGGTGGTATGATTGTAGATGTGTTTGGTATTGAAGCTTTCTTACCTGGTTCTCAAATTGATGTGAAGCCAATCCGCGATTACGATGCTTACGTTGGCAAAACAATGGAATTTAAAGTAGTGAAAATTAATCACGAATTTAAAAATGTTGTTGTTTCGCACAAAGCACTTATTGAAGCTGATATTGAAGAGCAGAAAAAAGAAATTATTGGTCAATTAGAAAAAGGTCAAGTACTAGAAGGTGTGGTGAAAAACATCACTTCTTACGGTGTATTTGTTGACCTTGGAGGAGTTGACGGATTAGTTCATATTACAGACCTTTCATGGTCAAGAATTAACCACCCTAACGAAGTTGTTGAGTTAGATCAAACACTTAATGTGGTAATTTTAGACTTTGATGAAGACAAAACAAGAATTCAACTTGGATTAAAACAATTGAGCAAACACCCTTGGGAAGCCTTAAATCCTGAATTAAAAGAAGGAGATGAAGTAGAAGGCGTGGTTACTGTAATTGCAGATTACGGTGCATTTATTGAAGTTGAAGAAGGCGTTGAAGGATTAATACACGTTTCTGAAATGTCTTGGAGCACACACTTAAGATCAGCTCAAGACTTTGTGACAGTGGGTGATAAAGTAAAAGCTAAAGTTCTTACTCTAGATAGAGAAGATCGCAAAATGTCACTCGGAATTAAACAATTAACTCCAGATCCTTGGACTGATATTACTGAAAAGTACCCTGTAGGTTCTAAACATACAGGTGAAGTTAGAAACTTTACTAATTTTGGTGTTTTTGTAGAATTAGAAGAAGGAATTGATGGATTAATTTACATTTCTGATTTATCTTGGACTAAGAAAATCAAGCACCCATCAGAATTCTGTAAAGTAGGTGATAAATTAGACGTTGTTGTTCTTGAATTAGACGTTAACGGTCGTAAATTAAGCCTTGGTCATAAACAAACTGAGAAAAACCCTTGGGATGATTATGCAACTGAATTTGCTGTAGGTACTAAGCATACTGCTGCAATAACAGAAATGGTTGATAAAGGAGCTACTATTGAATTTAATGAAGATGTTACTGCATTTATTCCTGGAAGACATTTAGAAAAAGAAGATGGCTCTAAGTTGAAAAAAGGAGAAGAAGCAGAATTCCAAATCATTGAGTTCAATAAGGAATTTAAACGTGTAGTTGCTTCACACACTGTAATGTTCAAAGAAGAAGAGCAAAAAATAGTGAAGACAGCGGCTAAGAAAGCAAAAGACGAAAGTCAGAAAACTACTCTTGGTGATGCTAACGCAGAGCTTCAAGCTCTAAAAGATAAAATGGAAGGAAAGTAATTTTCTAAACATAGTTACTGTAAAAACCGCTTCTCACCGAAGCGGTTTTTTTTATCTCATAAATTTCACATAAAATTATTCCTTAAATTTGAACTCAAAAACACGCTATGAATTGTAGTTTATGCAATACTTTGCTAACCGTAAAAGTGACGTCCCATTTCTACCAATGCACCAATTGCTTGTCTTATGTCAAAGAAAATTCTACTTTTTTGGAAGCCAATCTTGAAGAAGAGCGTTATCTTACTCATAATAATGATGTTTTTGATCCGCGGTATAGAGATTTTACTTCGCCCATAACTCATCGTATTCTTCAGGATTTTAAGCCACATCATTTAGGTTTAGATTATGGATGTGGAACAGGTCCAGTTATTGCCAAAGTGCTCAAAGAAAATAATTATCAGGTTTTACTTTATGACCCATTTTTTCAGCCCATTGCAGAAAATTTGAAAAAAAAATACAATTATATTGCTTGCTGTGAAGTTGCTGAACATTTTCATCACCCCAATGAAGAATTCACAAAATTAAATCAGTTGTTATTTGAAGGTGGAAAATTATATGTTATGACTCAACTTTTTGAAGAGCAAAAGTCTAATTTTAAGGATTGGTACTACATCAAAGACCCAACACATGTGTTTATTTACACCTTTGATAGTTTTAAATATATTGCCCAAAATTTTGGTTTTCAAGTAAGTTTTGAAAGCAATCGATTAATTGTTCTAGAGAAAATAACAAATTGATTTTATGATTCCCCACTTAATTTCCTTTTTAATAGCTTCCGTGATTTTAACCTTGTCACCGGGGCCAGATATCATTTATGTATTAGTGAAGAGTATGTCCAAAGGAAAGAAAGCTGGTATAATGCTTAGCTTAGGTTTGGTTTCAGGTGTATTAGTGCACACTACTTTAGTAGCCTTTGGTGTGGCAGCCCTAATTAATCAATCTGAATTTCTTTTTTCTTTAGTTCAGCTTTTAGGAGCAGGTTACTTGCTTTATCTTGCTTACTCTATCTATCGTTCTGAGAATAGTTTAAGCTTGAACGAAAAAACCACAACCGAATCGTCAAAAAAACTTCTGAAACGAGGCTTTTTGATGAATGTTCTTAACCCAAAAGTAAGTATCTTTTTTCTTGCTTTTTTTCCAAATTTTGTTTGGAATACATCGGCTTATGTCGAGATTCAATTGTATGTTTTGGGTTTAGTATTTATGTTACAAGCTTTACTTATTTTTTCCCTTGTGGCTTTTTCAGCTGGAAAAATAGCCAACTACATTCAACAAAATAAACGAGTTTTAAAAATAGTTAAATGGGTTCAAATTGCTGTTTTCGTTTTGATTGCTTTTGCGCTTTTTTTATAGATTAAATGTTTAAAAATAGTTTTTTTACGAATTTTATAAAATCGTATCTTTGAACTATGGATAAATTGAAATTAATTGAGTGTCCAAGAGATGCCATGCAAGGAATAAAAAACTTTATTCCTACCGATTTAAAGGTGCAATACCTCCAACTATTGTTAGAATGTGGGTTTGACACCTTAGATTTTGGAAGTTTTGTTTCACCAAAAGCTATTCCTCAAATGAAAGACTCCGCCGAAGTCTTAAGTCGCTTAGATTTATCTAGAACAAATTCAAAATTACTAGCTATAGTGGCTAATTACCGCGGTGCAGAAGAGGCTTGTAAACATCCTGAGATTAACTACTTAGGTTATCCTTTTTCTATTTCTGAAAATTTTCAAATGAGAAATACACACAAAACAATAAATGAATCGGTAGAGTTATTGAAGAAAATTCTTGACTTGGCCTCAACCCATAATAAAGAAGTTGTAGCCTATTTATCTATGGGTTTCGGAAATCCTTATGGTGATCCTTGGAGCGTTGAGGTAGTTGCAGAATGGACCGAAAAGCTTGCTCAAATGGGAGTGCAAATTTTGTCTCTATCAGATACTGTTGGAACATCAGATGCAAAAACCATCGACTACCTTTTTAAAAACCTAATCCCCCAATTTCCTAAAATTGAATTTGGAGCTCATTTACACACTACGCCAACCACTTGGTATGAAAAAGTAAATGCTGCTTTTACCGCTGGATGCAGGAGATTTGATGGAGCTATTCAAGGATTTGGAGGATGCCCAATGGCTAAAGATCAACTCACCGGAAATATGCCCACTGAAAAAATGATTTCTTATTTTAATCAGCATAAAATAGACCATGGCGTTGGTATGGCCAGGTTTGAATCAAGCTATAATCAAGCGACATCAATTTTTACAAACTATGTTTAATTTTTGCTTGGTTTACTAATAAAAACAAGTTTTTTTCAATTTTAGTATTCAGAAAATTTAAGCATAAAATTCTAGGAAATACCTTATCTTTGCAGTATGATTTTTACCTTATATTTTATTAGTGGAGCAGAAATAGCAGTTATTTTATTAATTGTTGTAATGGTTTTTGGCGCAGACAAAATTCCAGACATAGCTCGTACTTTAGGACAAACGATGAAGTCGGTAAGAAATGCTACCGATGAAATAAAATCAGAAATTACCAAATCTACAGAAACGCATACCAAGCCTTTTAAAGACGAGTTTAACAAGGTTGATGTAACTAAACAAATTGAAGAAGAAACCAAGAAGGTAAAAGACGACTTAGAAGATATTACAGGACCTATTAAAAGACGTTTCTAAAAAGCTTTCAAATGCTTAGTTTAGTGTGCATGACCTAGAAAGTAAGCAGCCACAATTCCAATTACAATCACAATAAATTTTGAAGCGTTAAATCGATGGTTTTTTTGTGATTCAAATAATATTGTTGTTGAAATATGAAGGAAAATCCCAACTACTACCGCATCAACGTAAGTCAAATAGGTTTTAAATTGATTTAATAAATCACTTAATAAATGCCCTAAAGGAGTCATTAGCCCAAATAGTAAAACGAAAACAAGAACTTGCCATTTTTTTAGTTGCGTTTTTAATAGAAAAGAACTTATAATGATAGCCACTGGCATTTTGTGAATGACCACAGCCACCAATAAAGTATCCGATTGTCCAATAGGGAATCCTTCTAACAATGAATGAATACATAAGCTAAAAAAAAGTGCCCAAGGAAAGTGAGATTTTTCAATGTCGTAATGCGTATGACCATGTTCGGCACCGCCAGAAAGAAATTCAAGCATCAATTGAATTAAAATTCCTAGCATTACAAAAACACCAATATTACTGGCTTCAGAATGATACACATGAGGAATAAATTCAAAAACTGTAATCGACAGTAAAAAAGCACCACTAAAGGCCAAAAGTAAATTAATACCCGAAGTGGTTTTTTTTATGGCTAAGGCAATAAGGTAGCCCAGTAAAACAGCTAATAATGGTAAAATATAGGTCATTTTTTAAAAATAAGAATTAACCTCTTAGAGGTGTTTTTTTTAAATTCAGATAAATCGTGATTACCAAAAATATGAATTAATTCAAGCCCTTCTTTTTTAATACAATCTTCAAATTCACTTCGATTTATTTTTTTTAGTTTCTCTATAAATTCAAATTTTTTACCTTGGTCATCAACTTCAATATGCTTATAAAAAAAAGAATCATCTGCCGTCTTAGTGATAGAAAATTGAACTCCATCTATTTCTTTAGTTTCTTTTGAAGGGAATAACTTTTCAGCATAATTCACATTTAAAAAATCAATCACCCCATAACCTCCAACTTTCAAGTTAGTTTTCATGCTTTGTATAACTTTCCAATTGTCGGAAGCATTTGGGAAATAACCCATGCTAGTAAAGAGATTAGTCACTAAATCAAATTTTGAAGGCATAGGAATAAGCATGTCTTTTTGCATAAACTTTAAGCCCTTAGCTTCAAACTTGCGCGCAAATGCAATATTGTTTTTGGATAAATCAACACCTGTAACCTCTAGCCCCATTTTATGAAACATCCTAGAATGACGACCTCTCCCACAAGCCATATCTAGCAAAGATTGCTTGCTTGAAGGAAAGAGCTTGATTAAGTGTGTTATAAAAAACAAAGCCTCCTCTTCATTTCTATGTTTATAGAGAAGGTGATAATAAGGAGAATCAAACCACGATTTAAACCAGTTTTCTTTAGATTTCATCATAAACCGCAAAATTAATCTATTTTTGTCATCTAAAACCTAAATTTTAATGGGAAATAATTATAATATGCTGGCCAAAACTTTCTACGGACTAGAAGAAGTCTTAGAAAATGAATTATTAAAATTGGGAGCAAGAGATATAAAAAAAGGAGTAAGAAACGTAAGTTTTGTAGGAGATTTAGGTTTTCTGTATAAAGCTAATTTAAACCTCAGGACTGCGCTTTCAATCTTATTACCTGTTAAAAAATTTACAGTTAACAATGAAGCCGATTTGTACCATTCGGTTTATAATTTTCCATGGGAAGATTGGATTGGTGAGGATGAAACTTTTGCCATTCAATCTACGGTTAACTCGCAAGTTTTTAATAACTCGCAATTTGTTTTATTCCGGGTAAAGGATGCTATTGCAGACCGTTTGCGAAAGTTAAAAGGGAAACGACCAGATATAGATACCAAAGACCCTGACTTAAAAATTAATGTACATTTATTTAAAGACGAATGTACTCTGTCTTTAGATTCTTCAGGTCAACCTCTGTTTAAAAGAGCCTATAGAAGTGCAACTAATATAGCACCAATTAATGAAGTTTTAGCCGCTGGAATTTTAAAACTAGCAGGATGGAATGGGCAATCAGATTTTTTAGACCCCATGTGTGGAAGCGGTACTTTTTTAATTGAAGCTGCAATGATGGCATGTAATATTCCTCCTAACTTGAACCGAAAAGAATTTGGTTTTAGTAAATGGAAAAATTATGACGAAGAATTGTTTCAATTAATCTACCAATCTTCACTTAAGAAAATAAGCGATTTTAATTTTAAAATTAAAGGCTTTGATAAAGCCCCTTCTGCCGTGATGAAAAGTATAGATAACATTAAAAATGCCGACTTAAGTGAGTTTATTCAAGTAGAAATAAAAGACTTTTTTAAAAGTGAAAAAGAAAATAGAGGCCCGCTTTTTATGGCTTTTAATCCTCCTTATGGTGAACGACTAGAACTTGATGCTGATGCCTTTTACGAAAAACTTGGTGATATACTTAAAAATAATTATCCACAATCTGAAGCTTGGATGATTACAGCTTTTGGCGAAAATATTAAACATATAGGACTGAAACCTTCCAAGCGAATTAAATTATTTAATGGAAAAATTGAATCACGGTTACTTAAATACGAAATCTTTAGAGGTAGCTTCAATGATTATAAAGCTAAAAAATAAAACTTATATTTAATGCACACTAGAAAAGAACAATTAAAAGCCTTTGAACGTTTGCTTGACATCATGGACGAGTTAAGAGAAAAATGTCCTTGGGATAGAAAGCAAACTTTAGCAAGTTTAAGGCAATTAACTATTGAAGAAACATACGAATTAGCCGATGCCATATTAGATAACAACCTGATTGAAATTAAAAAAGAGCTAGGTGATTTGCTTTTACATATTGTTTTCTATTCAAAAATTGGTGCCGAGCAAAAAGCATTTGACATAGCCGATGTGGCCCATAGTATCTCAGAAAAACTAATAGACCGTCACCCGCATATTTATGGTGACGTTGAAGTGCAGAATGAGGAAGAAGTCAAAGAAAATTGGGAAAAGCTGAAACTTAAAGAAGGGAATAAAAGCGTTCTTTCTGGCGTGCCAAAATCTTTACCTGCTGTGGTTAAAGCCAGCAGAATTCAAGATAAAGTAGCCGCTGTTGGTTTTGATTGGGAGAAAAAAGACCAAGTATTTGAAAAGGTTAGGGAAGAGTTAGAAGAACTACACGATGAAGTTTTACAAAATAACCAAGCACAAATAGAAGCAGAGTTTGGTGATATTTTGTTCTCTTTAATTAATTACGCACGATTTCTTAATGTAAATCCAGAAAATGCCTTAGAAAAAACCAATAAAAAATTTATCAAGCGTTTTAAGTATATTGAAGCCGCAGTAGCTAAAGACAAGAAAGACATGCAAACAATGAATCTTACAGAATTAGATGAATATTGGGAAAAGGCCAAGAAATACGATAAAAAAAATGAATGAGCTAAATAGCGTCATTTGATGGTTAAATTGGTATAATACACTTTGTTTCTTCGGTGGTTTTATAAAATAATCTTAATCCAACATTAAAAACCTAGATTTTTCTTAGTATTGTACAAAATATAAATTTATGAATCGTATATCGAAAATTTTAAGTATTCTATCAATTGCAGTTTTAACCACTTTTGGTGCTCAGGCTCAAGAAGTAACAGACGAACAATTTGACAAGTTCGCCAATGCTTTTCAAGCTGTACAGCAAGAGAACATGAAAGCTCAACAAAAAATGGTTAGTGTAATTGAAGATGAAGGTTTAAGTGTTGAAAAATTTAATGAAATTCATCAAGCTTCATTAAACCCAGATGCAGAAGTAGAAGCTTCTGATGAAGACAAGAAAAAGCACAAATCCGCTTTACAAAAAGTGGAAGCTATGAATGACGAAATCCAGCAAATGATGGATGCCAAAATCAAAGAATATGGAATGAGCGTTGAAGAATTTCAAATGATCAATCAAAAAGTACAATCAGATCCTGAAATGCAACAAAAATTAATGCAAAAGTTTCAGCAATAATTAAGTAGTTTTTTACAAATTTTAAAACCGTCTTTTAAAGGCGGTTTTTTTATATTTGTTATTCCAACCTGAAATACTATTACAATGAGTGTTATCAAAAAAATTTTATTTTTCTTAATTATAGCATGTATTGCTGTATTCATTTTTCAAAATTTGAACAGCATCAATATCAGATTTATTACTTGGGAACTAAGAATAACGCAATCTGTTCTTATTGTTATTGTTTATGTTTTAGGTATGCTTTCTGGCGGACTCCTTTTATCTATACTCAAGAAACTTTGGTCTGATCAAAAGAAAGTTTAATTCATTTTTAGTTATTACTAATAACTAAAAGACTAACTAAGTCTCTTCATTCTTGCCAAATAAAACCCATCATGCCCTGTTTCACTGACTAAAATAGATTCTTCTTTTTGAAGTTCAAAATCTTTTCCTTCATCAGAAGCTAGAAACTTTTCTACTTGCTTTTCGTTTTCAGAAGGCAAAATAGAACAGGTAGCGTAAACTAAAATCCCGCCTTTTTTCACCATTTTAGAATAGGAGTGTAAAATTTCTTTTTGTATTTTTCTTATTTCGTCTAAAAATTCTGGTTGCAGTTTCCATTTTGCATCTGGATTTCTTCTCAGCACCCCCAAACCAGAGCAAGGAGCATCAATCATAACAACGTCTGCGTTATCGTGTAATTTCTTAATTACTTTTGTGCTATCAATTGTCCTTGTTTCAATATTGTGTGCACCAGCTCGTTTTGCTCTTCGCTTTAGTTCTTTTAATTTGTTAGAATATATGTCTAAAGCAATGATTTGTCCTTTGTTTTCCATCATTGCCGCTAAGTGTAGTGTTTTTCCACCAGCTCCAGCACAGGTATCAATGGCGCGCATACCTGGTTTTACTTTAGTAGCTTTAGCCACTTTTTGAGATGAGGCATCTTGCACTTCAAAAAATCCTTCTTTAAAGCTTTTTGTTTTAAAAACATCAGCGCGATTAAGTAATTGAAGCGCGTCTGGATAGTCATCTAAAAACTTAGTAGCTATTTCGTCTTCACGTTCTAACTTGCTTTGTAAAGTTTTTTTATCTGTTTGGAGTGTATTTACCCTTAAAATTACAGGCGCTTCTTCGTTTAAAGCTTCAATTTCAGCATCCCATTTTTCACCTAATTCTTCTTTACCTAAATGGTCTAACCAATCTGGAATAGAATTTTTTAATTTTCTAATTTTAGAATATTCGTCAAATTTTCCTTTTATTCTTCGGGTTGGGGTGTCTTCAAATTGTTTCCAATCGGGTATTTCTATTCCTTTTAATGTAGCCCAAACCGTAAAAAGTCTAAATAAGTTAGCTCTAGAATACGGAGCTTTAACTTCAGCAATTTCTTCATAAAGCCTTTTCCACCTAACAATATCGTAGGTGGTTTCAGCAATGAATCCTCGATCTCTGCTTCCCCATCGGGCATCTTTTTTTAAGGTCTTAGAGATTTCTTTATCAGCGTATTTGCCTTGGTTAAATACTTGATCTAAGGTGTCAATAACGGCAAAAACTAAATTTCTATGTAAGCGCATTTATTCTATTAATTTAGCCAGCAAAGTTACATATATTAATTGGATGCAAATGCTTATTCTTAATTCATCTAATAGAATTAAAAAACAAACTTATATTTGCAATAAAAAAGTTTTTGATCAGTAAAAATACCATAGAGAAAGTTTTTGACACCGCACGAGTTGAAGAAGTGATTGGCGATTTTGTACAGTTAAAAAAATCGGGAGCTAATTTTAAAGGCTTGAGTCCATTTACAGACGAACGTTCACCAAGTTTTATGGTTTCTCCTGTTAAACAAATTTGGAAAGATTTTTCTAGTGGAAAAGGAGGTAATGTAGTTTCTTTTGTGATGGAGCACGAACACCTTACTTATCCTGAAGCCATTAAATACTTAGCCAAAAAATATGGTATTGAAATTGAAGAAACTGAGCAATCTTCAGAAGAAAAACAAAAGGCAAGTGAACGCGAAAGTTTGTTTTTAGTAAGTGAATTTGCAAGAGATTATTTTCAGCAACAATTATTAGAAACTTCAACAGGAAAAGCCATAGGTCTCAGCTATTTTAAAGAACGTGGTTTTACCGATGAAACGATTAAGAAATTTGAACTCGGTTATGCTCAAGACGAATGGGAAAACTTTACTAAAGCTGCTTTGCAAAAAACATATCAACTTAGCTTTTTAGAAAAAACAGGACTTAGTATTGTAAAACAAGATAAAAAGTTTGATCGGTTTAAAGGGCGAGTTATGTTTCCAATACATTCTATTTCTGGTCGTGTTTTAGGCTTTGGAGGCAGAATTTTAAAAACCGATAAAAAGGCAGCTAAGTATTTAAATTCACCAGAAAGTGAAATTTACAATAAAAGTAAAATACTCTACGGACTTTACTACGCTAAACAAAGTATAGCTAAAGAAGATAATTGCTATTTGGTTGAAGGTTATACAGATGTTATTCAGATGGCTCAAAAAGGGATAGAAAATGTGGTTTCTTCATCAGGTACGGCGTTAACTCCAGACCAAATAAGATTGATTAATCGATTAACCAAAAACATTACCGTTTTATTTGATGGAGATGATGCTGGATTACGCGCCTCACTTCGAGGAATTGATTTAATTTTGGAACAAGGAATGAATGTAAAAGTTTGTACTTTTCCTCAAGGCGAAGACCCCGATAGCTTCGCAAGAGCCAATAATCCTATTGAAATAAAAGCCTATCTTGAAGAAAATGCACAAGATTTTATTCAGTTTAAGGCTTCACTTTTGGTGGCCGAAGCTAAAAACGACCCCGTTAAAAAAGCTGAATTAACAAGAGATATGGTAGTGAGCATTGCTAAAATACCCAACCCTATTCAGCAAGAAATTTATATTAAAGAGTGTTCTTCTATCATGCAAGTCTCTGAAGAAGTGCTTTTTTCTTCTCTGGCACAAATCAATGCTAAAAATCAACGCGATTCTAATCAACAGAAAAAAAGAAACCAAAAAGCATTTGAAATACATAAAAAAGAGGATGCGTCAACTAATGAGTTTCCAAAAGTTAACCCTAAGGAAGTTTTAGAACAGAAAATTATTAGTTTATTGGTGAAACATGGTCATGAAGATAGTTTGTTTTTAGATGTTGAAATTGACCTTAATGAAGAACATGAAATTGTTTTAAATGAAATTAAAATTGAAGCTAAGGTTTATGAAAAAATATTCAAAGATTTACAGGATGACGAAACCGATTTCTCTAACCCTGTTTTTAAGTCATTGAAAGAAAAATTAGAGGTAGAGTTAGCTTCCGCTGGAAAAATTGAACCTAAAGGGTTTATACAACAATTAAGCCCTGAAGAAGCTGAGGTAGTAACCAATATTTTAATGGAAGACGAAAAGTATAAACTTCACCGTTGGGAAGATATGAATATAATTGTTACCGATAAAACAAAATTAGACCCTGCTGAAGTTGTTCAGAGTATCTTAAACTTAAGACGCCTCTTAATTCACGAAAAGGTAGATAGTTATACAACGAATTTGAAAGACGGAAAAGTTGAAAATGTGCAAGAACTTTTAAAGGAAATAATGGAATATAAAAAATTGGAAGTTATAATTGCTAAACGATTGAGCAGAGTAACTTAGTGCTATGGATTAAATCAATTTTTTTATAAAACTAAACTTTGAAGTAATTTAATAAAACTTGATCGTTGACTTCTCTTGGGGTAAAAACTTCTAAAATTTTAGGCTTTTGCTGAGGTTTAAAAAAGTGTTTCAGTTCATTTTTTAATTCGTTTTTTGTACCCGCTGTAAAATAATCAAATCCAAACATTTTAGCCAAATAACTAGCATCTAACTGATGCGAAGTTTCAAAGTAAGTTTCGTAGTAATTTTTATGTTTTTCACCAGGTAAAATTCTAAAAATACCTCCCCCCGAATTATTAACTACAATTATTTTGAAATTTGAAGGAATGTAATTGTTCCAGAGTCCGTTGCTATCGTACAAAAAACTTAAGTCGCCCGTAATTAAAGTCGTTGGTTTATTTTGAATAATAGCCGCACCAATAGCTGTAGAAGTGCTGCCGTCAATTCCACTTGTACCGCGGTTACAAAAAACTTCAGTTTCTTGCGGAAGTTGCATTAAGTTAGCATACCTGATACTTGAACTATTAGCCAGTTGAAGGTGTTCACGACTAGGCATGGTTTTTAAAATTTTGTAAAACACGCTAAAATCTGAAAAAGGAATTTCTTTTACATACTGTTCTATTTTCTTGCATTGAAGTTTGTTTACCCTATTCCAAAATTCAAAATAATCACTATCTACTTGCTTGAGATTTGAAAACACATATTTAAAAAAATGATTGGCATTGGTTTTAAGATGAATAGGCTTCTTATAAAATGTAGCATAAGCCTTTTGCGGGTTTATGTGGTAATGTTGCTTGGGTTGAAATTTTCGTAAAAAAACCTTTATTTTTTTGGAAACAATCATTCCACCAAAGCTAATAAGCATACCTGGCTGAAGCTTTTCAAATAAAGAAGATGCATCGGTTCGCTTTTCAATGGGGGCTACAATACCATCTATGCTATCAATAAAATTAGCATGCTCAAGATTAGAGGTTGTTTCCTTTAAAACAAGAACCGACGGATCATTAGCCCATAATTCAATAATTTCTTTGCTAATAGTATTTGGTAAATGAGTACCTACAAGAATTAATTTACTTTTTGAAGAATTCCAATCTTTAATAAACGCACTAGCTAAATCTTTATTGATTGCTGAAGGAATATTAATTTCCAATTGTTTGAAAATCGCTAAATTAATACTTGTATGATTAGTTTGCTGATAAAGTGGTTCATCAAAGGGCACATTAATGTGCACGGGGCTTTGCCGTTTCAAACACTGTTGAAAAGCCTTAGCTAATTCAATTTCGTTGTATTTTTGAACGCTTGTATTATCTCCATTTCTTACATCTTCCTTCAGACAAGCCGAATAAGTAACATGTGGGTCGATAGCTTTTTCTTGTCTTATGGTTTGCCCATCTCCAATGTCAATAAGATGTTTAGGGCGATCTGCAGAGATTACCATTAAGGGAACATCAGAATAAAATGCTTCTGAAACGGCAGGATAATAGTTAAGAAGAGCAGAGCCTGAAGTGCAAATTACGGCTACAGGTTTACGCGTTTGTTGAGCAATACCTAATGCAAAAAAACCGGCTGCTCGCTCATCTACAACAGCGTATGTTTTTATTTGTGGATGATTAGAAAAACTTAGCGTTAAAGGCGCATTTCTCGAACCTGGTGAAATAACCACATGATGTACTCCAAAATAAGCACAAGCTTCAACAATGGTCTGTGCTAGCGGAATTGACGAAATAACTTGATTCATACTACAAAATTAGCTATTTCTATTAGACGTTAAACTTCAATAGCCTAGAATTATAGCACATTTAACATGGTTTGCGATTTGTTTTTTGTCTCTTCCCATTCGTCACTTGGTTTACTTTCTTTTGTAATTCCACCACCAACATATAAGGTATATCGCTGATTATCATATTCCATACATCGCAAATTAACGTATAATTCGGTTAGTGGTATCCTTGGTTGTACAGCTGTAAATTCCTGATTTTTTCTATGTTTTCTCTTGTTTACTTCTTGTGGGAAATTAACCTCACCTAAAAAGCCAGTGTAATATTTTCTTTCGTATGCTTCGTTGGCTAGAATATAATCTACGGCTTCTTTTTTGGGGAATCCAGCAACGGCAGGGGTAGGATGGAGGTATTTAAGAATTTCAGCCAAATCAGAAGGGTTTATTTGTGCAGTAATTGGAGTATGTAGATGCAATAACTTCCCTGCTTTTTTGGAGGAGGTAGTACCAATATTAATTTTTTCACTATATTTTTTAAGCTCATTTACAATGGCCTTTGTAACGTAATTTTGTTCCTCTTTTTCCTTGCTACCCCAATTTTCAGCAGCTTTATTAGAAGCTAATTTTGTGCCAGCAAGTGCCATGGTTGTTAAACGATTTCGATTTAAACTTACTAAAGTTTCTGGAGTAGCTCCAAGCCAGGTACCTAATTTAGGGTGATGCCACAAATAGGTGAACGCATCCTCATACAAACAAAGTAAGTTTTCAAAGGCTTGAACTAAGTTTTGTTGACTTTCAACTTCAATTTTTCTTGAAAAAACCACCTTTTCTACTTTAGTATTTTCAATAAAATTTATGCTTTGCTTAATTTTATTTTCGTAGCTAGACTTTGCAATAGATTTTTCTTTAATCGGTTGATTTTTAGATTGAAAGTCTAACTGATTAGGAAGGTAAGGTGAGTTTATTTTTTTTGCTTGAGAAAGACGAATAAAATGAGCTAATTTTGGGTTGTTAAAACCTATCATAGCAAACCCCTGCTCGGAATATTCTACAGGATAAATTTGTGTCGAGTTTTCTAATAAAGCCACGATATTTGGTGAGTTTGGCTTGTGATAAACAACAAATGGTAAATTCTTTTTTAGCTGATTTACAAGCTTGTTTTTAAGTTCTTGAAAATTCATTCTACTTTTTTTTAGGTAAGCAAATAGTAGTAAGTTTACAAGCTGAAATTAGGTTATTTCCTTCATCGGTGAGGGTGATATTCCAAACCTGAGTTGTTTTTCCTTTATGAATAAAAGTTGCTTTGGCAAATACTTTACCTTTAGTGATACTTTTAATGTGATTAGCAGAAATTTCAAGTCCTCTAATTATGTAATTTTCAGCATCCAAAAAAATAAAACATGCAGCACTACCTACACTTTCTGCTAGTGCTACCATTGCGCCGCCGTGCAATACACCATCAGGTTGATGAACACTTGAGTTAACAGGCATTTCGGCAGTTAGAAAATCATTACCTACATCAATGTACTTAATTGCTAGTGTTTCCATAAGCGTATTAGGTACAACGGCGTTACATCGCTTTAAAATTTCTTCTTTAGATAGTTTCATTCACCTATTTTTCGATTTCCAAAAGTATAAAAGTAGTTTTATATAGATGATAAAATTAAGTGAAAGCAATTTAAAATTCAAATAACTGTAAAATTATCTTCCCACCATTAGTAGGTTAAACAATCTATTTTGTTTTGTTTTTAAGGATTTTATTAATATTATTTTGTAGGCTTATTTAGATTTGCTATTGTATTTTTGGCAAAAAATAAAAACAAACCATTGAAAATACCTATAACCCTCATTTTACTTTTTTTTCACTTCTTCATTTTTGCTCAAGAGTTTAGGCTTAGTGGAACGGTTTCTGATCAATCAGGTTTTGAGCTTCCTGATGTAAACATAACAATCAAAGGAACTAATATTGGCACGGTTACTGATTTTGAAGGCAATTTTGAAATCAAATTAGAAAAAGGTCAATATATTCTTAGGTTTCAAAGTCTATCTTTTGAAACTAAAGAAATCAATATAAATTTGAACGAAAATAGATCTATCACTGTTCAATTAGCCGACAGCCAAGAGCAATTAGAAGATGTAATTGTTCGAACAAAAATAGAAAAAACCGACGTAAGGAGTACCCAAATGTCTGCCAATAGTCTTACTTCTGAAACCATTAAAAAAGTTCCAGTTGTTTTAGGAGAACCTGATGTAATTCGCTCGCTCATTCAGTTGCCTGGCGTATCAAGTGCAGGAGAAGGCGCTAGTGGATTTAATGTAAGAGGGGGAGGTGCCGACCAAAATTTGATTCTAGTTGATGAGGCTACAATTTTTAATTCTTCACATTTGTTTGGCTTATTTTCAATTTTTAATCCTGATGCTATCAAAAATCTTACTCTGTACAAGGGTGGGATTCCTGCTAATTATGGAGGCAGAGTTTCTTCGGTTTTAGATATTCAACAACGTTCAGGTAATTCGAATAAATTTTCTGGCGAGGGGAGCATAGGAGTAGTATCTAGTAAGCTACTACTTGAAGGTCCAATAAATAAAGGAAAAACCACTTATTTAGTTTCAGGACGTAGTTCTTATGCTCATTTGTTTCTTCAGTTAGCAGATAATCCAAATTCTGCTTATTTTTATGACTTAAATGCCAAGCTTAATCATCGAATAGATAAAAATAACAACCTAAGTTTATCGGCATACTACGGAAGAGATGTAATTAGTATTAATGAGAACTTTGAAAATACATTTGGAACCACTTTTGTTAGTGCGCGGTGGTCTCACACCTTTAATGAAAATCTATTTTCTAATATGTCGTTTATTGTCAATGATTATTTTTACAATTTAAATCTTGATTCAGTAGGCTTCGAATTTGATAGTGGAGTTAGAAATTTAAATTATAAATATGCATTTAATTATTTGCTGAATAACGAAGTTAGTTTTGATTTTGGTATAGAAAGTTTTTTACATGAATTTAATCCTGGTAATATAAGGCCTAATGCAGCAACTTCAGGAATACTATCAAGACAACTCACAAAAAATTACGCTAACGAAAATGCCGTTTTTTTTGATGTAGATCAAGAACTTACCAATCGCTTATCCATGAGGTATGGATTTAGATTAAGCGCTTTTTTAAGACAAGGGCAAAGAAAAATAAATGTCTATGAAAATGATCTACCTGTTCTTTATAATTCTAACTTTGGTATTTATGAACAAGCCGACCCCATTGATGTTATCAGTGCTTCAAGAAGTGAAGTCTTAAACTCATTTATTAATTTTGAGCCTAGAGTTTCATTGGCTTATGCTTTTAATGATAATCATTCGGTTAAGTTAGGTTACAATAGAATGGTTCAAAACCTCCATTTAATTACAAATTCTTCCTCACCAACCCCCCTAGATGTGTGGACGCCAAGCGGACAATTTATAGATCCTCAAATTTTAGATCAAATTGCTGTTGGCTATTTTTCAAATCTTAAGGAGGATAAATTTTCTGTTGAAACAGAATTGTTTTATCGAAAAATTGATAATACAATAGACTTTATAGATGGAGCGAATTTAATAGCTAACGAATTTATAGAGCGTGATATTTTAATGGGTGAAGGAAGAGCTTACGGCTGGGAATTTCTTTTTAAAAAGAACACTGGAAAACTCACAGGTTGGATTGCCTATACCTTGTCAAGGTCAGAACAAAGAACGCCTGGTAGAACTCCAGACGAACCAGGAATTAATAATGGCAAATGGTATTTAAATAATTTCGACAAAACCCACGATGTTTCTGTAGTGGCCAGTTATGAATTAGATGATAGGTGGGAGTTTAACCTTAATTTCATTGCACAAACAGGACAACCGGTTAACTTTCCAGTAGGACAATATCAATTTCAAGATTTAACTATTCCTGTTTTTGAAGGAAGAAACTTAAATAGATTACCAACTTTTCACAGGCTAGACTTCGGAGTTAATCATTACCCGAGAAAATATAAGGATAAAAGTTGGAAAGCTTATTGGAACTTTAGTATTTACAATGCTTATAACCGAATGAATGCAAATTCAATTATCTTTAGACAAGACCAACAGTCGGGTCAAAATGAAGCTGTAAGATTGGCTATTTTTGGAATTGTTCCTGCTTTATCTTATAACATAAAATTTTAGTTATGAAAACAAATGTATTTTTTATACTCCTATTAATTTTAAGTCTAAATTCATGTTTAGATCCTGTTGAAGTTGACTTAGAAGAAGCTACTCCAAGAATAGTTATTGATGCAACTTTAGTTCAGCCTATAGACCAAGGTGTTCAAAACCAAACCATAACTATTTCAAGAACTCGTGATTTTTTTGAAGATGAACCCCAACCTTTAGAAGGTGCAAGTGTTAGAGTTATTAACGAACAAGGACAGGAGTTTGAATTTACAGAAATTGAAAATCCTGGTGAGTACGTTTGTTTCAATCTTTTTCTTGAGCAACAAACTAATTATTTCCTTGAAATTGAAATTGATAATCAGTTTTTTTCTGCACAAGAGCGGCTTGAAGAGGGAATAGAAATTGACGAAGTAGAACAATCATTTGGTTCTGGATTTAGTAATGATGAGTTTCAAGTAAGGGCTTTTTTTACCGATGATGGAACTGGAAATAACTTTTATTTGTTCAAATTTTTGACTGATTTTTTAGCCTTTCCAAACTTTACCGTACTTGATGACGAATTTATAAGTGGGAATACAAATTCGGTGACTTTTAGTGATGAGGACTTAGTTGAAGGAGAAACAGTCCTCATCCAATTACACAAAATATCTGAAGGCTATTATAATTATTTACAACGTTTGTTGGCGCAAGTAGGAGCTGCTGGTGGTCCTTTTCAAGCGCAGCCATCTACAGTTCGTGGAAATATTATTAATGAATCTAATCCAGATGATTTTGTTTTTGGCTATTTTAGTATTTCTGAATACGATGAAGTTAGTATAACTATAGAACCAGAAAATGACTGATTTTAATAAAATTACCGAAAGTGATTCCAATTACACTGATTTAGAAAAAATGAGTGTTGAAAAATGTACATACGCTATTAATCAAGAAGACCAAAAGGTAGCTAATGCTGTTCAACAAGTTTTACCAAGCATTAATCAATTAATAAACGCTATCTTACCCAAGATGAAATTGGGAGGTAGGCTTTTCTATATTGGAGCGGGTACTAGTGGAAGGCTAGGAGTACTTGATGCCAGCGAATGTCCACCAACATTTGGTGTAGATAAAAATAAAGTTTTAGGGCTAATAGCCGGAGGAGATGTAGCTTTGAGAGATGCTGTAGAAAATGCTGAAGATTCAACCACTCAAGCTTGGAAAGATTTAAGCACTTACAATATTGGTGAAAATGATTGTTTGATTGGAATTGCTGCTTCTGGTACAACACCTTATGTTCTTGGTGGAATTAATGAAGCTAGAAGAAATAACATAACAACAGGCGCTATCACTTGTAACCCTCAAAGCCCATTAGCTATAGCTGCTCAATATCCTGTGGAGGTTGTTGTAGGACCAGAGTTCTTAACAGGAAGTTCGAGAATGAAAGCAGGAACAGCTCAGAAAATGATTTTGAATAAGATTTCAACAACGCTTATGATTCAGTTAGGCAAAGTAAAAGGAAATAAGATGGTTGATATGCAATTAAATAACGAAAAACTTTTTCAAAGAGGCGTTAAAATGATTCAAAAGGAAAAGAATATTTCTAACGAGGAGGCAGCGAATTTACTCCGCACACACAAGAGTGTTCGAAATGTTTTAGGACATGGGTAGAAAGCATACAAACAAAGAGAAACTAATGAAAGGTGTACGAATTTTAGCTGGTTCTCTACCGCTAATCTTTATTGCGCCTGCTATTCTGTTTAGTGCTTTTAACAACCAAGATAAACCTCTATTTGTTCCTGTATTAATAGTAGCACTCATTTTAATTTTCTTTACTATTTGGCTTATTTTTCTTGGAATCAAGAATGTGGTTAGTGGTTTTTTTGACGATTAACTTATATTTTTATTCACTAAACTTATCTTTGTAACTTAAAATTGTAATTATGCAGATAGAAAATGCTCAGAAAGCCGTTGATGAATGGATAAAAAATCATGGCGTTAGGTATTTTAACGAACTTACTAACATGGCTCAACTTACTGAAGAAGTAGGCGAAGTAGCAAGAATAATAGCCAGAAGATACGGAGAACAATCTGAAAAGGAATCTGATAAAAATAAAGATTTAGGTGAAGAGTTAGCCGATGTTGTTTTTGTTTGTCTTTGCTTAGCTAATCAAACAGGGGTTGACCTTCAAGAAGCATTCAATAAAAAATTGGACTTAAAAACTAAACGCGATCATAACAGGCATCAAAATAACCCAAAATTAAAATAAATGTTTTCAAAAATTGTAAATACATCCGGATTTTGGAAATCAGTTTTTTATTTAGCATTGGCTTTTATTGTTATTTACAACCTTGTTGATGTTGGCATGGGGTATAGTTTTGACCTAAGCTTATATGCCGAAAAGAGATTTCAAAGGAGTAATTTGTTGCGTTTTTTTGTGGCTAATATAGGAAGTGGATTTGTTTATGGCTTTATTGTTACTTTCTTTAAATTTAGATCGAAGATTAAACAAAATAAATGATACAATTAAGTTTTGCTCCTAGTCGAATAAAATCTTCAGATTCACTTAAAATCTCTGGTTCAAAAAGTGAAAGTAATCGACTTCTTATTTTGCAAAGCTTATACCCTGAAATAAGTCTTCAGAATTTATCAAATTCTAGAGATACTTTAGTTTTACAAGAGGTGCTTTTAAGCAAAGAAAGAATAATAGATGTAGGGCATGCGGGAACAGCAATGCGCTTCTTAACTGCTTATCTTGCCCTAAACACAAAAACACCGGTTATACTTCAAGGAAGTAATAGAATGCACCAAAGACCTATTGAAGTTTTAGTAGATGCGCTGCAAAGTCTTGGTGCAAAAATAACTTATTTAAACAACCAAGGTTATCCTCCATTGAAGATTGAACCTTCAGTTATAACTAAAGGTGAAGTTTACTTGAAAGCTTCCGTTAGCAGTCAATACATCACAGCTTTAATGCTAATTGCTCCAAAATTAAACAATGGATTAAAAATCAATTTAATTGGTAAAATCACATCATTTCCTTATCTAACAATGACTAGCCAACTTATGAAGCAAGCTGGTTTTGATGTAAAATTCAACAATCAAGTGATTCGTGTTTTTTCATCTAAATCAGTATCATCAAAACAAATTACCATTGAATCTGATTGGACTTCGGCTTCTTATATTTATGTCGCATTTTTATTGAGCTCAATGCAAAAACTTAGGCTAAGTTTGTACTTTCAAAACTCAAAACAAGGTGATGCTTATGTAGTCAAATTTTTTAAACAATTTGGCATCATTACTTCATATTATGAAAATGAATTGATTCTTGAGAAAGAAAATGTAGCCTTCCCTAAACATCTACAACTTGATTTAATTCAAACACCAGATTTAGCTCAAACCTTTGCAGTGCTTGGTTTAGTACTTGGAATAAAGATGGATATTAAAGGATTATCTACTTTAAAAATTAAAGAAACTGATCGCATTGAAGCTTTAAAGTCTGAAATGGAAAAACTAGGAGCTCAAGTAAAAACAACAGTTGATACTTTAAAATTTACAAGCCCTACAAGCTTACAACCTAATCAACTTATTAGGACTTATCAGGACCATAGAATGGCTATGGCCTTTGCTTTGGTAGCATTTAAAACTTCAGTTAAAATAGAAGCACCTGAAGTTGTAGAAAAGTCTTATCCTAACTTTTGGAGAGATTTGCAGAAGTTTGGTATTCAAGAGCTAGCTTAAATGTTTTATTGTTCATCGATGTACTCTATAGTAAAATAACTTGTGTAATTGTCAATTCTCAAGTTCTGTAAATCTTTCATTTTTAATTGTGTAGTTGTCCAGTTTCTATCTAAGTTAATTTGATAAACTTCTTTGTCTTCAATAAAGCTTACAAATATGGGCATTTCAAATTGTTTGGCATGGGCTTTCCATTTCATTTGAACTTTGTTTTTTCCTTTTCTCCTAATTTGTAAAACAGGAATGTCATTATAATTTAGGTATTGGTCAAAAAATGAAGAATAATCCTGTTTCAATTCACGATTAAAAAAGTCAATTACTTCATTAGTGTTAGTGATTTGGTGTTTAAAACTTTCAGCGAAATTTTTAAGTGTTTTCCACCATAATTTATCATCGTTAACAATTGAACGAAGTGTATTAATCATATTAGCTCCTTTATAATAAACGTCTCCAGGTCCCGAATGATTTACCCCGTAGGCTCCAATTAAGGGGCGTTTGTTTTCTATATTTCTTCGGATTCCATAAAGGTATTCCATAGCATCATCGTAACCGTTTTTACATTCAATAAAAACACCTTCAGCATAAGTAGTAAAACCTTCATGCACCCATAAATCGGCAATATCTGCTACAGAAACGCTATTCCCAAACCATTCATGAGCAGATTCGTGAATAATAATAAAATCCCAGTCTAATCCTTTACCTGTTCCTGATAAATCATTCCCCATATAGCCAAAATTATACTGATTTCCATAAGCTACACAACTCTGGTGCTCCATGCCTAAATAAGGAGTTTCAACAAGTTTGAAGCTGTCTTCAATAAAAGGATAATCGCCAAATTTTTCATAAAAGCAATCCATCATTTCGTGTACTTGTTCAAAATGTATTTTGGCAACTTCAAGATGATTTTCTAATACATAATAATCTAAATCCAAGTTTTTGTATTGGTCTTTAAAATTAACATATTTTCCAATGTTTATGGTAATATTGTAGTTGTTAATAGGTTTTGTAACTTCCCAGTGCCATTTTGTATAGTTATTTTCTAAAGGAATTTCTTCAATCAGTCTTCCATTAGAAACATTCATTAATCCGTTAGGAACACTAACTTTAATAGCTGCGCCCAAGTCAGGTTCATCGCTTAAATGGTCTTTATTAGGATACCATAAACTAGCACCATCACCTTGAACGGCTACACCAATAAAATGATTTCCTTCTTCATCTTTACTGAAGTCAAATCCCCCATCCCAAGGGGCGCGCTTGGCTTCTGTAGGATGTCCTTGGTAAAAAACTTCAACTTTAGCCGTGTCGGCTTTGTTGAATTCTTTCTGAAATTCAACAAAAACCGCATTAAATCGTCTTTTGTACTTCAATTTTTTAGATTGGTAAACAATTGAATCTATGCGCATATTTTTGTAAAGGTCCAATTGAATTTTAGCAGTAGGTTTAATCACTTTAAAAGTAATGGTATTACTTCCTGAAATATATTTTTGGTCTGGATCAATTTTGATGTCTAAGTTGTAATGCAAAACGTCAAAGCAAGTTCTTTCAAACCGTAACCCACCTCTTAAGCTGTCTTTTTCTTTGAAATTTGAATTGTCTTTGAGTAATTGGGCTTGAAGTGAAAAGCTGAGTAAAAGACTTAGGATTACAAGAGGTTTCATAAAAAGTAAATATAATTATTGTTTCAATAGTTAAACAAATGCAAGTAAGTGTTTAATTACCAATTATGAAATTTAAACTTTTATTTTAACATATATTCACAAATATGATTTAGGTCATTTTTTAAACTTTCCTTCTCATTTACATTTGTTCAAAATAGAATTCATGAATGTGATTTACGGACTTTTAGCAATAAGTATTATTGTAGCGCTAATTTTTTTGGTGGTATTTATAGTATCTGTAAGAAATGGGCAGTATGATGATAGTTATACACCTTCAGTGAGAATGCTTTTTGATGATGAGTTGGTGAAATCGGATTCAGAAAATTCAAAAACAAACGATCAAAACAAGTAATTTCTATGGAAGTACAACAATTTCATTACGACAATAAAATCGTAAAAAAATTCCTCTACGCCACTATATTTTGGGGGGTTGTTGGAATGTCTGTCGGGCTGCTTTTAGCCTTTATGTTTATTTTCCCACAGGTAACTGATGGGATTTCTTGGTTAAGCTTTGGACGCTTAAGGCCCTTGCATACTAACGCGGTTATTTTTGCCTTTGTAGGAAATGCCATTTTTGCTGGAGTTTACTACTCCTCGCAGCGTTTACTTAAAGCAAGAATGTTTAGCGATGCACTAAGTAACTTAAACTTTTGGGGATGGCAGTTAATTATTGTTGCTGCTGCAATTACCTTACCTTTAGGGTTTACAAGTTCTAAAGAATACGCTGAGCTAGAATGGCCTATTGATATTGCTATTGCTGTAGTTTGGGTAGCATTTGGTTGGAACTTAATAGGAACAATCCTTAAACGAAGACAACGCCACTTATATGTAGCTATTTGGTTTTATTTAGCCACTTTTGTTACGGTAGCAGTGTTACATATTTTTAATTCGTTGGCATTACCTGTTACCGCTTTAAAATCGTATTCTGCATACGCAGGAGTTCAAGACGCTTTAGTACAATGGTGGTATGGTCATAATGCAGTAGCCTTTTTCTTAACTACTCCGTTTTTAGGTTTAATGTATTATTTTGTTCCAAAAGCAGCCAATCGGCCAGTTTACTCTTATAAACTATCAATTATTCACTTTTGGTCTTTAATTTTTATTTACATCTGGGCAGGTCCTCACCATTTACTCTATTCTGCTTTACCAGATTGGGCACAGAATTTAGGGGTAACATTCTCAGTTATGCTAATAATGCCTTCTTGGGGTGGAATGATTAACGGACTCCTAACACTTCGTGGAGCCTGGGATAAAGTAAGAACTAGTCCCGTACTTAAATTTATGGTTGTTGCTATTACCGGCTATGGTATGGCTACTTTTGAAGGACCAATGCTTTCGCTTAAAAATGTAAATGCTATTGCGCATTTTACTGATTGGATTATAGCGCACGTCCACGTTGGTGCTTTAGCTTGGAATGGGTTCTTAACCTTTGGTATGATTTACTTCTTAATTCCAAAGTTGTTTAAAACCAAACTTCATTCAGTTTCATTGGCTAACGCTCACTTCTGGATAGGTACTTTAGGTATCGTTCTTTATGCACTTCCTATGTATGTAGCTGGGTTTGTTCAGGCTTTAATGTGGAAAGATTTTAATCCTGATGGAACTTTGGTTTACGGTAACTTTTTAGAAACCGTTTCAGAAATTATGCCCATGTATTGGATGAGAGCTATTGGTGGTTCATTGTATATCTTCGGAATGTTTATGTTGCTGTACAACGTAGTTATGACCATTAAAGCAGGATCTAGCGTTGAAGACGAACTGGCAGAAGCAGCTCCACTAAAAAGAATTAAAAGCGGAAGAATTGCTGGCGAAGCTTTTCATTCTTGGTTAGAAAGAAAACCTGTTCAACTAACAATTTTGGCAACCATCGCTATTTTAATTGGTGGAATTGTCCAGATTATACCCACCTTACTTGTGAAATCTAATGTTCCTACAATTTCAAGTGTCAAGCCTTATACTCCCTTAGAGTTAGAAGGAAGAGATATTTACATTAGAGAAGGATGTGTGGGATGCCATTCACAAATGATTAGACCATTTCGTTCTGAAGTTGAACGTTATGGTGAATATGCTAAAGGTGGTGAATATGTATATGACCGTCCTTTCTTGTGGGGAAGTAAACGAACAGGTCCAGATTTATTAAGAATAGGCGGAAAGTACTCAGATAACTGGCACTTTAACCATATGTATGATCCGCAAAGTACGAGTTCTGGTTCTATTATGCCTGCTTATCAATGGCTTATTGCTAATGAATTAGATAAGTCTAATACCGAAGATAAATTAAAAACAATGGTTAAGTTAGGCGTTCCTTATTCTGATGAAGATATTGAAAACGTTCAGAAAAACATGCTTGAACAAGGAACTCAAATTGAACAAAACTTGTACAATGACCCAGATTTTGTGAAGTCTTATGAAGCAGATAAGAAATACGCAGAAGAAAACGGACTTGAGTTTGTAGAAATGAAAAATCGCGAAATCACAGCACTTATTGCTTACCTTCAACGATTAGGTACAGATATTAAAATAGTTGAACCGGAAGCAAGTCAAGCTTCTAACTAAAATCAAAGCACAATGAAATTTGCAAAACAATATTTAGAAGGAATAGAAGGGATTGAAATATATCCCATCTTCTCCTTGCTCATCTTCTTTAGCTTTTTTGTTATTCTGTTTTGGTGGGTTTTAACCGCAAAAAAAGAATACATAGAACAGGTAAGTGAGATACCTTTAACCGATGAAGAACCTTTAAACAACAAAGAACAATGAAAACATTTTCATCATATTTAAGAGTTATAGTTCTTGTGGCAATTGCTCTAGCAGGTACAGAATACTTAATGGAAACAGAACCTGGGCAATGGGCTGTTTTAGAATATCCTTTTGCAGGAGTGTTTGTTGGTATTGTATTAATTTTTGCCATAGCTGTTGAAGCTTCTATTGCCTCCTTAAAAAATGTTCTTTATCAATCTCTTTCAGAGGATGGCAAAAAGCGTTATCACCAGGCTGAAACAAACCGAGTTTCAAACCTAGAGAAACGTTGGAACAGCCTGATGCAAAGTATGACTAAGTCTAAAGAAATTGAAGAAGAACATGAAATTATTTTAGACCATGATTACGATGGAATTAAAGAATTAGATAATAGACTTCCGCCCTGGTGGCTATATGGATTTTACGCTACCATTGTATTTGGAATAATTTATTTAGTAAGATTCCATGTTGTTGGAGATTACACTCAAGCTGAAGAATACGAACGTGAAGTAGCTTCGGCTCAAGAAGAAATTGAAGCTTACTTAGCAACCGCTGAAGATATTATTAATGTAGATAATGTAACATTTTTAGAAGAGGCTTCCGATTTAAAAAAAGGAGAAAAAATCTATACCGCTAACTGTGTAGCATGTCACAGAGCTGACGGTGGTGGAGGAATAGGGCCTAACCTTACTGATGAGTATTGGATTTTAGGCGGTGGCATTAAAAATGTTTTTAAAACCATTAGTGAAGGAGGAAGACCTGGCAAAGGAATGGTAGCTTGGAAATCTGATTTATCTGCAAAAGAAATGCAACAAGTAGCTTCTTACGCACTTACTCTGCAAGAAAATGAACCTACCGATGGAAAAGCTCCTCAGGGTGATGTTTGGGAAGAAGAAAAATAAATGATTCAATAAATAAAGGCTGTGACGGAATGAGATTTGCTCTTAGTCATAGCCTTTTCAATAATAACAATCATGCAACAAGATCAAGATAATTTTAGAGACCGCATAGGAACCATGGATGACGATGGTAAACGCGCTTGGGTTTACCCTAAAAAACCTTCTGGTAAATTCTATGATTATAGGAAATGGGTTAGCTATTTTTTATTAACTTTCTTACTCTTATCGCCATTTATTAAAATTAATGGAAATCAGTTTTTGATGTTCAACGTCTTAGAGCGTAGGTTCAATATATTTGGATTTCCATTTTGGCCACAAGACTTTTACTTGTTTGTTATTTCCATGATTATCTTAGTGGTTTTTATAGCTCTTTTTACAGTTGCTTTTGGAAGGATATTTTGTGGATGGATTTGTCCGCAAACTATCTTTATGGAAATGGTATTTAGAAGAATTGAATATGCTATTGAAGGGGATAGAAATAAACAACGCAAGTTGGATAAAATGGAATGGAATAAAGAAAAAATCACTAAAAGAAGTATTAAGTGGTTTATTTTTGCTTTAATTTCATTTATTATTTCAAATGTTTTTTTAGCTTACTTAATTGGTAGTGATCGACTTATAGAAAACATTACTTCCAAGCCTTCAGAGAATTTAGGTACGTTTATTCCGCTGGTAATTTTCACAGGTGTTTTTTATTTTGTTTTTGCTTGGTTTAGAGAGCAAGTTTGTATTATAGCTTGTCCTTACGGAAGAATGCAAAGTGTTTTACTTGACGAAAAATCGGTTGTTGTAGCTTATGACCACGTTAGGGGTGAAGCAGAAAATGGAAGAAAGAAATTTAGAAAAAATGAAGACCGTGAAGCCTTAGGCCATGGAGATTGTATTGATTGTTTTCAATGTGTTCATGTTTGTCCAACGGGTATTGATATTCGTAATGGAACACAATTAGAATGTGTAAATTGCACTGCTTGTATTGATGAATGTGACCACATAATGGAAAGTATCAATAAACCTAAAGGCTTAATTAGGTATGCTTCTGAAGATAACATTAGTAAGGGTAAAAAGTTCCAGCTAACCGCAAGAATGAAGGCTTATGCTGCTGTATTAACTATCTTAACAGGGATATTGGTGGGCTTGTTGTTCATTAGAAGTGATGTTGAAGCTAGAATTTTAAGACTTCCTGGTAATTTATACGAAACTATGAATGACGGCGCGTTAAGGAATGTATATACCTATAAATTGGTTAATAAAACAACACGTCAAATAGACTCTTTAAATTTTCGATTAATTTCTCATACTGGAGAAGTGAAATTAGTTAAAAATGATTATGAAAGTGTTCCAGAGCAGGGCATGAGCGAAGGTAGTTTGTTTATTAATGTTCACCCTCATGAGTTAGAGGGAAATAAAACAAAGCTTAAAATAGGAATATATAATAGAGATGAATTAATTGAAACAACTACAGCTAATTTTATGGGACCTAGGAGCTTTAATTAATGCTTTTTATTCAAACTTACTTTTGTGAAATTGTAGATTTTAAGTAAAACAATTATTTACTCTAGGTTAAAATAGTTAATTCTTTATCAATTCACTTAGTGTCTTTGAGAAATAGTCCAATCTTTGTTTGAAAATAAAAAAGTTATGATGATTAAAAATGTACTATCAAGTTTGCTAATTGTATTAGTAGTTAGTTTTGGTTTCAGCCAAAACAAAAATATTGTTGAAACAGTAATGGCTTCTGAAGACCATACTACTTTAGTTACCGCTGTAAAAGCTGGTGATTTAGTTGAAACACTTCAAGCTGAAGGGCCTTTTACGGTATTTGCTCCAACAAATGCTGCTTTTGAAGCTTTACCAGCGGGTACAGTTGATTACCTTTTAAAGCCCGATAACAAATATAAGCTTCAAATGGTTTTAAATTTCCATGTTATTGCTGGAAAACTAAATGCTAAAGATGTTGTTAAAGCCATTAAAGATGGGGGCGGTTCTGCTTCTGTTGAAACTGTTGGTGGAGAATCTTTAAATTTTTCCTTAGAAGGAGATTTAGTTAAGATAGCAGATGCAAAAGGAAATGTGGCTACTGTAGTAGCTGCCAACTTAAACGCAACTAATGGTGTTATACATGTTATAGACACGGTCTTATTACCTTAGTAATTTGTTTTATTGAATTAAAAAATCCCGAGTAACTAATTATTACTCGGGATTTTTTTATATTGATTTGTAATTAAAATTACTTGATTTCAACTAATTCTAAATCAAATACTAAATCATGTCCTGCTAATGGGTGATTGGCATCAACAATAATATGGTCATCGTTTACTGCTGCCACTCTCAATTGTCTTTCAGAACCATCAGGGTTTTTAGAAACTAAGCCCATTCCAACTTCCGGCTTAATTTCTTCAGGTAATTGAGCTTTATCAACTTTTTGAAATAAATCATCTAATTTTTCTCCATAAGCTTCATCTTTAGGAATGCTTACCGTCTTTTTTTCGCTAACTTTCATGTCGATAACCGCTTTTTCAAAGCCTGGAATTAACATTCCTTCACCTAAGGTAAATTCTAATGGCTCACGCTCAAGTGAACTATCAAAAACTTGCCCGTCTGAAAGTTTTCCCGTGTAATGTACTTTAACTGTGTCTTTTTCTTTAACTTGACTCATAAATTAATTTTTCAATGTTTAAAATATTCAGTTATTACTGAAATTCCTTGCAAAACTACAGTTTAAATATTGAAAACCAAGCTATTATTTATTTTATTGAAATCCTTTAAGAAAACTTAACAAAACCTATTGCTTTTTTCGTATTTTCTCAAGATTTAATTATTATACTTAAAAAAACATCAAGCTTTTACCGAAATACTTTTGTGATTTAATTATGTTTGTATTGAATTTTGAATAGTATGAATAAAATTACTTTCTTTTTCATAACACTTCTTTGTCTTGCTCTAGAGCTGCAGGCTCAATCAACTTTTGAATTAGGCCCAACAAATGAAGCAATTGATAATTTTTTTCAAACTGAAGGAATACAAATTTCTAACTCTGTTTTAATTAGTGGAAACCGCGATGAACAGTTAGCTCTAATTAGCGATGGAGTAAATGGTGCCAACCTTTCAATTGATCAAGGAATTGCTTTTTCTACAGGGAATATTGAATTTGATCTTAGTAATAATAATTCGCAAGCAGTTACAAGCAATATACATACACCTTACTTAGATGACGATTTAAGAAACATTGATTCGTTAGCTGTTTTTGATGTGGTAATTTATCAATTTGATGTTGAAATTCAAAGTCCAACAGTTAATCAGATTAAATTTCGCTACCAATTTGGTTCAGAAGAATATCCCAATTGGGTAGGAAGTCAATTTAATGACGTCTTTGCAATTTTTGTTTCTGGCCCTGGTTTTGAGGATGCAACAAATGTAGCTACCATTCCAACTTCGGGTAATCCTACGGCAGTCAATTTTGTGAACGGTGGTGTTTTAGGTTCAAATAGCGATGGCTCTCCAGCAGATTTGTCGCAAACCAACCTGTACATCAATAATGGCCATGTAAATGATGGCTCCTCAAATACCAATCCGCAACCTGGACCATTTCCTGTTCATGCAGAATACAATGGAATTACTGAAATTATAGAATCGCAAATTTCAGGTCTTCAGTTTGGAGAAACTTATACTATTAAAATAGCCATTGCCGATGTAGCTGATGCCGCGTATGATTCTGGTGTTATCTTTGACCCTTTAATTACCGACTTTGGGGAAGCTGATTTAAGTTTTTCAAAAGATGGTGAAATCTTTGAAATGCAAAATGAAGAATACCTAACTCCAGGTGATTTACTTAAATTTGAATTTGTTTTGAGTAATTTAGGAGAACAGCTTCTTACTTCTATTGAAATTGATGATTTTAGCTTTCCTGAAGAATTACAAATACCACCTCTTGAAAATACTAGCTTGTTGTCTGGCGAATCGCTTACGGTTGAAGCTTTTTATGCCATCACTCAAGAAGATATTAATACTGGAGTTGTTTATAATCAAGCTGAAGCCACTGCAATTACAGAATCTTCTCAAAGCTTAAATGTGCTTTCAGTTGATCCCACGCCAATTCCACAGAATAATCCGTTTTATTTGCAAAGTTGCCCCGAATGTACGGCTGTTATTTTACCCCAAAATCCAGCCATATCTCTTATAAAATCGGCTCGAGTTAATCCTGATATTCCCTATGCTCCTGAACTAAATGAAGTTTTAGTTTATGATTTTGAGGTGAAAAACACTGGAAATGTAGATTTATACGACTTAGAATTAAACGATGAATTAGACTTTATTGAAATTTATGGTGAAATTGATTTTCTTCAAGTTGGGCAAACTGATACCGCTTCTTTTTTTGCTAATTACCCCATTCAACAAATTGACCTAGACCGTGGTGAAGTAATTAATCAAGCACAAATTTTTGCTTTTTCACCCCTAGATATTCAAGTAAGCGATGCTTCGGATTTTGATAATTTTTTTGATGACCGACCCACACGCGTTGAGTTTTCTGAGTGTAATTTAGAAGTGTTTAACGCCATTACTCCTAATAATGATGGAATAAACGATGTTTTTAAAATACAAGGAATTGAGTGTTTTCCAGAAAATAGATTGCAGATTTTTAACCGTTATGGAGTGAAGATTTATGATGAAAAAAACTACGATAATCAACAGGTAGTTTTTGATGGAAAATCAACCGGGCGAGCAACTATTGGAAAGGACTCTAGGTTACCTTCAGGAGTTTATTTTTATATTTTAGAATATTTGGATAGAGAAGGTGCAAAACAAAAAAAACAAGGCGACTTGTACATTAACACAGGAAATTGATTGAAGTTATACCGTATATAAAGAATTTTAAATCAACACAAATTTTGTGTTTAGTTTTACTGTTGTTTGGTTTCAATTTAAAGTTATCGGCACAACAACAGCCACAATATACGCAATACATGTACAATACCATGAGTATAAATCCAGCTTATGCTGGTTCTCGTGGAATGTTAAGTGCTTTTGCTTTACATCGAAATCAATGGGTGGGAATGAGTAATGCTCCGGTAACTAATAATTTTGCAATTCATACACCTTTAAAGGAGTCAAAATTAGGTCTTGGGTTGAGTGTAGTAAATGATAGAATTGGCCCTATAGATGAAAATTTAATTTCAGTAGATTTGTCATATTCACTTCAGTTAAACCAAGATTATCAGCTTTCTATGGGGGTAAAGACTACCGCTCAATTATTCAGCTTAAGTCCCGGTAGGTTAAATCCTGAAATCCCTGCCGATCCATTATTGCAGCCTGTAAATAGTGAGTTTAGTGCTAATCTTGGTGCAGGTTTATATTTGCATTCAGAAAAAGCTTACATTGGTCTATCGGTTCCTATGTTTTTTGACCGTCAACTTTTAAGCAATGACGAATCGCTAGCTGTGCGGCCAGAACGAATGACTTTCTACGCCATTGGAGGTTATGTTTTTGAGTTGTCTCCTGCGCTAGATTTTAAACCTGCTATAATGACAAAAATTCAAGAAGGAGCGCCAATACAAGTAGATGTTTCAGCTAATTTTAGATTGTTTGATGAGTTTGTTCTAGGAACCGCCTACCGTTGGAGTGCTGCTTTTTCAGCTTTAGCTGGCTGGCAGATTAATGATCGTTTTTTTGTTGGTTATGCTTACGACATCGAAACTACGCCATTAAAAAAGTATAACTCAGGAAGTCATGAACTTTTTATTAGATTTGAATTATTAAATAAAGAAGGAAAAATTATATCACCCCGGTTTTTTTAAATGAAAAAAAGTTTCAACATATTGGTCTTAATTTTACTTCTTTTTTCTGTACAAGTTAAAGCGCAGAAAGTAATGGAGAAAAAGGCTTTTGACCATTATGAAGCACTTGAATTTGCAGATGCTACTGAAGTTTTTGAAAAGCTAATCCACAAAGGAAAAGTACCATTAAATTGGCTCAAAACAAATGCAGAAGCTTATTATAAGCAAGCCGAATACAAAAAAGCATTTCCTTATTACCGAAGGGTTTTTAGACGTAAAGATAAGATAGAATTAACCAAAGAAGATTATTTTAGGTACGCGCATACCTTAAAATCTGTAAAACGCTATACCGAAGCAGAAAAATTACTCAACGAATTTCACCTTTTAGATCAATCTGATTCACGAGGCATACGAGCCATAGAACAAAAAGATTATCAACAAATTATAGAAGCTAATTCCGGTTTATTTGAGGTAGGCTTTGTAAGGGTAAATTCAACGGAGTCAGATTATGGACCGGCTTATTATAAAGACCAGGTTGTTTTTACTTCAGCTAGAGATACGGGTTGGTATAAAAAACGAATTCATAAGTGGAATAATCGGCCTTTTACCAAGTTTTATGTAGCCGATATAGAAGGCCGAAATAAACGTCTTAAAAATCCGCGTCTTTTTGCTGAAGAATTAGTGTCTTCTTATCATGAATCTACTCCAGCCTTTACTAAAGACGGAAAAACTATGTATTTCACAAGAAACAATTACCACAATAAGTTGGTGGGAAGAAATAAAGAAGGTGTTGTTTTGTTGAAAGTTTTTAAAGCTGAATTAATTAATAATCAATGGGCAAATATAGAAGAACTTACTATCAATTCAGACGAATTTAGCACCGCTCACCCAGCACTTTCTCCAAATGAAAAATTCTTGTATTTTGCATCGAATCGGCCTGGTGGTTTTGGAAAATCTGATTTATATAAGGTCGAAATTTTAGAAGATGGAAATTTAGGAGAACCAGAAAATTTAGGTCCAGAAATTAATACCGAAGGAAGAGAAAGTTTTCCTTTTATAGCATTTGATGAAATCTTATATTTTTCTTCAGATGGTCATCCTGGTCTTGGTGGATTAGATTTGTTTGCCGCTAAAAAATCTGAACAAGGAATCTTTCAGCTAATGAATTTAGGAAAGCCACTAAATAGTCAACTAGATGATTTTGCCTTAATTTTAGATGAGAATCGCACAGGTTTTTTTACATCAAATCGTGCTAAAGGAAAATATAAAAGCGATAATATATACCGAATTAAACTAAGAGAGAAAATTCAATTTGGGTGTAGAAAAAACCTGAGAGTAAAAGTAGTTGACCGCCAAACTGAAGAAATTCTACCTAACACAAGAGTTTTAGTTTTTGATGCGAATAAAAAACAACTTGAGGTAGGTAAAACCAATTCAAAAGGTGAATATTTCTTAGAAACAGCTTCTTGTGGAGACCAATTTTATGTTCGTGCTATTCATCCTGATTATGAAGTTAAAGAACAATCAATAGCTCTAAAAAATGAATCTGGTTTAGAAACATTACGAATGCCATTAGACCAACGAAAGAAAAATATTAAGGAGGGTGAAGATTTAGCTAAAATTCTAAAAATTAAAGAAATATATTTCGATTTAGACCAGTGGGATATTCGTCCAGATGCTGAGATTGAGCTTCAAAAAGTAGTTGATATAATGAATAAATACCCAGATATTAAAATTGAAATTGGCTCACATACCGATTCACGGGCTTCTAAAGCGTATAATGAAACACTTTCTGAAAATAGAGCTCAATCTACACGCCAGTGGATTGTCAATCAGGGCATTAATCCTGAACGAATCACCGCTAAAGGTTATGGCGAGTATCAATTAATAAATCATTGTCAAGATGACGTGCCTTGCTCAGAAGAAGAGCATCAAGAAAATCGTCGTAGTGAATTTATAATAATTGGAATGCACTAATAATTTCAATTTAAAAAGACGGCTAAAAATTTTTATAAATACCTAAGACTTTACTTCTCTTTTCAGTTGTATTTAAAAACAGTCTTGTAGGCATTTACTCTATTTTTTTTTATTCACAACCATTTTCTAAAAGTTCTACCTCAATCTTGGTTTTCTTTATTGTAGAAACTAGTTTTAATTTTTCATTTTCATAAAGTTTTCCTAGGTTTTCTACCTTAACTTTTTCATTTTTATTAGGCTTGTAATTTCTATAATCAGCAAATTGAATATGATTTACTTCCTTAAAGTTTACAGCTTCTCTAAACCTTACGCCACCTCCATTTATTAAAAAAGAATAGGCTAGATAATCGACTTTAAAACTTGTTTTATTAATCCAGTAGATGTAAGTGTCTTCAAAATCTTCTCCGCCTCCTTCTTCTTCAAAACTAACTTTAATTTTATGGTAGTCTTTTCCTTTAATGTTTTCTGTACCTATTAGTTTTTTTTGGGTGGCTTTATCATTTAATCGGTAGGGAAGTTGAACAAAATAAAAAACAGAGTTGATCGACTCTGCATATAAATTAGCTAAACTATCTACCAAAGTAACTTGCTGATGGTTTACTTTTCTACGTAATCTCTTTTGATTAAATTCATCCTCAATAAACGCACTGTCTTTTGAAAATTCTCTTTTAAACACAAACTTCCCACACTTTCCATGACTTGTATAGGTAATACCTCTAAAATCGAATTTTACTCTAGCGTTGGCAAAATGATGAGTGCCTGATTGAAAAATGGCTTCATCTATAATAGAGTTAACATTCAGGTTTTCAGAATTTTCACAAGAGGCTAAACCGATTAAAATAAAAGTGATGAATAATAGTTGTTTAATCATAGCTATATTTGAATTCATTTCTCAAAAGTACTAAGTAATAAATTAAGTGCTATGCATTTCTTCCTTAATTTGTTTGAAGAGCTTTCTTTATTAAATAATAAAACCGATGTATCTAATTTAAGCACTTGCCTAGATACATCGGTTTTTTGCCATTTGTATGAAACTATTTTTTAAAGCAAGCTTTTAACTTGTCTAAAGTGTATTGATTTAATTCAGTTTCATTCATTATTAAACGCTCTTCTGGATCACCACCTCCCATGTCGCTTAAGTCTATAAACACAAAATCACCATCAAAAGTGCCTGTATAACTTTCAGTTTCATTAAAGACAAGTGCTAACTCATAACTTGCACTTCCTTCCATTTCTGAGGTGATTAGGACTTCTTCGTAATTAATGTTGTAATTACCTTGTTCAAAATGGTTTGTATAATCAGTTTCTTCTCCACCGTTTTCTTTCAATAAAAATGAATTTACCAGCTCTTCCGTTTCAATAGACTCTCCAGGTAAGTAGGGAATACCATTTTCATCTTCTTGGGTAACTATAATGAAACCAAGCAAGTCTTCAGATTGTTCTGGTGCATTTTGATTTTCAAGAATACTTTGGCCATCGTAAGCTAGAATTATATACACATAACCATCAATGCTTATTTCCTCATCGTCTTCATTTAAATAGCCTTGATAAACGACTAATGTTTGATCAAAATTATGTGTTCTAAAATCAGTAGGTTCTGTTACTGTAAAGTTGAAAGAATTGCTAGTTAAATCTTCTAACGAAGCGGTGGCAGTATAGTTTCCGGTTTCGTTTGATGTAAAAAGATTAGTTTCAATAGGAGCATCGTTTACATTTATCGTAGCTTCATTTGTTCTATCTTCATCTAAGTCATCTATAACGGTAAAAGTAATGTCTTGTCCTACCTCAATTTCTTCGGCAGAACCTGTTATCATAAGACTTGATGCAACAGGATTTGGGTCGGGATCAGGATTTTGATTAGCCTCATCATCATCGCTACTACAGCCAGCTAAAAAGAGGATACTTAATAAACTAAGTGTACACAAATATTTTTTCATTTTTGAAATTTTTAATTTGGAAACCAAAATACTTAAATTTCATTTAATTTCAAACTCATAAATTGAGTTATTTAGGATTTTTTTGATTTAATCATAGCTTCTAACATATCCCACATTTCGGGAGTTACCATTTCTAAAAGATTAAATTGACCAGCTCCTTTTAGCCATTCGCCACCGTCTATGGTAACCACCTCCCCATTTAAATAATGGGCAAAATCGGAGATTAAATAAGCGGCTAGATTAGCAAGTTCCTGGTGATCTCCTACACGTTTTAAAGGTACTTTTTTAGCTAAATCAAATTTGTCTTTTAAATCGCCTGGAAGCAGTCTGTCCCAAGCCCCTTTAGTTGGAAAAGGACCGGGAGCAATGGCATTGAAGCGGATACCATATTTAGCCCACTCTACGGCTAAGGACCTAGTCATCGCTAATACACCAGCCTTAGCTGTTGCGCTAGGAACAACGTAGGCAGAGCCTGTCCAAGCATAGGTAGTTACAATATTTAAAACAGTTTTGTTTTTTTGTTTTTCGTTGATCCAATATTTACCAAGAGCTAAGGTGCAGTTTTTGCTCCCCTTTAAAACAATATCTATGATGGTATCAAACGCGTTTGATGATAAGCGCTCTGTGGGTGAGATGAAATTACCAGCGGCATTATTTAAAAGAATATCTACCTCTCCTAAATGTTTATGAGATTCTTTAATCATCTTCTCTACTTCCTCATAATTTCTAACATCACATGGTACAGCAAAGCATTTACTACCTGTTGCTTCAGTAAGTTCTTGAGCTGTTTTTTCTAGTTTTTCTAAATTTCTTGAAGTAATGACAACTTCGGCACCTAGTTCTAGAAAGTATTTTGTCATCGATTTTCCTAAACCACTTCCACCTCCAGTAACAATTATTTTTTTTGTTCTTAAGGCATCATCTCTTAGCATCTTGTCTGTATAATTCATGATATGTGTTTTTTTAGTTTCGAGCAATTTATGAAAATAGAAGTAAAATATAGCAGGTTTGACTTATTATTATGCGTGCATAGCTTGATGTAATGTTTATCAATTTTATTTTTTGTTTTTAGCACGTAAGAAAATAAATTTATACGATTTATCTGAGTTTTGAATTTATTGTTTTGTTAAACACAGTTTGCTTTTGTTCAGGTTAATTTAAGTTCGCAATTCATGGCATTTAAACTTATGATTCATTACAATAAATCATTCAAAAAAATATTCTTCGCCGTATTTTGGGCTGGCATAATTTTACTTTCTTCTTGCCCAACAAGAAAGGCATTAGATGCATTTTGGGAGATTCCTTTTCAAAAGACACTAAATGTTTCAAAAGCTAGCCTAGCTTACTCTTCATGTTCAGAAATTTCTAAAACTTTTCCTTTTCAGGAAGTTGTTGAGGTTCAGTCTGATAAAGATGTAGAAGAAAAATTTCAGCAAAACACCTTAAATTTTATAGCTCACCAATTTTTAGAAGAAAATTTTATCCGCCTATTTAACAAAGGTTCAATAAAAATTAATTCACCTCCTTTTTATATTTGTTACCAACGACTTAAAATTCCCGCATAATTGATTTGATTTTCAGCTGACAACAAGCACAAACAAGCTTAGTTGTTTTATTATTTATCAATCAAACTTTTAAAATTTACAATTATGCAATTACCTTATATAAAAAAATCAGATATTGATACTTCGGCTTTATTCACGCTAAGTTTTCGATTAGTTATAGGATGGACTTATTTTTCAGCCTTATGGCGCAGAATGATTCTAGCCGATAAATTAGACCCTGAGTTAGCTGGTTACGTAGGACATAAATTCAATCATTTTTTACCCAACGCATTAGGGATTCAATGGTTTATAGAATATTTACTGTTTAATCCAGAAATTCTTTGGTGGGTAATGTTTGTATTTACTATTGTGGAAGGAGTTTTTGGCCTATTTTTAATGCTTGGCCTATTTACAAGGCTAAGTAGTTTTGTGGTTATTAATTTAGCCTTAGGAATTTTACTTTCGGCCGGTTGGATTGGAACTACTTGTTTGGATGAATGGCAAATAGGAATTTTAGGATTAGCAGGCGGATTAAGCCTTTTTTGGTCGGGTGGAGGCAAGGTTTCCTTAGATCATTATTTCTTTGCCAATCGATTAAATAAAAACTCGTTTTTCAATTGGATTTCTTCGGGTGTTTTAGCCTTAAATCCCAATAAAATAAGGAAGATTAGTGTAGGTTTAGCAGTTTTTGTTTTAGGTTTATCTTTGTTTACCAATCAATATTTTCACGGCGGAGTTTGGGGTGATTTACATAATAAATCTGTAAAACCTAAATTAGAATTAAGTCAGCCTAACAAAGAAAAAAACGCCTTAAGCTTTGAATTATTTAGAGTAGAAGGGGTAGATGTTTATGGTTCATTTTTAATTAAAATACAAGCATTAGATCAAAATAATCAAGAGTTAAGTACAATTAAAAATGAGGAGTTTAAAAGCGCTAATTTACTAAAAATCGATAATCATTACATTTCAAAAATCAGACCTGAAAGTCAGGCTTTGGTTATTCCTTTAGGAGGTAAAGCAGTCATTCAATGGCCACTTCCAAAAAAGATAATTCAAGCGACAGACAAAATACGATTAACCGATGTTAGTGGAATTACTTGGGAATTAAACTTTTAAGTAGAATAAGCCTAAGATAAGTTTAAAATCTATATGGCTTTTGTATTTAAAAAGGTTATTTTTGCGCAAATTAAATACAATTTAAATGTCTTCAACACAACAATTAAACGATTTTGTTTCGCAAGTTAGGCGTGACATTTTAAGACAAGTACATGCAGTTAACTCAGGACACCCCGGAGGTTCTTTAGGCTGTGCTGAATTTTTTAGCGTGCTTTATCAAGAGGTAATGAAAGCCTCTGCAAATTTTACAATGGATGGAAAGGAAGAAGATTTATTCTTTTTGTCTAATGGTCATATTTCACCAGTATTTTACAGCGTTTTAGCTAGATCGGGTTATTTTCCAGTAGAGGAGTTAAAAACCTTTAGGAAAATTAATACGCGTTTGCAAGGTCACCCCACAACTCATGAAGGTTTACCAGGAATTAGAATTGCTTCAGGTTCTCTAGGACAAGGGATGTCGGTTGCTTTAGGTGCCGCTTTAACTAAAAAGTTAAATGGAGATGAGCATTTGATTTATTCTCTTCACGGAGATGGAGAATTACAAGAAGGACAAAACTGGGAAGCTATTATGTACGCAGGTTCACACGGTGTTGATAACTTGATTGCTACCGTTGATTACAACAAAAAGCAAATTGATGGAGCAACCGATGATGTTCTTCCTTTAGGAAATTTACGCAAGAAGTTTGAAGCTTTTGATTGGGAAGTTCTAGAAGTTGAAAAAGGGAATGATATTGACGCCTTGAGGCTTGCTTTTAAAGAAGCGAAATCCAAAACAGGAAAAAATAAACCTATTGTTATTTTGATGCATACCGAAATGGGAAATGGTGTTGATTTTATGATGAATACTCATGCTTGGCATGGTAAAGCCCCGAACGATGAGCAGTTAGAAATTGCATTAGCGCAAAATCCTGAAACTTTAGGCGACTATTAATTATTCACCCCAGAAATTTAAACTGATGCAATACATAGAAATGATTTCTCTAAACAATTAGAATGATTATTAGTCTTACATCAGTTTTAAAAACTCAGTAAAAAAGATGAAAACATACGAAAATACAGGAAGTAAAGATACAAGAAGTGGTTTTGGAGCAGGGTTAACAGAGTTAGGTAAAACTAATCCTGATGTTGTTGCCCTATGTGCCGATTTAACAGGGTCACTTAAAATGGATGAATTTAAAGCCAATCATCCAGAACGATTTTTTCAAGTAGGAATTGCAGAAGCCAATATGATTGGATTAGCAGCAGGAATGACTATTGGTGGGAAGATTCCATTTACAGGAACTTTTGCTAATTTTTCTACCGGTCGCGTTTATGACCAAATTAGACAAAGTGTAGCGTATTCAGGGAAAAATGTAAAAATTTGTGCATCGCATGCAGGAATTACGCTAGGCGAAGATGGAGCTACTCACCAAATTTTAGAAGATTTAGGTTTGATGAAAATGTTGCCAGGTATGACCGTAATTAATACTTGTGATTTTAATCAAACAAAAGCAGCAACATTGGCAATAGCCGAACATAACGGACCAGTTTACTTGCGTTTTGGAAGACCAAAAGTAGCTAATTTTACGCCAGAAAATCAAACTTTTGAAATAGGAAAAGCAGTTCATTTACAGGATGGAACAGATGTTTCAATAATTGCTACAGGCCATTTGGTTTGGGAAGCTTTAGAAGCAGCCAAATCACTTCATGAAAAAGGAATTTCTGCTGAAGTAATTAATATTCATACCATTAAACCTTTAGATGAAGAAGCAATTATTAATTCAGCTAAAAAAACAGGCTGTGTAGTAACTGCTGAAGAACATAATTACTTAGGTGGTTTAGGCGAAAGTGTAGCAAGGACATTAGCTCAACACCACCCAACTCCTCAAGAGTTTGTGGCTACGCAAGATACTTTTGGTGAAAGTGGTACCCCAGCTGAGTTAATGGAAAAATATGGCTTAAATGCTAAATCAATTTTACAAAAGGTTGAAAAAGTTATGGCTAAGAAATAACAGTTTTTTTTGTCACTAACAAAAAAGCCTGAAGAACTAACTTCAGGCTTTTTTATTTATAAAAAGAATTTGCTGTTTACAAAATTTTGTATTTGCAAAAATAATGTAGATTTGTAAGAGAATAGAACAGAACAATAATACCTATGGATAGTCAAACTTCCGATGAAAAAAATCAAGACATTATAAATAATCCCAAGCTAAGTATTTTTTATGCTATTCTTCCTGTAATTTTATTGGTAGGCATGTTGGCTTACAATGTGTTTGTATTTGGTGATGAAGCGCTTGATGGATCCAATCAGTTTATCCTTTTAATGGGGGCTGCAGTAGCAGTAGTTGTTGGTTTTTTTCACAAAGTACCTTATAAAACTATGGTGGCGGAAGTTTCGCAAAATATAAAATCGACTTCCACAGCATTACTTATCTTATTAATGGTAGGAGCTTTATCTGGTACTTGGTTAATAAGTGGGGTTATTCCTACTATGATTTACTACGGCTTACAAATTTTAAATCCAAGTATTTTCTTAGTAGCTTGTGTTATTATTTGTGCTTTGCTTTCGGTTTCTATTGGTTCTAGCTGGACAACTACAGCAACGGTAGGAATTGCGTTAATTGGTATAGCACAAGCTTTGGATATTTCTTTAGGTATGACAGCTGGAGCTATTCTTTCTGGAGCTTACTTTGGTGATAAACTTTCGCCATTAAGCGACACAACTAACTTGGCTCCAGCTATGGCAGGTACCGATTTATTTACGCATATTAGGTATATGACTTGGACAACAATACCAAGTATTTTGGTTGCGCTAATTGTTTTTACAATTATTGGTTTTACGCAAACAACCGAAGGACAAACTAATCCAGCTACCATACTTAAGGCCATTGAAAGTAAATTTTACATTAGTCCAATTCTTTTTTTGATTCCCGCTTTAGTAATTTTTTTAATTGTAAAAAAAACACCACCACTCATAGCTCTACTCTTAGGAACTCTTTTTGCTGCTGTTTTTGCTTTAATTTTTCAACCGGATTTAGTTAGTTTGGCAGGTGGCGGAGAAAAGGATATAAATAGCATGTATAAAGGAATAATTAATTCTATAACTACCGATGTAGTAATTCCAACCGAACTTACAAGTTTAGAAAAGCTATTTTCTTCATCAGGAATGGCAGGTATGTTGGGTACAATTTGGCTAATTATTTGTGCAATGGTTTTTGGTGGTGTGATGGATGCTATTGGCGCATTAACCAAAATTAGCGATGCCCTCTTAAAGCTCTTTTCTTCTGTTTTTGGCTTATTTGCGAGTACTGTTGCCAGTTGTTTAGCGCTTAACATATCGGCTTCAGATCAGTATTTAGCTATTGTTGTTCCTGGTAAAATGTTTGCTAAAGCCTATGAAGAAAAAGGATTAGCTCCAGAAAACTTAAGCCGAACACTAGAAGATGCGGGAACCGTTACTTCTGTGCTTATTCCTTGGAATACTTGCGGAGCTTATCATAGTGGAGTACTAGGAGTAGGTGTTGGAGAATTCTTTTTCTATGCTATTTTTAATTATGTTTCGCCATTTATGACTTTGATTTTTGCCGCTTTTGGGATAAAAATAAAGAGGTTAGCTCAGCAAGTTAAATCATAAGCTATTCAAAACAGGTTTTGCTTGTTTTTAAAGATAGTTTTTATTTGTAAGGTTTTTAAACTAGTAAGAATTCGCAATAAAAAGAATAAGCTTTAAATCTCGTAAATAACTTTAAAGCCTTTCTAAAATTGCTAAAAAAAAAATAAATGAAAGTTGATATTTTGGCTTTTGGTGCCCATCCAGACGACATTGAATTGAGTTGTTCTGGCGTGCTTGCTAAAGAAGTAAGTAAAGGAAAAAAAATTGCTTTAGTAGATTTAACGCAAGGAGAAATGGGTACGCGAGGAAGTAAACAAATAAGAAAGCAAGAAGCCCTTAAAGCAGCAGAAATTTTAGGTGCAGAAACTCGCGTAAACCTTCAGTTTAGAGATGCTTTTGTTCAAAATGATGAACCACATCAACTAAGAATTATTGAACAGATTAGACGATTTCAACCCGAAATTGTATTTTGTAATGCTATTGAAGATCGGCATATAGATCATGCTAAAGCAAGTCAATTGGTGAGTGATGCCTGCTTTTTAAGTGGCTTAAGAAAGCTTGAAACTAGCTTTGAAAATCAAACGCAGGAAGCTTGGCGGCCTAAGTTGGTTTATCACTACATACAATGGAAAGAAATAGAACCAGATGTGGTGGTAGATGTTTCTGGATATATGGAAAAAAAATTAGCTAGTGTAAAAGCTTATGAATCGCAATTCTATTCACCTAAAAGCAATGCACCTAAGACCCCTATTTCTAGCGCAAACTTCTTAGATAGTGTCACTTATAGAGCAAGGAATTTGGGGCGACTTATCAACGTAGATTTTGCTGAAGGTTTTACTGTTGAACGCTACCCTGCAGTGGATTCAATTTTTGATTTAATTTAGTTGAAAAATTATTTTGCAATAAGAAAATAAAGGTTAAATTTGCACTCGCATTTAGTAATGCTTAAACGGTGGTTGTAGCTCAGTTGGTTAGAGCACCGGATTGTGGTTCCGGGGGTCGTGGGTTCGAATCCCATCATCCACCCTAAAACTTAAAAGGTCGTCTGCATTGATGGCCTTTTTTGTTTTCTGCAACAACTACTTTGTTACCAAATCAAGGGTCAAGTAAAAAGCTTCAGAATCAGTTTATTAAAAGCTTTATATAGAAAGTTCTAGCTTTAAGTGGCTAAAAACTTTTCACGCTCTTCAGTGGTTGGCATTGGGCAAGCTTCCATTTTCCCAAACCATTGGTACCTATTTTTAGCAATAATGTCATAAATCCAGTTTCTAAGTCCTTCAGGGAGGTGAAGAAAGATTCCAAGAACAGGCCAAATTCCAGATAATTTTTTAGAAATTTCTAAAGCTGCAGTCGATTTTAAATAATAAGCTTTCCCTGGATCAATAAGAACAATAGAATCGATTTTGCTGGTATCAATATTTCTTTCTTGCGTTAGCTTTTTTCCCAGATTAGATTGTAATGAGGCAAACCTAAATAAATCGTTCTGGTCTCTTTTTATGATAAACCTTACCGAGTCGTTACAAAAGTTACATACTCCATCAAATAATACAATTTGTTTTCCTTTAGGTAAGTCCATTAAATACCAATTTATAAATTTTGTTTTATCAATGTTTTTCATTACACTTAAACCAAGCTATCGTTTTTATTATTTAAAATATAACCTAATTTTTTCGTGTTACGCACAAAGATAAATCATTTGTTTTTTTGTTTTGTTGAAGTTGTTAAAACCTAACTTTTTTTTAGGTAAAAGTAGCTTTTATTCTTTTCAGAAACTTAGTATAAGCTTATTTCTTTTGAACTACTTCAAAAACTTTTTGTCCATCACACTTTAAGGTTTTGGAAGGGTATTTAAGCAATAACGCATAATCATGAGTAGCCATTAAGATGGTATTTCCGTTTTTGTTAATTTGTTGCAGCACTTCCATTACCTCAACAGAGGTTTGCGGGTCAAGGTTGCCTGTAGGTTCATCGGCTAATATAAGTTCAGGGTCGTTTAGTAATGCCCGCGCAATAGCTATACGCTGTTGTTCCCCACCCGAGAGTTGGTAAGGAAATTTAAAATTCTTAGTTTTCATTCCAACCTTGTTTAGTACCTCTTCAACTCTTGTTTCCATTTTAGATTTGTCCTTCCAGCCGGTGGCTTTTAATACAAAAATGAGGTTTTCTTTTACGTTTCTATCATTCAGGAGTTTGAAATCTTGAAAAACCACCCCAAGCTTTCTTCTTAGAAAAGGAATTTCTTTATTTTTTAATTTTCTTAAATCAAACTCAACAATGTTTCCTTGGCCTTCTTTAAGCGGTAAATCGCCATAAAGAGTTTTCATAAAACTACTTTTTCCTGTCCCCGTTTTCCCTATTAAATAAACGAATTCACCTTTATTAATTTGGATATTTACGTCGGATAATATTAAACTATCACGTTGATAGATTTTTGCATTGTCTAAAAAGAGGATAGGCTGTTCCATAGAAAATTTAAAATTTCGGGCTAATATAGCTAAATCTATTTAATTTTTTAAACTTAAATAATTTGATTTATTTGATTGATTGGGTTGATTTTCACTCCTTCAATAATTGGTGTTAAAAGCAGTTATCTAAAGGGCTTTTATTGTTAAAAACTAGTTGTTTTTTTATAAGTGTAATTTAAAAAAAAAATGTAAATTAGCCATTTGAACAAAATTAATTTAAAACTTAATTTATGGCAGATGGAGAACAGTTGATTCCTATCAATATTGAGGATGAAATGAAAACTGCGTACATTGATTATTCAATGTCTGTAATTGTATCAAGAGCACTTCCTGATGTGCGTGATGGCTTAAAACCTGTGCATAGGAGGGTCTTGTTTGGAATGAATGAATTAGGGGTTCTTTCAAATAAATCTCATAAAAAATCAGCAAGAATTGTAGGTGAGGTGCTTGGTAAATACCACCCACATGGAGATACTTCTGTATATGATACAATGGTGCGTATGGCTCAAGAATGGAGTATGCGTTATCAATTAGTAGATGGCCAAGGTAACTTTGGTTCGGTAGATGGTGATAGCCCCGCGGCAATGCGTTATACAGAGGCTAGAATGAAGAAAATAAGCGAGGAAATGCTCTCTGATATAGATAAAGAAACTGTTGATTACTCGCTTAATTTTGACGATACCTTAGAAGAACCCACTGTTCTTCCTACTCGTGTTCCTAATCTTTTAGTTAATGGAGCTAGCGGAATTGCCGTTGGAATGGCAACTAATATGGCACCACACAACTTAACCGAAGTGGTGAATGGAATTACCGCTTACATCAATAACCGAGCTATTGAAGTAGAGGAGTTGATGCAACACATTACGGCGCCAGATTTTCCAACAGGAGGAACTATTTACGGTTATGACGGAGTTCGTGAAGCTTACAAAACAGGTAGAGGTCGTGTAGTAATGCGTGCCAAAGCTAATTTTGAAGAAGTGAATGGAAAAGAATGCATCATAGTTACTGAAATTCCTTATCAAGTTAATAAAGCCGATATGATTAAGAAAACGGCCGACATGATTAACGATAAGAAAATTGAAGGTATTTCACTTATCCGTGATGAATCTGATAGAAACGGAATGCGAATTGTTTACTTCCTCAAAAAAGATGCTGTTCCAAATGTGGTTTTAAATACCCTTTATAAGCACACCGCATTACAATCTTCATTCAGTATCAATAATATTGCCTTGGTGAATGGGCGTCCAGAGATGCTGAACCTTAAAGATTTAATTGTTCACTTTGTTGAACATCGCCATGATGTAGTAGTTAGGAGAACTAAATACTTACTTCGCAAAGCTGAAGAACGCGCTCATATATTAGAAGGTTTAATTATTGCTTCAGATAATATAGATGAAGTCATCAAGATTATTAGAGCTTCTTCAAATGCAGATGAAGCAAGAACTAAATTAATAGAGCGTTTTGAGTTAACTGAAATTCAAGCGAAAGCTATTGTAGAAATGCGCCTTCGTCAATTAACAGGTCTTGAGCAAGATAAGCTTCGATCTGAGTATGAAGAATTGATGGAAACCATTGCCGATTTAAAAGATATCTTATCTAATGAAGACCGCAGAATGCAAATTATTTCTGATGAATTATTAGAAATTAAAGAAAAATACGGCGACGACCGCAGGTGTGAAATTGATTATTCTGGCGGTACACTTAGTATGGAAGATATGATTCCAGATGAAGCTGTTGTAATTACAATCTCGCATGCAGGTTACATTAAACGAACACCGCTTTCTGAATACAAAACCCAAAGTAGAGGAGGGGTAGGACAAAAAGCTACAACAACTAGAGATGAAGATTTTTCTGAATACCTTTTTGTAGGAACTAACCACCAATATATGTTGTTCTTTACACAAAATGGAAAATGTTTTTGGATGCGGGTGTATGAAATTCCTGAAGGAAGTAAAGCCTCTAAAGGAAGAGCTATTCAGAATTTGATTAGTATTGCCCCAGACGATAAAATTAATGCGGTTATTTGTACCCAAGATTTAAAAGACGAAGACTACGTTAATAGTAATTATGTTTTAATGGCAACTAAAAAAGGCCAAGTTAAAAAAACTTCACTAGAGCAATATTCAAGACCTAGGTCTAATGGAATTAATGCAATTACTATTAAAGAAGGAGACGAGCTGCTTACCGCTAAATTAACCACCGGAGAATCTGAAGTCATGTTAGCCTTAAAGTCTGGTAAAGCCATTCGATTTGAAGAAAGCAAAACTCGACCAATGGGAAGAGGGGCTTCAGGTGTTAGAGGAATTACTTTGGGAGGACCTTTAGACGAAGTAGTAGATTTAGTAATTATTAATGAACCTAAAGAAGAAACGGTTTTAGTGGTCTCTGAAAATGGATATGGGAAAAGAACTTATGTAGATGACCCCGAAACCGAAGAGGCTGTTTACAGAATAACTAATCGTGGTGGAAAAGGCGTAAAAACTATTTCAATTACAGAAAAAACAGGAAATCTTGTAGCTGTTAAAGCGGTAAATGATACTGATGAATTAATGATAATTAAGAAATCTGGAGTAGCTATTCGTTTATCTCTAGACCAAATTAGAACCATGGGTAGAAACACTCAAGGTGTAAGATTAGTTAATCTAAAAGATGGTGATTCTATTGCAGCCGTAGCTAAAATAGCTATTGATGAAGACCAATTAAATGATGGTAGTGAGCCCCAAGATGATGAATCTCCAGATCAACCACAAAATTCTGTTAACGATAAATAATAAAACAAGTAAATTTATATTATTACCCTAAATATTAAAACAAACAAAATGATTAATAAGAAAATGTTTTTGTTAGCTGTAATGTTTATTTCTTTTGGAATTTTTGCACAAAAGAAAGAAGTTAAAAATGCAGAGAAAGCTATAGAGAAAGAAAATTTTGATGAAGCTAAAAGTGAAATTCAATTAGCAGAACAACAATTAGACGAATTAAATACTAGATGGAAGATTCGCTTTTATATTGCAAAAGGAGAAGCTTTACGAGGAAAGAATGATGGCTTAAATACAAGCTTAGAAGATTTGATTAACTCAGGTAAAGCTTTTGAAAGTGCAAAAAAATTAGATAAAGAAGACAATGATGCTATAGAGGGACTACAGAAGACGCAAGGTGCAATGGTTGAGCAAGCTATTCAAAACCAAAATGAAGGGAAACACATGCTTGCTTCTGAGAAAATGCTAGCATCTTATGAGCTGAATAAAAATGATACGCTATATCTTTATTATGCCGCAGGTAATGCCGTTACAGCTAAAGAATATGATATCTCTTTAGATTATTATAAAGAACTACAAGACTTAGGTTTTACAGGTAAGGCTACAACTTATTTTGCAGTAAATAAAGAAACTAAGGAAAAACAGCGTTTTGAAACGAAAACTTACAGAGACTTATCTGTACAATCTGGAGATTATATAAATCCCACCGATGAAGAAACACAAAGTAAAAAAGGAGAAATAGCTAAAAACATTTCCTTAATTTATATTCAAAAAGGGGAGAAAGAAAAAGCGATTAAAGCTATAGAAAGAGCAAAAGAATCTAATCCTGATGATGTGCAACTTATGCAAGCTGAGGCAGATTTGTATTACCAATTAGATAATTTAGCTAAGTATCAGGAAATAATGAAAGAAATCACTAAATTAAGACCTGAAGATCCTATACTCTTTTTAAATCTAGGAATAACAGCTGATCAAGCTGGAGACGTTGAGGGCGCAATTGAATACTATAAAAAAGCAATTGAATTAGATGAAGATATGATTGAACCTCACTTAAATATTGCCGCTTCAATATTAAAAAAAGAAGAGCCAATTGTTAATCAAATGAATCAATTAGGAATGTCGGCTGCTGATAATAAAAAATATGAAGAATTAAAGGAGAAGCGCAAACAGTATTATATTGAAGCAAGACCTCATCTAGAAAAAGTTATAGAAATACAACCTGAAAATGTTGATGCTATAAGAACTATGATGAATATTCACTATCAATTAGGTAATGATAGTGAAGCTGAAAAACTTAGAGTACAGTTGAAAAAACTCACAGAATAGTAATAAGTAACTATTTTAGTTAGAAGTACTTGTTGATAAAAAAAGGAGCTAATAGCTCCTTTTTTTAGTTCTAAATTTGTTGATTTAGAAGACCTAATATCAGTTATTGCTAAGTACACGACAAAAAATTGATTTAGATTAATATTGTATTTGTTAGTTCCTGATAACAAGCATCTTGATAAATAATCAAAGACCATATCTAAACACTTATATTGCTCTTCTTCTGTGTTTTTTAATTTTTAAAGCCATTACTTAAGCAATAATGCTTTAATAAGCTGAAATACAGCTAGTTAACCAGATAAAAACCGATAAAAATTCAACTTATCTTACTGATATTTAGTTTGTTAAGTGATTTTTGTCGTGTACTAAAAATCACCTCATTGAGTTCAAATCGACCCCATCGGGGTCAAATGTGTATAGAAATAAAATGTAACCTTTTCCAACAACTCTGTAGGAGTCTAATAAGCCTAACCCAAATAATTTAAAAACAGCCCTGTGATAATTTGGGCTAAAGCCCCGTTTTTGAATTTGCATTTTACAAACGGGATAATCCTGTTTCTATTGAATTCATAGAAATTTTACGCCGACAATAAAAATAATTCAACAGCCTCCATAATCAAAATGGGGTGAAATTTGAATCCAATAATATGTGCGACCCCTACAGGGGCGCTTTTCAATGGGTGTTGGATATCTATAAACATTTGACTCCTCTGGAGTCGGATACATCCTAGAGTTTATAAAAAATAAAATTCAATAGCCCCCATTTTCAAATGGGGGGGGGTAAAATTAGTTGTATGATATTGGCGTTAACCAAATTTTATGGACTTATGTTTGATTTAATTTTCCTTCCCAACCCATTAATTTTCAATGCTTAAAAAATAAGTTTATATTTTTTTGTAGAAACAGTTGGAAGATGTGTAAAAAAGGTAGTATTTTTGCTGTCCCGAAAGTGGTAAAAGTTCATTGAGAAATAGCGTAAAATTAACTTAAAAATAATCTTCACAAAATTTGTTTAGGGTTTAAAAAGGTTGTAGTTTTGCACCCGCAAATAAATTGAGTAAAAGTTCTTTTAAGATTAGTTTAATTTTTTTCAAAAAAAGACTTGTTAGATTAAAAATTAGTATTACTTTTGCACCCGCTTTGAGGGCGACACGAGGTTTAGGAATTGAGAGGTTTTTAAATCAGCGAAAAGCAGGAAGTTTTTTTTAAATAGAAATCTTTCTTAGAATTTCAAACGAAGTTCATTGACATATTGAATTGACAGCACAACTTGGTAAAACAAGTTATGAATTAAAGCGTTAAGATTATTTAGCGCATGTTCCCTGAGAAGTCAACTTTCTTATTTGTTAGAATATTAAAGATTATAACAATGAAGAGTTTGATCCTGGCTCAGGATGAACGCTAGCGGCAGGCCTAACACATGCAAGTCGAGGGGTAACAGGAGAGCTTGCTCTTGCTGACGACCGGCGCACGGGTGCGTAACGCGTATACAATTTACCTTATACTAAGGGATAGCCCGAAGAAATTTGGATTAATACCTTATGGTATTTTTAGATCACCTGATTTAAGAATTAAAGATTACGGTATAAGATGAGTATGCGTCCTATTAGTTAGTAGGTGAGGTAACGGCTCACCTAGACGATGATAGGTAGGGGTCCTGAGAGGGAGGTCCCCCACACTGGTACTGAGACACGGACCAGACTCCTACGGGAGGCAGCAGTGAGGAATATTGGACAATGGAAGGAATTCTGATCCAGCCATGCCGCGTGCAGGAAGACTGCCCTATGGGTTGTAAACTGCTTTTATACAGGAAGAAAAAAGTGTACGTGTACACTATTGACGGTACTGTACGAATAAGGATCGGCTAACTCCGTGCCAGCAGCCGCGGTAATACGGAGGATCCAAGCGTTATCCGGAATCATTGGGTTTAAAGGGTCCGTAGGCGGGAGATTAAGTCAGTGGTGAAAGTTTGTGGCTCAACCATAAAATTGCCATTGATACTGGTTTTCTTGAGTTATTGTGAAGTGGTTAGAATGAGTAGTGTAGCGGTGAAATGCATAGATATTACTCAGAATACCGATTGCGAAGGCAGATCACTAACAATGAACTGACGCTGATGGACGAAAGCGTAGGTAGCGAACAGGATTAGATACCCTGGTAGTCTACGCCGTAAACGATGGTTACTAGCTGTTCGGGCAAATTGATGTCTGAGTGGCTAAGCGAAAGTGATAAGTAACCCACCTGGGGAGTACGTTCGCAAGAATGAAACTCAAAGGAATTGACGGGGGCCCGCACAAGCGGTGGAGCATGTGGTTTAATTCGATGATACGCGAGGAACCTTACCAGGGCTTAAATGCAGTTTGACAGGACTAGAGATAGTTTTTTCTTCGGACAAATTGCAAGGTGCTGCATGGTTGTCGTCAGCTCGTGCCGTGAGGTGTCAGGTTAAGTCCTATAACGAGCGCAACCCCTGTGGTTAGTTGCCAGCGAGTAATGTCGGGAACTCTAGCCAGACTGCCGGTGCAAACCGAGAGGAAGGTGGGGATGACGTCAAATCATCACGGCCCTTACGTCCTGGGCTACACACGTGCTACAATGGTGCATACAGAGAGCAGCCACTTCGCGAGGAGGAGCTAATCTACAAAGTGCATCTCAGTTCGGATTGGAGTCTGCAACTCGACTCTATGAAGCTGGAATCGCTAGTAATCGCATATCAGCCATGATGCGGTGAATACGTTCCCGGGCCTTGTACACACCGCCCGTCAAGCCATGGAAGCTGGGGGTACCTGAAGTCCGTAGCCGCAAGGAGCGGCCTAGGGTAAAACTAGTAACTGGGGCTAAGTCGTAACAAGGTAGCCGTACCGGAAGGTGCGGCTGGAATATCTCC
>NZ_JAANAS010000104.1 GCF_011089875.1 Psychroflexus maritimus | reverse complement strand
CCAGATTTACTTGAAGAGTGTGATACTTCAGAAGAGAATAATGGTTTTGCTGAATTTGATTTAGAAGCAGAAATTGAAGGAATTACAGGGGGAAACCCCAATTATGAAATCGAATTCTTCACCACCCAAGCCGAAGCAGAAGATTTAAGTATTGAAAACGGATTATTAAGTCCATATACCAATGAAAATCCATTGTCACAAAGCTTATTTGTAAGAGCAACCGATATTAACAACAATTGTGTTGCTTTCACTGAATTAGACTTGCAAGTTAATTTACGCCCATTTATTGAAGATTCAGAAAATATTGCC
>NZ_JAANAS010000103.1 GCF_011089875.1 Psychroflexus maritimus | reverse complement strand
AGAGCTACGGATGTTAATAACGGCTGTGTTTCCTTTACCGAATTGGAATTGGAAATCGACTTACTTCCCGTGATTGCAGCTCCTGAAGCTATTCCACCCATAGAAGCCTGCGATGATGATCAAACCGGTGTACAGACCTTAAATTTAACGTCTCAACAGGAATTTATTTTAAACGATTTAGAAGAATCCGACCACCAAATCCAGTATTACGAAACTCAAACCGATGCCCAAAACAACGAAAATGAAATCCCTAATCCCGAAGATTACACCACAGCTAGTCAGCAAATTTTTGTCCGCGTCACTGAAACAGA
>NZ_JAANAS010000102.1 GCF_011089875.1 Psychroflexus maritimus | reverse complement strand
CCGGTAATTTCATCGATTTTGGAGGTTAAATCAAATTCGGTAAATCCGAGTTGTTCTTCAGAGAAATCACATTCAGAAAAAAGTTCAGGCTCGTTGATTTGGGGGATTTCAAGTATCTCTATATCAAATGATTGAATGTTTTGGCAACCCGTTTCCTCGTTGGTGGCTAAAACAAATAAAGTTTGTGTTGGCGTTTCAATATTGGTATAATTCTCGGGGTCTTCAATGGGGTTTTCGTTGTTTTGGGCATCGGTTTCAGTTTCGAAGTAGGTAAAGCTAAAGCCTTCGGCATCATCGATTATAGAATCTTCAATAAAGGGCA
>NZ_JAANAS010000101.1 GCF_011089875.1 Psychroflexus maritimus | reverse complement strand
GTGAGTGATCAAAGTATGCTTCCTCTCGGTAAAATCAAAGATAAAAAAATTATGGTTGAAAATTAAAAAAATGTTTGGATTTAAAGATAGTACCTCATTACTATCGGGGCTAGGGGTTTCGTTTAAAAAAAATGATTTTGGATAAATTAAGAATCTGCTGAAATTATGTTTAATCAAGCTTTGAAATCATAATTTATGCAACTAAAATAAATGTTAGAGTAAAAACGAATTTGTTTTAGCCCCTATAAAACAAGAGTAATCTTTTAAATTTCGATTAGTATTCATTTTTTGTTTTTTCTTCAAGTTTTGAGTAAGCTGTAAAGTT
>NZ_JAANAS010000100.1 GCF_011089875.1 Psychroflexus maritimus | reverse complement strand
TCACCACAAACCATTTACGCCGAGGTTGTAAACACAGACAATGAATGTCCATCCTCAACGCAAGTCACTTTTGAAATTACTGTGAATCCATTACCCTTAGTTGATATTTCTAACATGGATGGTTCGGTGATTTGTATTGACCGAGAAACTGGTGAAATTGTTTCTGCACCTACTTTAGATACAGGGTTAAATGCCAACGATTACGAATTTGAATGGTTCTTGGATGGCGAAGAATTAGCCTTTACAGGAAGTGCATTAACGGTAGAAGAAGCAGGATTGTATGAAGTGATTGTGGTAGATTTAGCGACAAGTAATAGCACGGAATG
>NZ_JAANAS010000099.1 GCF_011089875.1 Psychroflexus maritimus | reverse complement strand
GCCAACGTACAAGCTTTTGAACAAACTATTTATGCGTTTTTTGAAGATGAAGAAACTGGTTGTACTCAAATTTTTGACTTGGATTTATTCACCCGGAACACCCCACAAACCGAATCTCCCGAACCGCTAACGCTTTGTGACGACAACGAGACTGGCGTTAGAACTTTCGACTTAAGCTTAGTGGAAGACGAAGTTTTACAAAATGTTGAAAACACCGATGAACTTATAATCGAATATTACAACAACCTTCAAGGTGCAGAAGAGCAAAATCCGGGCAACCTCATCAACAATCCAGAGGAATATGAAAGTCAGTCGGATAATCAAATCGTTTATATTCGCATCACCGACCC
>NZ_JAANAS010000098.1 GCF_011089875.1 Psychroflexus maritimus | reverse complement strand
CCGTCCCGAAAGTGGTAAAAGTTCATTGAGAAATAGCGTAAAATTAACTTAAAAATAATCTTCACAAAATTTGTTTAGGGTTTAAAAAGGTTGTAATTTTGCACCCGCAAATAAATTGAGTAAAAGTTCTTTTAAGATTAGTTTAATTTTTTTTCAAAAAAAGACTTGTTGGATTAAAAATTAGTATTACTTTTGCACCCGCTTTGAGGGCGACACGAGGTTTAGGAATTGAGAGGTTTTTAAATCAGCGAAAAGGAGGAGGTTTTTTAAAGAAGAAGCTTTCTTAGAATTTCAAACGAAGTTCATTGACATATTGAATTGACAGCACAACTTGGTAAAACAAGTTATGAATTAAAGCGTTAAGATTATTTAG
>NZ_JAANAS010000097.1 GCF_011089875.1 Psychroflexus maritimus | reverse complement strand
GGTATTCGAACTTTAGTTCGTTTCGTATATACAAATTATTGTTAACAGAATTGTTTTAAAACCTATCAAAAACCCTATTAAACCGTTTGTAATTACTAAAGATTAATTAGCATGGTGTCTGCTCAAACATATTGAGCTGATTATCTGGTGGTTTAGAAGCCAATTTAGCTCATTCTTCTTCTGGATTTTGTAAAAACTTAGAGAGATTTATATTTGTTATAAATCATATCTACTAGATCTTTCTTGGATCGGACGTCCCAAACTTTTTTTTTAAAAGTTCACGCTGGTCTTCCAACTCAATTTCCTTGTTACTTAAAAGCTTACGCAGTATTCTATTTTCCTCTTCTGCTTGCTTTAATTCTTTGCTACGAGTGTCATAGGTG
>NZ_JAANAS010000096.1 GCF_011089875.1 Psychroflexus maritimus | reverse complement strand
GGTGTTTTTTGGTTATATTTTTTTCTATTAACATTCGACCCCGATGGGGTCATTTTGAATTCAATCTTAGAATTAATCATTTGAAAAATTGAATGAATAAAATGTTTGGCTAAAGCCGATAACACCTTAATCATTTTTAACCCCCATTTAAAAATGGGGGCTATTGAATTTTTCTATATAAATTTTGGGTTGTATATGACTCCAGAGGCTGCATTTTGAATTCAATAAAATCATCAATCATTTTTACTTTGTGATTATAATCTAGCTCAGGTTATTAGCCCTGATTGTAGAGAAAAGGTACTATCTTTAAATCCAAACATTTTTTTAATTTTCAACCATAATTTTTTTATCTTTGATTTTACCGAGAGGAAGCATACTTTGATCAC
>NZ_JAANAS010000095.1 GCF_011089875.1 Psychroflexus maritimus | reverse complement strand
CCTTTTTCAGAGCATTCTGCATTTATGTAGAATGACAGATAAGAAGATTTCAACAGAAATGTGAGTTATCTAATTTTAACGCCTGTCAATTTAATTTTTATTAATGTTTATTAATTTAGACCTAGTCTCATAGCTCAGCTGGTTAGAGCGCTACACTGATAATGTAGAGGTCGGCAGTTCGAGTCTGCCTGAGACTACTAAATTTAATGGGGAATTAGCTCAGCTGGCTAGAGCGCCTGCCTTGCACGCAGGAGGTCATCGGTTCGACTCCGATATTCTCCACTTCCTTTTTACAGGTAAACGTTCATTGACATATTGAGAATAAAGAGCAAAAAATATAGAGTAACAACTAAAAGAGTTATCGTTGCTTTTGTTTTAGGATTAATTTTTTA
>NZ_JAANAS010000083.1 GCF_011089875.1 Psychroflexus maritimus | reverse complement strand
TAAAAATTAACGCAGTAAATGGATGTTCTTATTGAACGAAATAGATGATTCAGTTTTAAACAGCAATCTACTTTACTTTTTTACTCCCCAATATCAAGATATTACGTCTTAAAAAAGTTCGTATCTTACTATTTAAAACAGTTTTGACAAAGTGAGAATAATCGAACTCAGGTTAATAAGTAAGGAGTAAGATAAAAAACCAAACAGCACTTCCAATTCCATAAGCCGCCCAATTTCTTTTTTCCTTTATTTTTTTAGCTTCTTTTCTATAAGTAGTATAGTAATCATAATCGTTTTGAAGCTTTTCGTTGTTAATTCTTAAGTTTTTATTTGAAGGAGCAGCGCTTGTGGTTATTGCAGCAGGAATAAAGCCTAAAACAGGAGAAGTTAGCGCAGCAGCAACTCCGGTCCAAACAGCACCAGAATTTTTCCCTTGGTAATTGTTTTGAGCATCTTTAATTGCTTGCATTTTTATTTTTTTAGTGTTTAATGCGCTCTGGTCGTCTTGATCAATCTCAATCTCGTTCTTTTGAAGCTCATCGTGCAAAGCCTCATAATAGAGTTCATAATCAATTGCAGTTAAATCATCATTAGCCGACACAAAGTCTTGGGCATTAGTTAGTTGCATCAGCAAAAAAAATAACAGGAAAACAGGAAATTGAAGTTTCATACGTATGAGTTTTTAATTGAATTATAAATAGTTACTAACAAATAAAAATAAAAAATTTAAGTTACGCAAGTTTAATCCTTTTTAAAATTGAGGCATTTTTTTTTTGATAGCCTAGGAAACGAAGAACTTTACTTGCCTCTAGCTGTTTTTTAATCGCTTAGTTTCAAAAGATGGAAAATTTTAGAGACAGGCTTATCGCTTAGCCCAGATAATTTTTTAATTTTACAACAAAGATTTTTCCTCATGTACATTATTTTTGATACCGAAACCACAGGACTTCCAAAGAATTTTAAGGCTCCAATTTCAGATTTAGACAACTGGCCAAGAGTCATACAGATTGCTTGGCAAGTGCATGACCAATGGGGAAATTTAGTAGAAGCTAAAGATTATTTAATCTACCCAGAAGGTTTTGATATTCCTTATGATTCTGAACGTATTCACGGTATTTCTACCGCTTTAGCTAAAGCCGAAGGTAAAGAACTGAATGTTGTTTTAGACGATTTTAATCGCGCTTTACAAATGAGCAAATTTGTTGTAGGGCAAAATGTAGGTTTTGATGTTAATGTAACAGGAGCAGAGTTTTTGCGTGCCGGTATTGAAAGTCCTATGACGGAAATGCCCGTTTTAGATACCTGTACAGAAACCACCGCTAGTTTGTGTAAAATTACTGGAGGAAGAGGCGGTAAATTTAAGCTCCCTACCTTAACTGAATTACACGAATATTTATTTGGCGAAGCCTTTGCTGAAGCACATAATGCCACTGCCGATGTAGAAGCAACAACACGTTGTTTTCTTGAATTAATCAGAAGAAAAACCTTTAGCGTCCAAGAGCTTCAACAGGTTCCAGGATACCTGGATGAGTTTACGGCTAAAAATCCAACGCCAATTCGTAAGCTTGGTCTTCAGCATATTAATTTAAAAAAGGCTTCAGAAGAAATTCGAAAGAAATTAGCAGCAGAGGAGCCAGAGGAAAAAATTTCAGAAGAAAAAATTGAAGAAAACTTAGCCACGCTAGAAAAAAGCAGTTTTGCGCATTTACATAATCATTCGCAATTCTCCATTCTTCAGTCAACGATGTCGGTAAAACAATTGGTTGAGCAAGCTGCCACCAATAAAATGCCTGCTGTAGCTTTAACCGATCATGCAAATATGATGGGAGCTTTTCATTTTGTTTCGGAAGCAAGTAAGCACAATAAAGCAGCCGAAGTGGAGAAAGCAAAAGCCGAAGAAGAAAAAAGATCGCCTCAAATTTACCCTATAAAACCCATTGTGGGATGTGAGTTTTTTGTATGCGAAGACCATACCAACAAAAACAGAAAAGACAATGGCTACCAAGTTGTTTTTTTGGCGAAAAACAAAAATGGTTACCATAATTTGGCTAAAATGTCTTCTAAAGCTTATACCGATGGATTCTATTATGTTCCTAGAATTGACAAACAAATTATAGAAACTTACAAGGAAGATATTATTGTACTTTCGGGAAATTTGTATGGTGAAGTGCCTAGTAAAATACTTAATTTAGGAGAAAAACAAGCAGAAGAAGCCCTAGTTTGGTGGAAATCTACCTTTGGAGATGATTTTTATATTGAATTAATGCGTCACCAACAAGAAGATGAAGACCGTGCCAATCAAGCACTTATAAAATTAGCTCAAAAACATGAAGTAAAATTAGTAGCTACCAATAATACGTACTACGCCAATCAAGAAGACGCTAACGCACATGATATTTTACTCTGCGTTAAAGACGGCGAAAAACAAGCTACTCCTAAAGGAAGAGGGCGTGGATACCGTTATGGTTTACCTAATGATGAGTACTATTTTAAGTCGGAAGAAGAAATGAAAGAACTCTTTAAAGACTTACCTGAAGCCATTACTAACACAGAAGAAATAGTTAATAAGGTAGAAGCTTTTGACTTACATCGAGATGTACTTTTACCTGCTTTTGATATTCCAGACGAGTTTAAAGATGCAAAAGACAAGGAAGATAAGGGTAAACGAGGAGAAAATGCCTATTTAAGACATATTACTTATTTAGGGGCTAAAAAGCGTTATGGCGAAATTACTGAAGCTATTCAAGAACGCTTAGATTTTGAATTAGAAGTAATTGCTAATACAGGTTATCCTGGGTATTTCTTAATTGTTGAAGATTTTATTAGAGAAGCAAGAAAAATGGGGGTTTCAGTTGGTCCAGGAAGGGGGTCTGCTGCAGGAAGTGCCGTGGCTTACTGCCTTAAAATTACCAATATAGATCCTATTCAATACGACTTACTTTTTGAGCGTTTCTTAAATCCTGAACGTGTAAGTATGCCCGATATTGATATTGATTTTGATGATGAAGGCCGAAGCAAGGTAATGGATTATGTTATTGAAAAATACGGAGCTAATCAGGTTGCGCAAATTATTACCTATGGAACCATGGCCGCTAAATCGGCTATTCGAGATACAGCAAGAGCCTTAGACCTACCGCTTTATGAAGCCGACCGAATTGCCAAGTTAGTGCCAGACATGTCTAAGTTATCCAAGATTTTTGGCAAAAATGAAAAAGAACTAAGAAGTAGTTTTAGGTCGGAAGATGTTGAAAAAGTACTTGAATTAATTAGTATTTCTGAAGACACTACTCCCGAATCTGAAACTGTAAATCAAGCGCGAATTTTAGAAGGATCGGTAAGAAATACAGGAATTCACGCCTGTGGTGTAATCATTACACCAGATGATATTACCAAGTTTGTGCCCGTTGCTTTAGCTAAAGATTCAGAGCTGTATGTAACTCAATTTGATAACTCGGTAGTAGAAGATGCTGGCTTACTTAAAATGGATTTCTTAGGCTTAAAAACGCTTACATTAATTAAGGATACCGTTGAAATTGTTAAAGGAAGGCATGGCGTTGAGCTGGATCCAGAAAGTTTTCCGTTAGATGATGTAGCAACCTACGAATTATTCCAACGCGGCGAAACAGTTGGAATTTTTCAGTATGAATCGCCGGGCATGCAAAAATACATGAAAGAACTCAAGCCTACGGTTTTTGAAGATTTAATTGCCATGAACGCACTTTACCGTCCAGGACCAATGGAGTACATTCCTAGTTTTATTGCTAGAAAACACGGAAAAGAAGAAATTTCCTACGATTTACCCGCCATGGAAGAATACCTTGAGGAAACCTACGGAATTACAGTTTACCAAGAGCAAGTTATGCTGCTTTCGCAAAAGTTGGCCAACTTTACTAAAGGTGAAGCCGATATCCTAAGAAAAGCCATGGGTAAAAAACTCAAAGATGTATTGGCTCAACTAAAGCCAAAATTTATAGGTCAGGCAAAAGATAACGGACACGATGAAGAAAAATTAGAAAAAATATGGAAAGACTGGGAAGCCTTTGCCAGTTATGCCTTTAACAAATCTCACTCTACTTGTTATGCTTGGATTGCCTACCAAACTGCGTATCTAAAAGCGCATTATCCCGCCGAATACATGGCCGCAGTTCTTTCAAATAACATGAGTGACATAAAAAAAGTAAGCTTCTTTATGGAAGAATGTAAGCGTATGGGCTTAAAAGTATTAGGCCCAGACGTAAACGAATCTTACTACAAATTTTCAGTAAATAAAGAAAATGCTGTGCGTTGTGGGATGGGAGCCATAAAAGGTGTTGGAAAACCCGCTGTAGAAACAATTATTATCAATCGAAAAAAAGAAGGCCATTTCAAGTCGATTTTTGATATGGCTAAGCGAATTGACCTTAGAGCAGCAAATAAAAAAGCCTTTGAAAGTTTAGCTTATGCAGGAGCCTTTGATAGTTTTCCTGATACACACAGAGCTCAGTATTTCCAAACTACCGATGGCGATTTAAGCTTTTTAGAAAAAGTGGTAAAATTTGCTGCCCGTTACCAAGAATCTAAAAACTCTGCGCAAGTGAGTTTATTTGGCGAAGCCAGTGATGTCCAAATACCAGAACCAGAGGTGCCTCCTTGCGAAGAATGGCCAACGATGAAAAAGCTTAAAGAAGAAAAAGAGGTGGTTGGAATTTTTATTTCAGGGCATCCTTTAGACGATTTTAAAACAGAAATTAAACATTTTACCAATGCCAAGCTAAGTATATTTAGAGAGGTAGAAAAATACTTAAATAGAGAACTAAGTGTTGCAGGGGTGGTTACCGACGTTATGCATAACGTAGGAAAAAACGGGCAAGGCTACGGAAAGTTTACCTTAGAAGATTACGATGAATCTCATGATTTCTGGCTTTTTGGTGAAGACTACCTTAAGCTAAGGCATTTTTTAGTAGTCGATCAGTTTATTTATGTCAAGTTTAGAAATAAGTCTTTCATCGATAAAAAAACTGGTGAACCTGGCAAACCAAGAACAAATATTATTCATATTAAACCCTTGCAAAATATCTTGGAAGAAATGGTGAAAAAAATGATACTTCAAGTAGATATTCACCAACTTAATGAAGATAAAATCAATTATTTAGATGAGTTGTTTAATGCACATAAAGGTAAGCATCAAGTTAACTTTGTTGTCTATGAAGCCACTCAAAAAATCAAAGTGAATATGCCTAGTAAAAAGCGCAAAGTTAACGTCTGTACTGAGCTGCTAGATGAAATTCAAAAATTAAATATTTCATTTAAACTAAATTAAACTAAGGCCAACAAACTAGTATAATGAAACATTTAAAAACTTTATTTATGGTGGTTAGCTTTGGGTTTTGCCTAGCTTCTTCAGCACAATACAAAAACTTTGAAGGAGTTGTTCATCTTGGTGTACCCACTGGTGAAGTTGAAGATTTTATAAATATTGTTTATGGCTTAGAGCTTACCTATTATTTATCAAATGATATTGGAGGTGTAATTGATTTAGGATTTACAGGTGGGTTTACAGAGTTTAATTATGATACTCAGGGCGGATTTATTGACGGCTATGATGCCAGTTTTTTGAAAATTGCTGCTAGTGGTAAACTAAATTTTCAAAACAATATTTATTTTTCTACCGACCTTGGCTACGCAATAGGCCTAGATCAAGTTGATGGAGGTCTTTATTTTTCGCCAAAAATAGGCTATCATTTTGACTCATTTTTAGTGCAACTATTTTATAGCCATATTAGAAATAATTCAAGAGGAGTAAATGATGCTGATTATTCATCCTTAGGTGTTGGCTTTGGAATTCGGCTGTAAAGCCAGTAATCAAAATGAATAAAAAACTGATTACTGATTTTATTTTTTATATTGCAATCAATAAATCACAAAACCAATGAAAATTAATTTTTTGCCTGCATTTATCTTTTTTTTGTTTAGTCTTGTTTACGCTCAAAAGATACAAGCCCAAAATGAATTAGGCTTTAAAGCGGCTTACTCTACTGAATTAGAAAGCTTTGGAGCTGGTGTTAGAGGGGTTTTACATATCAATGAATCCTTCTCGTTTTCACCAGAGATTACGGGCTTTTTACCCGTAGATAAAAATGTATTGTTACCTGGTAATGAAACTGGAAAACTCGAAACTAGATTAGTTCTTTTTAATGCCGACCTCCATTACAATTTAGACCTATATATTCCAGATTTCAATAGTTATTTACTCGCCGGATTTAATTATACCGATGTAGATAAACGACTTTCTGGCACAGAAGTTTTTGAAGATGCTTCAGCTAAAGATGTATTGCCGCTTAGAGAATCTGGTATTGGAGCTAATCTTGGCTTTGGTGTAGATTACACCATTCGCACCGGTTTAAAAGTTTTTGTTGAACCAAAGTATGTTTTTAACGATCTTAGCCAGTTTATTTTTAGCCTTGGTATTACCGCTTCTCTGTAAGTAAACTGGCTATTGATAGTTTGTGTTTTTATAAAATGGGCTTTGCCATTGAAGGAAAAGAAATAATTGATCAGCTCATCAAGTGTACCACATAAATTGAATTTAGCGCAACCTGCGTCAAATAATAAGTAAGAAAATGTATTCTAATAAGCCTAGTGCGTATTAACCTGAATTCAATTATAACTACTCTCAAGTACCAAAAGCTAGTTTGTCCTTTAAGCAAATCTAAACTTAGCTTGTAATTAAGAATGAAAAAAAATTAATATTCAGTTTACTTTAATCAGTAGTATTTTGTTTAGTTTTAAACTTTTAATAAGATAAAAATGAACAGAAGAAAATTTTTCAGAAATACAGCTATTGCCGGTGCAGGACTAGGTGTTTTAGGAGCTTGCACAAACCCACAACAACAAGCTCAAGAAAAGAAAAAAGCTAAAAATATCATTTTTCTAGTAAGTGACGGAATGAGTAATGGAACCTTAACTATGGCCGATACACTTAAGCATAAAAAAGAAGGAAAAGGGTCAAATTGGCTTAATTTATATAGAGAAAACCTTGTAACTAGAAGCTTAATGGATATGGCTTCAGCCAGTTCTTTAGTTACCGATTCAGCAGCTGCTTCTTCCTCTTGGGGAGGTGGTCACCGCATCCCTAATGGAGCAATTAATGTTGGTCGAGGTGGTGAAGAACATCAACCCCTTTGGCGAAAATTCAAAAATGCTGGAAAAAAGACAGGAATTGTTACAAGCGTTCCCGTTACCCACGCAACGCCAGCAGGCTTTTGTACCACCAGTAAATCTAGAAACGACCAAGCAGGCATTGCCCTAAAGTACTTGAGCCATGGTCCCAATGTTATTTTAGGAGGAGGACAGAAATACTTCGATGCTAATTCAAGAGAAGACCGAAGAAACCTTTACTCAGAGTTTCAATCAAAATCCTACGGTGTAGCTAAAAATAAAAGTCAGTTTAATCAAATTAATCAGGGTAACTTACTAGGTGTTTTTGATCAAGAAGGACTTCCCTATAGCTTAGATTTAATGCACAACAAAGACCTCACTGCCAAGGTGCCAACCTTAGCAGAAATGACGCAAAAGGCCATTGATTTAATGAAAAACCACCAAGAAGGTTTTGTGCTTCAAGTAGAAGGCGGAAAAGTTGATTGGGCAGCGCATGCCAATGATGCCGCAGCTTTATTGTATGACCAACTAGCTTTTGATGAGGCTATTGAAGTAGCTATGAACTTTGCGCAAAGCAATGAAGATACGTTAGTCATTGTTACCACAGATCACGGGAATGCTAACCCCGGTATGCTTTACGGAAAGAACGTAAATGAAAACTTTGATCGTTTACAGCACTTCAAAGCTACCAATGATTGGGTTTTACAAGGAATTTCTGAAAATGACTCAGTAGAAACAATTAGAGAACGGATTGAATTTGCCAACGGTTTTGGAATTCAAAAAGAGGAAGCTAAAGATTTATTGAGCTATTATACGAATTTAGAAAAAGAAGAAGGGCTATACAACTATAGAAACTTACCGTTTAAACGCTTATCTCAAATACAGCAGAATTATCATTCAGTAGGATGGGCAAGCGGAAATCATACCAGCGATTTTGTAGAATTAGCCGCTTTTGGCCCTGGAAAAGAACGCATCAATGCCTTTATAAAAAATACCGATTTACACTATATTTTACTTGAAGCCGCTGAGGTTGAAAATAAAATCTAATGCCAATTTAATGATCAAATCAATTGAAACATAAAAAAATCGCCTTCCAATACTGGGGCGATTTTTTTAGATTAAATGTTGATGGAATAATCAACGGTGGCTAATTCATGTTAATAATTCTTTTATTTAATCAATATTGAAATAAAAAATAGAATTACCAACGTCAGCCACCATCTAAAAACGCACCAAGCAAACTTGATGCAACTACCAAATTTGCCTTGTTCTTCGTTATTGTAAATATTAATTTATGGGTCATAGTCTTATTTAACAGACGTGAAATTTTTAAAATGGTTGCGCTATCTTATAAAAATAAAAAATTGTACTTTTACGTTTTAAGATGACAATTTTAAGTAAAAAAAAATAGAATGAGCAAAGACAACAAAGAAAAAGAAGCCAAGTTAAAAGCGCTTAAACTAACGCTTGATAAAATGGATAAAACCTACGGCAAAGGTACGGTGATGAAAATGAGTGATCAAGCAGTGATTGATGTAGATGCTATTCCATCTGGATCCTTAGGCTTAGATATTGCTTTAGGAGTAGGTGGGTATCCTAGAGGGAGAGTAGTAGAAATATACGGTCCAGAATCTTCAGGGAAAACTACTTTAACTTTACACGCTATTGCAGAAGCTCAAAAAGCAGGTGGAATTGCTGCATTTATTGATGCAGAACACGCCTTTGACAGAGTATATGCAGAAAACCTAGGAATTGACCTAGAAAACTTGATTATCTCTCAGCCCGACCATGGAGAGCAGGCGTTAGAAATTACAGAAAATTTAATTCGATCTGGAGCTATCGACATCGTGGTTATTGACTCGGTGGCTGCACTAACTCCTAAAAGTGAAATTGAAGGAGAAATGGGAGATTCAAAAATGGGGCTTCACGCCAGGTTAATGTCGCAAGCCTTAAGAAAAATGACCTCCACCATTAGTAAAACTAACTGTACGGTTATTTTTATTAATCAGCTAAGAGAAAAAATTGGAGTGATGTTTGGAAATCCAGAAACTACTACAGGGGGTAACGCTCTTAAATTTTACGCCTCTGTACGAATTGACATTAGAAGATCTACCCAAATTAAAGACAGTAATAGCGACGTTAGAGGAAATAAAACACGAGTAAAAGTAGTGAAAAATAAAGTTGCGCCTCCGTTTAAAATGACTGAATTTGATATCATGTATGGTCAAGGAATTTCTAAAGTAGGTGAAATTATTGATATTGGAGTGGAGTACGATATCGTGAAAAAAGCAGGAAGCTGGTTTAGTTATGAAGATACCAAACTAGGTCAAGGTAGAGATGCCGTTAAAACACTGCTTTTAGATAATCCAGACTTAATGGACGAACTAGAGAATAAAATTACCAAAGCAATAAAAGGAAAAGAACAAAGCTAAGGCTATTGAATTAAAATATATGAAACGTTTTTTATTTAATGTATCGCTTGTCGTGATTTTGGCTTCGTGTTCATCGAGAACCAATTTTATTGAATCCTCTAATTTTGCTTCAGTGGTTGAAGTTCAACCCCCCGACGTAGATTCACTGGTTATTGGCCAGGATTATGAGTTTATTGTTACCTACAATTTAGAAACTACATGTGATAACTTTGAGGAATTTCTTATTGAAGAAGACGAACGAGATTTGTACATAGGCACTGTTGTTAAAACTGTTGCAGAAAGCGGTTGTGAAATCATCAACACCCAAGTTACTTCCGATGAAGTTTTTTTGTTTACTGCTGAAGACAATGGCTTTGACCGGTATGAGTTTTTCTTCTTGCAAAATCCACAGGCAGAAGGCGAAAGCGCTTACATTAAATTTGAATTCCCGCTAGTTAGTGAGTAATGATAACAAAACAAATTATACATCGGTGCAAAAAACAAGATTTAAAAGCCCAAAAGGAGCTTTATGATTTTTTTGCACCTGTATTGTTTGGAATTTGTTTGAAGTATTCTAGAAATTACCAAGAAGCAGAAGATAATTTACACGACACATTCATCACTGCTTTTGAGAAAATTGAACAATTTAAGTTTAAAGGTTCGTTTGAAGGATGGATAAAACGAATATGCGTGAATACTTGCTTATCTCGCTATAGGAATCAAAAAGTTTTTGAATTAATTAATGAAGACCAGATTGAAGAAATCAGTCCTTTAGAAAATTCGCAGCAGCAAATACCACTTAATCAACTTTTAAAATGCATACAAGAATTACCTAATCGGTATAGAATGGTATTTAACTTGTATGTCTTAGATAATTATTCGCATCAAGAAGTAGCCGAATTACTTTCAATATCTGTTGGCACTTCAAAGTCTAATTTGTCAAGAGCAAAAGCAATTTTGAAACCCAAAATTGAAGCCTACATCAACCAAAGAAAAGTTTCTAATGGCTAATGATAAAAAAAACATAGAAGATGTTTTTAAAGCCTTAAACGACTTTAAAGTAGAACCACAAGCTCAGGTTTGGGAAGGTATTGAAAAGAAGTTGGTAGAGAAAAACAAACCTATTGCTTGGTTTACTTTTAGGTATGCCGTTGGTTTTATTGCTTTACTTTCTGTTGGTGTTGCTATCTTGTTAAACCTAATTCAGCCTCCTGCTGATTTTGCTATAAAAAACAGCATCAGTTACCAAAAAATAATCAACAAACATTTGCTCAATTCTTCCTTGCTCAATATTCAAAAAGTAGAACAAAAAACCATCAACTCTATTAAAACCTCAGCCCTAAGTTCTACATCAAAGCTTAAAACAAGTTATAAAAAAACTATTGTTTCGCCTAAGATACAGGCAAAAGAAAAGACGAAGCCTGTTAATTCTTCACATGAAAATGATTTATTCACTGCAGCTCAAAGTAATTATGCTTCTGCTTCAAAAGAAAACGGTTTTTTTGATGCTTTACATCAACTAAGCTTTCAACAAGCAGATTTTAAAATTCAACTTCAGCCAATGCGTTTAAACGACCTTCCGCTGGCTTCCGTTCAAAATCAGAACACCTCAAGACAGCTGGCTAATCAAATAAAGAATGAAAAGGAAGAAGTTTCAACATCAAATCAACTAGAAAAAAGAAGTCTTTTATCAAGATTTAGTGTTACGCCAGGAGTTTCGCCTGTATTTAGTGGAGGTAATTCGGCTGCAAGTTATGCCAAAGAAATGAAGGAGACCGCTCAAGGAACAACCAACTTATCCTTTGGTTTGCAAGTGGCTTATGAAGTAACAGATAAACTTAGCCTAAGAACAGGTGTGCATCAAATTGGCTCGGGTTATCAAACCAATAACATAGTAGCTAGCTACCAATCCAACCCCAATCAAATAGCAACTATTGCCATGGGTGCTGGAGCAAATCTTACGTTTATGGACGCAAAAACTTTTTCAGAAGTAACTAACCCTAACGCACGTGTGCCCTACAGCGAAACTTCATTAACCCACGAATTAGGCTTTTTAGAAATTCCAATGGAAGCTTCCTACCAAGTAATAAACAAAAAAATAGGGGTTAGCTTAATTGGCGGCATGAGTACGTTACTCGTCAATGAAAACCGAATTTTAGGTGACTTTCAAGGCGAAACCTATCGAATAGGAAGGGCTAACAACGTAAATTCAACAAGTTTTAGCGCTAATTTTGGAATGGGTTTTAATTATCAATTTACAAAAAAAATCAAGTTTCATATAGAACCTAATTTAAGGTATCAAATCAATACTTTTGATTCGGCTACAACTAATTTTAAACCTTATATGATAGGGGTGTTTTCTGGAATTAAATTTGAATTTTAAACTCCAATTTCTCCTTGAAGTTTGTAGTTTAGACAAGTTTTTTTTTGTTTATCCAATTTCCTAAAGCTGAAGCGCTTGAATAATTGTTGAAATCTTTTCACAAAAAAATGATTTAATCTAGCTTATAAATTAAAATTAAATTTAAATTTGAGGGTTCGAAAAAAATAATTTATGCGAATTGAAAATTACATCAAAGACCTCCTTTACCGCTACGACTGTGTTATTGTTCCAGGATTAGGTGCTTTTGTTGTGAAATTTGAAAATGCTAAAATCAATTCTTCTACCAATACACTTTTTCCACCAAGAAGAAAACTTGTTTTTAACGGACAACTAAAATCAGATGATGTACTTTTAGTTAATTACATTAGTCAAAAAGAATACCTGGACCTAGAAGATGCTAAAAAATATTTAGCTTCTTACGTAGAAGACTTATATCAAGTACTTCAAATTGAACGAAGTTTTCATTTAAAAGGCTTAGGAGAAATTCAATTAACCGAAGAAGACCAACTCACTTTTGCTCCTTCAGAAAAACACAATTTTCATAAGGCTAGTTTTGGACTTTCGCCTTTTCAAATCAGTGCGCTTCAATTGCAAACCGCTGCCACAGAAAAAGCGGATATTCAACTCCAAACACCGGTAGCTAAAACACCTAAAAAACCCTATCTAAAATACGCCGCCTTACTTATTATTGCAGTATTAGCGGGTAGTTTTGGAGCCTATTTAATCGATCAAGAAAAACAACATAAGCATCAAGAAAGCCTAGCCAAAAAAGCCGAAGAAAAAATTCAGCAAGAAATACAATCGGCTAACTTTTTTATTTCAACGCCATTACCTACCATAGAAATTGAGCTTAAAAATAAACAAACAGACGATTTAAGTCAGCTGAATTATCATGTGATAGCGGGTGCTTTCAGAAATAAGAAAAATGCAGAAAAGAAAATAAAACAATTACAGGACTTAGATTACCAAGCGCGTTATTTAGGAAAAAACAACTACAATTTGCATCAGGTTGCTTATCAATCTTTTGCTCAGCGAAGCGAAGCTCTACACCTACTCAAAAAAGTAAGGGCTACACATCAAAAATCGGCGTGGTTGTTTGTTGGTTCACTTACTCATAATTCAGATTTAAACAAGTAGCTAACTTGAAAACAAGAATATTTTTCTTTAGCTCCATCATTTACTAGTTGCAAAAAGAATTAATTCAGTTTATTCTTTAACTTGTAGTCAGAATTTAAAATTAAATTAAATTTTTGCGAATGTGCAGGCGAACATGGATTTTTAATTCCGCATAGCTTACCTTTGCCAAAAAATAACATTTTCATGGATTTGAAAACCCCAGAAGATTCTAAAACTACCTTAACCGACCTTGTTTTACCAGGCGAAACCAATCCGTTAAACAACCTTTTTGGTGGTGAACTTTTAGCTAGAATGGACCGCGCAGCAAGTATTGCCGCAAGAAGACACTCTAGAAGAATTGTAGTCACTGCTTCAGTAAATCACGTGGCCTTTAATAAAGCCGTACCTTTAGGCAGTGTAGTAACTGTAGAGGCAAAAGTTTCCCGTGCTTTTAAAACATCAATGGAAATTTTTATTGATGTTTGGATTGAAGACCGTGAAAGCGGAAGAAGCACCAAAGCCAATGAAGCAATCTATACTTTTGTTGCGGTAGATGACACAGGAAATCCTGTACCAATTCCTCAAATTGAACCGCAATCTAAATTAGAAAAAGAGCGTTTTGATGCAGCTTTAAGAAGAAAACAACTCAGCTTGGTTTTAGCAGGTAAAATGAACCCTAAACAAGCTACCGAATTAAAAGCATTATTTGAATAAAAACACCTATCATGTACACAGCAATTAAACATTTACACTCGTATTGGGCATACTTAGTTGTGCTTATTGTCTTTTTAGCAACAATCAACGCTTTAGTGAAGTACTTTGGCAAAAAACCCTATGAATCTAAAGACTTTAGAATTTCATTATTTGCACTCATCGTAACCCATATTCAACTTCTCATTGGTATTGTTATTTATTTTGTAAGTCCATATTTCCAAGCTTTTTCTAACCAAGGCATGGGCGAAGTAATGAAAGACAGCACCTTGCGCTTGTACTTGATTGAACATCCTTTAACAATGATTGTAGCCACGGTCCTAATTACTATGGGTTACTCTAAACACAAGAAAGTATTATCTTCAAGACCAAAATTTAAAAAAGTTGCTCTCTTTTATACCCTTGCCCTACTTTTAATATTATCTAGAATTCCTTGGCAAGCTTGGTTTTAATTTAATGAGAAGATTTTAACAACTTCGCTTACAAGCTATTTTTCATAGAAGTAGATAAGTCCACTTTATTTTTGAAAAAAATACATCAAAAACTAAGAAAATTCAGTAAAAATGTGGACTTTTGCAGTTATTTTGAAAGCGAAAAGTACATTTTAAATGGAAGATAAAAAGTTTGATTTAAATTCGGTTATCGGATTTTTGTTAATTGGTTTAATCCTTTTCTGGATGGTTTATATGAACCAAGACGAAGCCGAAGAGGGAAACCTAAATGAAGCAACTAAAACTGAACAAGTAGCGCCTGAAGAAGCCGATAGTCTAACTTCAAATGAAGCCGTTGCTTCTCAGCCCACTTCTCAAGATGCCCAAGTAAGTGATTCTATAGCAAGTATTCTTGCCCAACAAAAATTGGGTAGTTTTGCCTTATCCGAAATGCTTGCCAAAGAGCAAGACCAAGACTACACTTATATAGAAAATGAATTTTTAAAGTTAAAAGTTAGTCACTACGGAGGGCAAATAGTAGATGCCAAACTCAAGCAACACGAAAACTATTTGGGCGAGCCAATCTACATTGCTAAAGAAGGAAACTCCGAATTTAATATCGAATTAAAAACACGCGATGGAAGAACGCTACAAACCAAAGACTTATATTTTGTTCCTGAACTAAAACAAGAAGGAGACAACCAAGTCTTGACCATGCGTTTAAAAGCAGACCAAGATAAATATCTAGAATATAGATACCTGATTAAACCCAACGACCACATGTTGGATTTTGGTATGCGCTCGCAAGGATTAAGTTCTATCCTTTCAGGCGATACAGAAGCCTTACTCACTTGGCAAATTAAATCTTTAAGACATGCCAAAAGTATTTCTTATGAAAACCAACACGCTGAAATTATTTTTCAATACGATGGTGGTAAAGACGATTATACCAATCAGCGTGAATTAACCGAAGAAACAGGAGACAAAGTAGATTGGGTAGCATATAGACAACACTTTTTTAGTGCTATTCTACTTACCGATTCACCTTTTAAAAACGGAAAATTTATCTCTGAAAATCTTGTTCAAGACAAACAAGTTGACACCGTTTTTACCAAAAAATACACTTCAGAAATTGCGCTTCAACTTAAAGGTGGAGAATTTGCCGAGCAAATGAACCTCTATTACGGACCTACCGATATCAAAATTTTAAGTACTTATGAACGTGATTTAGACAAAGTTGTTCCTTTAGGCTGGGGAATTTTTGGTTGGATCAATAAATATATGTTGATTCCGTTTTTTGGTTTCCTACTTAGCTTTATACCTAGTTATGGATTAGCTATTATTGTAATGACTATTACCGTGCGTATATTACTTTCGCCTGTAACTTATAAATCCTATTTGTCGCAAGCTAAAATGAAAGTTTTACGTCCTGAAATTGCTCAAATTAATGAAAAGCATAAGGACAATGCCATGAAAAAACAACAGGAAACCATGAAATTGTATAGTAAAACCGGAGTAAGTCCGTTGAGCGGCTGTATTCCTGCTTTGCTTCAGATTCCTATTTTCTATGCTTTATTTAGGTTCTTCCCAAGTGCATTTGATTTACGTCAAAAAGGATTTTTATGGGCCGATGACTTATCAAGTTATGACGTGATTTTTGAATGGGACGCCTACATTCCTTTAATTTCTTGGGCCTATGGAAACCACGTGAGTTTGTTTCCTATTTTAGCCTCCATTGCAATTTTTGGTTACATGCAAATGACTACAGGCCAAAACATGCAACAAATGCAACAACCGGGGATGCCAAATATGAAGGTAATTATGTACATTATGCCCTTTGGTATGCTGATTTTCTTTAATAATTATGCCAGTGGACTTTCCTTATATTACTTTATCTCTAACTTAATTACCATTGGAATTATGTTAGTTATCAAAAATGTAATCATTAAGGAAGATAAAATCCTTCAGAAAATAGAAGAAAACAAGAAAAAGCCGAAGAAGAAAAAAGGAAAGTTTGCCCGTAAAATGCAAGAAATAATGGAGCAAGCAGAGGAACAAAAAAAGCTAAGGGAAAAAGACCCGAAGAAGAAATAATATCAATTTATAGTTAACAAAAAATCCAACACTCATTTGAACGTTGGATTTTTTTTTTGCTCTTATACCAATTTGACTATTAAATGTCGTTTATAGAGTGAAATTACAACATTGGATGGTTAGTTGGTATTAAATATTAATTACTATAGGCTTTAATAGTTCCTCCAGAATTAGTGTCTTTTACTCTATTTTTAATTCCTGAATTATGTTTGATGATTGCTCCGCTAGTGGCTTTTGCTTCAAGTCCTTCTTCCACATTCAAGTTGATGTTTGCCCCAGAATTAGCTTTTGCTTTTGCCTTTTTAGCTAAGAAGGTTTCAGCTTCAAAACCAGAACCACTGGTAGATTTTACCACTAAGTATGCGGCTGAGCCAGTAAGATGAATGGAAGCCCCAGAAGTAGTTTCAGCAGCTAATTTTTCACCTTCAAAACTTAATTCAAGTTTAGAGCCGCTTGTTGAAACTAAATTCAAATTGCCTGAGTGTTTGATATCTTCCGCAATTAAATATACCCCGCTTGAAGTTTTAATTTCAGTTAATTCTTGATTATAATACAATTGAATCAATTTTGAATCGGCTTTCTTGATGAGCTTCTCTGAATCGATTTTTAAACGGTTTCCTTTTTGTTCAATTTCTAGTAGTTCTACTAAATTTTCATTGGCTTCCAAAACTATCTTGTTTTCATCAGATGGAATTAGTAAAACTTTCCATCCAGAATGAAGGCTTAATTGATTAAAATTATCAATTTCAAATTCATTCATTACTACGGGACCTTCTCCTTCCACTTGAACTACCATCATGTCTTGACAAGATACTAGGCTAATAGATAATAAAATAAAAACAAAGAATTTGTTGAGTGTGATCATGCTTTGTTGTTGTTTTAGGTTGTTTATTCTTCGCAATTTAAACATTTTATTGTATTTCCTTTAATTCTGAAATAGTTGTTTCAACTCACGGAGTAGTTAAAAAAAAAGATAAACCACTGAAAAATAAAATAAACCACTGAAAAAGAAGATTGAAAAAGCCGAACGAATTAGGCAACAGATAACAGATTTTCAACAATTTTAAAAGTGATTAAAGTGTTAGGAGCGAAAGGGAAATTTGACGTAGAACTGAATGACCATAAAGTAGCATACTAACTCGAAAAGAATGCCGATGGCCTAACAGCGCAAATAGTTTCTTCTTTATAATAAAACAGAAAGGAATAAAGGGCGTTTTATTGCGGTAATTTTAATTGATAAATGGTATTAACACTTTTGTCAACTTTTAGGTCGTATCTTTGCACACCGAAAAATAATACCTATGCGCACAAAGTCGTTGAAAAAAAACAAAATTAATGTAGTTACCTTAGGTTGTAGCAAAAACTTATACGACTCAGAAGTTTTAATGGGACAACTAAAAGCCAACGGCAAAGAAGTAGCTCATGAACAACAAGGCAATGTGGTGGTCATTAATACCTGTGGTTTTATTGATAACGCCAAAGAAGAATCGGTCAATACCATTCTAGATTTTGCCCAACAAAAAAAAGAAGGAAAAGTAGATAAAGTTTTTGTTACCGGATGTTTGTCTGAACGCTATAAACCCGATTTACAAAAAGAAATCCCCAATATTGATCAGTATTTTGGAACCACCGAATTACCCAGTTTATTAAAAGCACTTGGCGCTGATTACAAACACGAATTAATTGGTGAACGATTAACCACTACACCAAAAAATTACGCCTACCTCAAAATTGCCGAAGGCTGTGACCGTCCTTGTTCTTTTTGTGCAATTCCTTTAATGCGCGGTGGACACAAGTCGAAACCCATCAACGAATTAGTGATTGAAGCTGAAAAATTAGCTGCCAACGGGGTCAAGGAATTAATTTTAATTGCGCAAGATTTAACCTACTACGGGTTAGATTTATACAAAAAAAGAAACTTAGCAGAATTGCTACAAAACTTAGTAAAAGTTGAAGGTATTGAATGGATTAGATTGCATTATGCCTTTCCTACTGGTTTTCCTGAAGATGTATTGGAGGTGATTAGAGAAGAGCCTAAGGTTTGCAATTACATCGATATCCCGCTGCAACACATCAATGATGAATTACTGAAGTCCATGCGCAGAGGAACCAACCATAAAAAAACAACCGATTTACTTAAAAAGTTTAGAACAAGAGTTCCCGGAATGGCAATTAGAACCACATTAATTGTGGGTTACCCCGGCGAAACGGAAGAACAATACCAAGAATTAAAAGAATGGGTAAAAGAAATGCGCTTTGAACGCTTAGGTTGCTTTACCTATTCGCATGAAGAAAATACTCATGCCTACAATTTAGAAGACAACGTGCCTGAAGAAGTGAAAATGCAACGCGCCAACGAAATCATGGAAATTCAATCGCAAATTTCATGGGAATTGAACCAAGAAAAAATTGGCAAGACTTTTAAATGTGTCATCGATCGTAAAGAAGGAAATCATTTTGTAGGCAGAACAGAATTTGATTCACCAGATGTGGATAACGAAGTTTTGATTGACGCTACAAAGTTTTATTTAAAAACAGGCGATTTTGCGCTCGTGAAAGTTATAGACGCCGCCGACTTTGATTTATTTGCTGAACCTGTAAACCCTGACCAATAAGTAGTTATGATTAAAGAATATACCTCGGCTACTAATGCTATTTCAATACGTTTTGCCATCATTTTTGCGCTCAGTATTTTGGGTTGGTTGATGACTGATTTTTTTGTAGAAGACTTAGACCGACTTCACTTTGGAATAATTGCAGTAATTGCTATTTTATTATCCCCAAGGTATTCTTCATACACCAAGCAAAGTCAGAAAATCCATTGCTTAAAATGGTGGGGATTTTCAGTACTGCGCTAATTCCCTAAAAGCCGAAGCCAGAAGCCTCCCCCAACCTCCCGAAGCCGGAAGCCTCCCCCAACCCCTCCAAAGGAGGGGGGTGTTGTTTTGAAATCGAATTCATATTTTTAGTTCCAATCAAATCTCCCCCCTCAGAGGGGGGCAGGGGGGTGTTCCCAGCACTCTCCAAACCCCTATTGCCTGCGGCATTTCCCCCGGGGGGAAACAATTTGTTTTGAAATCGAATTCATATTTTTAGTTCCAATCAAATTTCCCCCCTCGGAGGGGGGTGTAGGGGGGTGTTCCCAGCACTCTCTAAACCCCCCTTGCCTGTGCTGAGTATAATCGAAGTAAGGGGGGCAGGGGGGTGTTTTTTGTTTTGAAATCGAATTAATAGGCTGATTTCCAAACTTCTCTCTTCTTATTTCTTAATTCACTTCGACTATGCTCACTTCGATTATGCTCACTTCGACTAAGCTCAGTGCAAGCAGCGCAAGCAGTGCATCGCTTTGTACTTAATTCACTTCAATTGTAGTCAGTCCAAGTACAAATCGATTAATCCTGTGGGGGTTTGAAAGTAAAAGGTGGCGTTGGCTTTATCGATTTTCTGAATAAATTCATCATTTACAGGTATAAGGATTTCTTTTCCTGAGGGGTGCTTCAGCTGAAATAAAGCTTGTGGAGATTGGTCGTTAACGCCTGTAATTTCACCTAAATCGCCATGCCTGGCATCAATGGCTTTAAAACCGATAATTTCGTGGTAGTAAAATTGATTTTCGTTGAGTGGGGGCAACTGACTTAAGGGGAGGAAGGCTTCAAAATTAATGAGTTCGTCTGCATCAGCTTCTTCCTCTATATCTTCAAATTTAACGCGAAGTAAATTAGATTTGTGCAACTGAGAAGATTCAATAAAAAAAGGAATCAGTTGCCGGCGGAAATCCACCAAAACTGATTCCAAATTTTCGTAAGATTCAGGTTCGTCTGTATCTAATTTAATTAGCAACTCCCCTTTAAAGCTGTATTTACTAACGATTTTTCCTAGGTAAAAGCAATCTTCCTTGGTCATCGTTAGCTCGTTTTAGGCTTCTTTATCTTCCTTTTTTTCGTCTGCCTGTGCAGTCGTTTCTTCAACGGGAGTTTCTTCAGTTGTTGCTTCGGCAACTTCTTCCGTGGTTTCTTCCGTAGATTTTTCGGCTGCTTCTTCAGCTAAAGTTGCATCTACAGCGGCTTTACGCTTGGCATTTGCTTCTTTTTCTGCGGCTAAAGCTTTTTGTTTAGCTTCCGAAGTACTTTGTTCTACTTGTTGTGTTTTAGAGAATACTTTGTCCTCTTTTTCTTTCAACCAAGCTTCAAACTTTTCATTGGCTTGCTCTTCTGTAAGCGCACCTTTGTCAACTCCTGCAAGCAGGTGTTTTTTTAACATGGCTCCTTTGTAGGAAAGGATTCGTTTAGCGGTGTCTGTGGGTTGAGCACCATTACGCATCCATTTTACAGCACCATCTACGTTTAATTCAATAGTGGCTGGATTTGTAGTGGGGTTGTAAATTCCTAATTTCTCTAAGAATTTACCATCTCTTTTAGCACGTCCATCGGCTGCAACAATCCAAAAGAAAGGCTTTCCTTTCTTACCGTGTCGCTGTAATCTAATTTTTACTGGCATAGTAATTAAATTTTGAGGTTCGAAACCTCTGTTATTAATTGATTTTAAATAAGCTGCAAATATAGAATTATAATTTATCACTTTACACAAAACAGATTAATTTTTTTATTTTACATTTGTTTCTGAAAATAAATAGTTTTATGAAACGATTAATGCCCTTTTTGTTATTGAGTTTACTCGTGCTAGCCTGTGAATCTGATGTTGACCGAAACACTTCTTTTGTGCAAGCCGAAATTGATGGTGGCCTTTTTAGGTCGAATACACAAATGCTAATGGTAGAGGAAGATGGATTCACACTACAAGCCAGTAAGGTAGATGTGTTGAATTTCAAACTTGCTAGTATAAATCCAGGAATTTATGAAGTTGGTCCAGGCAGCGACAATCAAGTTACCTTGCAACGCGACGGTCAATTGTATGTCTCAAACGGTCCTGAAACTGGCGGAGTAATTGAAATTGAAAGCGCTGACTCGCTAAGTGTTTCTGGAAATTTCAATTTTGATTTACGCCTGAATGGTGTAGGCGAATTGATTAGTGTAAACAAAGGTGTTTTTTATGACGTGCCTTTAACTACTACTAGTACTTCTGAAGACGAAATAGACGACGACCTGCCGGGCGACTTAAATCTTCCTGAGGAAAGCAATACATCGGCAACTAATTATATAGAAGCTAATGTAAATAGTGAAGCTTATGCCGCCGGTATTGCGGTAGCTGTCTATAATCCAGATTTTAATCAGTTGGCAATTATTGGTACGCAGGAAGATTTAACGGAAAACATTCAGATGAATTTTATTGCTCCAATTAATGAAACTGGAACCTATAATTTTATGGAAGATAACTCCCCTAGTTATGCCATTTATGACCCCAATACCTTTGGTCAAAATACAGGCGAAAATTTTGAAGATGTTTTTTCTGAATCTGGAAGCGTTACTATAGATAGCTTTGATGAAAACGGAGTTAGTGGCACCTTTGAATTTAGCACGGTGGGTGGTGATGTAATTACGGAAGGAGAGTTTGAAATTTCTGAACTACAAATAGGGAATGATTAAGTATCCTGCAGCGATTAACCATATAAGTGAGCTTGGGTTTCATTGGGAAACGCAAGACCCCTTTTTGTTTTGCGCTTTTCATCAAGACCATTACCCGCCAGGGAATCAAAATCTTGGACCCAATGAAGCTTTATTAGCCGGCAGAATAAGCGGCAACGATTTTAATAAAAAAGAAGGCTTTAGGATGTATCACGGTCAGCAAGTTCCGGGTTTTCCTGGCCATCCACATGCTGGATTTGAAACCATTACTTTAGTTGAAAAAGGCTATGTAGATCATTCCGATTCGCTTGGTGCTAAAGGGCGGTTTGGATATGGCGATGTACAATGGATGACCGCCGGAAAGGGCATTTTACATTCAGAAATGTTTCCATTAGTCAACCAAAAAGAAGACAACCCCTTATTGTTATTTCAAATTTGGCTGAATTTACCCCGCGCTTCAAAAGAAGTGAAACCCCACTTTAAGATGTATTGGAACGAGTTGATTCCTAGGGAAGAAATCATGAGTTCTAACGGAAAAAAAACAAGCATCAAAATAATTGCTGGCCAACTTTGCCAAACCAAAGCTTTAGCCCCTACGCCAGATTCATTTGCTTCAAAAGAAGAAAACCAAGTGAATATTTGGCGAATTTCTATGGAAGAAGGAGCGGAATTTCAATTTCCTGAAAGCAGCTTAGCAAGCCACCGTAATTTATATTTTTTTGAAGGCAACAAAATAGAAATTAATGGAAAAGAAATAAGTAATGGCCACCAAATTGAACTAGATGCACAAGAAAAAACTAAATTAGTATGTACCGCTGAAGCGGCTGAATTTCTTTTTTTAGAAGCTAAGCCAATTAACGAGCCTGTTGTTCAACGCGGTCCCTTTGTAGCGAGTTCTCCTGAAGCAATGAACGAAGTAATACGACATTACCAAGAAACTGAATTTGGCGGTTGGCCGTTTGCTACCTACGAGCAAGTACATCCGGTAGCTGCTAGAAGATTTGCCCAACACAGCGGGGGCAAAATAGAACACCCCCCTACTCCTTTAACCTAATTACAGAGTGAGGTTCATCGCACACTTATTTTGCTGTAAATTTAGGAGTTCAATGAAGCTTGCTATTTAGCTTTCGCACACTTCATTAAATACAAATGAGAAATTATTTTTTTATTGGATTTTTATAAAGCTGCATAAAAGAAAGTGTTAATACCACACTTGTTGCAAACCCCATTAATAAGACAATAAACGCAAAAGTAGCCACTCCCACATCATAATGACGCGCAAAGCCTTCTACTAAGGCATCAATAAAATTTGGATTAATTTCGGTGGCATAGATGGCCATAAAAATGGTAAATAAAATACTGGCTAAAAATCCGGTGACTAAACCTGCTGAAAATCCATGTGTATAATTATAGTCTTTTCCTAATTCAATTCTTCGGTAGCGAATTGCTTCGTAAGTAGCAAAACCTGTAATTACTCCATTAAACAGACTAAAGAAGACATTGGTATGCAAATTAAACAAGGATAGCACCAAAAAATAAGCGATTAAGGAGGTGGTTAAGGCGATAGCAAATCGAATAGGTAAAGTAAAGGTTTTCATTTTCGTGTTTTTATTCAAACTTAATCAAACTATACGAAGCCTCGATTAATATAATGTTAATAAACTGAATTTTTACTAATTTTAACTAGCCTTTTTTCAGAAAATCAAAATGCCATTATTGAATTCAACAATGGCATTTTGATCATTATAAAGTAGGGAGTTGCATCTATTTAATCTTTTAAAACACTTCTAGAAATAACAATTTTTTGAATTTCGGAAGTACCCTCATAAATTTGGGTGATTTTTGCATCTCTCATTAATCGTTCTACGTGGTATTCTTTAACGTAGCCATTTCCTCCGTGCACTTGAACGGCCTCTGTGGTTACATTCATTGCTGTTCTAGAAGCATGTAACTTAGCCATAGCACTTTCTAAGTCGTAATTCATACCGTTATCTTTCATCCAAGCGGCTTTCATGATTAAATGTCTAGCAGCTTCAATTTCGGTGTGCATATCGGCCAATTTAAAAGCAATAGCTTGATGATTCATAATTTCGGTGCCAAAAGTTTTTCTAGTTTTGGCGTATTCTTTTGCTAATTCGTAAGCGCCAGAAGCAATTCCTAAGGCCTGAGCTGCAATACCAATACGTCCTCCAGAGAGGGTTTTCATAGCAAATTTAAACCCGAAGCCGTCTTCACCAATTCTATTTTCTTTAGGCACTTTTACATCGTTAAAATTAAGCGTATGTGTATCAGAGCCACGGATTCCCATTTTGTCTTCCTTGGGGCCTACTTCAAAGCCATCCCAAGACTTTTCAACAATAAAAGCGTTAATTCCGCGGTGTTTCTTTTCCTTATCGGTATGCGCAACCACCAAGTAGAAATCGGCTGAATTACCATTGGTGATCCAGTTTTTGGTTCCATTTAAAACGTAGTGATCACCTTTATCAATAGCGGTAGTTCTTTGCGAAGTTGCATCACTACCTGCCTCAGGTTCACTTAGACAAAAAGCGCCAATTGCTTCGCCGGTGGTTAATTTAGTTAAGTATTTTTCTTTTTGTTCTGGCGAACCAAAAGTATCTAAGCCCCAACATACTAAAGAATTATTTACGGAAACCACAACTGAAGCAGAAGCATCTACTTTAGACAACTCCTCCATGGCAAGCACATAAGAAACGGTGTCCATACCGCCGCCGCCGTATTCTGGTGAGGCCATCATTCCCATAAAGCCTAGTTCACCAAGCTTCTTAATTTGTTCTTTAGGAAATTCTTGTTTAGTATCTCTTTCTATAACGCCAGGAAGTAATTCTGTTTTTGCAAAATCTCTAGCCGCTTGGCGGATCATCTCGTGCTCTTCAGTAAGTTTAAAATCCATATCTAAAACGATTTCTTTAATAAGTTTTTAGTGGCACAAATATACTGCAAATCGATTAATTATTAGTTTAGATTAGTTATTTTTACGAACTTTTCAACAAATGTTGGTAATGTAATCTTATGAATACGAATAATTCAAAGGCTTTTTATGTCATTGGCTTGATGTCTGGCACCTCATTAGATGGTTTAGACCTCTGTTATGTGCGTTTTAAAAAAACAACAAAGTGGAACTTTAAATTACTAGAACGCAAGACGGTAAGCTATCCGGCCTACTGGCAAGAAGAACTTCAATTAGCACATAAGCAAAGCAAGGCTTATGTAGCGAAGTTAAACAAAGATTACTCTGATTATCTAAACCAAATGATTCACCTTTTTATTAGTGATTATAAAATTGAACAACTAGATTTAATCGCTTCACATGGGCATACGATTTGGCACCAACCTGAACAAAAATTCACCAAGCAAATAGGCGATCATCCAGCTATAGCCAATAAACTCAAAGTTCCAGTTGTTGTTGATTTTAGGAGTCAGGATGTTGCGCTTGGCGGGCAAGGAGCGCCATTGGTACCGGTTGGCGACGAATATTTGTTTGAAGAATATGACGCCTGCCTAAACTTGGGCGGTTTTGCTAATATTTCAATGAAAAAAAATCATCAACGCATAGCCTATGATATTTGTCCCTTTAATAAAGTGATTAATCATTACGCTGCTCAACTAGGAAAAGACTACGACAATCAAGGTAAAATAGCGGCAGCAAACCAGGCAAATACGGCTTTATTGAATGCATTGAATGCGCTAAATTTCTATCAGCAAGACGGACCAAAATCATTAGGAGTTGAGTTTTTAGACCAACATATCTTTCCCTTAATGGAAAAATATTCACTTCCCTCAGAACTAAAAATTGCCAGCTTTTCAGCCCATGTAATTCAACAAATATGTAAAAATTTAATTCCTCATTCGCGTGTTTTAATTACCGGTGGAGGAGCGTATAACAATTTCATTATAAATGAAATAAAGAAACATTCAACAGCGCAACTCACGCTACCTAGTCGAGATTTAATAGAATTTAAGGAGGCTATCGTCTTTTCTTTTCTGGGGGTATTAAAATATTTGGGAAAAACCAACGTTTTGAAAAGCGTGACGGGGGCGAGTAAAAATCATATTTCGGGTAAGATTATTCTTGCCGATTAAACTTTTTTTAACGGCCAAAGTCCTACTAAAACTTATTCAATACCTATGCAAAATCAAGAAATGAAAGTCTATTTGAGTTCGCTCATACAATCGATAGAAAACCAGCAAAAGCTTGAGTTAATCAAAGCTTATATTGAACAACTTGTCTTGGAGCAAGACGAAGCTAACACTAACCAAGTAGAAGAGCTAATTGATGAAATTAATTACGCTTTTAAAATCAAGTAATTTTATTTACAGCAAAGTTTCAGAAATCAGTCGCTTTTTTTCTTAAATTTAATTCGGTGTTGCTGCAAGTAAAAATAAAAAAGAAGCATCAAACACTTATTTTTTTTTGTATTCGTTTGTTTTTTAGTTAATTTATTTTTATTTTTTAACAAATTATTTGTTTTTATTAAGTATTCATAACTACTTTATTTGTGTTGTGATTCTCTTAATAAATGTATTTCATTGGCTATATTTGTTCACAATTTTTTGATTGAAAATTTATACTATGAAAGATTTATTAAAGAAATTTGAAAACAAAGAACCTGAAATTGTTTTTCACTGGAATGATGCTGAAACAGAAGCAGAAGGCTGGGTAGTCATCAACTCTTTAAGAGGAGGAGCTGCCGGAGGTGGAACGCGAATGCGAAAAGGTTTAGATAAAAACGAAGTGCTTTCTTTGGCCAAAACCATGGAAGTAAAATTTACTGTTTCTGGACCGGCCATTGGTGGGGCAAAATCGGGGATTAATTTTGACCCTAAAGACCCCCGAAAAAAAGCTGTTTTAGAACGCTGGTACAAAGCTGTTTCTCCTTTATTGAAAAGTTATTACGGCACAGGAGGCGACCTCAACGTTGATGAAATTCATGAAGTAATACCAATGACCGAAGATTGTGGTGTTTGGCATCCACAAGAAGGTGTTTTTTCAGGGCATTTTCAACCCACCGACGCCGATAAAATTAACCGTATAGGTCAGTTGAGAAACGGTGTTATCAAAGTTTTAGAAAACACCGATTACACACCAGACCGACTCAGGAAATACACTGTAGCCGATATGATCACAGGTTTTGGTGTAGCAGAATCGATCAAGCATTTTTATGACATCTACAAAACTGGGGTTCAAGGAAAAAAAGCCATTGTACAAGGATGGGGTAATGTAGGTTCTGCAGCGGCATTTTACTTGGCACAAATGGGAGTTAAAATCGTTGGAATTATAGATATTACCGGTGGTTTAATTAAAGAGGAAGGTTTTTCTTTTGAGGAAGTTAAAGAGTTTTATTTAAACAAAAATGGCAATAACCTGCATGCCGAAAACTTGCTTTCATTTGATGAAATAAACCAAAAAATTTGGGAAGTAGGCGCAGCAATTTTCGCACCTTGTGCAGCTTCACGATTAATCACACAACAGCAAGTTGATCAAATGATTGACAACGGCTTAGAAGTAATTGCTTCCGGTGCTAATGTTCCTTTTGCCGATAAAGAAATTTTCTTTGGACCAATTATGGAATATGCCGATGAGCGCGTAAGTGTGATTCCTGATTTTATTGCTAACTGTGGTATGGCAAGAGTTTTTGCCTATTTCATGGAACGAAAAGTACAGATGACCGATGAAGCTATTTTTAACGATACTTCCATCACCATAAAAAATGCTATTCAAAACACTTTTGATAGTAATAATTCTCACAAAAACATAAGCGCTACTGCTTTTGAAATCTCATTAAAACAACTTTTATAAATTAACACATGATTCCACTTCTTATCGTTGTTTTTGTTGTTGGTTACTTAGCCATCGCTTTAGAGCATCCGCTCAAGTTAGATAAAGCCGTACCCGCCTTACTAATGGGAACTTTAATGTGGGCTATTTTAGCTTTGGGCTTTAACCAAGGCTGGTTGTCTATTGTAGATCATTATGGCGAATTGTATAATGTGAACGCTGGAAATGAAGACGAACAACTATATGGCTTCAAAAGAAATCTAATTTACCATTTTAGTGCAGCCGGTGAGATTTTGTTTTTCCTAATTGGCGCCATGACCATTGTAGAAATCATTGATTTACATCGAGGTTTTTCTATTATTAAGGATGCCATTACCATGAAAAACAAAAAGCGATTATTGTGGGCCTTAGGTATTTTAGCTTTCATTTTATCTGCTATTATTGATAACCTAACCGCAACAATTATTCTCATTACCTTGCTTAGAAAAATCATGGTGAAAAGAAACTATAGGTTGTGGTTTGCAGGAATGATTATTATAGCAGCCAATGCCGGTGGCGCTTGGTCGCCTATTGGTGACGTAACAACCACCATGCTTTGGATTGGCGGAAAAGTCACTGCCGTAGGTCTTTCTGAATACCTTATTTTACCCTCTTTGGTTTGTTTTGTAGTTCCTTTTATTATTGCTGGAAGAATGAAAGCCTTTAGTGGAAAAGCCATACGCAAAGAATTAATAGCCGATACTGATGCCCAAAAACTCTTAAGTAGTAAAACCATGCTTTGGACTGGTCTAGGAGCCATTGCCTTTGTTCCAATTTTTAAAGGGATTACAGGCTTACCTCCTTACTTAGGAATGATGTTTAGCTTGGGTGTAGTTTGGTTAGTTTCTGAATACATCAAGCCAGAAAAAAACCTTCCTAGAGCAGAAAAACACCGTTATTCAACCCATAAAGCACTTTCACGAATTGAATTTTCAAGCATACTTTTCTTTTTAGGAATTTTATTAGCCGTTGGGGTTTTAGAAAGTTTAGTGTATGGTTCGATTAATGGGGAAGAAGTAGGAACCTTAAGGTATGCTGCTGAATCACTTTCTAACGCCATTCCTAATATGGACGTGGTTGTGATTTTATTAGGCGCTTTATCCTCTTTGATAGATAACGTACCCATGGTAGCGGCTACTATGGGAATGTTTACCTATCCCATTGACCACCCTATCTGGCACTTTATTGCTTATTCTGCAGGAACTGGAGGTAGTTTGCTAATTATTGGTTCGGCTGCAGGTGTGGCCGCTATGGGAATGGAAAAAATTGATTTTATCTGGTATTTGAAAAAAATTGCCTGGCTAGCTTTGGTTGGTTTTCTTGCAGGAGCTGGTGTATTTATTCTTATTGAACAGTTTTTTTATGCGTAAACCCGAAGATGAATATTAAATAGAATAGCCTTTGTCCTTAGATAAAGGCTTTTTATGACTTGAACTTATTGGTTTTAAAATGAATATTTCAACTCACAGGCCTAGCAGAAAACCAAAATAATTAACACCGTTAGCACAATATTCCTTAAATTAGCCAACTGAATCATGCTTGAAATTAATTCTAATGACTGAAGAATTTACATTTACATCAAGGGTACAATTACCGCAAAAAATAAGCACAAAAGCTATGGCTCCAAGTAATATTGCTTTAGTAAAATACTGGGGAAAAGAAGATATTCAAATTCCTAAAAATACTTCGTTAAGCTTTACGCTGTCTAATTGTAAAACCAAAACTTTATTGGAATTAGAGGCGAAAAAAAAGGCCTCAGAAGAAACTCAAATTCGCATTTTTTTGGATGAAGAGGAAACACCAAGCTTTGTTCCTAAAATCCAAAAATTCTTCCGATTAATTAATGAATACTGTCCTTATTTAAAGCAATACCACGCTACAATTCATACCTCAAACAGCTTTCCACACAGTAGCGGAATTGCTTCATCAGCCAGCGGAATGGCTGCTTTAGCACTTTGCTTAGTGCAAATAGAAAAAAGCCTTCAACCTGATGTATCGGAAGCTGATTTACGAAAAAAAGCTTCATTTTTAGCACGCTTAGGTTCGGGTAGCGCGGCTAGAAGTATTGAAGGAGGTTTGGTTTTATGGGGAAAACACCAAGCAATTAAAGAAAGTAGCGATTTATACGCACTTCCACTTTCTTCTGAAATTCATTCTATTTTCACTGATTATCAAGATACTATTTTGTTAATTGACCGCGGACAAAAACAAGTAAGCAGTAGCCTAGGCCATAGCTTAATGAACGGGCATCCGTTTGCTGAAGCACGATTTGCACAAGCACAAAATAATAGTACTGAGCTGCAGTCTTACCTTTCTAATGGAGATGTAAAATCCTTCATGCGTTTAGTAGAATCGGAAGCACTAACGCTTCACGCTATGATGATGTGCAGTCGGCCGTATTTTATTTTAATGGCGGCTCAAACTTTAGAGGTAATTCACAAAATTTGGGCTTACCGAGACGAGACCAAAATCCCTTTATGTTTTACCTTAGATGCAGGCGCTAACGTGCATTTGCTGTATCCTAAAAAGTACAAAGATGAAGTGCAGCATTTCATCCAGCAAGACCTGAAACAGCATTGTCAAGATGAAGCTTTTATTCATGATGAAGTTGGTGAAGGAGGTCGGTTTTTAGGTTGAGGGGGTGTGCTTTAAAATAAGTCATCAAAAGACCTCCCCCCCTCTGTTAAACTTTTAATAAAACTAAGGAAACTATTTTAGTTCTTAAAGTTTCCAAATTACATTTGCCGCCCAATGAAGGACAAAATATTAAATAAGGCGGCTGAGTTGTTTTTGGAATACGGTTTCAAAAGCATAACCATGGACGAAATTGCTTCAGAATTAGCCGTTTCTAAAAAAACCATTTACACTTATTTCAACAACAAAACCCACTTAGTTGAATGTGTTGGTGAGTTTGTAAAAAATCAAATTCATGAGGAAATTGATAAGGTTATTGCAAAAGAATTAGACCCTATAGATGAACTTTTTGAAATTAAACGCACGGTGATGAAGCGCCTAAAAGATGAAAAAGCCTCACCGCAATACCAAATGGAAAAATACTATCCAGAACTCTACCAACGCCTTCGAAAATCGCAATACGAAAAAATGCTTACTTGTGTTCAAAACAATGTGGACCGAGGCATAAAAGAGGCTTGGTATAGACCAGCTATTCATCGCATTTTTACCACGCGCATTTACATTGCAGGAATGTTCAACTTAAAAGATGAAGCTTTTTTTAAAGCTACCGATTTAACTCAGAAACAACTCTATGAAGAGTTTTTAAATTACCACATGCGCAGTATTGTAACAGAACAAGGATTAAAAAGATTAAAAGAATTAGAAAAAAACCAATGATGACTAAAACATACCTTTGGATTTTATGCTTAGGTTTTAGCTTGAGCAGTCTTGCCCAACAAAACAGTCAGGAAGCTTACCAGTTTTCATTAGAAGAAGCTATTGAATTTGCGGTAGATAGCAGTTATAATGCTATTAATGCAAGAAAAGATGTGCTGGCAGCCATGAAACAAAAGTGGGAAACTACGGCCGATGGCTTGCCGCAGATTTCGGCTAATGTAGATTACCAATACAACCCTGTTATTCAGGTTACGCCACTTCCTGGCGAGATTGCCGGTGAAGAACCAGGCACTTTTGTACCGGTTGTCTTTCAACCTAAGCAAAACATGAACGCTACCGCGCAGTTAAATCAGCTTATTTTTGATGGCTCCTACATTGTAGCTTTACGGGCTGCCAAAACTTTTTTAGAATACTCGGCAAATTTTGAACAGAAAACAAAGTTGGAAGTTAGAAAAGCAGTGATTGATGCTTATGGAAATGTGCTTTTGATGGAAGAATCGATTGAAATTTTACAAAAAAACCTAAGTACTGCCAAGGCTAACCTCAACGAAACTGAGAAAACTTTTGAAAATGGACTAGCGGAAGAAGAAGATGTTGAACAGCTTGAAATTACTGTTTTGCAATTGGAAAACGAATGGCGTAACGCCAAGCGAAACCACCAAATCACCAAGGAAACACTCAACTTTGTGTTGGGTATTCCAATTGATATTCCAGTAAGGCTCACCGACGAATTAGACCACTTGGCCGATACTCAAATGATGGAGGAAGATTTGTTGGAAGAAGAATTGCAACTGGAAGCTAACATCGATTTCAAAATTGCAGATAATCTAGTTCAACAACGCGAATTAGAATGGCAATTAGAGCGTAGCAAAGCCCTGCCTACTTTAAGTGCGTTTGCTAATTATGGATATGTATCCTTTAATGAGAATTTCAATTTTTTCAGTTCAAATGCCGATTGGTTTGATTTTTCGGTAGTGGGCTTGAGTTTAAATATTCCTATTTTTTCCTCACTGAAACGTAGTGCTCGTTCACAACGCGCCCAAATTGCTTTAGAACAAGCTGAAATGGAAAAGCAAGAATCTATCGAAGAGCTTCGCTTGGAAACCAATAGAGCAAAATCAGATTTTCAATTTGCTACTGAATCCTATATTAATAGTCAGCGTAATTTAGATTTAGCAGAGCGAATTGAAGCAAAAAACGAAGCTAAATTTAAAGAGGGCGTGGCCAGTAGTTTTGAGCTTCGCCAAGCGCAACAGCAATTGTACAGCGCTCAAAATGAATACCTGCAAGCTATGCTAGAAGTAATTTCTTCAAAAGCACAGTTAGAAAGCATTTTGAATAAACCATTGAAGGAATAAAAAACATCGAATGTTAAATAGCGAATTTAAATTAATGAATATAGAACAAACCCTTGTCAGTTCGAGTGGTTTCAACGAGCGAGAGCAAAATTGAAATTGTACTTCGATTAAACTCAGCAGAACTATCGAGAACCAAACCTTACAAAATAACACCCATCAGTAAATAAAATTAAAATGAAAGCCATAACTACCACCTTAGCATTTTTTGCTTTACTAATCCTTATTTCCTGTGGAAAAGGGAAAGAGGTTTCTGTTGATGAAGTCATTGAAAACAATGACAAAAAGGAACTTCAAGCCTTAAAAGATAAACTCTATCACCAACAACGCGATCTGAGTCTTGAGTTAGAAAAAGTAGATGCAGCGCTAGCAGCTTTTGAAGATAAGAGTAGATACACCTTAATTGAAGCACAAAATGTACAAAAGAAAGATTTTAGGCATTTCATTAAAGTGCAAGGGAATGTAACTACCGATGAAAACCTCTTGATTTATCCTGAATTTTCTGGAGTGCTTGAAAAGATTTATGTGCGTGAGGGAGATCGAGTAAACAAAGGTCAATTATTAGCCACGATTAATGATGGAGGAGCTCAAAATCAATTGGCTGAAATGAAAGCCCAACGCGATTTAGCCAAAACTAGGTTTGAACGTCAGGAGCGACTATGGAACCAAAATATTGGTTCTGAAATTCAGTTTTTAGAAGCACAAACTACCTATGAGCAACTGAATAATTCAGTAAAACAAATGCAAAGTCAATTGAATAAATCTGAAATCAGGGCTCCTTTTAATGGGGTGGTTGATGAGGTAATTATTGATCAAGGACAGGTTGTTTCGCCTAGTCAAAATGCCATTTTCAGAATTGTTAACCTACAAGAAATGTATGTACAAGCCAATGTTCCAGAAACTTACGTGGGCAGCATTAATCAAGGCTCACGAGCTATTGTTCAACTTCGGGCTTTGGGGGTAGAATTAGATACACAAATAAACCGTGTTTCTAGTCATATTGAAGACAGCAACCGTAATTTTAGGGTGCGTTTAAATTTGCCGGATAGCATTCCTAATTTAAAGCCTAATTTAATTGCAACTTTAAAGATTAATGATTACACCAATGAAGAGGTTGTGGTAATTCCTGAAAATATTTTACAGGAAACAGCCGCAGGCGAATTTTACGTCTATGTGCTAAAAGACATTAAAGACAACACCGCGACAGCCACCTACAACCAAGTAGTACCGGGAAGAAATTACCGCGGAGAAATTGAAATATTAGAAGGTTTATCTGCTGATGATCGAATTGTTACCGAGGGAGCAAGAACCTTAAAAAGAGGCGAAAAAGTGAGCATTTCAACTACAGAAAAATAAGCCATGGCTAAAAAAAACACGTATAAAGAATTTGGATTGTCCTCTTGGGCAATAGATAATAAAATGACGGTGTATGTGATTATTGCCATTGTATTTTTAGGCGGTATCATGTCTTATTACAACATGCCTAGGGAAGCTTTTCCTGAAATTGTTGAAACTAAGATTTACGTTAATTCCATCAATCCAGGGAATTCGGTTGAAGATATTGAAAAATTTATTACCGAGCCTTTAGAAGAAGAATTTAAGGACGTGAAACGGGTAAGAGAAATTACCTCAACCACGCAACAAGATTTTTCAATGGTAATTGTTGAATTTGAGGAAGAGGTTTCAGTTGAAAACGCCAAACAACTTATTAAAGACAAAGTAGATCAAGTGAAATCGGCTACCACCTGGCCTACCTTAGATAATGGTGCGAAGGTAGAACCTAATGTTTTCGACTTAAATATTTCAGAAGAAATCCCTATTCTAAATGTAAATGTTACGGGTGATTATCCAATCACCAAATTAAAAGAATATGCCGAATATCTTCAAGATCGATTTGAACTACTTTCAGAAATTAAGGAAGCGCCTTTAAGAGGAGTGGAAGATATGGAAGTTGAAGTTGCCGTTGATGTTTATAAAATGGCTGCCACAAAAGTGAGTTTTGACGATATTATTAACGCCATTAGAAGTGAAAATAAAACTATTTCTGGAGGAAATGTAGTCAGCAATGGTTTTCAGAAAAACATCAGAATTCTAGGAGAAATTGATGATCCAAATGAATTGCTTGATATTGTTGTAAAAGAAAATGGAGGACAAGTATTTTTAAGAGATATTGCTAAAATTAACTTTCATTTTCAAGATGCTACCACCTACTCTAGAGAATATCAAGAGCCTGTTGTGATGCTAGACATCAAGAAAAGTTCAGGTAAAAACATGATTGAAGCGGTTGAAAAAATTAAGCAAATCATTGAAAAAGAACAAGAAGAGTATTTGCCTGAAAACATCAAAATTTCGCTGAGCAATGACCAGTCGGTGCAAACCGAAAACCAAGTTAATGATCTGGTAAACAACATTATATTTGGTGTATTGCTTGTTGTACTCGTGCTGATGTTTTTCTTAGGTTTTAGAAATGCCCTTTTTGTAGGGGTGGCTATTCCACTTTCTATGCTTTTGGCTTTAATTATACTTTCTGGCTTCGGTTTTACCTTGAACACCATGGTGTTGTTTGGTTTGGTAATGGGCTTAGGTATGTTGGTAGATAACGGAATTGTAGTGGTAGAAAATGTCTATACCCTTATGGCACAAGGCAAATCTAGAATTGAAGCTGCCAAATTAGGTATTGGTGAAATTGCTTGGCCAATTATTGCTTCAACAGCTACTACATTGGCCGCCTTTTTTCCGCTTGGCTTATGGCCGGGAACCATAGGTAAATTCATGATATATTTCCCTATAACCCTTTCTGTGGTACTTGGTTCTTCGCTTTTTGTAGCTTTGATTATCAACGCAATGCTAACTTCTCAATTCATGAAAATTGAAGAGAAAAAACTCACTAACAAACGGGTAATTATAATGAGTTTAATTCTCTTTTTTGTTGGTGCATTGTTTTTGGCTATAGGTTTTATAGGCGATATTGGTGCCTTTAGAGGAATAGGTAACTTAGCTGTTTTAACGGCTATTTTACTTTGGATTTACAAGTTGATTTTAGTACGCGCGGTAGATTATTTTCAATTTAGCTTCTTAAAGAAATTAGAAGATTTATATGAAGTTACTTTAAAAAAGTTCTTGGCAGGAAAAATGGCTTATCTCACCTTTTTTGGTACGGTTGCCCTACTCATTTTTTCTTTTGTTTTAATTGGAATTACTGAACCTAAAGTCTTGTTTTTTCCTGAAAATGAACCCAATCAGATCATTACTTATATTGAATATCCTGAGGGAACCGATATTGAAAAAACCAACGAATTGGTACGTGAAGTTGAAACTAAAATTTATGAAGTAGTTGACCGTTATGAAGATGAGGATGGCTATAATTTTATGGTAGAATCGGCTATTGCCCAAGTAGGTCGTGGTTCTGGAAACCCCAATACCGATGGCGGAATGGTGAATGAAATGCCACACCGTGGAAAAATCACTTTATCTTTAAGAGAATATAAACTTAGACGCGGCGTGAAAAGTTCAGATGTGCTTTCTGAAGTTCGGGAGGCTGTTCGTGGGTTTCCTGGAGTTTCAGTTATTGTAGAAAAAGATGAAGTTGGCCCTCCCGCAGGGTATCCTATTAATGTTGAATTAACGGGAGATAATTACGACTTGATGTTAGAAGAAGCCGACCGAATGAGGCAATTTATTAACGGAACAGGTATTGAAGGAATTGAAGAATTGAAAGTAGATATCAATAAATCGAAGCCTGAATTTAATATTCGTGTAAATCGTGCAAAAGCTGGAAAATTAGGAATTTCTACAGCACAAGTAGGAACCACTATTCGAAGAGCTGTTTTTGGCGAAGAGGCCTCTACTTTTAAGGATAAAGACGATGATTACCCTATTAATGTTCGTTTTAATGAAGAGTTTAGGTATGATGAAAATGCCATTTTTGACCAGCCTGTAACCTTCAGAAATAATCAAGGTCAAATTGTTCAAATTCCTATTTCAACCTTAATTGAAACCAAACCTGGAACTACTTTTTCAGCCATTAAAAGAAAAAATTTAAAACGTGTGGTAACCTTGTATTCAAATGTGCTAGAAGGATACAACGGAAACGAAATTGTTGAACTCATGGAGGAAGAACTTCGTTTTTTTGAATTAGCCGATGGCGTTGCCTATAAATTTACAGGCGAACAAGAAAAACAAGAAGAAAATTTGGCGTTTTTAATTAAAGCCTTGTTGCTTGCTGTAGGAGGAATTTTACTCATTTTAGTGGCTCAATTTAATTCCATTTCCAAACCTGTTATTATAATTACTGCGGTAACCTTAAGTTTAGCTGGCGTATTCTTTGGAATGGTTTTCTTCAATATGGATTTTGTAATTATCATGACCATGATGGGCGTGATTTCTTTAGCAGGAATTGTGGTAAATAATGCCATTGTTTTAGTGGATTATACCCAAATTTTAATTGACCGAAGAAAAGAAAAATTAAAAATTGATACTGAACAAATGCTGAACAAAACACAGTACTTTGAAGAAATTGTAGCCGGTGGGAAGTCGCGTTTGCGTCCTGTACTATTAACGGCAATTACCACCATTGGCGGTTTAATTCCATTGGCTATTGGTTTAAATATTGACTTCTTCGGATTGTTTATTGATTACGACCCCGACTTTTATATTGGAGGAGATAATGTGATTTTCTGGGGACCCCTGGCGTGGACGGTAATTTATGGTTTAACTTTTGCTACATTTTTAACGCTGGTAGTAGTTCCTGTAATGTTTTATTTAGTAACAAGAGCTAAATTGCGATTGGGCAGTTCAAAAACAAATACACAATAAAGATTAAAACATTTATTTAAAATGAATTAAATTTGAATTATGGCAAGAGATGAAGTATTAAAACAAAACTGGGAAGCTTTGGAAGCAAAATTGACTAAGGATTTTGGCGGAGGAGAAGCTTTGAATTTAGATGCTATTATTTATTTAATTGGCGTTCAAGAATACGGTCGCCCTCAAAAAAGATTCAAAAAAGACGACAAAGTAAACTTAATGCATATTGCTATATGTAAGCTGTTAGAACCTTATGGCTATTATGAATTTGATTACTTTGATAACGAGGGCTGGCCACATTATCAAATCAAAGAAAAATTACCTCATTTAAAAGCAGGTGAACAATCAGTTTTGATGAAAGAAGCTATTGTTCACTATTTCATAGAAAACAATTATTTGTCAACCAAAAATGAAGCTCTTTATGAAAATGAATAAAGTCCTTATTTTGCTTGTTCTATCCCTCAGCCTTGTCTTATCTTGTTCAAGTGACGATGACGGTGGAGGAAGTTCATCTAACGACCCCATAATTGGCGAATGGCAATTGAACCGCGTAGTTTTTGAAGGCACTGAAATAACTTTGCAAGCCTGTGAAGAGTTAGAGACTTACATTTTTGAACCGAATGCAGCGTTTATTATAGAGCGATTTAGTCCGGCTCCCGAACTCCCCAATCAAGATTGTGAATTAGAAAATACGAATCAAGGAACTTGGATGAAAGATGACAACGGAAAATACTTTTTTAATTTACAGGGTGATTTTGTTGAATTGCCTGTTTCCATTAACGAAGAAGCTGAAGAATTGACGATAAACGAAGTAGATCCTTTAACAGGAAGCACTCAACAACGCATTTTTGTTCTTCAAAACCCGTCAGAATAAAGTCAAATGCCTGAAAATGAATTTAATTTGAAAGCACTTGAAAAAAAGAAAAAAAAGTTTTAAAAAAAGTTTTGAATAATTAAAATCTAACTTATATTTGCACCCGCAATGAACAACTTGCAAGAGTTTCCCTCCTTAGCTCAGTTGGTTAGCGTCCCGTACATACGGGATTAATCAGAGGAGATAAGACAGGAAAGGGAATAAAAATAAATTCCTCCTTAGCTCAGTTGGTTAGAGCATCTGACTGTTAATCAGAGGGTCCAAGGTTCGAGTCCTTGAGGGGGAGCAAAAACCCAACATGAAAATGTTGGGTTTTTCTTGTTTATAATGCTTTCTATTATGTTTTACGTCTATATCATACATTCTGAAAAATTTGATAAATATTATGTAGGTTCTTCTCAAAATCCTTGGAAAAGAATTGAAAAACATAATACCTCACCATTTAATACATTTACCTCAAAATATAGACCTTGGGAAATAAAAGCGGTTTTTGAAGCTGGAACATCAAGAGGTCAAGCTGAAGAAATTGAAAAGTTTATCAAAAAGCAAAAAAGTAAAACAATACTAATTAAACTCATTGATCAAAATTTTATTCCCAATGGAAAACTAGCTCAGTTGGTTCGAGTCCCGCACGTGCGGGATTAATCAGAGGGACCAAGGTGTGTGCCGAGCTATTCGAGTCTTGTTTGTGCCGAGTATTCAGCAAGGGGGAGCAAAATAGAGTTTACAGCAATGTAAGCTCTTTTTTTGCGCTTTACTGAAATGCTTAATACCTATTTAAAGCTATGAAAAACAACAACTTACACCTTACTGCCTTGTTTGAAGTGAAAAAATTGAACTTTTAAAGCTGAATTTTAGGGGGAGGGGTATAACAGGTTTTTTTACCTAAAAAGGGACAAAAAAAGGTAACCTTTTTGAAAATCAAAATTCAAGGAATAGATTTTTGGTAGATAGTTAAAAGTAGGAAATGAATTTGTGTACCTCACTCATAAAAATTTCTGGAATAAATAATTTTTAATGGGTTGATTTAAATATATTTATAAATTTCCGTTGTATTTTTACACACAAAATATAAAACCATTAAATTTTAAAATTATGAAGTTTAGATACCTGACCTTAAGCTCAATCATTTTATTGGTATCATTTTCGTGTAATAAAGATGATGATTCAATTCCTAATTTAGTTAATAAGGGCAATATTACTGGAGCTGTTAATTTATATACCGAGGGAACAACACAAATTGAAAATTCAAACATGCTAGTGAAAGTTGACGGGATAACGCCAACTACTTCTGCCACAACTAATGCCGATGGAAATTTCACTATACCAGATGTGCCCTTTGGCACACATATAATCACCTATGAAAAGCCTGGATTTGGAAGTTTTAAAAAATTTGAGGTAGAACATGAAAAAAACACAACAGCTATAACAAATACCCCTTCTTTAGGACAAATCTCTTCAACTCAAGTTGTGGATATTCAGGCCAATGTTGTTGATAATCATGTGGTGGTTTCAATAACTACTGAACCCGCAGGAAGTTTAGGAAATACTCGTTATATTCGGTATTTCCTCAGTACAAATTCAGATGTGAATAACGAAAATTACTTGTATTTCTCTCCAGGATTAGTTTCACAAATCAATCCAAAAGAAATAAGCTTATCAAAAAACGATTTATTAGATGCAGGATTTTCATCTGGAGATACCGTTTTTATAAAGGTTTATGGGGATTCATTTTGGAGTAATACATACCATGACCCTAATTTAGAGAAATCTGTTTTTCCAAATTTAAATATGACCACAATTGATACAGTGTCATTTATTGTTCCATAAATTATAGAAAAATGAAGAAAATTATTTTTAATGTATGCCTGTTGTTTGTAAATATCTCCCTTTTTGCCCAAGAAAAGAGTCCACTTCATATTCAGCATCTCACAGATAACTTTTACGTTTACACCACCTATAAGGATTTTAATGGAACAGAATTCCCTTCTAATAGTATGTATTTAGTAACCCAAAATGGCGTAGTTCTTTTTGATACACCTTGGGATAACACTCAATTTCAACCTTTGCTTGATAGTATTTATTCAAAGCACAATAAAAAAGTTGTACTTGCTATAGCAACACATTATCATGATGACAGAACAGCAGGACTTGAGTTTTTAAGACAAAATAGGATAAAAACTTATAGTTCTCAACTTACTTATGATTTATGTGAAAAACACAATGAAAAGCAAGCGGCATTTTCTTTTGTTAATGATACTACTTTCAATGTTGGAAATTACAAATTTGAAACCTATTACGCTGGCGAAGGACATACAAAGGATAATATTGTAATTTGGTTTGATGACTATCAGATTCTATACGGGGGATGTTTAGTAAAAAGTACTCAAGTTGAAAATTTAGGGAATGTTACTGACGCAAATCTTGAAGAGTGGCCCTTATCTATTGAAAAAATAATGAAAAAATATGCTAATCGAAAATTTGTAATCCCCGGACATTTTGGTTGGTCAAATAATAAGGGGCTTGAATATACATTGAAATTATTAATGCAAAACAACTAAATCACAATGAACTTTAAGTATATAGGCTTTACCCTTACTGTAAGTGAGCTATACGTGATTAGTTAAGTATAAAATTTTCTGAATTATTCCATGTTTTTCTAGGATACACCAAGTAATTACACCGCTTTTTATTTGTGGCTAAATTACCATTGAGGGCTAAACCATTCAACGTTGCAATGTTCTGAGAAATAATTGAAACAAAAAAAGACCCCATTGTGTTGGGGTCGTTTTTTTTTAGTTTTTAGTTGATTAATGAGTTTATTTCACCTCATCATCAGCTAATTCAAATCCTTCTGTTTCTAGACCTTCTACTTCTTTTTCTTCTGCTCCGTGGGTTAGGCGTTTCAAAGGTTTTAATAATACGATCACTAAAATTCCAAAGGCAACCGTAAAAAAGACAATTCCAGAGAAGGTTTTAAATTCTAAATCCGTTTGAAATTGGTCTATATCTACACGACCTACATATTGATTTTCTCGGTAGTCAAATTTCAGGAAAGTAAGCAAGGTGTTTTCTTCAGAAACATCATAAATAGCAAGCCTTTCTTTAAGGCTTTCTTTCAATTCTTCATCTTGAAAATTAAATAAAAAGTTGACCTCATCACCTGTTGAAGTTTCAATTAACTTTATTTCTCCATTTTTATCTTTATAGGCTTGAGTTGCTACGGTGAAGTTTCTTTTTTTCTCAAAAATTTTATCGGCATTATCTTCCATCACATAAGGTTTAGCCAGGTCTGTTTCAGTAGCTAACTCAATAGTAATACGTTCTGCTTGAGAAGATTCCCCCACTACTCCAGCAACTTTATTTCCTAGTCCAGTGGCAGCAAAATAAAGCCCCATCATTAACGCCCCATAACGCAATGGAGCAAGTTTTGTAATAAAAGATAAGGCAACTGGCGATGCAGAAAGCTCTCCTATGGTGTGTAGTAAATAGGCAAATACTAACCAGTATAAAGCAGCTTCACCGTTGTTTTCATATTCCATAGTAGCAAAGACCATAAAGACAAATCCAAGTCCCATTATAATAACACCTATCGCCATTTTAAAAATGGAAGAAGCTTCTTTTCCTTTGCGTTTCATCCAAGCCCAAAATCCTGCAACGGGAATACCGAATAGGATAATGTAAGTAGGGTTAAGCGATTGAAAGAAAGCCGCTGGGATTTCCCAACCTGAAGATAAGGTCCGATTGGTTTTTTGTTCTGCGTAAATATTTAGCAGTCCACCTGCTTGTTCAAACGCACCCCAGAAAACAATGACAATTAAAAAGGAAAGCAGTAAAACAACAAAGCGGTCTTTTTCAATTTTGCTTGTTAAGTCTTGATAAACCGTCATCATAAAACCAACTACCACCGATAAAAACAAGAAAAATATGATATAAGCAACCACTTCTGTTTCCATGGCTTGAGTGGGTAACAAAATTGAAGCTGCAAATAAAATAATTAAGACAGCAAGTGTTTTCTTTGTTGAAAACATTTGCCTAAAAATTTCTGGTATAGAAACGGAAGGCTCTGCTTCTTGATCATTTTTGTTTGGTGGATTTCCTACATGAGCCAAAAACTTCTGACCAAATACATAAACCACTTGCCCTAGTACCATTCCAATAGCCGCCAAGCCAAATCCGTAGTGCCAGCCATAAGCTTGTGCTACAATACCGACTAAAATAGCGGCAACAGCAGCCCCCACATTAATCCCAATATAAAATATAGAAAAGCCTTTATCTCTTCTTGTGTCGCCTTCTTTATAAAGGCCTCCAACCATTGTTGAGATGTTGGGCTTTAATAAGCCTACCCCCAAAACAATTAAGAGTAAACCTGAGAAAAATGCCCAATCTTGTTCAATAGATAAAACACCATGGCCAGCTACTAAAAGCCAACCGCCAATCATCACCGATTTCTTTTGTCCCCAAATTTTGTCGGCTATAATTCCACCAGGAATAGAAACCACATACACCAACATGGTGTACCAGCCATAAGTAGCCAATGCTTTTCCTTCTTCCCAACCTAAGCCGGGGTTATCTGAACTTACTTTAGCTAGCATATAGAGCGTTAGAATAGCGCGCATTCCATAGTACGAAAAACGCTCCCATAACTCAGTAAAAAATAATACATAGAGCCCAACGGGATGACCGAATAGTTCTCTTTTGTGAGGTGGTGTTAAGGTTTGGTTCATGATTTTTCTTTGTTTAATTGTAATTGTATTTACATAGAATTTTAATATTCTATTTTGAGATTATAAAAGTTAAATTCAATTTTGATTCCAAAATATTTCAGGTTTTACATAAAAAACAGTGTCGATAAAATAAAGAATGTCTTTATTTGTAAGCACATTTTCTTCGTGTAAATCTTCTAATATAAGCCCTAATTCCGGCTGAAAATAATCGTGATTTTTAGTATTAATGAATCCATTAGCTTTTAAAAAGACTTTTACTTGATTTAGATTCGTAAGGCAATCCGCTTTTATAAAATTTTGTCCTACTACAGCAAATAAATCATTATCAAGCATATAAAAGCCAAGGAAATGATAAGCAGTGTCTGCAAAAAAATAATTATGCAAAAGTAGATTGTAAAAATAATCTTCCCACGAAGCATAATAAATGGCATCATTTAGTTTAAATACACGGCGATCATCCTTAATGTAAACTTTTTGCTCTGCCCCTTCTGATATAAAGTTTTCTTGAGAAATAGTATCAAGAAAAAGATTATTATCCTTTGCAAAATTAATTAGTTGCTCTTTTTCTTTTGCTTTGTTTTGGTGTTTTTTTTCAGCCACAGGGCTTGTTCTTTGGCCTGTTCTAAGGTGACGGGTGATTGCTTGGATAATTGCATCATAGCTACTTCCGCTCTTTCCTGAAAGGATATTTTGTAATTCATATTTTATCGATTTAATATTCACTAAAAATTATTTATTTCCAAATTTACTAAGTATTTCCTTGAATATGGATATTCTATTCAAACAAAATTTAGGGATTTTGTTTTATTGTTTTCAAAATCTTTTAATTCTGTGTGCTTTTCAAAATTCTCACCCCATTCCACCATCTTGCTGCAAATCTTTATGAATCAATAGAAAGTTACCTTTATTTCTCTCTTCAAAACTCAATTCATCTTTTGGTGAAAACAGTTTATTTATTCTTCGTGAAAGCTTCAAAAACTGCAAAAATCGCTCTTCACCAGAAAGTTTTAAAAATGCTTCCTGTTGTTGTCTTTTACTTTCGGCTTTGCTTTGAAATTTGACTTCCACTATAAATTTTCTAAAATAAAATTCGTCATTAAGGTATATAAATGCAAACGTGTATTTCCTCCATAAATACCATGATTTTTATCGGGATAAACACGCCAATCAAATTGCTTATTGGCTTGTACCAAAGCTTCAATCATAATCATGGTGTTTTGCACATGCACATTATCATCACCTCCACCGTGAATTAACAAGTAATTTCCATCTAATTGAGAAGCGTGAGTAATAGGCGAATTATCATCGTAACCTTTGGCATTTTCTTGAGGCGTTTTCATGTACCTTTCTGTATAAATGGTATCGTAAAATCGCCAACTGGTTACAGGAGCAACTGCAATTGCTGTAGAAAACACATCAGGATGTTGCAAAATAGCATTAGAAGCCATAAATCCGCCGTAACTCCAGCCCCAAATACCAATTCTATCTTGGTCAATCCAATCGTATTTCCCTAAGATTTTAGCAGCTTCAGCTTGGTCTTCTAGTTCATATTTCCCTAATTCACCTTGGGTCACTTTTTTAAAATCTCTTCCTTTATAGCCTGTTCCTCTTCCATCTATACAAACCACTACATAGCCTTGGTTGGCTAGCAGCTGATACCAATAATCGTTTGCTCCTAAAAAGGTATTGGCAACCGATTGTGAGCCTGGGCCTGAATACTGGCTCATAAAAACTGGGTATTTTTTATCTTCTGAAAAACCGGTAGGCTTAATCATCCACATGTTAAGCATTTCGCCGTTGACTTCAAGTTGCGAGATTTCCTTTGGACTTAATGCGTACCTCGAAAGTTTTTTTTCTAGCTTTTGATTGTCCTTTATTTTCCTCACCAACTTAGCGTTTTTAGCTAAATATAAGCTATATATGGGTGGGGTTATCGTGTTTTGAAAGGTATTAATAAAATAGGTGAAATCTGCTGAAAAAGAAGCCGAATTTGTGCCAGGTTCAGTAGCTAAATTTTGCTTTCCTTTGCCATTTAGTTGAATGGAATAAACCCCGCGATTTACACTTCCGCTTTCTGTACTTTGGTAAAAAATTCGCTTTGATTCTTTATCGTAACCGTAGTACTTAGTAACCTCCCAATTTCCAGAAGTAAGCTGATTTTTTAGTTGACCGTCTAACGAATAGTGGTAAATATGATTCCATCCGTCCTTTTCGCTCGTCCAAATAAAGCTGTTATCGGCTAAGAAAGTTAGGTAATCGGTAACCTCAACATAAGCTTCATCGGTGTCTTTAAAAATAGTACTTGTGCTATTCTTAGAAACATCAACTAACTGAAGATGCAGTTCGTTTTGATGCCTATTCATGGTTTGTACACTAAGTAAATTAGCATTATTTGTCCATTTAATTCTTGGAATGTATTCGTATTCGCCTAAATCTACATCAATCGATTTGTTTTGTTCTAAGTCGAAGCAATGCAAACTCACCTTAGCATTGTCGTCTCCAGCTTTAGGATACTTAAACACCTCTTGTTGTGGGTATAAAAACTGGCCGTAGCTACCAAATAAATCCATTGAAAACTCAGTGACTTCAGTTTCATCAAAACGCAAATAAGCCAGCTGGTTTCCGGCTGAATTCCACTGAAATGCCCTTACAAAGGCAAATTCTTCTTCATACACCCAATCCGTTACCCCGTTGATGATTTCATTCTTTTTTCCGTCTGAAGTAAGTTGTGTTTTTTTATTGTTTGATAAATTACGTACATAAATATTATTGTTTTTGACATAAGCAACTTTTGTAGCATCAGGCGAAAAAGTAGGTTCTTGAATAGGCTCATCATCAATTAACTGAAGCTCTTTCTTTTCTAGATCATACGCATAAAAAATTCCACGCGTACTTCTTCTGAAAATTGCTTCTATCTCTGTACCAAGAATTACTTTTGATTCGTCATCACTTAATTCAAAATTTTGAAAGAAATTTAATCCACGCATATCTATTGACGAAAACAAAGTGCGCACTTTTTTACCGGTTTTGTAGCTATATACCACAACTTTCATTTCGCCTTTTTGGCGGTCGTATTCCTGAACAATATATTCTTGACCGTTATTTAATGATTGTAAGGATTGCATTCCTTTGGTTTGAAAAGCACCTCCCCAGATTTCTTCTAGACTAATTTTTTTTTCTTGGGCTTGAGCAGCTGTAGTAACCAAAAAAAGGAAGGCGATTAAAGTACTAATTTTAGGCATGATTATGTAAAATTATCAATTGATTATATAATTAAATTCACTTTTCTAAACAATTTTTGAAAATAGTTTAAAAAGATTTTGCTTTTTATTAAATAAACTGAATTAAGGTTTTCCTTGATTCAGAATCAATCATCAATTTTACTAAAAAAAAAGGGATTTTTGCTTGTTTTTCGGTGGAATGTTAACCCTATCACCATCAATTGCATAAAACTCAAAATTTCTAACTTAAGTTTTCACATCCAAGGCGTCTCTTAGTGCATTACCAATTAACATAAACGACATGACCGAAAGCATAATAGCCAAACCTGGAATAATAGCCAGGTAAGGTTTTCCTAAACTAATATAAGCGTAATGATCTTTAATCATGCCGCCCCAACTTGGTGTGGGTGGCTGTGCGCCAATGCCTAGAAAACTTAAACCGCTTTCTACTAAAATTGCAGCAGCAAAATTAGCTGCTGAAATCACAATTACAGGGGCTAAAATGTTAGGTAAAATATGTTTGAAAATTATTCTAGCATCTTTAAAACCTAAAGCTCTAGCTGCAGTAATGTATTGCATTTCTTTGACTGAAATAACTTGACCACGAACTATTCTAGCTACCTCAACCCACATGGTTAAGCCTACGGCAATAAAAACTTGATAAAAGCCTTTGCCTAAAGCTAAAGTAATAGCAATCACTAAAAGTAATGTAGGGATAGACCAGGTCACATTAATGAGCCACATAATAAAAGTGTCTGTCTTTCCTCCAAAATAACCGCCAATTGCTCCCAATGTTATTCCTATGATTAATGAAATAAATACCGCTACAAAGCCTATAGAAAGTGAAATCCTTATACCTAAAATTAAGCGACTTAATAAATCTCTTCCGTAGCGGTCGGTACCTAAAATATACATTTTAGAGTAAATACTAGTATTTTCTATCTCAGCTTTTTTTGATTGCTGAAAAGTCGATAACGGAATTACTTTTTCTAATAAATCGGTTTTTCCTTCTGCATTATAAGGTACATAATGCAACGTATCTTTGGTAAATCGGTATGTGGTTATGGGTATTATTTCATTGGGATGTTCATGTCCTAAAAAAAAAGTTCCCAAGGTATTTGCCTGTTTTTGGTTGGGTAATTCAATGACTTTAGTTTGAAAACCAGGCGATTTCAATTGGATATTCAAGGCCATTTGATTGGCGTTATTTGAGTTGTCTGGAATCCACAAATAAGCTGTTATACCAGCCAATGCAACAAGAAGTATAAAAGCCAAACAAGAAACGCCCCAAAAGTTTTTTTTAAACTTTTGAAGCGCTTTATTTTTTGATGTTAATTGTTTACTCATTAGCTATCTTGCCTGATGGCTAAAATAGTTAATTTGCTTTAACTAATTTACTTCCTACGGTTTGTTTTCTTAAATCTTCTAAGACGTTAATAGCTTCTTCAACATAAACATCTTTTTTCAAGTTTTTGTGCCATCGCTCTCGCTTTTCGCCTAAACTAGAATCTTTTTCAATAGCTTCAAGTTCATATGGCAAAGAGATGTACTCTAACTTGGTTTCATAGTCGTTAATTTTTTTGAACTTTTTGGCTTTTTCCTCAATTTTTTGATTGTGGGCGGCATATAAATCAATATGCAGAGGAAATACGTTTCGCTCTCGTTGAAGTTCAACCCATTTAGCATTTTCTTCAATCAATGAAAGCTGCTCATTAGAAGCAATACGTTCTTTAGATGCTTGAATCACCGATTCAATATTTTTATAGCCTTTCCATTTTTCGAATTTAGCAGGAGTAATTTTATCCCAAGCTAAAGGATTATCATAATCCCGTTCACCTAAATCAATATACATGTAACGATCGGGCATTACAATATCGCTAGATACTCCTTTTAATTGAGTTGAACCTCCATTTACGCGGTAGAATTTTTGGGTGGTTAATTTTAAAGCGCCCATATCTCCAAACTTACTTCCTTTCATCCAGCGGTTGAGGTCAACTAAATTTTGAACTGTACCTTTTCCGTAAGTTTGTTCGCTGCCCATAATAATTGCACGTTCATAGTCTTGCATAGCAGCCGCTAAAATTTCAGAAGCTGAGGCTGAAATTTCGTTAACCATAATAACTAGCGGACCATCCCATACAATTTTAGAATCCTTATCTTTCAATACGTCTTTATCTCCGTCGGAAGACTTTACTTGAACAACAGGCCCGCTCTCTATAAACAAGCCAGCAATATCAACTACAGTAGATAAAGAGCCTCCTCCATTATTTCTTAGATCAATAACCAAACCTTCAGCTCCTTCGTCAATAAGTCGCAAAACTTCTTTTTTCATATCTGAAGCTGCATTTCTTTGGTTGTAGTCTTGCATATCAAAATAAAACTTAGGTAAGTTAATTACTCCGTATTTTACTTGTTCTTTTTCAACTAAGCTAGTTTTTGCATAAGTTTCATCAATTTCAACAATATCCCTAACCAATTCAATTTCTTCAATACTGCCATCTACTTTTTTAACGGTTAAAATTACTTTTGTTCCTTTTTTACCTTTGATTAAATCAACGGCATCATCTAAACGCATACCTATAATACTCACTGATTCTGCCTCATCTTCTTGACGTACACGCTGAATTAAATCGCCTGTTTCTAATTGGCCATCTTTCCAGGCTGGCCCTCCAGAAATCACTTCATCAATTTTAACTTGGTCTCTTTCTTTTCTTAATCTTGCGCCAATTCCCTCTAATTTTCCAGACATAGAAACATCAAATCGATCTTTGTCCTGCGGTGCAAAGTAATTGGTGTGCGGATCAAACTGAGAAGCAACAGAATTAATATACAAACCAAACCAATCTTCACGCTCAATATCATTGGTGTTTTCAAAATAAGTTTCAATAGATTCTCGGGTAGTTGTTCTTGCTTCTCTTTCTAGCTCTTCAAGACTTTGAGGCTTAAAATCTTCTTCAACTTCTATTTCATCCGCTGTGTCTGTTTCCTCATCCTGATTTTTTTCACTCAACTTTTCAAGTTTTTTGTTTTGTGTATCAAGCATATCATAATAAGTTCCTAAAGCAGAGAACTTTAATTGCTTTTTCCAACGATCTTGAAGTTCGGCTTTGGTTTCAGCATAGGGTAATTTTTCATAATCGGTATCAATTTCTTCATCTTCTTCAAAGTTAAAAGAGGTATCTAATAGCTTCGGGTATATCGCTTTAGCATCTTTAATTCGCATTTGAAGTCGATTATAAGCCAAATCAAAAAAATCGAATTCTTGATTTTTAATTTGGTCATCAATTAGAAAACGATATTCTTCAAAATCATCAATATCTTCTTGCAAGAAGTGACGTTTTAAGGGGTCTAGAGCTTGAATGAAGTCTTCAAAAACCTGTTCAGAAAATTCATCATCAACTTCTCTTAAATCAAAATGACCACGCTCTAAAACGTACATCATTAATTCAATTAATACCCGATCTTTATCGGAATCGGCATCAAACTTCTTGGTGGTAAAACTACAGGATGTAACTGCTAGTAGCACAGTTATCATCAAAATCATAATATTATTCCTCATACTAAATTCTTGATTATTAGATTTTTTAAGGCAAGTATCAAAACTACTAAATAAATAAGTTAGTAAACAAATTTTTAAAACTAATAGCTTGTTAAAGTATCTATTTTTAGTTAAGCCTCCACATCCACTTCAATATATTCTAGGCTGTCTAGTTCTTCTTTAATAGGTTGTATAAATTCAAAATAGCTAGGTTTCATTTCTTCTTCCATGGGTTCTGCATCGGGTAAATCTTGTTTGTAGGGATCAACTTGCTTCCCATTTACCCAAAATCGATAACAAACATGAGGGCCAGTTGCTAAACCTGTTGCTCCAACATAACCAATTAATTCTCCTTGTTTAACGTACTCTCCTACTTTTACTGCCCGTTTAGACATGTGCAAGTATTGTGTACTGTATTTGTTGGTGTGTTTTAGCTTTACATAATTACCATTTCCCCTAGTATATCCTGATTTAGTAACTACACCATCGGCAGTTGCCCAAATGGGCGTTCCTGTTGGAGCGGCGTAGTCGGTTCCTAAATGTGCCTTCCAACGTTTTTGAACAGGATGAAATCGCTTCCGGGTGTAACGCGAAGAAATTCTACTGTATTGTATAGGTGCTTTCAAGAAAAAGCTGCGCAGAGTTTTGGCTTTTTCGTCAAAGTAATCGTAACGTCCTGTTGTGCTATCCACCAAAAAATTAAAGGCATAAAATTCTCTGTCTTTATGCTTTAAAATGGCCGCATCAATTTCACCTACGCCTATAGAAACTGTATCATCAATAAAACGTTCATTATAAATAATCTTAAACTGATCTCCCTTTTGTAACTTAAAGAAATCAACGCTCCATTGATAAATATCGGCAAACTTACTTGTAACACGGTAATTGATACCTGCGTCATCAATGGCTTGAGAAAGTGAACTGGTAATTACCCCCGATGCTATTTTTTTCTTTTCAACAATTGGTTTAATGTGTTTTTCAACATAAATAGAATCATCAAAAAAAAGTTTAGTGGCTTCAACTTTAGAGTTCTCGTAAATCATTCCCAAGGTTCTTAAAGAGTCTTTATCCTTTAATATTAAATAAGGTTTGCCCACATTAATTTTCCTTGAATTAAAAACCGTATCTGGAATTTGCTGTGTAATAGTATATACCATCTGCGGATTTACCTTGTGTTGGTCAAGGATACCGCCAAAAAAATCGCCTCTTCTTACCGTGTCAAAATGAACTTCATAATCTTCTAAGTTCAATCCAAACTTTAAGTCTTTAGGCTTTTCAGTTGCTTTTGTAACTAAACTATCTTTCGCTATGCTTTTGTTAGTGTTTTTTTTACTTGCACCTTCTTGGCAGGAAGTTAGCAACACCATAAAGAGAATAATGGAGAGGATTCTTTTTAACATTCTTACAAATGAATTTTTTTAACTTGTTTTATTACTAAACTTTATTTTAGGGCAATTATTGCAAAACTAATCATTTTTACAGGAATACCTAATCTTATATCAATTTAAGCATTTACTGAAAAATTTAGTTTGATTGCTTTTCAATCAATGTGGCTTTCACTTCACGATTCAAAAAGTAGCCGGTAACTACTGTTGAAATAACGTCAGATAATGGGAAAGAAATCCATACCCCAATCACGCCAAAATAGGGCGGTAAAATTAAAATTAGCGGAATAAAGAAAAAGCCTTGCCTGGTAAGTGTTAGTAACAAAGCTGGTGTAGCTTTTCCTATGGCTTGAAAGTAGGCAGAACCTATTAATTGCAAGGCAATGATTGGTATGGCTGCAAACACCCAACGCATAGCTGAAGGGGTGCGTTCAAGAATTTTTTCGTCTTGCGTAAAAACTGAAACGATTTCTTGCGGAAAAATCATGATTATTCCAAAGACAAAAACGGCCACAATGGAAGCATATAAAATAGCTTTATTAATTGTTTCCCTAACCCGTTTGTAATTTTCGGCACCGTAATTGTATCCGGCAATAGGCAAAAACCCTTGGGTTACACCGAGCACTGGAAACAAGGCAAACATGAGCATTCTAGCTATAATTGCGTAAGTAGTTACGGCCGACTCTCCTTCTAATTCAAACAAAATATTATTCAGTAACAAATAGGTAATGCTAACTACAGCTTGCCGGGCTAAGGTAACCATTCCGAGGGAAGAAATTTCTCTTAACACATCAAATTGAAGCTTAAAATGAGAAAAGTTTATTTTTAATTCAGAATGTTTAGAGAGAAAAAAATAGACCACCCAAATTAAACATAATACATATGAACCTGTAGAAGCCCATGCCGCTCCTTGCATCCCAAGGTCAAAACCTTTAATTAAAATTACATCCAAAATCAAATTACCTACCGAAGGAATAATCATGGCAATCATGGCAAAATTAGGTTTTCCTTCCGCTCTAATTACGGCGTTTCCCATCATCGCTAAGCCTAAAATAGGCACGCCATACAAAACAATACGGTAGTAGATTTTAGCCGGTTCGTAAATGGCTCCTTTACCTCCAAAAGCAGGAATAAGTTGATCTATAAAAACAAGACCAAGCGTAATCATACTTAAGGTTAACAACAAGGTAATACTTATTTGGTTACCAAAAGTAGTTAAGGCTTTTTTATTGTTAGAAGCCCCCAATGCTCTAGAAATTATGGAAGCTCCGCCAATACCAATAGCCATACCTAAAGCTGCAATAAAAAAAGAAACGGGTAAAACTACGTTAATAGCAGCAATAGCATCAGGTCCAATCCAATTTCCAACAAAAATAGTGTCCACCAAAATATTGATAGACATGACCAAAATACCAATGGAGGCAGGTACAGACTGCTTGATAATCAATTTGCTTATAGGTAATTTCCCAAGCTCGTCTGAGTTTCCTTTCCTCATGTTATTTCAAAAAATTACTAATTGTAAAGGTTTAGAATAAAATTATTATTCGCATTTAGGTTTTAAAAGAAGTGCACTAAATCAACTTAAAATAACAAATGAATATCCTAAAATCTATTGTTTAGATAATTGGCAATCAACTTACTTAGCAAGAGCACGTATTTTATACGATTGTTTCAGTTGTTTCTTTGTGCGCCCACTCGTCAATCCACCTACTCATTGTTTTAACCCAATCTTCTCGGTCATTCAGGCAAGGAATAAAAGTAAACTCCTCACCGCCATTTTCTTCAAAAATCTCTTCACCTTCCATGGCAATTTCTTCCAGTGTTTCTAAACAATCTGAGACAAAAGCAGGTGTTGCAATAGCCATTTTTTTAATTCCATTCTGCGCTAATTTTTCAATAGTCCTATCGGTGTAAGGTTTCAACCATGGGTCAAAGCCTAACCTAGATTGAAAACTTGTACTGTAAGTACCTTCTTTCAAATTTAGTTTCTCAGCCACTAAACGCGTTGTTTCAAAACACTGATGGCGGTAACAAAATTGATGTGCTTTAGAAGGGGTTTGACAACAACTTCCATCAATCTTACAATGACTTTTGGTAATGTCACTCTTTCTTATATGTCGTTCTGGCACTCCGTGGTATGAAAATAACAGATGTTCGTAATCTGTATTTTCAATTTTTTCAATAATACTTCTAGCAAGTACCGTTACATAATCGGGGTGGTTATAAAAAGGAGGCAGGACGGTCAAATTCATTTGCGGGAAATGCTCATTTCTGAGTTGCTCCGCCAACACAACAATGGTTTCCGTTGTTGCCATAGCAAATTGCGGATACAAAGGCACTAAAAGTACATCATCCACACCTTTGTCGTGTAATTCTTTCATTCCATTATGAATAGAAGGCTCTCCATAACGCATAGCTAAAGCAATGGGTACACTAGTAAATTCATCAATTTTTTCTTGTAAACGTTCAGAAAGTACAATCAGTGGCGAGCCCTCATCCCACCAAATTTTAGCATAAGCCTCAGCAGATTTCTTAGGGCGAGTGTTCAAAACAATACCTTTTACCAAAATAGCCCTTAGAATGTACGGCAAATCAATTACCCGCTCGTCCATCAAAAACTCACCTAAGTAAGTCTTCACGTCCTTAGGGTTTGTACTTTTTGGCGAACCAAGATTAACTAATAAAACACCTTTCATAGTTTTTATTTATTTAGATGCAAAATAACATAGATTTTAATGAATATTCTATAATTAAAATTTAAAGTTTAGATGTCGTAGTACAAAATCTTATCACCTTTAGCAAGTTGAATGCATCATTATCAATTTTGTACCGCTAATAACTTTCTATTTCAACTCCTGCTCTACACTTCCACATTTTAGCATCATGCTCCCATAGTAAGGGTTTTTAATTTCTTCTTCGGTACTTAACCAAAAAGCGCCTTGGTCGTTATCTGCCATCGGGCAAAACTGAACATATAAAGTTTCGTTTAATGGATTTTCTTGTTCCGCTAAAGCGATAAGGACATCCGATAAATACTGAAAATATTGACGTGCATCTTCCATTTTTTTGGAGTTCGACACTTCATTCACCAAGTTTTGAATTGCTTTTTTGGCTTGGACCTCTTCAATAGGCATGGATTTTAATTCCCGCTGAAAATTTTGCGCAATCGAAATGGCTTCACTTTGATCATCATTGGCTAAAGCTTCTTTTAACTGAAGATAAAATTGAAGAATTTCTTTTAAATCCTTATGGTTTAACTGAATTTCATCCCAAGCTATTTCATCAAAGTTATTTTCAGTTTCAGTTGAAGCGTTCATCTCTCCATGTTTATGCTGATGACTTGATGATGTTTCCTCTCCTTTCGGATTCATCATACTCGGCTTATCAGAAAGTTGTGCTTCAGAATCTATGCTGAAAGCACCGCGGGTTACCACTTCATCACCTGCTTCTAAACCTGAAAGAATTTCAACAAAATCTGATGAAGTGCCTCCTGTTTTCACTTCTAACATTTTGAAATACAGACCGTTTTCATTTTCCAATTGCTGATACACCACCGAACGTTTGCCCGTCCAAAGTACAGCCGATTTTGGTAGCATTAAAACTTGGTTTTCAGTTAATTCTGATTCTGTATTCATCAGCTCAGCCGTTATAAACACCCCTGGCTTCAGGTTTCGTTTTGGGTTCTGAATCACCACGCGTGCTTTAGCCGACCTAGAATTCGCATCCAAAACAGGCGACACAAAAGTCACTTTGCCTGTCACATTTTCTTCATTAGGAATAGAAACTCTAAGTTCATCGCCTTCATTAATTCTATTCAAATCGCTTTCATAGATATCTAAAATTGCCCATAGTGTTGATAAATCGGCAATGCGCATCAAATTTTGATCGGCTTTTACATTATCGCCTTGCTTCACATTCAGACTTGAAATCACTCCATTTTTAGGAGATCTTAATTTCAATCTTGCATTTTTTAAGGATTGAATGTCGCTAACAGAAAGCTCATAGTTTTGTATTTTCTTAGTGATGCTTTTCAGAAGAACATCATTTTCCTGTCGAGTGGCTAAGGCCAATTCGTCTTTTAAAACCTGAATTTCTGGCGCATACAATTCGGCAATGACTTGTCCTTTTTGCACTTCTTCACCTTCTTCGTTGATATACAAACGTTCAATTCGCGCCTTGAAATTAGCAGAAATAGAAGACGTATTATCCTGATTAACTTCTAAGCGTCCGGAGAAATTCATACTTGATTTTGATGCTTCTTCTCCAACGGTCGTAGTTTCCACTTGAGCCAATTTGCGAGCTGTTTTACTCATTTTGATGGCATCGGGATCGACATCATCTTCCATCTTGTTAGCAGGAATCAAATCCATGCCACAAATAGGGCAATCGCCAGGTTCATTTTTACGAATTTGCGGATGCATAGAACAGGTCCAAACTGTCTCCTCTGCCTGCTCTTGTGAATGGTCGTGTGCTTCTGTTTTGTCTTCTGAAGAAAATAAAGTAGCACCCAGAAAGACCCCCAAGACTAAAATTAGCCCTGCAATAATGTATGTTTTTAAATTATTTTTCATAATTCTGAATTTGAGGTGAGATAAATTAAAGTTTCATTTGTTTTTTGAAGTTTCGCTAGCGTTTTAGCTTTTTGCTTTTCGTAAAGCAAACGCTCTTCATGTAGTCGCAATACTTCTTCAATTTCCATGGAGGCGTTGGCTAATGCGGTTTCTGACAGTTGTAACATATCTTCCAAACGCAAAAGTTGTTGCTCATATAAATCCAAAAGACTATAGATTTCGTCGCGTTGGTATTGTGCAACTTGAATTTCTGTAGCTATTTGTGTTTCTTCATTTTCCAGTTGAAGGTCAAGGGATTCACCTTGAAGGGAAGCTTGTTTTTTTCTGGACTTATTTTTCTTTCCAAAAATGGGCAAACTCACCGAAAGCATTGGCATAATCGCATCCTGACCCGCATCTGCCGCCATCACATTTCGATCTTGAATGATGGCGTAATCCAAGCCCACACCAAATTGTGGTAAAGCTTGTTTTTTGGCTAACAGACGTTCCGCTTTGTTGGATGCCTGTAAATTCCGAATAACTTCCAGTCGTGGGTGATTTTTGGAAATAGAATCTGTTTCAAGTATGTCTTTTTGCTCCAAAATTTGTTTTGGATTTGAAATGAGAACGGGAGTTTTCAAAGGTCGATTCGTCAATTGGTTGAGTTGAGTGACTAAAGCTTGGTCTTGGTCTTTCAAGACTTGAAGCACATTGCTTTGTTTATCAATTTGAAGCTCAACTCTCAAAACATCTACCAAATTTGCTTTGTTGTTTTCGTAATTGGACTCCACAATGGCTTTTAAATCTTTTAAAATTTGAAGCTGTTCGGCTTCCAATTCGGCGATGTGCCTTAAAGCAGAAAGGTCGTAATATTTTTCTGCCACCTTCAGAAACAACTTCAATTTTTGATCTTGAAATTTTTCAAATTCAGCTTCTGCTCGGTAGGCAGCGATATTGCCTTTGGCTTTGTAGGTGCCAAACCAAGGCAGCATTTGCGTGAGCGAAAATCTGGCGATTTGTGGTCCTACTCGCGTTTCAATTGGACTGATAAAATAGCCGAAACTCAAATTAGGGTCTTGCCAAGCTTTGGCTTGAGTAACGCTTTCTAACTTCGCTTCAAAGGCCTTGAATTGTGCTTTCAATTCCAAATTGTTTTCAGCGGAGATGGTTTTCAGCTCTTCTAAGCTTTGTGCCTTCAGCTGAAAACCAAAACATAACAAAACACCAATCAACAGAAGTGGCGTTGAAAAGCTAACTGGTTGTATATATTGAATTTTAAACATAAATTTTTTGTTTATTAATTTATTTGAGTTCGATTTCTGAAGTGTTTTTCAACACTCTACTGTAAACCAGATAGAACAAAATCGGCAGTAAAAAATAGGTCAAACTTGCCATCAACATCCCGCCAAAGGCTGGAATCGCCATCGGTACCATAATATCCGAGCCTTTTCCTGTGGAAGACAATACCGGTAAAAGGGCGATGACGGTAGTTACGGAAGTCATGACTGCTGGGCGAATTCTTTTGAGGCCACCTTCCATCACCGCTTCACGCAGTTCTTTTTTGGTTTGGGTGGGATTTCTTTTGAAGGATTGCCTTAAATAGGTGGCCATCAAGACCGCATCATCAGTAGCAATTCCGAATAAAGCAATGAAGCCTACCCAAACCGCCACACTCAAGTTGATGGTTTTCAACTGAAAAATATCCCGCAGATTTTCACCAAACCAACTGAAATTCAGAAACCAATCCTGACCGTAAAACCAAATCATGATAAATCCACCACTAAATGCCAAAGCAATCGACGAAAACACCATCAAACTGATGCGCACCGACTTAAATTGAAAATACAAAATCAAGAATATAACTACCATTACCACAGGAATAATCATAGATAATCGCTTTTCCGAACGCACTTGATTTTCAAAACTTCCTGCAAAACGGTAGCTTACACCACTGGGGACGTTTAGATTTCCATTGTCAATTTCAGTAAGAATGGCCTCTCTTGCCGATTCCACAGCGGTGACTTCGGCAACGCCATCGGCACGGTCAAAAAGCACGTAAGAATTGAGAAATGTTTCTTCGCGTTTTATCATTTGCGGACCGCGTTCGTACTCAATATCCACGAGTTCTCCTAAAGGAATTTGTGTTCCTGAAGAGGTGGAAATCAGCATATTTTCAATAGCTTCTGGCGTATTTCGCAATTCTCGTGGATAACGCACTCGCACGTTATAACGCTCACGACCTTCTACAGTCTGAGTCAGGTTTTGACCGCCAATGGCTACCGAGATATAATTTTGCACCTCATCGATACTCAACCCATAACGAGCCAGATTTTTTCGATTCAGATTCAAATGTAAATAAGGTTTTGCCACCACTCGATCGGCGAAAACCGCTTGGGTTTTGATGTTGTCTGTTTGTTTTAAAATGCCTTCTAGTTGTTGCCCAAAACTTTCAATGGTTTCTAAATCTGGCCCGGATACTTTGATGCCCATCGGCGCACGCATGCCGGTTTGCAACATCACTTGGCGTGTTTCAATGGGTTGTAATTTGGGCGCTGAAGTAATGCCTGGAATTTTGGTGACTTTAGCAATTTCATTCCAAATATCATCTGGCGATTGAATATGTTTTCGCCAGTTTCTAAAGTAATTACCATCTTCATCTTCGCTTAAAAACGGCTTGAAATCATTTTCAATTTCATATAATATCTCAGATTGAATTTCATCTGAATAGGCTTCATTCGATGTATTCTGAAAAACAAATTCAGCATTATCAAACCATAGCACATCTTCAGAATTGTTGGTGATTTCGACTTGATTATTTTGAACTTTTAAACCTTTCAATTCAAAAAGCCCCTCAGCGTTGGTTTTGAAAGCCTGGCGTTTGCCGTTTTCATCCAAGATGAATTCTGGTTTATAAGTAATCAAATTTTCAAACATGGAAATAGGCGCCGGGTCGATGGCGGATTCTACTCGTCCTAGTTTGCCCACCACCGTTTTTACTTCAGGGATTTGCTTCACCAAAATATCCATCTGCTGAAGCTTGTCTTTATTGAACTCAATGCCCGAATGCGTCATGCTGGTCGGCATCAAGATGAAGCTACCTTCAGCTAAGCTGGGCATAAATTCTTTTCCAATGCTCGGGAAAGTCTCATCCATGTGTTTCCAAAATCCAGTATCTTCAATCGCAAAACCAAGCGCATTGGAAGCTTGTTGCGGATAATGAAACACCCTTGAAAAGCCGAGCCAAATCATTAATCCGATAAAAATTGCAAAAATGGGAAGTACTAAAAAGGCTTTGACGTGTTTTAAAAAGAACGTCAAAATCTGTTCATAATACCGTTGCAGTAACAAATAAAACGTCAGTAAGACTCCTACCAAAATCCCAACAAAAACAATATTTGAGAACATGGATTGTTGCGGACCTAGTGGTAGCCAAAATTTTGATAGCAACACCAAAATACCTGCGATTAACACATAAAAATGCAGGTTTTTAAGTTTGTACTTTTCAGCAAAATTTTGATAGGAAACGAAATAACTTACCGCATAAATCAGAATAAATAGCCCTAGCCAAAAAGAATTAAAAATTGTCCAAACGCCTATAATTCCTAAAAAAGCATTCAGGTAATAAGCCGTTTTTCTTTTATTGATTTTAATTTTGAATGCCACATACATCAAGGTGGGCAACACCAAAACAGTCACCAAAAAGGCGGCAATTAGTGCAAAGGTTTTGGTATAAGCTAAGGGAATAAAGAGTTTTCCTTCGGCAGCTTCCAAGGCAAACACAGGCACAAAACTGATGACGGTGGTTAACACCGCCGTTAAAATTGCTGAACTCACTTCGGCTGAACCTTGGTAGATATTTTTAACCAATGAATCATCGGGTGAATCTTCTAGCTTTTTCAGCACATTTTCAGAAAGGATAATTGCCAAATCTATCATCGTCCCAATGGCAATAGCAATTCCCGATAAGGCCACAATATTGGCCTGCACATTAAAGAATTTCATCGCGATAAACACCAGCAATACCGAAATAGGCAATACCGCTGAAATCACTAGCGAAGCACGCAAGTTGAACACTATGATAATCACGACCAAAAGTGCGATAATCAATTGCAGGCTGATGGCTTCTTCGAGTGTTCCAATGGTTTCGTTAATCAGTTCGGAGCGGTCGTAAAAGGGTACGATTTTCAGCTGACTTTCGGTGCCATCGGCTAGGGTTTTGCTTGGCAATCCAGGTGAAATTTCTTCAATTTTATCCTTGATGTTAGTGATGGCTTGCATCGGATTAAAACCATCACGAGCCACGACAACGCCACCGACTACATCGGCGCCAGCTTTGTCAAGAATGCCGCGACGCTGGGCCGGACCCGTTTTGATTTTGGCGACATCTTTTAGATAAATCGGAACATTTTGGTACTCATCGACCACGATTAATTCGAAATCTTCGAGATTTTCGATATAGCCTAAACCCCGAACAATGTATTCCACCTGATTAATTTCCAAGGTTTTGGCGCCGACATCCCGATTGCTTTCTTTCACGGCTTTGGCGACTTGCATCAAAGAAATGCCATAGGATTTTAAGGCATCGGGATTCACATCGATTTGGTATTCTTTGACGAATCCACCGATGGAAGCCACTTCTGAAATACCTTTAGCACTACTCAAGCCGTATTTCACATAAAAATCTTGCACACTTCGGATTTCATCCAGATTCCAACCGTCCGTGGGTTCGTTATCTTTATCTCTAGGTTCTAGCGTGTACCAAAAGACTTGACCGAGTGCTGTCGCATCTGGTCCAAGGGTGGGTTTGGCTTCTGCAGGTAAAAGACCCTGTGGAATGGAACTCAGCTTTTCCAAAATACGCGAACGCGACCAATAAAATTCGACATCGTCCTCAAAAATGATATAAATACTAGAAAACCCAAACATAGAATTGCTTCGGACGGATTCTACGCCAGGCAATCCCAGTAAATACGTGGTAAGCGGATAGGTGATTTGGTCGTCGATATCCTGAGGAGAGCGACCAGGCCATTCGGTAAATACAATTTGTTGATTGGCTCCCGTATTAGGAATGGCATCAACAGGAATGGGGTTTTTAGGCAAAAACGAATCTGCCCATTGAAAAGGCGACACCATTAAACCACCGATGACAATGGCTGCCAAAAGGATAAACGATACCAATCGTTGGTTCAGAAAAAATTGAATGATTTTATTAAGCATAAAAATTTGAAATTAAAAAACCTTTTTTTGAGTACTAAATGTAGTTCAGGTACTGTCAGTTCGAGTGGTTTTAAATTGCTTTGATGAAAAAGCAGTTTAAAAATGTATCGAGAACCATTACGCAGTGAGCTCTCGATACAATTTCAATTTGTTTTTAAAAAAACGAATTGAAACCACTCGAGCCTGTCTGACTGAACAGGCAGGCAAACAAAAAAGTTTTAATATCAAATCAAGAAGACTTGGTACAAAGTTTGAAAATCCCTTTGCAGTAAAGGCGGCGGATCTTCGTAAATAGTGGTGTTTACTTCTGTTTCAAAATAAGTTGTTGAGAAAAATGTAAACACAAAAGCTTCAACAAAAATGGGGAGAGGTAATTCGAAGTCTGAAGATTGAATTTTTAGTTGGTCTTGGCCTTTAATTAGTTCAACCTCATCATCGCAACATTCGTCTTTTTTATGTTCATGCTTTTGCTCAGAATGAGTTTTCTCGCCATGCATTTCACATTTTTTAGCGGGCTTCATAATGGCTTTATCGACCAAAATATTGCTGCAATAATGCGAATTCACACTATAACTTTGGGTAGATACCAAAACTAAAAGTGCTAAAAGCAAGCTGGTTATATGTTGAAAACAAAATTTCATTAAAAGCAAAGATAAGGATTTTTTTTATAGTTTGGTTTTTAATTGGTTAAGTGAGATTTATTTTTAATTCCATAGTAAAATTGTGTATTTGAGTTTATACCTCTTAATTTGATGAAGAATTTTTCAAAAACTGTAATCTATTACAATATAGATTCCTTGTAAATGTAATTGACTACAATTAATTTATTTTAAAATTGTAATAAGTTACAGTTTTTTTGTTTTAATATTGTAATCTATTACAACATATTATTATATATTGAATTATGGATGCTATAGTAGAAATTAGTAATCGGTTAATGGATGGTGTTGATTTTGGTTTTAAACGTTCTTTGATTGAGCGTATAGATTGGTCACAAAGACTCATTGAAATACGAGGAAGTCGAGGCGTTGGAAAAACCACGCTTTTGCTTCAGAAAAGCAAAGAATTGAAAGATGCAGGTAAACATGTGATATATGCATCGCTTGACCTTCCCTTTTTCTTCACCAACAGTTTATTTGATTTTATTGATGAATTTACAAAATTTGGTGGTACACATATTTTTTTAGACGAAGTACATCGTTACCCTTCTAAAAACAAAAACTCTGATTGGTCATTGGAAATTAAAAATATTTTTGATGCGTTTCCTAAACTTCAGATTGTATATTCAGGGTCATCTATCCTTCATTTATATGAAGGGAAAGGCGATTTAAGCAGAAGAAAGGCAAGTTATTTAATGAATGGTTTGTCGTTTAGGGAGTATTTAGAATTTCAGCACCAAATTCAATTTCCTGTTTTAACTTTAGAAGAAATACTCACAGGTCATGAGAAAATCGCTCTTGAATTTATTGAGCAATTTAAACCTTTAGCTTATTATAAATCTTACCTCAAAACTGGTTTTTTTCCATTTTTTAAAAAAAATGAAGAGGTTTATTTTCGACAACTAAGAAATATGGTCAACTTAATTATAGATGTAGATTTACCTTACTTAGCTCCTATCTCTATAAAAGCTAAAGAACAATTAAAACGATTGCTCGGTGCCATAAGCACTACCGTTCCGTATGTGCCAAATATGAAGAATTTAGCTGAACTGATAGGCGTAACCGATCATAGAACTTTATTGAAATATTTGTATTTATTGGAACAAGCGCAGTTAATAGCACTACTTCATGCTAATGCAATCGGGAACAAACAATTGGAAAAACCAGATAAAATCTTTTTGAACAACACCAATTATAAGCACGCATTAAGTTTTGGAGAAACCAATATTGGTAATGAAAGAGAAACTTTCTTCTTTAACCAAGTTAGTTTTATGGCAAATGTTTGCTATCCAAAAAAAGGAGATTTTGTAGTTAATAAAAACTATCTTTTTGAAATAGGAGGTAAAAACAAAACCTATCAACAAATTGGAATGTCAGCGCACTCCTATATCGCTTCAGATTTTATTGAAACGGGATTTGGAAATAAAATCCCACTTTGGCTTTTTGGGTTCTTATACTGAATTATTCTCCAACTTGAATTTGTTTGATTTCGTTAATTAAAAAACATAACTAACCTTCAAGGCTAAATAGCTTATTTTGCGCTACTAAATAAACTTGTTCTCCTTCTTCAGGTTGTATATAATGATGTCCTGTAAAAGCGCCAAAAGCAGGTAAAATCAGTTGATTTTTTTGTTGATAAAAGCAAGGTAATTGAAGGTATTGTTTGCCTTTTCCACGTAAACGAAAACCCGGATGCACATGGCCACAAATAACAAATGCTTTATTTTCTGTAGGTTCGTGGTTGAGTAAAAAAGGATTAATTTTTAATTCATTGAATAATTGAATTCCTAATTTTTCAAAAGCTTGGGCGTGTATAATATCGTGATTGCCTTTAATTAAAACTAACTCCGTGCTTTGTCTTTTTACCCAGTTTTCAAACCGCATCCATTCAGAATTGAGCTCCGAATGAAATAAATCGCCTAAAAAATAGACTTTTGAAGGCAAGTATTTCTCAATTACTCGATCTAACTGTACGTAATTTTTTTTACCTAAAATAGCAGGCAGAGGGCTTCCATTTTTTCTGAAGTGTTCAATTTTCCCTAAGTGAACATCAGCTATAAGCAATGCTTTTTGTGCTTCCCAATATACTGCTCCAGAGGCATCTAAATCTAATTGTTCGCCCTTTATGGTGATGCTTATTTTTTCAGCTGAAATCATAAAAGCGGAAGAGTTAATTAAGCAAGACCAAGCGATTTAATGGCGAAATTAATTCGTTTTACGGCTTCGTTTTTCCCGATACAAGCAAGAATATGGAAAACATCTGGGCCTTTCATATCACCCACTAATGAAAGTCGCAAAGGTTGCATCACTTTTCCAAAACCATAACCTGAGTCGGCTATCCATGGCTTCACTTCTTCCTTCAGGTTTTCTTCTGAGAAGTCATCAACTTCAGAAATTACTTCAATTAGTTTTTTCATGACTACTTCTGTATCTTCTTTCCAGACTTTTTTTGAAGCTTTTTGGGCAAAATCTTTAGGTGCTTCAAAATAAAAGCTACTTAACTCCCATAAATCAGATGCAAACGCAGCGCGTTCTTTTACGGTCTGGATGACCTCTTCTACATAAGCTTGTGAAGGATGGATATCCATTGATTCTAATTCGTTTAAAAACTCTTCTAGCAAATATTCAATAGGTGCTTTTTGAAGGTATTGTTGTTGAAACCAAAGTGTTTTTTTGGGATCAAATTTTGCTCCCGCTTTATTTACTTTCTTTAAATCGAATGCCTGAATTAATTCTTTTAGGCTAAATAATTCTTGCTCTGTTCCGGGGTTCCATCCTAAAAAAGCCAACACATTAACCAAGGTTTCTGGCAGGTAATGTTCTTCTCGGTAACCACTAGATAAACTTCCTGTTTTAGGGTCTTTCCACTGAAGTGGAAAAACGGGAAATCCGTCTTTGTCGCCATCGCGTTTGCTTAGTTTTCCTTTTCCATTAGGTTTTAAGATTAAAGGTAAATGCGCAAAACTAGGTGCTTCCCAACCAAAAGCTTCGTATAGAAGAACGTGAAGCGGTAAGGATGGTAACCATTCTTCGCCACGAATAACATGCGAAATTTCCATTAAATGGTCATCTACAATATTGGCTAAATGATAGGTGGGCATGCCATCACTTTTAAAAAGAATTTTATCATCTAGGTTGTCGGTTTGCACTTCAATATAACCACGCACTTCATCTTTGATATTCATGGTTTTATTCACTGGAGTTTTAAAACGAACCACATAATCCTGGGCCTGAATACGTTTTTTCACTTCGTTTTCAGAAAAGTGAAGCGAATTGTTTAATTCGTTTCTATTGGTAGGACCATAGCTAAATTTTTCGCCTTTTTGTTCTGCTTTTTGACGCAAATCATGCAATTCGCTTGGGGTATCAAAGGCGTAATAAGCGTGGCCTTTATCTAATAACACTTGAATGTATTTTTGATAGATTTCTTTGCGTTCACTTTGTTTGTATGGACCAAAGTTTCCGGGTTTAGCTGGGCCTTCGTCATAAGGTATTCCGCACCAGTTTAAACTTTCAATAATGTAATCTTCAGCTTTTTCTACATAGCGAGTTTGGTCGGTATCTTCAATACGAAGTATAAAATCGCCTTGGTGTTTTTTAGCAAATAAATAATTGTATAAGGCCGTTCTTACACCGCCAATATGTAAAGGCCCTGTGGGACTTGGAGCAAATCTAACACGCACTTTATTTTCCATAGAAGTAACTTTTTTCAGGTGTTGGCAAAGATAGAAAAAAGATTAGGGAGAGGTAATAAATATGTGCTAAGTTAAAAGTTGTAGTTTTTTTTAAAAAAAAACTGAGTTTGATTATTCTCAGTTTGTCAAAACCGTTTTATCTGATAAAAGAAACTTTATCCAAATTATTGTAGCTTCTTAATTGGGCTAAGGCCTGGTTTTTTTTTGGTTGCTTTAGGTATAGATTTTTTTCAAAATCAATCATTAAGTGCTGCTCATTAGCAAAATTCACAATGGATTGATGGGTTTCTGTTTTCATTTTTTTTTCTCCGTTGATAAATTTTGCAAGACTTGTGCAGCTTAGCAATGTACATATGAGAAATATATAAGTTATTTTTTGCTTCATTAGTTACTGTTTTTTTCAATAATTGTTTGAGACTCTTCTAAATCATTATTACATGACACTATAAATATAACTGAAAAAGCTAAAAATAAGTTTTTTCTCAGTTTTACGACATAAGGGGTCGCCATCGTTTTAAAGTAAATTTATACCTTAAATGTACGTTCACGTCTCATAAAAAACTTATCTTCGCAATTGTGGTTGTTTGGATATGTTTTTCATGTCTAAATTACGGTGAGTGCTTCTATACCGAAAATGATTTTAATGTCATTTTATTAAAAACTCCTTAAAATCTCTATCGGTATTATTAAATTTTGACTTTTAAAGATTAATAAACCGTAGGAGCATTCTCTTTTTTGGGTTAATATACTGCCTGTTTATTAGTTTGGTTTTATGGTTAATTACACAAACCTAAAAAAAAACGATATACATAAGCTTTAAGTGTTAAAATTTTAAACATTTCGTTTATCAGGTAATTTACCGCTTCAGTTTTTCTATTAAACTATCTTTTTTAGCATGTGTAGATTAATTTTAGCAGAAAGTTTCATCAAATAAATGATTTATCTTATTTTCGCCCACTATATTAAAATGAACTATTAAAATGGCTATACTAAGTAAAATTAGAGAAAGAACAGTTTTCTTGATTATCATTATTGCTTTAGCATTATTTTCTTTTGTTTTGGCAGACGTTATTCAACAAGGAGATTTCGGAGAAGATAAAGTGGCAAACTACGTGGGTAGCGTAAATGGAGACGAAATTGGAAGAGAAGCCTTTGCTAGAATGGTGGAGAATTACAACCAACAAATGCAAGGGAGAATTTCATCTATGCAAGCAGTAAACCAAGTTTGGGATGCAGAAGTTAACCGAAAATTATTACGTCAAGAGTTTGACGCGCTTGGCCTTGAGGCTACACCAGCACTTATTATTGATTATATGTCTGAGCAATTGGCAGGTTCACCAGAATTTTCTGATGATGAAGGTAACTTTAGCGAGCGAAGAATGCGAGCCTATGTTTCGAACTTAAAAGCAACAAGCCCAAGAGAATACGAAGGCTGGAAAGAATTTGAAAGAAACATTGAAGTAGCTGTACTTACCGACATGTACTACAACTTGGTAAAGGCGGGAATGACTACTACTAACTTTGAAGCGCGCCAATTGTACAAACAAGAAAATGATAATTTGACTTTTCAGTTTGTAAAAATACCTTATTCTAGCGGTGGTGAAGTTGAAGTAAGTAAGTCTGATATTAAAAAATACATCGAAGACAATTCAGAAAACTACAAGCAGAAAGCCACAACAGACATTCAATATGTGTTCTTTAAAGAAGAAGCTTCTGCTGAAGATGAAACTAAAATCAAAGAAGATTTAGAAGATTTAATTCAAGAGTTTAAAACAACCGATGATGCTGAAGCTTTTATTAGTCTAAATTCTGATGAAGAATTTAAAGACGCATTTCAGTTTGAATACGATTTAGACCAAGATGTTAAAGAGCAGCTGTTCAACCTCGAAGAAAGTGAGGTTTACGGCCCTTACAAATTTAAAAATACGTGGAGAGCAAGTAAAATGATGGAAGCTAAAACTTTAGTAGATTCAGCTCAAGTTAATCATCTTTTAATCTCTTTTGAAGGCTCTCAAGTTGACCCACAACAAACAAGAAGTAATGAAGAAGCTAAACAATTAGCAGATTCTTTAGTCAATGTAATTAAGGCTGATAAGAATAGATTTGCTGAATTAGTTTCAGAATTTTCTGCTGATCAGCAAACTAAAGATAAGGAAGGCGATTTAGGCAAGTTGAAATACGGAAGCTTATTTGACAATTTCAACGGATTCATTTTTGATTCTAGTGAAGAATTTGCCGTTTTAGAATCTGATTTTGGATGGCATATTGTTCGTGCAACTGAACGTACAGAGCCAAGAAAAGCTGTAAAGCTTGGCCATGTTGCTATTAATATTGAGCCTTCTCAAAAAACACTTGACCTAATAGAACGTGAAGCAAAAACATTTTTTATAGATTCTAGAGAAAGTGATTTTATTGAACTCGCTGAGAAGGCAGATGTTGAAGTAAAACCTGTAAATGAAATTAAAAAGTTAGACGAACGCATTTCTGGTTTAGGAAATCAACGTCCTATAATTAAGTGGGCCTTCAAAAAGAACACTAAACCAGGTGAAACTGATTTGTTTGAAACCAACGAAGGTTTTGTAATTGCTCAATTAGTTGAGCGAAGTGAAGAAGGTTTAAAAAGTGTTGAAAGTGTAGCTGATGAAGTAACACCTATTATTAAACGCCAAAAACAAGCAGCTCAGTTAAGAGGTCAAATTTCTGGAGACGACCTTAATAGTATCGCTGCAAATTATAACGTAGAAGTAGAACGTGCCTCTGCTGTTAATGCAGAAAACCCAAACTTGCCTGGTGTTGGTAAAGAACCTAAAGTAGTTGGAGCAGCGTTTGCTTTACAAGAAGGAAATGTGAGTCGCCCAGTAGAAGGAGAAAAAGGAGTCTTTGTAGTTAAGCTTTTAAGCCGCTCTGAAGCAGCCGAATTGCCTTCTTATAGAGCTATAGCAAGACAGGAAAACGAGAAACGCGTGAATGGCTTACAAGGTCGAAATTCAGTTTTAATTCAAGCGTTAAAAGAAGCTGCAGAAATAGAAGACAATCGATTTGACTTTTATTAGATTGTGAGAATAGTAGCATACCAATTGGGTTATTAATCAAATTAGTAGCAATTAATAAAAAAAGCCGTTTCTTGCGAAACGGCTTTTTGGTTGCTTATGTTTGTTCAAATTTATACCTCGTATTATTTAATTTCTGAAACGCGAAGCGTGTTTACCATCCCTTTAGCTTCAATAGGCATAGCTGCCAAGTTGATTGTAAAGTCTCCTTTAGTTACATAGCCTTTTTCTTTAGCAATGCTTTTGATATCCTCTATAGTTTCGTCGGTACTATTAAACTTATCATAGAAATAGGCCTTAACTCCCCAAAGTAAACTTAATTGAGTTAAAATTCTTTTATTCGAAGTAAAAGCTAAAATGTTTGAACTAGGTCTCCAGGCTGAAATCTGAAAGGCGGTATAACCACTATTGGTTAATGTACAAATAGCATTTGCACCAATTTCATTAGCCATTAATGCAGCGTGATAACAAACCGATTTAGTAATGTAGCGTTTTGTTTTAATATAGGGAGGTTGGTGAGGAACTTTGATTAAAGGGGAGTTTTCTACCGCCCGTATAACTTGGCTCATTTTTTCAATAACTTGAACAGGGTATTTTCCTACCGATGTTTCTCCACTCAACATGACAGCGTCTGCGCCGTCCATAACCGAGTTTCCTACGTCGTTTACTTCAGCTCTAGTTGGTGTTAAACTATCAATCATAGTTTCCATCATTTGTGTAGCAATAATTACCGGTATTCTTGCCTCTTTTGCTTTAAGTACGAGCCTTTTCTGAATTAAAGGAACTTCATGCGCCGGAATCTCTACGCCTAAATCGCCTCGAGCTACCATCAAACCATCGCAATAAGCAATAATTTTATCAATGTTATTAACGCCTTCAGGTTTTTCTATTTTAGCTACAATAGGGATTTTATGGTCACTATGCGCATTGATTAGCTTTTGCAATAATTTTAAATCAGAAGCATACCTAACAAAAGACAAAGCCATCCAATCTACTTCTAATTCACAAGCAAACTTGGCATCTTCAACATCTTTTTCAGTAAGTGCTGGTAATGAAATATTAGTATTTGGGAGGTTTACGCCTTTTCTTGAACGCAAGGGACCTCCTTGAATTACTTCGGCAAGAACTTCATCTTTTTTATTTGTACTTTTTACTTCAAAAATAAGTTTACCATCATCTAGCAAAATACGTTCACCGGGTTTCACATCGCTTGGAAAAGTCTCATAATTCATATAGACTTCTTCTTTGCTGCCTTCAAAAGCATTACCCGTTTTAAACTTAATTTGATCACCCGGACTAACTAAAACATCTTCTTTCATCTTACCCACTCGTAATTTTGGCCCCTGTAAATCGGCTAAAATTCCGGCGTTAAAGCCATATTCATCATTCAAAGAACGTATCATTTTTACACGTTCACGAACGTCTTCATAATCGGCATGAGAAAAATTTATTCTAAAAATATTAGCCCCTGCTTCAAGCATAGACTTAAGTACTTCTTTTTTGCTAGTTGCGGGACCTAAGGTGGCCACAATTTTTGTTTTCTTATTTAATTTCATTAGAATTATATTTCTTAATTTATTCAACAATTAGGTTTTCTGGATGTTTTATTTTTTCTTGATTCACTTGAAATGCAGTTGCTATTTGGTCTAGTGATTTCAATTGAGACAGTATGGTCTTTAAATTTATTAATTCATTTTCCTGTTCTATTTTTAAAAGATAATCAACCGCCTTTAATTCGGGTAATAAATAAGTAAAGGATTGAGTTGGTGCGTCATTAAATAAAGTTCCGGTACTAAGTGTATGAAAGGATTGCAATTTTGCCTTATTAGCTATTACGTATGCTTTTGCCTTATAATCTTGAGAGAAATAGGAATAAATAGCATAATTGGCTTGCCCATTTTTATACTGAAAATCTAAATCTTTATCTAATCGTTTAAAGCTTACTTCCAACTGTTTATTGATAATAAAAAGCAAACGATACAAAGGCAAAGCAGTATTTATGGCTACTAAGGAAAACTTTTCTTCTTCAAAAAAATCAAGACTCAGCTTTGTTGGCATACTTTAAATCATTGTCTAAAATTAACTTATAAATTTAAAAAATACTCTTATTTAATGGAGTAGTTTTACCATTAAATTAAATTGAAATCTACTTCTACTCACTATCACCCTACTTAAACTCCTTATTTACAGAGATATAAAAGCAATTATAGGAAGAATAATTTTGTTAACTAAGAGATCTAAACAAGAAACTATAAGGTTTTAGTGAATTGAAAATCAAGACATAGCAAGCTTAAAAAAGGCTAAAATCTTCTAGTTTGAACTAAAACTGATCTTGAAGTGCGTAATAAGCTCTGCGTGATGCTTTTTCTTCGGCTTTCTTCTTAGAAGTTTCTCTAGCTTTAGAAATAACTTCATCATTGATGAAAAAATGAACCGAAAAGTACGGAAAACCGTCTAGGCCTTCTTCTTCTGTAATTTGGTAATTAAAGACGTGTTTATTTTTTTGACACCATTCAATAACTAGGCTTTTATAACTAATTATTTTTCCCTCAAGTCGTTTAATATCTACGTAAGGGTCTATTACTTTTTTATAAATAAAAGTTTCGCAATTTTTAAAACCTTTGTCTAAATAAATAGCACCTATCAAGGCTTCAAAAAGATTGCCTTCAATATTTTTTCCTAGGGAATCGTAGTGATAGTTAGTGATGAGCAAGGAAGAAAGGGCAAGGTCTTTACCAAGTTGATTAAGGTTTTGTCTGCTCACAATTTTAGAACGCATTTTTGTGAGGTAACCTTCATCCGCATCGGGTACTTGGTCAAAGAGGTAGCATGAAATTACTGCGCCTAAGATAGAATCTCCTAAAAACTCTAAGCGTTCATAATTCACTTGATTGCCAAATTTGTCTTTTATTTGAGCCGATCTGTGAGTAAAGGCTTTTTGGTAAATAGACAAGTTTTTAGGCTTAAAGCCTAGGATTTCTGTGACTTTATCAAATAAAATCCCGTTCTTTTTGGAACGGGATTCAAATAAGTTTTTTAAAAGCCCCATGCTAATTCATTTAGTCTAACTTTTTAAAGGCAACACAAGCATTGTGTCCTCCAAAGCCAAATGTATTACTAATAGCCACTTTAATCTCTCTTTTTTGAGCATTATTTAGCGTGAGATTTAGTTCAGGGTCAATATTTTCATCTGGAGTAGAGTGGTTAATTGTTGGTGGCACCAAGCTATTTTGCATCGCTAAAATTGAAGCAATTGCTTCAATGGCGCCGGCTGCTCCAAGTAAATGACCTGTCATTGACTTGGTAGAATTAATATTGATGTTTTTAGCATGATTACCAAAAACTTGTTTAATCGCTTTCAATTCGGCCACATCTCCTAGTGGAGTTGATGTTCCATGTGTATTGATCGCGTCAACATCTTCTGGTTGAATTCCTGCATTTTTCAAACAATTGTTCATTACTGCAATAACACCAAGTCCTTCAGGATGAGGGGCTGTCATGTGGTAGGCATCGGCTGAAAGGCCACCGCCAATTACCTCAGCATAAATTTTGGCTCCTCTAGCTTTGGCATGTTCGTATTCTTCTAGAATTAATGAACCTGCGCCTTCTCCTAAGACAAAGCCGTCACGTGTTCCATCAAAAGGTCTTGAAGCTGTTGCTGGGCTATCATTTCTTGTAGATAAGGCATGCATGGCATTAAACCCGCCCATACCTGCTTGGGTAACGGCGGCTTCACTTCCCCCAGTAACAATAACATCACTGTGGCCTAGTCTAATGTAATTAAGTGCATCAATTAATGCATTTGCTGAAGAAGCACAAGCTGATACAGTGGTGTAATTTGGCCCCATAAAACCATGTTTAATAGAAATATGACCAGGGGCAATATCAGCAATCATTTTAGGAATAAAGAAAGGATTGAATCTAGGTGTTCCATCTCCTTTAGCAAAGTTAATCACTTCTTCTTGAAAAGTTTCAAGACCGCCAATACCTGCTCCCCAAATAACACCAACCCTAGACTTATCTACCTGATCAAGTACTAAACCCGAATCTATGATAGCTTCATCGGAAGCTATCATAGCGTATTGGGTAAATTTATCTAAGCGTCTTGCTTCTTTTCTGTCAAAATAATTTTTAACATCAAAGTTTTTGAGTTCACAAGCAAATTTAGTTTTGAACTTTTCAGTATCGTAATAGGTAATTGGAGCAGAACCACTTTTACCTGTGGAAAGCCCCTCCCAATACTCGTTGAGATTATTACCTATGGGCGTAAGCGCCCCTAAACCTGTGACAACTACTCGCTTTAGTTCCATGTAAAATAAATTGAATTACTTTTTAGCTTCCTCTATATAAGAAGTTGCTTGACCAACTGTTGATATGTTTTCAGCTTGGTCGTCTGGAATCTGAATATCAAATTCTTTTTCAAATTCCATGATTAGTTCAACGGTATCTAATGAATCCGCTCCTAAGTCATTAGTAAAGCTAGCTTCGTTTACTACTTCGTTCTCGTCAACGCCTAATTTGTCAACGATAATAGCTTTTACTCTTGATGCAATGTCTGACATGATTATTATTTTTAAGTTTATTTCAGTGAGCAAAAATAAAAAACTTTAGTTTAAAACAAGTTTTTATAAAAAAAATGTGAGTAAAAATACATAAATTTACCGAATTCAAACAGATTAGGCAGTACTAAATTTTCAAAATTATGGACAATTCTAAGGCTAACTCGCACAATTTCAAAAAGATAGTAATTTTTGCTTCTGGAAACGGAACTAATGCAGAAAACATCATTAATTATTTTAATAAGGTGCCAAACGTTAAAGTGAGCCACGTTTTTTCCAATAACGCTAAGGCTAAAGTTCTTCAAAAAGCACATTTTAAAAATGTTTCGGCAGGGGTTTTTGATCGACAATCATTTTATGACTCTAATGAGATGCTAAAATTACTCCAAGAAATTCAACCTAATCTAATTGTTTTAGCTGGATTTTTATGGCTTATTCCCACTTCCTTAATCAAAGCTTTTCCTAATCAAATCATCAATATACATCCTGCTTTACTTCCTAAATACGGCGGAAAAGGCATGTATGGCGATCATGTACACCGAGCTGTATTAGAAAATAAGGAAGAAAAAAGCGGTATAAGTATTCATTACGTCAACGAAAAATATGATGAAGGTCAAATTATCAAACAAATTGAAGTAGAATTGGAAGCGGTAGATACCCTAAGAACACTTCGCGATAAAATTCATAGCTTAGAATACACGACTTACCCAAAGGTGATTCATGAGTTATTAAACAAGTAATCCATATTAAAATTTATATTTTTGAGTAAAAAGAAAAAATTTTACGTTGTTTGGGAAGGTTATGAAATGGGGGTTTTTGACAATTGGACTTCCTGCCAGCAAGCTATTAAAAATTATAAAAACGCCAAATACAAATCCTTTAAAACAGAAACCGAAGCTAAAGCGGCTTTTCAATTAGGTTTTTACAACTTTATACAACAGCAAAAAGAAAATCAAGCCAAAAGCTTACAACAAATCAACTTAAAATCTATTGCTGTAGATGCGGCTTGCAGCGGAAATCCTGGACTAATGGAATATCAAGGGGTGGTAACCAAAGACAAACGTTTATTGTTTAAAAAAGGGCCTTTTGCAGACGGCACTAATAATATTGGTGAATTTTTAGCTTTGGTACATGCACTTGCCTTTTTAAAAGAAAAAAAATCTGATTTACCTATTTACTCCGATTCTAAAATAGCCATGGCTTGGGTGAAAAATAAAAAATGTAAATCAAAATTAAAACCAACTGAAAATAATAAAATTTTATTTGAGCTTATTCAGCGTGCAGAGTTATGGCTGAAAAAAAACACCTACAAAAACCCAATTTTGAAATGGGAAACCAAAAATTGGGGAGAAATTCCAGCCGATTTTGGTAGAAAATAAACCTCTATTTAATAGGTTTTAAGAATTTTAAAAGCTTAGGCGATTACAAACAATACTACCAACTTAAGCATCAAACGAAGCTATTTAATAATCAAATTGATATAAAAAAACTGCTCAAGCCTTAAAAAAGAGTTGAGCAGTTCATTTAAATTAAATAAAAAACAATTTAAAAATTATACGAATAACCTACAGAAAAGGCTTGTCCTATTTTTCGTTTAGAAAAAATCTCTGAGGCAGAGTTAAAGGATTTGTAATAGCTTCGTATAGTATCATCTAGTAAGTTAGAAATACCAATATTTATACTAGAGTTTTTATTTTCTCCAAAGGCTTTGGTTAATTGAAAACTCAAGTTATGAAAAGGCTGCGTATATACATCAGGTACATTTCTAATTCCTACTACCTCTAAGGTTTCTCCTTGAACATTATAAAACAAACCACCTTGCCATCCTTTTTCTGAATCGTCATAGTTTAAACTAAAGTTAATTAAAAACGGGGATTGACCTTGCAATTGTCTCTTTTTCTTGATTTTTTGACCATCCCGAGCAGCCAATTGTCTAGATTCAAATTCTCTAGGGTCCATTTCTACTTCAGAATTAATAAGAGAAATATTCATGTTTACACTGAACTTTTCAAGCGCAGGAGTAAAGTCTAATTTTTGTCTTGCTTCAAACTCAAGGCCAAATACTCTTGCAGAACCTACATTTCTTGGTTCAATATTAGTAGGTCTAGTAGGAAAAGCTACCATTTCTATAGGGTCTTTAAAATCTTTGTAAAAACCACTAACCGAAATCATCCCACCATTATCCGAATAACGCTCATAACGGACGTCAAAATTTTGGATAAAGGAAGGCTTTACGTCAATATTACCCACAAAAGTTAAGTTGGTTAAGGGGTCAAATATTTGGGCAATTGATGCTTCTTTAAAGCTTGGTCTTGCTGTCGTGTTGGAATAAGATAGCCTAAAATTGGTGTTGTCTGAATATTCGTAAATGAAGTTAGCTGAAGGATACACATTCGCATCATTAATTACTTCTTCATCATCTAATGAAATGTCACCTTGATTATTTGTGCCTGTATAATTTAAGAGGTACTGCTCAAAACGCAAGCCTACAATCGACTTTAATTTTTCAGTAATTTTAAATTCTTCCATGGCATACGCGGCTCTAATTTGCGCACTCGAGTTAAAGGTATTGGCAGGCTGAAAGTTTCCTTGAATAAAGAAACCTCCATCGTTATCTGCTCTCCAAATATTATCATCAAGCAAAATATTATTAGGCTCACCATTTACCGGTACAGCGTTGGAGCCTTTAAAAGAAATGAGGTATTGATCGATTGAAAAATCTCTCTCTTTATACGTATAAGCCGCGCCAAACTTCAACTTTGCTTGTTTACCAAACAAATCATGTTTATTGGTAATATCTAATTTTCCAACAAGATTTATTTCCTCTAAATTACGCCAAATTCTTTGAGGTGCACCCGCTGTTGAAGGCCGAATAGAAAAACCTGTGTTAGTCACTTCAAATGGAGTTACTCGTACATCCTTGTCGTTTACCTTAGAAAAACTTGGCGAGGCTTTCCATTCAACAATCCAATTAGCTTCTTTACTGGTATGTTTTCCATGCAAAAGCAAATTAGTTAAGGAACGTTCTGAATACTCTAGGTTGTCTCGTTTAATTTCAATATCATCCAAGATTAACGTTTTACCGGTAAAAAAACCTGCTCTTGATTCTGCATTTTGTAAATGAATTATACTGAACTTATACTTTGATTGTTCCGTTTGATAACTTAGGCCACCTAAAGCACTCATCAAGTTATTTCTTATACCTACATCTCCAATTTGAGTTCGGTTAGGAATAATTTGAAAAACATCAGTTTCTGGAGGTTTAAAGTAGAAGTTTTGTTCATAATCTTCAAAATATTCAACGGTATTTCTCAAGGAAAATGCAGCTTGGTACCCTAGTTTTCTGTTTTTAGAAAATTTAAATTGGTTGGCTGCAGTAAAGCTCAAGTTTAAATCGGCATCACTTGTTGAGCGTGTAGGACCTAAGGTAGGATTAAAAGAACTGGTTACATCACTAATGCTTAGGCCATCAGAATTAGTACCATTACCAACTGCAGCTGGGATATCTAGATTTCTAGGTATGGGTAAATCTCTACTTCCGTTGTCAAGACCAAAGAAATCGCTAGTTTGCGTTTCGCCTTTTACATAGTTATCATTAAAGTGCATTGTAGGGTTAAAACTACTCCCCACACTAATGCTGTATTCTTCTTTTGAAGAAAAATCTCTCAAATTAATATCAACAACACCCCCCGTAAAATCAGCTGGTAAATCGGCTGAAGCTGTTTTAGAAACCAGTACATTTTCAATCATGTTGGTTGGGAAGATATCCATTTGCACAGTATTTTTATCAGGATCAAGTCCAGGAATATCAATACCGTTTAACAAAGACTTGGTGTAACGATCACCTAGACCTCTAACGTAAACAAACTTGCCGCCTTGTATAGAAACCCCTGGCACTTGTTTTACAGCAGAAGCTACACTACTAGCACCGGTTTTTTCGATACCTTCAGCAGAAAGGCCATCCATAACAATAGTTGATTTCTTTTGTAAATTAAGTACCGATTGTTCTGTATTTCTTTTTGCTGTGGTAGTAATAATTACTTCATCTAGACTATTTTCACTCATTTCAAGAGTAACATTGAGACTTTCCGTTTGATTTTCTTTAATTTCAACATCAGAGATGTTTATTGTTTTGTAGCCTACAAAAGAAAATGATACAGTATAAACACCGGGCTCAACATTCAATTGATACTTACCATCAAAATCTGTAGTTGTACCCAATGTAGTACCAATTACTTTAATTTCCGTAAACGGAAGCACATCATTAAGTTCACCATCCATTACTGTTCCTCGCAAAATTCCTTCTTGAGCAAAACCTAAACCTGATAATAGAACAAAAAATAGTAAGAAATTATATTTCATTATTAGTAATTTATAGATTATGAAAAAGCCCACCCTTCAAAAAAGGGTGAGCATTTACAATCAATGTTAAATTTTGGCTAATTAAAATTTACCTGAGTTTTGTGCTGTATAAGACCATGAGAATACACTTGTGTTTGCACCAACAGTAGCATCATCTTTAGATGGTAATTCAGTTACAAAATCTTGAGCGTCTTGAGTGAAAGTTGTTGTTCCTCCTTCACTACATTTTTCTGGATCAAAATTTGGATTATCAATAAAGATATCTGCTATTGTTGTATTCGCTGCCAATACAATTTCTAAATTAGAAAAAGTTAATGAACCTTCATTATAATTTGGTTCTGAATCACATCTAACTTGAAAAGTAGAAGTTTCTAAACCATCTACCATTAAAACATTGCTCATTGAACCTCTAGCGCCATCTCTAAACTGAGCTACTTCTCTGTTCCCTGTGTTAGCAGTTTCATCAGCTGAGTTGTCGTTAAATACAGTTACGTTTTGGATGGTATAAGAATCTTGATAATCTCCTTCAGGACCATCAATTTCAAATGCGTGGTCAGAAACATTCGTTTGAACAATTACACCATTAGAGATTGTACCTGAATAAGCTTGGTCTATATCAAAACCATCATCACCTTGCGCCCATACAATTAAGTTTGAAGAATCTACAGTACCACCAAACCATTCGATAGCGTCATCTAAGTTCGCGATAACTTCAATGTTTCTAATGATTGTTCCGTTACCAACACCACCAAGAGTTAATCCGTTAATTTCGTTACCTTCACCTATCTCAGCACCACCGTGACGGATAGAAATGTATTCTAAGTGACCAGAATTGTCAGCAGGATTGTCACCTCCATAAAGTCCGTAACCAGAATTTTCAGGTAATCCTTCAATAAGTGCTTGCTCTGCATTTCCTGTAAAAGAACAAGGAGCAGTTCCTAAAACTAAAACACCACCCCAAAGGTTTCTGTCATCAATAGTTAAGTTAGAACCAGCAGTTTGACCAATTTCAATATCGTCTAAAATCGAAGTAAAGATAATAGGTTCGCTTTCCGTTCCAACAGCATCAAGTTTAGCACCATTGTCAATAATTAAAGCAGAAGCTAAAGTTTGAATACCTTGCTCACCTTTAACAATTGTTCCTGGCTCAATAGTTAAAGTAGCGCCGTTATCTACAACTACTTTACCTTCTAAAATCCAGATTTTATCATTTGTCCAAGTAGCATCTTCTTCAATAAAGCCAGATACGCGAACTTCTGTTTCTGAATCTGGATCTGGATCAGTACCCCCCCCATTGTTGTTGTCATCATCATCACTACAGCTAGTAGTTAACAAACTAAAGCTAAAAACTAAAGCTAGAATTGTTAAAATGTTTGAATTTAATTTTGTCATTGTTTTTTAATTTAAATGAATTATTTTTTTGCAAATGTATGTTTGGAACAAGCATAATATTTTAAGTGAACCTTAAATAAAGTGTCTTTAATGTTATTAAAACGTTACCTATGTTAATTTGGTGTTACGTCTTATGGTTGATGCCTAGATTATACAAATTTAACCATCAAATGTCGTAATTCAGCTCATTCATTTTTCCATACATTTCCTTGTTCACAATTTCGGTAGGCCAGCGAAGCAAACACGATTAAGCTGAACTTAACAGATTGGTTTTTACTTTGGGAAAAAGCCAGAGGAAAACAAGTTGATTAGCTATTTAATAGGAAATTTACTAAAATTGCTATATGAATTAGAGCAATAATTTAGTTGAAATTAATTAACTTAGCCCACCTTATAAAAATTCGAATTTCACTATGATTAATAAGCAAGAATTATTAAACCGATTTATAAAATACGTAAAAATAGACACCCAAAGTGATGCTTCAAGTACTACAACACCCAGTACAAAAAAGCAGTGGAAGCTTGCTAATTTGCTTAAAGAAGAGTTAGAAGAAATGGGAATGCAAGAAGTGAGTATCGATGAAAATGCTTACGTCATGGCTACGCTTCCCCCCACTACTCAAAAAGAAATTCCAGTAATGGGTTTTGTTTCGCATTTTGATACTACTCCAGATTTTACAGGGACCGATGTTAATCCGCAAATCCATGAGAATTACGATGGGGGAGACATCCTTTTAAACAAAGAAAAAAACATTGTGTTGTCGGCTTCTTATTTTGAAGAATTACCAAGCTACAAAGGACAGACCCTAATTACTACAGACGGAAACACACTTTTAGGCGCTGACGACAAAGCAGGCATTACTGAAATTATGGAAGCCATGAAGCACCTTTTGGCACATCCAGAAATTGAGCATGGAAAAATTAGAATTTGTTTTACCCCCGATGAAGAAATTGGGCGTGGTGCACATAAATTTGATGTTAAAAAATTTGGTGCTGAGTGGGCTTATACCATGGATGGAAGCACTATAGGCGAATTGGAATACGAAAATTTTAATGCAGCTGCTGCGGAAATTAAGTTTGTAGGAAAGATTGTGCATCCAGGCTATGCCAAAGGGAAAATGATTAATTCTATGTACATTGCCAACCAATTTATCAGTTCGCTTCCTGCTGATGAAGTGCCGGAAAAAACTGAAGGTAGAGAAGGTTTTTTTCACCTAACTGAAATGAAAGGTGAAGTAGATGAAACCCAATTGAGTTACATTATTCGCGATCACGATAAGGACAAATTTGAAGCACGCAAAGAATTTTTGCAAAACTTAGTACAGCAATTTAATGAAAAGTACGGAGAAGCTAGTGTTCAACTAGAAATTAAAGATCAGTATTACAACATGCGCGAAAAAGTTGAGCCTATGATGCACATTGTAGATTTAGCTGAAGAAGCCATGAAATCCCTAAACATCAAACCAATTATAAAACCCATACGAGGAGGTACCGATGGTTCTCAGCTTAGTTACATGGGCTTACCTTGTCCAAATATTTTTGCTGGCGGACATAATTTTCATGGCAGATTTGAATATGTTCCTTTAGAAAGTATGGTAAAAGCCACTGAGGTAATTGTAAAAATAGCTGAATTGGCAACTAAAAGATAATGTAAAAAGAAAAAACCTCGCTTCCTTTTACTAAAATAAACTGCTTTTAGAAAAACTAACTTTTTGCCAAGTGCATAGGGGTTAATAAATCAAAAACTGATTTTACCGGACAAAATGTACTCAGTGGAACTTCTACAAAATAGCTGTTCCAATATTCCATTGCGCCATTCCAAAGCCCAGGTAATTCAAGCGCTTTTATGCATTTTCCATCCACCGACTTTTCGGTAATAAACCCGCGTTCTGGATTAACAAACTTGGTTAAATCAAACTTATTGCCATCAACATCTTTTACACCACATACCAAATCAACTGGATTGAAATGAGTTGCTTGTTTTATGATTTTTTTCTGCTCTTCACTCTCTGTATTCATTTGCGCTTTTTCAACAATTTGCAAACTCATTTCGTTTTTACCATTTTTAATCCAAAAAGGTCCTCCGCCAGGCGCACCTGTGTTTTCAACCATTCCACAAACGCGTATGGGTCGGTTTAAGCGCTTAATTAAATCACTAGCCGTTGGGTAATGGTTGGTGTCGTTAAATTCCTGTTTAATATAGTTTTGAGAGGCTTTAATGCTTTCTTCAGAAGCCTCATTTCGCAGCTTCTTAATGAGTGTAAAAATCTCATTTTGCTTTTCAATTAAAATACCCGCTAGTGCTTTTTTGTATTTTGAATTATTCTCAAGTCCATCTCTATGCGGAATATTGTCTATATTTTTAATAAAAATAATGGAAGCATCAACCTTGTTCAAATTTTCAATAAGTGCACCATGGCCTCCTGGTCTAAAATAAAGTTGCTCATCAATTAAAACTGGGGCATTGTTCAAATCAACCGCTATGGTGTCTGTGCTTTCTTTTTGATAGGAATAATCTACCTTAAAGCTTACTCCTGTTTGTGCTTGAAGTTGATTTTTAACGGCGTTGAATTTAGCTTCAAACTTACCTTGGTGTTTGGGACTTATGGTAAAATGTATTTGGGCATGGTTTCCTTTTTTAGCATAAGCAGCGGCTTCGTAAAAATGTTCTTCAAAAGGGGTTTTTAAAACACCATTGTAGTTGTGAAAATAAATTAAGCCTTTGGGGAGATTGGCTAAATTAAGTAGATTTTCATTCAACATTACTTGAACTGCATAATAAGCTTTTTCTTCTTTACTTATTTGAGCAAGCGAAACCTTAAATTCACGCTTAATTTCTTGTTCTACTAAAGAATAAAACGCTAGGCTTTCTATGTCTTCAATAGCTTCTTTAATGGAGCTAAATGCAGTTGAATTTAAATGTGTATTAAACGCCTCTAAGTTTTCACTGTGTTTCATTAACTGGTGAAGTTTTTTAAACATTCTAGTGGCAGCACCTGAGGCTGGCGTGAATTTTAAAACTTGTTCATTGGTAGATTCGTATAAATTAATATAGTTTTCAATTTGCTTTTCATTCAACGTTAAAATTCCATCGCCTATTGTTGCGGGACGCATAAGTTGTACTGGAGGAATACCCTTTATAAAGGTATCAACTTGATTTTTTAATTGATTTAGACTTATGTTTTTTTGATTTATTAGTTTTTGGTTTTCGTCACTTAACTTCATTTCATTTGGTCTTTTCATTCATTCTCCAACCTCTCTATCTCCTTTATGGCTAGTTGTATGCGTTTTTCAAGTTTACCTGAAACACAAATATACGGCAATTTAAGTTTTTTTAAGGTTCTTTCAAAAATTCTAAACATTTTCTCTCGTTCGTGGGGCTTGTCTCTAAGTGGGTCTGCTTCCCATGGAATATCTATATCAGTTAACAAATACAAATCGTAGTTGTGTTTTTTTATCGCGTTTTCAAAGACAGGATGGGTGTAACTGGGGTAATATTCTTTAGCATAGGTATAAATCTGAAGTAAATTGGTATCGCAAAACAAGAATTTATTTGCTTGTTTTGTTTTTAGGTTTTCCTGTTGCATTTGTCCTTCAGCTATAGGAATTAAATCTTTTTGGGTGAACTCAAAATTAGGCTGATTAAGTCTTTGCTCAAGGTAAATACGCATGTATTCATTTACGTAATGTGTATTATAATGATTAGCCAATGCTTTGGCTAAAGTAGATTTTCCTGTAGATTCTGGACCAAACAAAACTATTTTAGCAATTTGGCTTGGGGCTTGTTTAATTTCTTTTTCCATGCTTGATAAGCTAATAGAGCAATTAATGTAAATATTAAATATTGAATAGAACTAAGGTAAAGGCCCTTATAAACATATAAAGGTACTGAGATTAAATCGCCAATAATCCAAAAAATCCAATTTTCAATTTTCTTTTTGGCCATGAGCCACATCCCCACAAAAAAAATAGCTGTGGTTAGCACATCAACTGCAGAAATCCAGTTTTCCCATTTGCCAAAAACAAAATAAATAAGTATAGTAAAAACACTAGCACTCATAAAAAATGCGATAGCTTTTTTCCATTCACTTGCATTGATTTTAGTAATTGGAATAAAGTTGGTGTTATCTACTTTTCTTGTCCAGACAATCCAACCGTAAATAGACATGATAAAATAATAGGAATTAATCATTAAGTCTCCTATTAATTGATACTCCCATAAAAGATATACAAAAATTAGTGTGCTAATCATTCCGGAAGGGAAGACTAAAATGTTGTCTCTTTTTGAAAAAACTACACTTAACAAACCAAAAACTACAGCTATTCCCTCTAAAACAATAAATTTTAAAGGAGTTTTTTGGTAAGGTTGAAATAAAATTTCGAGTAAATCCACGCTAAAAAGTAAATGAAAAAACCGTCTCTAAATTTGGAGACGGTTATAGTTTTATAGTTAAATTAGCTCATTAAAGATTTTTATTTGTGTTTTCAAAAGCTAATTTTTCTTTGTATTTCATCCAAGCATCACCTCTAGTTTTTCTCATTAAGTTTTCAAAGTTACGCATAATGGTTAAGTTATAAACTGCCTTTCCAATGTTTAGAGCGGAGCTTGGCAAGGTTCTTAAACTCATAGAAAATCCTGGGGTTAAATAATGCATGTGATGCCAATAACCTTCGGGCATGTATAGTGTATCTCCGTGATTGAGTTCGGCTACCATTCCTTTTGCTTTTTTTAAAGCTGGAAATTTTTTGAAATCTGGATTACAAAAATCAATGCTACTTACCGTAACTAAGGAATTAGGCACTTTGTACAAATACTTCGTTTCTGATGGAGGATATAAAATACATCGTTTTTTTCCTTCAAAATGAACGTGAAAGATATTAGCAAAATCTATATCATAATGCATAAAAACCTTAGAATCTTTAGCACCAAAAAACAGAAAAGGCAAATCTTTCAAAAATTTAATTCCTAAATCGGGGACATCAAAGTGGTTTTGCAGTTCAGGTACTTCCTTAATTAGGTTATACAAAAAGATTCTGTAGGCGGTATTTTCTTCTTTTAATAAATCAACATAATCTTTAAGCTTCATTTGAGCATGAGGCTCATTAAATTTATTTTTATGAGAAATGGGTCTATTATCGTATAAAGGAACTTCAACATTACCAGCAATTTCTTTAAAATAATCAAAACTCCAAAGATCAAAAGCTTTCCATTTACTGGTTAAATTACCAATAACTACGGGCTTTTGAGGCTTCAGGTGATGATTAACAAAATCCTCTTTAGAAATTTGATTTACGCGAGGTATTTTGGTTAAATTCAATTGATGACTCATTTGATTAGATTTTAAGGCTTTCGCCATTAAGTAAAAGCAAAAATACAAAAAGTTTTATTACCAATATGCTTTCCTATTCAACCTCTTGTTTTTTCATTTTTGCCTTTTGCTTGGCTTCTTCATTTCGCTCTATAGTATGCCCTGGCCTAGACCATTTGGGTTTCTCACCTTTTGGATTAAATTGAGAGGCTCCTGCTTCAACCGATTGAGGTTTCTCTTTTTTCACGAAAGGTTCCATGGGTTGTAAGCCTAATTCTTTAAATAATTCCATATCCTCATTTACATCGGGATTTGGTGTTGTAAGCAATTTATCGCCCGCAAAAATTGAATTTGCTCCTGCAAAAAAACACATGGCTTGTCCTTCTTTAGACATCTGCGTTCTTCCCGCCGAAAGCCTTACTTGGGTTTCTGGCATAACAATTCTTGTCGTGGCAATCATTCTAATCATTTCCCAAATGGAAACGGGTTGTTGTTCTTCTAAGGGAGTGCCTTCAACAGGAACTAAGGCATTGATAGGAACTGATTCTGGCTGAGGGTTTAAGGTAGTTAAAGCCACTAACATACCAGCGCGGTCTTCAATTTTTTCGCCCATACCAATAATTCCTCCACTACAAACAGTAACATTAGTTTTTCTTACGTTAGCTAAGGTTTTCAATCGGTCTTCATAACCTCGTGTAGAAATTACTTCTTTATAGTATTCTTCAGAAGAATCTAAATTGTGATTATAAGCGTAAAGTCCAGCTTCTGCAAGACGTTGTGCCTGATTTTCGGTAAGCATCCCTAAGGTGCAACATACCTCCATATCAAGTTTATTGATGGTTCTTACCATTTCTAAAACTTGGTCAAATTCTTCACCATCTTTTACATTTCGCCAAGCCGCACCCATACATACCCTTGAACTTCCCGAAGATTTTGCACGTAAAGCTTGGGCTTTTACTTGATTAATACTCATTAAGTCGTTTCCTTCAATATCGGTGTGGTATCTTGCTGCTTGCGGACAGTACCCGCAGTCTTCTGGACATCCACCAGTCTTTATAGATAACAATGTAGAAACTTGAACTTGGTTAGGGTTGTGGTGTTTCCTGTGTATTGTTGCCGCCTCATACATGAGCTCCATGAGCGGTTTATTGTAAATTGCTAAAATTTCTTCTTTTGTCCAATCGTGTCTTACCATGTTGTATTTCATTAGAAAGTCAAAAATAAGAAAAGCTTGGACTTAAGTTAGGTTTCTTCACAAAAAATATTGAATGATACCCATAATATTTGATGACTTTTTATCTGTATAAACAATTTTCAACCACTTCCTCTAGGCTTCCTTGTCTAGCTTAGTTAATAAAATAGCTGAGCATTCGTTTAAAAATACGTAATATTGTTTTTAATTTAATACAAAATTCAATAAAAAACATTTTTTTTGTAAATAACTAAGCTGCGACCAAGTTGCTTGAAAATTGGTTGTAACGGTCTTAATTTAAAAGTATATTTGCAGGCACATAAGATGTATGAATAAAAAAAAGAAACATAAACGGAAAAAATTTGTACAAAAACTGCGTCTTAGCTATCGGCTAGTAGTTTTGAATGAAGACACATTTGAAGAAAAGTTAAGTTTCAAAATCAACCGCCTCAATACATTTGTAGCCTCCTTTTTAGCTGCTTTTTTACTCATTTTACTCACTACCTTATTAATTGCTTTTACCCCTTTGCGTGAATACATACCTGGTTATTCTTCTACTGCATTAAAACGAAAGGCTGTTGAACTAAGGTATGAGTTAGATTCCTTGAAACTTGTTCAGCAACAAAATGAAAATTATGTAAAGTCAATTAAAACGGCTTTAACAGGAGAAGATGAAGATGAAGTAGAGACGACAGAAAGTTACGCTGGAGTAAACGCAGCAGAATTTAAACGCCGAGAAGTAGAAATTTCTGAACAAGATAGCGTTTTACGTCAGATAGTGCTAAAAGAAGACCGATATAACTTGATGGAAGAAGCTATTAATAAAGCCAATTTCTCATTGTATCCACCCGTAAAAGGAACGGTTACTTCGCATTTTAACCCTGCAATTAATCACTTTGCTATCGATATTTCAACTAACTTAGACGAGCCCGTTAAAGCTACCGATGACGGAACTGTAATCTTTGCAGAATGGACCGCAGAAACAGGTTATGTGATTATTATTGAACACCGATTTGCCTTAATTTCAGTATATAAACACAATCAATCCTTATTAAAAAAGCAAGGAGAAACAGTTGAAGCTGGTGAAGTAATAGCCACCATAGGAAATACAGGAGAACTAACTACAGGCGCGCATTTGCACTTTGAATTATGGAGCGATGGATACCCTATTGATCCTACAGAATTTATCAATTTTGATTAACTAAAAATATGTCATTAAAAAGTTTTGCTGCTAAAATCTTTGCTAAACTAGTGCAAGCTCAAACTAAGGCTTGGGCAAATAAGCCCGTACAAACCCAGCAAAAGGTATTTCAAATGCTGCTTCATAAAGCTAAAAATACAGCTTATGGAAGAGCCCATAACTTTGCGGCAATAAAAACACCTGAAGATTTTAGAAATAAGGTAAAAATTAGCGATTATGAAGCTGTAAGGCCTTATGTTGAAAGAATTTTAAAAGGAGAAAGCGATGTACTTTGGCCAGGAAAACCTCTGTATTTTGCCAAAACTTCGGGTACCACTAGTGGCGCAAAATACATTCCCCTTACCAAAGAATCTATGCCTTACCACATTAGCGCGGCAAGAAATGCTATACTTAATTACATCGCCGAATCTGGAAATGCAAAATTTATAGATGGAAAAATGATTTTCTTACAAGGAAGTCCAGAATTAAGCGAAAAAAACGGAATTCTTTTTGGTCGCCTTTCAGGAATTTCAGCACATTTTGTCCCCAACTACCTCCAAAAAAATAGAATGCCCAGTTGGGAAACAAATTGTATTGAAGATTGGGAAACAAAAATAAACGCTATTGTTGAAGAAACCATGAATAAAAACATGAGCGTAATTAGCGGAATACCTTCTTGGGTACAGACTTATTTTGAAAAACTACACCAAAAGACAGGCAAAACCATCAAAGAAATATTTCCTAATTTTGACTTATTTATTTATGGTGGGGTAAATTATGAACCATACCGAACTAAATTTGAAGAGTTAATTGGTCAACAACTTCCTAGTATAGAACTTTACCCAGCTTCTGAAGGATTTTTTGCTTATCAAGACCAACAAGATGCAGAAGGAATGCTCTTACTTTTAAACGCTGGTATATATTACGAGTTTATTGAAGCCGAGAAATTTTATGAAGAAAACCCTAAGGTTTACGAAATTGGCGAAGTAAAAAAAGACGTTAACTATGTCATGATTATTTCTACAAATGCTGGTTTGTGGAGATACAATGTAGGAGATACAGTGATGTTCACTTCAACCTCACCTTATCGGGTAAAAGTTTCTGGAAGAATAAAACATTTTACCTCTGCTTTTGGAGAACATGTAATTGCTAAAGAAGTTGAAGAAGCTATTCAAAAAGCATCAGCAAAAACAAAAGCATTAATCAGCGAGTTTACCGTTGCCCCACAGGTAAAGCCAAAGGAAGGTTTACCTTACCACGAGTGGTTTATTGAGTTTGAAAAAGAACCTAAAAACATGGAAGATTTTACCAACTTGCTTGAAGAAAGTGTGCGGAGTCAAAATTCTTATTACGACGACTTAATTGTTGGCAAAATTCTTAGAAAGTTAGTGGTTACCAAAGTTAAAAAGGACGGCTTTAACAACTACATGAAATCCATTGGAAAATTAGGCGGACAAAATAAAGTGCCTAGACTTTCTAACGATCGTAAAATTGCTGAACAACTAGAACAATTTACTGTTTAATAAAACAAAAATAATCAAGCCTTATTTAAATGAAAAAAATTGAAGACGTAAAAAGAACCAGAGCCCGTGAAAGCACTAATGCCATTGAACGCATTTACATTACCATGAGGCACTTGTTTATTCGTGGTTTTTATAAACCTATGGGAGTTTCTGGAGAAACATTAAGGCAATCCTTACTAACCTTAAGCCCAGAAATTTATGGCTCAATTGCCGAAGATAAAGTTGAACTCAACGGACTTTTATACATTATAGAACGTCTTCCCATGGGTATTGAAGAATGTACCTACATCAACCTTACTTCTGATGAAGGCTACTCCTCCTCTCACTTTAAACCCATTATTCCGCCAAAGCGAAGAAGAAATTGTTACCGCATTGATGAGGAACAAATGAACATTGAAATTACACGCGGAAGGTCAGAAATTTACGATATCCTAACCCATCTAACTTTCATGTTTATGGAGTCGCATAAAATAATGAAACGTGTTCTTCTCAATGAAGATGGCCATTTAAGCAGGGACTGGGAAAAACTAGAAGAAGCTGTAAAACAAGCACATAAACTTAGCAGCCAGCAAAAAGACATCGCTATTACCCATGTGGCTACTATCTTAGGAAGAACCTTTAAAGAAGTGCATAGCATTTATACAAATTTTGCTACTACCCAACGTCCAGATCGTTTTTTAGAAATCATTTATCACTTAGGTAAACTTGCCATTTTAGAAGAAACTCAAAACAAAAAGCGAATTATTTCTTTTAGCCCCGTACTTAGAGAACGATTAGGTCATCATATACATGGAGAGGTTTGGGCAGAAAATATTAAAATGGCCTTAGCCGAAAAAAAATTATTAGATAAAAAATTACATATTATTAGCGCAAACATGCATTCGGTTATGAACACGCTTTACGCTAAACCAGCACTTAATAAAGAAGCTGATGAAAACAACATGTTACCCACTTATGAAGCTTTAAGCGATAGTAAAAACCTTCAGCTGAGAAAAAAAGTTGAAGATTTTGCCCTTAATAACGGAATGACTTTTATTCAAGACAAAAGCGGAACCAACATTAATGTACAGCTATTCGACTTATCAAAAGTGCCTAACTCCAATTGCCTTTTTAACGTAAAGGATCACCCAAACGAAGTACTTGTAGTAATGGATTATGCCTTCGGTGAACAAGCCTATGAAACCTTAGATGAATTGCTTAAACCACACCAAAAAAACGGTAGAAAAATCTACTTGGATTTTGATTCCATTTCAATTATGGGAAAAGCTGGAATTCTTGAAGGCGGAAAAGGCGATTTAATGATTCCAGATGCTCACTTATTTGAAGGGACAGCCGACAACTACCCTTTTAAAAACGAACTAAAAAAAGAAGATTTTGAAGGTCACGGATTACGCGTTTTTTCTGGCGCTATGGTAAGCGTTTTAGGAACTTCGCTACAAAATAAAGACATTCTTGAATTTTTCCATAAATCTTCATGGAGCACCATAGGACTAGAAATGGAAGGAGCACACTACCAAAAAGCCATTCAAGCATCTTCAAGAATTAGAAGAAACGTAAAAGAAGAAATCAAGGTAAGATATGCCTACTACGCTAGTGATAATCCACTAGAAACAGGAAGTACATTAGCTTCAGGAGGGCTTGGAACTACAGGAGTTAAACCCACTTATTTAATTACACAACAAATACTAAAACAAATCATCAACTAATTAAAACTAAACAAATGAACTATGCATTAGTCACCGGAGGAGCAGGATTTATAGGCGCTAACTATTTAAACCACAGGGTTCCTCTATCTAAAGAATATCACTATATCAATTTAGATGCACTAACTTATGCTGCTAACCTAAATCATATAGAAGTAGATGGACATTCAAATTACACTTTTGTAAAAGGAGATATCCGCGACAAGGAATTTATTTCAGAATTATTTAAAAAATACAAGTTTCAAAAAGTGGTGCATTTTGCTGCCGAATCACACGTAGATAATTCTATTCATAACCCACAAGCTTTTGTAGAAACCAATGTCAACGGAACATTTAATTTGCTTCATGCGGCTTATGAATTATGGATGAATGGCCCCAATCAGTTAAAAGAAACCTATCAAAATGCACGTTTTCTTCACGTTTCTACCGATGAAGTTTACGGCAGTTTAGGCAAGGAAGGATTGTTTACTGAAGAAACTCCTTACGCACCAAACAGTCCGTATAGCGCAAGTAAAGCTGCTTCCGATTTTTTAGTGAGAAGCTATTACCACACTTACCAACTACCAGTGGTCACCACCAATTGTTCTAATAATTATGGACCATGTCAGCATGACGAAAAGTTGATTCCAACCATAATTAGGAAAGCAGTGAAGGGAGAAAACATACCCATTTACGGAGATGGACAAAACATAAGAGATTGGTTGTTTGTTTTAGACCACTGCAAAGGAATAGAACTTGTTTTTCAAAAAGGAAGACTAGGAGAAACTTATAATATTGGCGGAAGGAACGAACGAACAAATAGTTATATTGCAGAAAAAATTTGTTCTATATTAGACCAAATAAAACCTCTACCAGCAAAAGCATCTTATAAATCTCAAATCAGTTTTGTTGAAGACCGCCCAGGACATGACCAAAGATACGCTATAGATGCTTCAAAATTAGAACAAGAGCTAGGCTGGAAAGCCGCAGAAAATTTTGAAACAGGCATAGAAAAAACCATAAGTTACTATTTAGAGAAGTATTAAAAAAACCCATTCCTAAAAGCCCATCCCCTAAAAGCCCCACCTTAACCCTCCCCAAAGGGGAGGGGAAGAGTCCCTCTAAATCTCCCCGATGGGGAGGCTTTTATGAGCAGGGCGTGATTAGCAGGATGGGACACCTCGTTCCTTGGTGTTACAAAAGCTCCTCATTGAACTGTCTTACCGCAAAAATTTTCCTTCACCCTCATTGACCTGTCATTCTGGAAAATCCCCCATCCTCATTGAACTGTCATTCCGGAAAATTTCCTCATCCTCATTGAACTGTCTTACCGCAAAAATTTTCCTTCACCCTCATTAACTTGTCATTCCAGAAAATTTCCCCATCCTCATTGAACTGTCATTCCGGAAAATTTCCTAAGAAATTTATCCGGAATCTTACTGTTATGAAACCAAATTTCAGTTCGAGTTTTTTTCTTGACCGACAAGGGAAAGAAAAAAGTATCCATGCAAAAGATAATACCGTATTTTATTGTAGAGGCGTTTGATTCAAACGCCTCTACAATAAAACATTCAATCGCCTCTCCAAAAACAAAAATTCATCAACAAAAAAAGCTAAACGATTTACAACAATCATTTAGCCTTTATATATTGTGCGAGCGGAGAGACTTACTTCGACGCCGCTCAGCATAAACTTCTCGCCTCTCCAAAAACAAAAATTCATCAACAAAAAAAGCTAAACGATTTACAACAATCATTTAGCCTTTTAAAAAGTGCGAGCGGAGAGACTTACTTCGACGCCGCTCAGCATAAACTTCTCGCCTCTCTAAAAACAATAATTCATCAACAAAAAAAGCTAAACGATTTACAACAATCATTTAGCCTTTATACATTGTGCGAGCGGAGAGACTCGAACTCTCACGCCGTGAAGCACTAGATCCTAAGTCTAGCGTGTCTACCAATTCCACCACGCTCGCTTTTGCGAGTGCAAATATAATTAAAGATTAGATAAAACAAACAAAAGCATTAGAAAAAAAATCAAAAATTCTTATCTTGTCGTTTTTAAATCAAATACAACTCATGAATAACGTAAAAGAATACATCAACCAACACCAACAACGCTTTATAGATGAACTTATTGAACTGCTAAAAATACCTTCTGTTTCTGCCGATTCAACCTACAAAAAAGAGGTTTTACGCACGGCAAACGAGGTTGAAAAAAGATTACTTGAAGCCGGCTGTGAACAAGTAGAAATTTGCGAAACTCCCGGTTATCCCATTGTGTATGGCGAAAAGATTATCGACCCTAATTTACCTACCGTTTTGGTGTATGGACATTATGATGTGCAACCGCCCGACCCTATCAACTTATGGGATTCGCCTGCCTTTGAACCCGTGATCAAAAAAACAAAAATCCACCCAGAAGGTGCCATTTTTGCACGTGGTGCCTGTGATGATAAAGGTCAAATGTATATGCATGTGAAGGCGCTTGAGCTTATGACAAAAACCAATCAGCTTCCTTGTAACATCAAATTCATGATTGAAGGCGAAGAAGAAGTAGGCAGCGAGAGTTTAGGTTGGTTTCTAGAACGCAATCAAAAACGCTTAGAAAATGATGTTATCCTAATTTCCGATACTGGAATGATTAGCAAAGACGTTCCTTCTATTACCACAGGATTGCGCGGACTTAGCTACGTTGAAGTAGAAATTACAGGACCCAATCGCGATTTACACTCTGGGCTTTACGGCGGTGCAGTGGCAAATCCGTTGAATATTTTATCAAAAATGATTGCTTCTTTGCAAGATGAAAACAACAAAATCACTATTCCTGGATTTTACGACAAAGTTGAAGAACTCACCCCAAAAGAGCGTGCTAAAATGGCTGAAGCTCCATTTGATTTAGACGACTATAAAGACCACATCAAAATTCCCGATATTCACGGAGAAAAAGGCTACACCACTAACGAGAGAAACTCCATCAGACCCACACTAGACGTCAATGGAATGTGGGGTGGTTACATTGGTGAAGGCGCAAAAACCGTTCTCCCTAGCAAAGCTTATGCTAAAATTTCCATGCGTTTGGTGCCTAACCAGGATTGGAAAGAAATTACAGAACTTTTTCAAAAACACTTTGAAAGCATTGCTCCTAAAGGCGTTCACGTAAAAGTGAAACCTCATCACGGCGGACAGGCCTATGTTACGCCCATAGACGGCATTGAATACCAAGCTGCCGACAACGCTTTTCAAGAAACTTTTGGCAAATCGGCTATTCCTCAACGAAGCGGCGGAAGCATTCCCATTGTTTCTATGTTTGAACACTACCTCAGCAGCAAAACCATTTTGATGGGCTTTGGCCTAAACACTGATGCCATCCACTCCCCCAACGAACATTTTGGAATATGGAATTACCTTAAAGGCATAGAAACCATTCCGTTTTTCTACAAGCATTTCACGGAGTTATATTTAAAAGAGAAAAACTAAAATAAGCTTTTTTGTTCCTATTTTAATGGCCTTACCTCAACATTCAACATTTTCTACATAACTAAAAATTAGTGTTGAGGTCGGGCTTTTCGTTTCAAATCCGCTATACAAAGGTAAGTTATTTTATCTTGTTCAGGAGCTTCCTACGGGTCGCTCTTCATTAAGCAAAAAATACAATTTATCAATTGAAATCATCGTTTTCTTTTCCAGTAATTTCAAATAATAACTGGTATAACTAAGCCTTTGTAGGTTACGGGTTTTTCACTACAATCCCTAAGGCGGAGAGTAGTCTATAGAAGCTGCTTCTAATTAGTTTATTGAATAAAAATAAATTGCTTATTTTTGAAAAGCTCAAAAGATTTTCTCATGAAACCTAAGGTAACAGATTTTTCGCAATTAGATTTAAACAAAACCTACACTTATGCCGATTACCTGACTTGGCGATTTAATGAACGTTTGGAATTAATTAAAGGTTGGGTTTATAAGATGAGTCCAGCACCTAGAAGAACACATCAAAGAATTGAAACTTCATTATCCTCTCAATTATGGAGATATTTTGAGCACAAAAAATGCGAAGTTTACCAGTCACCTTTTGATGTTCGACTGATTAAAAATAAAGGACAGTCTGACCACGAAATTACTACGGTAGTTCAACCCGACATTTCAGTAATATGCGATCCTGAAAAATTGGATGATCGAGGTTGCATTGGCGCACCCGATTTAATTATTGAAGTCCTTTCTCCTTCAACCATGAAAAAGGATTATTATGAAAAATTCAATTTATACGAAGAAAACAAAGTAAAAGAATACTGGCTGGTAAATCCAGAAGGTAGGTCTTTACAGATTTTTCATTTGGAGAACGATAAATACGAAGAATTTGAAACCCTTGAAGAGAAGGAAGAAACTATTACATCAAAATTATTTCCAGAACTACAAATCCCTATGGTAAGTGTGTTTGAATATTAAAGTTTAGGGTTGCATTTCAAAAAAAACCAGAATGACCTGTTGTCGTTGAAAGACAAGCTGTTTTTTTATTAAAATTCAAATTAATCATCACTAATTAAAAAACCAAGAGACTTTTTTCTTGGTTATGACCATCTATAATATCTATAAAGCACGTAAAGCTTCCTTCAAAATAGGGAACGTCTAAACCAGTTGTATATCCATGCCAAACTAAAGTTTCTCCATCTAACACTAAGCTAGCCCAAGGGTAAGGAAAAACTTCAGCAAAGTTTCTATAATCGGTTGTCTCTCCAACGTCTAAATTCTCAATATTGAAATTAACATTAGCGTTGTTTGTTGAAGCATTTACTATAATGTCTTCAAAATCAAAATCACTTACATTAGTAACTCGAACATTTACACCTAAAGAAGCATCCTCAATTATAAAAACATCATCACTAGAACAAGCTATCAAACTGAAAGAAATTACCAAAAACAAAATTGCTTTTCTACTCAAAGCGTTTAGGTTAATTGGATTCAAACAAAGAGTAATAGTCTTCATTATAAGTGTTTTACGTGACAAGTAATTAATTTTAAAAACTTGATACAAGTAAGTCTCCAAATAGGCTCAAATGACTTAATTATACATCAACTAACGTAAAAATGCATTCTTTTGTATAAATAATCGAAAAAATAGGAAAATTATCAAAGGCTGAAAGATGAATTTATACCGCAAAACACAATCGGACAACAACAGAATATAAGGGTGATTCAACTTTTTTGAAACAAATCATAAACTGCATCTCTTCAAAAAAAAACCGCTTTCAAAAGAAAGCGGTTTTACAACTTGGTGGTGCCTCCAGGAATCGAACCAGGGACACAAGGATTTTCAGTCCTTTGCTCTACCAACTGAGCTAAGGCACCCGTTGTTTGCGGGTGCAAATATAATTTCATTTATTTATTTACCAAAATAAAAGCTATAAAAATTTGATTTTTGTAATTTTACCCCATGAATATAGCTATAGATGTCGGCAACACACGCGTTAAACTAGGGGTGTTTTCAGCTGAGAACAAGTATGTTAATGCCGTTCTTAAAGAAGAGGTAGAAGATGAATTAAATTTCATTTTTTCTAAGTATGATTCAATTTATAAGTCAATTGTTTCAGCTTCGGGCAAAATTGATCAAAAATGGATTAACTTGCTAAAAGAAAAAACTCAATTACATGTTTTTTCACCATCTTCAAAAGTTCCTTTTATTAGTAACTACACTACCCCCAAGACTTTAGGATTAGATCGAAAAGCGCTTGTGGCCGCTGCATCAGTTGACTTTCCTCTCCAAAATGTACTCGTTATTGACTTGGGGACTTGTATAACTTACGACTTTATTGATTCTAAAAATTGTTACCATGGAGGAGCAATTTCGCCAGGAATTAAAATGCGATTTCAATCAATGAATAATTTTACAGAAAATTTGCCGTTAATAAAAAAGGACGCAAAAGCCCACAGATTTAAAAGTATTGGAAATTCTACAGAAAATGCTTTAAGCATAGGTGTTTTTGAGGGTATTATTTATGAAATACAAGGGTTTGTAAGACAATACCGTAGGCAGTTTCATGATTTAACAGTAATATTATGTGGAGGAGACGCAAATTTGTTGGCTGGGCGATTAAAAAATAGCATATTTGCAAATTCAAATTTTCAATTAAAAGGATTGAATCATATTTTAGAACAGAACACAAACTAATGTTTAAAAAGTTTATAACCTGTATTTTACTTGTAATTGGTAGCTTTGCTTTTGCACAGCAGGGGCTTAATTCTCCTTATTCATTTTACGGTCTTGGAAGCAATAATTTTAAAGGTACTGTTGAGAATAGATCGATGGGCGGAATTAGTAATTACTCAGATAGTATTCACCTCAACCTAAGGAATCCTGCTGCTTACGGTAGCCTTAAAGCGGTGGCATTTACAGGAGCAATTAGCGTTGAAAGTGTAAATTACAAAGACAACAATTCTAGTGACCAATTCAATATTACCTCGGTTGATTATTTTGCGCTTGGTCTTCCAACCAAAATTGGAGGCTTTGGTGCAGAGTTAATTCCTGAAACTACGGTAGGTTATAAAATTAGTGCGCTAGGCGATGAGCAACTAAATGAATTTGAAGGGCGTGGAGGGCTTAATTCGTTTAGACTTGCCTACGGTGTTCAGCCTTTTAAAAACTTAAATATTGGGGCATCACTTAACTATCGTTTTGGAAATTCAGAAAATAAAGCGCTCATTATTTTGAACAACGTTCAATATTCAACAAGAGATTTAAACATTAATCAATTTAGCGGGCTTTCATACAATTTTGGAGCGATGTATGACATTCCTCTTAAAAACAAAGTAAGAATAAGAACTTCTTTTAATTACGTGCCTGCTGCTACCATTAATGTAGATAACAACAGAACTATTGCTGCCGTTAGATTTGGAAATAATAACAGCGAAATTGTTGTCAATGAATTGAGTTTTGGCGATGCTAATTTTGATGTTGAACTTCCCGACTTATTAACTTTAGGAATTGGTGTGGGTAAAGAAACTAGTTGGTATGTTGGACTAGATTATGTAAGAGAAGGCCAATCTAATTTTGATGCACTAACTTTTAATAATACAGAAAATGCTTCTTATGTGGCTTCTAATAAATTTAGGTTAGGTGGCTTTTACATCCCTAGGTATGACGAACCCAACCAAAAACGATTCTATAAAAGGTTTGTTTATCGAGCTGGATTGCGCTTTGAGGAAACTGGTTTAAACATTAACGGACAAAACATAGAAGAGTTTGGCATATCTTTTGGAGTAGGTATTCCAGGAGGTTCCTTTTTCACTAACGCTAACTTAGGTCTAGAGTATGGTCAAAGAGGAACAACTTCTAATAATTTAGTTCAAGAAAACTTCTTTAGCTTTTTCTTAAACTTCACCTTTAATGATCGTTGGTTCATTGAGAAAAAATATAATTAATAATAAAATCAAATACATTTATTGCTATGAAAACTAATTTATTTTCATTTCTTTCCTTATTAATAAGCTTTTTTGCTTTTGCCCAAGAAGACTACGATTGTCAAACTGAGCTTTCGCTTTACGCAGAATCTGCAAAGGTGAAAAACTACGAAGAAGCCTTAGAAAACTACAACAATCTTTTAGCACATTGTGAGGATTTTTCTATGGTAACTTACCAATACGGAAAAATTATGTTTAAAGCTTTAATCAAAGCTGAAGCAGACGAAACTAAACAATTAGCTTTAGCTAAACGCTTTATTGCAAACGAAAAAGCTAGGTTAAAATTTTTTAAGTCTAGATCTGATAAAGGCGATATTTTACCTGGTATTGCTCAAATGATGAATGACCATAATATTGGGGAAGAAAAAGAGCAGTTTATGATTTTTGATGAAGCCTGGACAGAAGATCAAGAAAATTTCACTAATCCAAAGTCTATATACACTTACTTCCTTCAAATGGTTAACTTATTAGACCAAGGAGAAGTTAACTTGCAAGAGGTTTTTGAAAAATACGATGAAATTCAAGCCCACTTAGAAGAACTTGAAAATCAACAAGCTATTGTGGCTAAACCACTTATTGAAAAACAAGATAAACAAGAAAAACTTACTTCTACGCAATCAAGAAAACTAAAAAATGCTGAATTACGTCTTAAAAATTATGATGTAATTAGAAACAGTGTAGATAAGGTTATTGGAAGCCGAGCAGATTGTGAAAACTTAATTCCAATTTTTGAAAAAGATTATGAAGAGAACAAAAATAACATCGATTGGATTAATAATGCCGCAGATAGATTATTTAAAAAAGAATGTACAGACACCGATTTCTTTGTACAAGTTGTAGCTCAACAGCATCAACTAGAACCTTCTGCTAAATCTGCACTTTACCTAGGTCAGTTGTCTTTTGATAAAAAAGAAGTGAATCAGGCCATGAAATATTTTAAAGAATCTGCAGAACTAGAAGAAAACCAAGCAGATAAAGCTAAAGTACTGTATAAAATTGCCAACACATATAAAGATATGGGTAGCTTTTCAAATGCTAGAACCTATTATAAAAAAGCATTACAAAATCAGCCCTCTCTTGGTATAGCTTACTTGAAAATAGCAGAAATGTACGCCAAAAGCGCTAATGATTGTGGAACAGATACCTTCAATAAACAAGCCGTATATTGGTTAGCTGCAGAATATGCGTCTAAAGCAGGAAGAGTATCGCCAAAGCTAAAAAGTAATGCCCAGCAAGCAGTAAAAAGCTATAGCGCTAGAGCCCCTAAAAAATCTGATGTATTCCAAAAAAATTACACGGGTGGAGAAAAAATTAGCTTTAACTCCTGTTGGATTAATGAATCTGTTTTGGTTCCTAATTTATAATTTGTAATTTAGGCAATAATTGCCTAGTATAATGAACAAAACCATACATAAAACTATAACTAGCATTGTTGTCCTTTTTTGGGCAACAATGTTTTTTTCTTGTGATGGCAATCTAAATGAAGTAAGAATGCTTGAACAGGAAATTACTGACCCACAATCTGAAGCGAAAAACTTTAATTTATTTTACACCGATAGCGGTCGTGTGAAAGCCAATATTAGAGGACCTATTATGCTTGATTATACACATTTTGATTATCCTTACAGAAAATTTCCAGCGGGTGTAGAGGTTGATGTTTTTGACGATGACTCTACAAAAAACACAATTGTTGCCGACTTTGCCGTGGTATATGAAAAAGATGAACTCATAGACTTAAGAGATAATGTGGTTATTGTTACCTCAGATTCAACGGTGCTCAAATCAAATCAAATTTACTTTGACCAAAACGCTAATTGGATATTTACAGACGTAAGTTATGAAATTCAAATGCCTAATGGAGCCATAAATAAGGGAGAAGGTTTTGATGCTAACGATAATTTTGATAACTTCAACTCCAGAACAAATAGTGGTAAACAATACATCGATGAGTAAAAAACAACCTACACCCCCAAAGTTTTTAAAATTTTTTGAAATTGCTTACATTGGTATAGCTATTCTATTTATAATTGAAGCCTACCTAGCTTTTAAAGAGGAAAATAACAATGCGTATATTTTTGTAGGATTGGCATTAGCTGCTATATTTATGTTTTTCTTTAGGCGAAATTATAGAAAAAAACGAGGCGGTTAATTTATGGAAAACCAAAGCCTTATTATATTACTTTCACTCCTTTTTTCTGCCTTTTTCTCAGGTATGGAAATTGCTTATATTTCTGCAAATAAAGTGTATATTGAAATTGAAAAAAAGCAAAAAAGCTTTATTTCAACCCTCTTAAATAAACTTACTTCTAAACCCTCTAAGTTTATTGCTTCAATGCTCATAGGAAACAATATTGCTTTAGTCATTTACGGCTTGATTATGGGAGAAGTGATTATTACTTTTTTTGAAAGCCTACTTCCTGTTCAAAATACAGTAATTAATTTCTTTATATCGGATGCTAAAATTCTTAGTCAAACGCTAATTTCTACCTTTATTATTCTATTTACTGCAGAGTTCTTTCCAAAGGTGTTCTTTCAAATTTATGCCAACAAATTAATTCGGTTTTTAGCACTACCCGCTTATTTATTCTACCAACTTTTCCATCCATTAGCCCTCTTTGTAATGTGGATTTCTGATGTTTTACTCATTAAATTTTTCAATATTGAAGGCGATAAAATTCAGCTTTCATTCACTAAAGTTGAACTTGGTGATTACATTACTGAACAAATGGAAGATATTAGTGAAGAAGATGAAGTAGATTCTGAAATTCAGTTTTTTCAAAATGCACTAGAATTTTCAGAAGTGAAAGCTAGAGAAGCCATGGTGCCAAGAAATGAAGTTGTAGCTGTTGAAGTAAAAGAAAAAATTGCAAACGTCATCCAATTATTTACTCAAACTGGGTACTCTAAAATACTGGTTTATAAAGAAAATAAGGACAATATTATTGGTTATGTGCATTCGTTTGATATGTTTAAACGACCTAAAAAAATAAAAGAAATTTTAATTCCTGTTGTTTTTGTTCCAGAAACCCTGCTCATTAAAGATGCCCTAAATACGCTAATAAGAAAGAAAAAAAGTATCTCTGTGGTAATAGACGAATACGGAGGAACAAGCGGAATTATGACCGTAGAAGATATTGTTGAAGAGCTTTTTGGCGAAATTGAAGATGAACACGACCCCGTGATGTTAACCGAAAAGAAAATCTCTGAGCAGCATTACTTATTTTCTGCACGATTGGAAGTAGATTACATCAACGAAAAATACAAAATTGATTTGCCTGAAAGTGATCAGTATGAAACCCTAAGCGGATTGATAGTCCACCATAGCGAAGATATCCTAGAAAAAGATGATTATATAAAAATTGGCGACTTACACTTTAAGGTGAAGGAGGCTTCCAATAGACGACTTAACTTGGTTGAACTGAAGATTAAAAAAGACTAACTCTAGTCAAGCAGCCTATTCAAATTACTAGTTATACAATTATTAAATTACAACTGCTAGGGATTAAAAATTTCTAACGCCGAAATGTTAGAAATGCAATTTGAAGACTATAAAAATGTGGAAAGGACCACAGTTGGAAAAGTACTTCAATTGAACCTACTCAAGTAGAATTGAAAACAAAAGGCTACCGTAGAATGTGAATTTAAGTTGATGGTTTTGAATTAGCTAACTTATCAATTATTTTATTTATCGATGCTTCAATGGCTTGGTGGCTAAGTTCTTCTGAAGCCAAGTAAATCAATACCAAATCAAAATGCGTAGTTCCGTTTTTGATTAGGTGTTGATTTTTTCGATAAGCCTCTCTCATTAATCGTTTAATGCGATTTCTGGCCACCGCAGTTTTATGTCGCCTTTTAGGTACACTAATCAGTACTCGGTGTTCAGGCAAATCATTCTCCAAAAACAACACCCGCAAAGGAAAAACTTTCATTGATTCTCCTTGACTAAACAAATAAGCAATTCGTTTCTTATGGGTTAATTTTTCTGATTTAGGAAAAGTAAATTTCAAGCCTTGTTTTATTGCAAATATACAAAAATACTTAGGGCTAAAATTTTGCCGATAACAATTAAAATTTAGCTAATCTGAAAAACCTAATTATTAATTAACAACTCCGCCTAAAAAAAAGTTATACAAACTGCAAAAAAGAAGTTCATTGTATTGAATTTTAAAAAATTTAAAGGCATAAAAAATCAAATGTCTGATTGTGAAATCCTTGCAGAGAAAGGATATTTAGCTCAAAAAATAGGACTAACTTCAAAATCAATCTAGTCTAAATAACTCACCACAGGTTAAAATAATGAAAAATCTGAATTCAATTTTTCAGGCTTTAATAATTAGGCTATTAGCAAAAAATACTTAATTTCGCACATCTTTTGAAATCCAGTAAAAATGGCAAAGAAATTTCCAGAACATAAAGGTTTAAACCTACCCCAAATAGCAGATGAAGTATTAGCTTTTTGGAAAGAAGAACAAATCTTCCAAAAAAGTATTACTACCCGGAATGATGCAGAAGATTTTGTGTTTTTTGAAGGCCCACCATCGGCTAACGGAATGCCTGGTATTCACCACGTAATGGCAAGAAGTATTAAAGATATTTTTTGCAGATACAAAACCCAAAAAGGCTACAAAGTTAATCGTAAAGCAGGTTGGGACACCCACGGCTTGCCGGTTGAATTAGGCGTTGAAAAAGAACTGGGGATTACCAAAGAGGATATTGGTACGAAAATTTCTATTGAAGCATACAACCAAGCTTGTAAAAAAGCGGTGATGAAATATACCGATGTATGGAATAACCTCACCGGAAAAATGGGGTATTGGGTAGATATGGAAAATCCCTACATCACCTACAAATCCAAATACATGGAAAGCGTTTGGTGGTTGTTGTCCCAAATTTACAAAAAGGGCCTCATTTACAAAGGATATACCATTCAGCCTTATTCACCAAAAGCAGGTACAGGTTTGAGTTCGCATGAGTTAAACCAACCTGGAACTTACCAAGACGTTACCGATACTACAGTCACTGCGCAATTTAAAACAGTTAAAGAAAGTCTGCCATCAGGTTTACAAGCTTTTGAAAACTTATTTTTATTGGCGTGGACTACAACTCCCTGGACGCTTCCAAGTAACACAGCGCTTACTGTAGGCTCAAAAATCAAGTATGTAGTGGTAGAAACCTACAACCAATATACGTATAAACCTATCCATGTAATGCTTGCTGAAGCCCTAGTAAAAAAGCAGTTCAGTAAGAAATTTAAAGCGGTTGAAACTAAGGAAGAAATAGAAGCTTATCAAAAAGAAGATAAAAAAATTCCTTACCGAATTGTTCATGAAACTATCGGTAAAGATTTAGTCGGAATAAAATACGAACAACTACTTCCATACGCTCAACCTTATCATCATCCTGAAAATGCTTTCCGCGTTATTGCAGGTGATTTTGTAACTACCGAAGATGGTACAGGAATTGTACACACAGCGCCAACTTTTGGTGCGGATGATGCGCTTGTAGCTAAACAAGCTACTCCCGAAGTTCCTGGAATGTTAGTCAAAGATGAAAATGGAAATTTAGTTCCGTTGGTTGACTTGCAAGGTAAATTTAGACCTGAAGTAGGTAAACATGGAGGTAAATTTGTAAAAAATGAATATTATCCAGAAGGCGAAGCTCCAGAAAAATCGGTGGATGTAGAAATCGCCATCCAATTAAAAGAAGAAAATCGTGCTTTTAAAGTCGAAAAATACGTTCACTCCTATCCTAACTGTTGGCGTACGGACAAGCCTATTCTGTATTACCCGCTAGATTCTTGGTTCATTAAAGTAACCGAGGTGAAAGAGCGTATGCATGAGCTTAATAAAACCATCAACTGGAAACCTAAATCTACTGGCGAAGGTAGGTTTGGCAACTGGTTAGCCAATGCCAATGATTGGAATTTATCCCGCTCAAGATACTGGGGAATACCTTTGCCAATCTGGCGAACAGAAAATGGAAAAGAAGAAATGATCATTGGTTCCGTAGAAGAATTAAAATACGAAATTTCTCGTTCCATAGAAGCTGGACTAATGGAGAAAGACCCTTATGAAACTTTTGAGGTAGGTAATTTAAGCGATGAAAATTATGACCGAATTGATTTACATAAAAATGTAGTTGATCAAATTATTTTAGTGAGTGAAAGTGGGCAACCCATGTATCGTGAAGCCGATTTGATCGATGTTTGGTTTGATTCAGGAAGTATGCCCTACGCACAATGGCATTATCCGTTCAGCCTCCCCCCAGCCCCCTCCAAAGGAGGGGGAGTCGACACTCTCGGCTACCAAACAGCAAGAAAATCTTCTTACAATAGATTAAAAGAAAACGCTGAAAAGCACAAAAAAAAGCCTACCGAAGCTGAAAGTATTCTTTGGGAACAATTACGAGGAAAGCAATTAGGAGGTTTTAAATTCAGGAGACAACATATCATTGATGAATATATAGTAGATTTTGTTTGTTTAGGTCAAAAACTCGTTGTTGAAGTGGATGGTGGCTACCATAAGAATCCAGAAGTGAAGGAGAGTGATGAGTTTAGAACTCAATTTCTGAAAGAAAAATTTGGCTTCAGTGTGATTAGGTTTACCAATGATGAAATTATTGGTGATATTGACAAAGTTCTACAAAAAATTGAGGAAGCGTTGAGAAAATTCCCCCTTGGGGGGTTAGGGGGCCTCTCCGCCGACTTCATTGCCGAAGGTGTTGATCAAACAAGAGGTTGGTTTTACACGCTCCACGCCATTGCTACGTTGATTTTTGATGATGTTGCTTACAAAAATGTGGTATCCAACGGACTTGTCCTAGATAAAAACGGACAAAAAATGTCCAAACGCTTGGGCAATGCAGTAGATCCATTCAAAACCTTAAACGATTATGGTCCAGATGCCACGCGCTGGTACATGATTAGCAATGCCAATCCATGGGATAATTTAAAATTTGATTTAGAAGGAATTGCCGAAGTACAAAGAAAATTCTTCGGAACTTTATACAATACTTATTCCTTTTTTAGTCTTTACGCTAATATTGATGAATTTTCCTACGCTGAAGCTGAAATAGCCAACAAAGAACGTCCAGAAATAGATCGTTGGATTCTTTCTGAATTAAATACTTTAGTGGGTAATGTAGATCATTTTTACAGCGAATATGAACCCACCCGAGCGACAAGAGCAATTTCAGATTTTGTTCAAGAAAACTTAAGCAACTGGTATGTGCGCTTAAGCAGAAGAAGATTCTGGAAAGGTGACTATAAGCAGGATAAAATTTCGGCCTATCAAACATTATTTACTTGTTTAAAAACCGTAGCTCAATTAATAGCACCAGTAGCTCCATTTTTTGCAGAAAAATTATATAAAGATTTAACAAATGCTACTGCTCATGAAGAGCATGAAAGCGTTCATTTAAGTTACTTCCCAACAGTAAATAAAGAATTAATTGATGAAGTTTTAGAGCGTAAGATGCAAAAAGCTCAACAAATTTCTTCCTTAACTCTTTCGCTAAGGAAAAAAGAAAAAATCAAAGTAAGACAACCGCTTCAACGAATTATGATTCCTGTGTTAGACGAAAGCATTAGAGAAGAAATTGCGGCTGTGGCTAACTTGATTAAATCTGAAGTGAATGTAAAAGAAATCGAATTTTTAGATGATACTTCAGGAATTCTAGTGAAAGATATTAAGCCTAATTTTAAAACCTTAGGGCCAAGGTTTGGAAAAAACATGAAACAAGCCGTACAAGCCATTCAACAATTTGGTGAGAACGAAATAGCTCAGATTGAAAAAAATGGTGGCTTAGAAATTGATTTACTAGACGAAAAGCAGTATATTTCCAAATCGGATGTAGAAATTACTTCTCAAGATATTGAAGGTTGGCTGGTAGCTAGCGGAAATGGATTAACCGTTGCTTTAGATGTGAGCTTAAACGATGAGTTAATTCATGAAGGAATAGCAAGAGAACTAGTAAATAGAATACAAAACTTGAGAAAAGATAGCGGATTTGAAGTTACCGATCAAGTTGAAATTACCATGCAGTCTAATCCAAAAATTGAGGCTGCAGTAAACAAAAATTTAACCTACATAAGACAAGAAACTTTAACTTCAAGCCTTACATTTGAAACCGATATTAATCAGGGAGTTGAAATTGAATTTGACAATTTAAAAACAGTTCTCAAAATTAAAAAAACTGAATAATGAACACCACTACAAAAGTTAGGTATAGCGATGAAGAATTAGCTGAATTTAAAGCGCTCATCGAAGATAAAATTGTAAAAGCTGAAAAGCAATTAAACCTTTATCAAGAAGCTTTTAAAAACGGGAGTGCTAATGATACAGAAGACACAGCACCTACGTTTAAGTCTTTTGACGATGGCAGCAACACTTTAAGTAAAGAAGCTAATTCTGCTTTAGCTATACGTCAAGGAAAGTTTATTAGAGACTTAAAAAACGCCTTGATTAGAATAGAGAATAAAACTTACGGGGTGTGCAGAGTTACAGGAAAATTAATCAATAAAGAACGATTAAAACTAGTTCCTCATGCAACACTAAGTATTGAAGCTAAAAACCAACAAGGTTAGCAACTAGTACCTAGTTAAGAAATAACCTTTTAATCAAATACCGATTTAAGCGAGTAAGATTTGCTTTCTTGTCTAAATCGGTAACTTCGTATATTCATTTCTACTTCTATTAACTTCATTTAATGATAGATTTTTTTTCAAACAAGCATCCATCCTGACTAAAGCTTAATTTTTTGCTACGAAATAAAGGATAAAAAGTCAAATTTTTTTTTTGAGTAAACTCAAGACACGAAGCGTATTAACCTGAGTTCGATTATTCTCACTTTGTCAAAACTGTTTTAAATAGTAAGATACAAACTTTTTTAAGACGAAATATCTGGATATTGCGGAGTAAAAAAGTAACGTAGATTGCTGTTTAAAACTGATTACTCTATTTCGTTCAATAAGAACATCCATTTACTGCGTTAATTTTTATCACGATAGCTAAGGCTATCCTTCAAAAAATTGCCTTGTAACTGAATATCCTTATTGATTTTGACTTTGTGATTATGATCGAACTCAGGTTATTAGACATTAAATTTATATTAAAACTATTCTAAGCAACAAAAATTGACTATCTTTAACTAACTAATATATTTGGATATGTCAAAATTTGGCCAGTTAATTGATATTAATATTCCTGTTTTGTTAAATTTCTACACAGAATGGGACGACGAGTCCAAGCGAATGCATCCTATCTTAAAAGATGTAGCCGCTGCGATTGGAGATAAAGCTAAAGTGATTAAAATTGATTTAGACAAAAATCAGGATTTGGCAGAGGCTTTACGTATCAAAACTATTCCCACGCATATCATCTACGTCAATGGCGAAATGGTGTGGCGTAAAAGTGGGGTTTTAAATGCTAATGATTTGATTCTACATCTAGAACAAAGTCAATAATTTTAACTAATTTTCTTAAAAACATAGCCTTCTTTGCTAAAATGTTCAAGCATTTTTGGCAAACTATACATGAGGTTTTTTTGGGCTTTTTTACTGTCGTGCATAACTACAATATCTCCAGAAACAAGGTTTTCTACTATGTTTTTAAGACACTGTTCGGGAGTCACTTTCTGATTGTAATCTTTACTTAATACACTCCACATAATAATATCAAAACCTTTAGCCAACAAAACCTCCTCTTGTTTTCTCTTCAATCTTCCGTAAGGAGGTCTAAATAATTTAGTAAAGGATTTATGATGATAAAAAGTTTCTTGCGCATATTGAATGTTGGTCAAGTATAATTCAGTTTTTGTTTTCCAAGCATTGAGGTGGTTTTGTGTATGGTTTCCTACCGAGTGCCCCTCTTCAATAATGCGACTAAATAATTCAGGATGCTTTTCTATATTATTTCCAATGCAAAAGAACGTAGCTTTGGCCTGATATTCTTTTAAGCAATCAAGGACCCAAGGGGTGACTTCAGGAATAGGACCGTCATCAAAAGTTAAGTAGATACTTTGCTCAGTATCTGAAAAGTTCCACCTCCTTTTAGGCATAAGCTTTTTCCACCAAGCAGGCGATTTAATTGGAATTATGTTAGGCATACTTACTTTAACTCTAATTCCTGATTATTTAACTCAAAGTCAGCTTCAGAAGGTATTTTTGCATCCTCAAGAGAATCATCAATATCTTCCTCCATGATTTCTTCCAGCAAACTTTCGTCTAAATCATCATCAGATTCTGCAAAGTGGTCAAATAAAGAAACATACGAATTAAATACTTCGGCTTCTTTTTTGGCATATTCTTCATCATCATAAATAATCAAAATATCCACAAATCCTCTATAACGTTCAATTTCAGTTACTAAATCCTCGCCATATTGATTTTGTCTTTGGCGGTCTAAACTAGCAAAAAAAGTTAATTTTTCTTGGTATTTAGCAACTACTTCTTGCCAAAGTTCACGCGCTTTTTCTTTTTCTTCAACTTCGTAATAACCAGAAATAAATGGTTCTACTAAGGTATAATAGCCAAAGGAGTTGACTGGCATTTTTTCAACCGCCAAATCTATAATCACTTTAGCTCTTTTTTTGTCCTCTTCTTGAAGCAAGGCTTCTAAAAGCCTTCCCATATTACTTCGGTAAGTGATTGAGTTTTTACGTGTTTCTGGATCGTGATATACATCTGGATTACCACTACTTCCCCACCACCAGTTCGTCATAATCTCAAAATTCTTATCTGCATCAACCCTTCCCATATCAAAAGGAATTCTTGGGTTAATTGGTGTTTTTATAGGCACTAACTGATAAACTACACCATCCATTTGCAGATAATCTTTCAGCCATAGGTAATCCTCATCACCAAAACTTCCACCCGTAAAATAAATTGGACGTTCCCAATTATTATTGGCTAATAAATCTAACATCATCAATCTATTTTTACCTACAATTGAGCTGCCTATAGTTAGGAAAAGTTCATCTTCAATTAAATCAGCATCCTCTTCTTTTACAATTCCTGATTTTAAAACTTGTTCTTGATCAACAGGAATTCGAAGTGTTTTAGCGGGAAAGGTATTAATCACCTGTCCGCTTTGCAACTCTGCTTTCGTTGTTTGGTTATCGCTTTTAATGTATTTCATCCATTGCTTGATATCCATGGTGTCCTTAATTCGTGGATCCTCTTGATACCAAACAAAGTCATTGGTACCATAAGCATATTGAGGATGTTCCAAAGTTGTTTTAACCGGATCGCTTTCATAAGCTTTTCTGCGCATTTGATCAATATACCAATCGGTTGCAAAAAGACTGGTATTAATAATTCTCACATCGGTTCGGTAGCCTTCAATTTCTTGAGCATACCAGAGGGCAAAAGTATCATTATCGCCAATGGTAAAAACAATAGCGTCTTCATCAACCGAATCGAGGTATTTTTTTGCCATAGCCAAAGCCGATGTTCTTCCAGAGCGATCGTGATCATCCCAATTTTCTGTCGCCATCAAAATAGGAACAGCAAACAAACACAAGGCCCCTACAGCCGGGGCAACAATTTTTGGTGTAACGTACTTTTTTAAAGTATCAAAAAGTGCATAAACGCCAAAACCGATCCACATGGCGAACACATAAAATGAACCCACCAGGGCGTAATCGCGTTCACGCGGCTCAAAAGGACGTTCATTTAAGTAAATTTTCAGCGCAATTCCTGTGAATAAGAAAAATACAGTTAGCACCCAAAAAGTAGATTTATCTTTTTGAATATGAAATAACAAACCAAGTAGTCCTAGAATAAAAGGTAAAAAGTAATAGGTATTTCTTCCTGGGTTATTTTTAGCATCTGAAGTTAACTCACTTTGGTTACCCAAACGCATTTCATCAATAAAGTCAATCCCAGAAATCCAATTACCATGTAAGTCGTTTTTCTTTCCTTGAATATCATCTTGTTTTCCTATATAATTCCAGAAGAAATAGCGCCAATACATATAACCAATTTGAAAATCCAAGAGGTAATTAAGGTTAGAAGCATAACCTGGTTTTTTAACTTCAACATAGGGAGAAAGTTCTTTCAAGTAACCAATATATTCTTGGTAATCTACTGCTCCTTGTCTTAGTCGTTGCTCTAAATCATTCAACATACCAAGTATTTCAGGATTATCAGCATATTCGGGTAATGGCTTTACCTCTAATGGGCCGGTGTACATCAAATAATTGTGTGCATGTTCATTAGACCACATTCGTGGTAGAATGGTATTATGGGCTGCATCAGAGTTTTGTTTTGCATTTTTATAATCGTTAACAATGATGTACTTATTATTTGCTTCGTCTTTTTCGTATTTTGGCTTATCGTCTTTAAAGGGATTAACAGCGTCTAAACCAGCAAACATATCGGTAAACTGAGGGCCGTAAAAAAGTTTAGTTTCCGGATACTGTTCACGATTATAATAAGCCAGTAATTCGCGTGCATTATTGGGGTCGTTTTCATTGATTACGGTACCTGCATTGGCTCGAATAGGAAGCATAATCCAACTTGAAAATCCTATCAAAATAAATAATATACTTAAAACTAAAGTATTCAGTTGAAAGTACTTTTTTTGTCTAGTATAATAAAGTAAGTAAGCAAAAAGGCCGATAAGTAATAGTCCTGCGGTAATAGTTCCTGAATTAAATGGAAGTCGCAAAGTGTTCACAAAAAACAATTCCATTTCAGCAAAAAAGGTCATGGTGTAAGGAAGCAGTAATTTGAAAATAAACATCAACACTCCAACCACAATAAAATTAGCTATAATGAAGTTTTTGATAGTTACTTTTTTGGTGTTTTTGAAATAATATAAAAACCCAATAGCGGGTATGGTAAGAAGTCCCATAAAATGAACCCCAAATGAAAGACCTACTAAAAAAGCAATAAGCACCACCCAACGATGACCTCTAGGTTTATGCATGTCTCTTTCCCACAATAGAGCTAGGTAAAACATAGCGGCCATAATGCAGGCGGCCATGGCGTAAACCTCTGCTTCCACTGCAGAAAACCAAAAGCTATCGGTAAAGGTAAACGTAAGCGCACCAATTAAACTACTAGATAAAACGGCTATTTTAGTGCTCGTTTCTGCTTCATCTAAATTGGGAATAAATTTTCTGAAGAGTAGAGTTATTGACCAAAACAGGAATAAAATTGCGAAAGCACTAGAAAAAACCGACATTAGATTGACCATAAGTGCTACTTGAGAAGCTTCAAAAGCAAAAGTAGAAAAAGCAGCACCAAAGATTTGGTATAAAGGCGCACCAGGCGGGTGGCCTACTTGAAGTTTGGCAGCGGTTGAAATATATTCACCCGCATCCCAGAAACTAGCAGTTGGTTCAACGGTTGACCAATAAGTGACTAAAGCCACCAAAAAAGCAAAGCATCCTAATAGTTTATTCCAAGTCCTAAAAGTAAGTTGAGGCATTTGATTTAGTTTTATTATATAAAAAGCGAAAATAGGGATAAATATTGTATTGAGGGGTTCCTATTTTTTTGAAATAAAGCATAAAAGTTGGTTTTTTTATTGATTTATAGCTAACCGATTAATACTTAAAATATTTTTTATAAAAACGAATTATTTTTTTGCTAATCTATTTTTATATTTTATATTTGCACCCGCAAACAGCAATTGGCCTATGGTGTAACTGGCAACACGTCTGGTTTTGGTCCAGAAGAGTCTAGGTTCGAGCCCTAGTAGGCCAACATAATTTAAAATCGAATTCTTAATTAGAGTTCGATTTTTTTTATTTACTCAAATTTAAGTTTTTCTAAAACGGGTTCCGTTTCTGTTTTAATTGATTTCAATGAATTAAATTACAGAACAGGGGATTCTCGAATAATAACAAAATATGATTTTATTATTAGGAAGTTAACCGCCAAAAAAAAAAAAATATTAATAAACTGTGAACCTGCCTCACCAAGGCGAAAGAAGGAAGGCAGGTAATCGCGGTTTATATTAATTTTGTAACTTTGCTGAAGGTAAAAAAGTAATGATTTACAACAGATTATCAGGGTAAAGAAATTGACCGTAGTAAACCATGTACTAAATAACAGAAAAAAGGACAATCAACTTGAAAAATCTGAAAGAGATAAAACTCTACAATACTAAAACATAATTTACACGTGTAAAATCAAACTATTACTAGAAATACAAGACAATAAAGCATCTTTCTTTTTGGAAGTGCTAAAAAACTTTTCTTTTGTAAAAAAAGCAACTCAAATCTCTAATGCAAAAGCTGATTTGATAGAAGATATTAAGGATGCTGTTGAAGAGTTAAAATTGGTGCGAGAAGGTAAGTTAGAAGCTCGTAATGCTGAAGATTTAATCAATGAATTATAGTGTTAAAAGTATTCCTAAGTTTGAAAAAAACTTAAAGAAATTAGCTAAAAAATATCCATCGCTTAAAACGGAATATATACAGCTAATTAACAGCCTAAAAGAAAATCCTTAACAAGGAACTGATCTTGATAAAAACTGCTACAAAATACGACTGGCTATTGCTTCTAAAGGCAAAGGTAAAAGTGGCGACGCAAGGGTGATTACCAATATCGTTATAGCTGATACTACCGTGTATTTGCTCACCATTTACGACAAATCTGATAAAGACAGCCTAACAAACAAAGAACTCAAAGAATTGTTGGAATTTGTACCTGAATAACAAATCATATCTTCTCCGTTATTGATGCTTTTATTGCTAATAGGAAGGTGCAGCGTAGTATGGAATAAAAGTATGTTTTTAATGCCTACTCCTCTTCCCCCCAAAGATACTCCAAATCAGGGAAATCTTCTTTTTTGTAGTAGGGTGGGATTAATTTTCGTAATGAATCAAAGAAAGTTCATTTACTTTTTTGAATTCAACATCGGATGTAATTATGGGTAAATCTAAATATAAAGCTGTAGATATGATAATACTATCAGGAAGCTTTAGATTATATACTTTTCTGATTTTTATAGGGGAGTGTAATTTAAACTCTGTCCGATTTTTTCGTTCTGGAGGGGCTAGCCCCTCCAGAACGAAGTTCCAAATCCAATGGGATTCTGTTGCCAAATTTAATATATAATTGTTGAATCGTCAAACTCCAATTGTGCAGTGGTGCTTTCCACTTTTTTTGTATATTCATTGTAGCTAAGTAAACTATCTTTAGAAGAGCCATATCAGTTGGGAATGCATCTTTTGTTTTTGTTACTTTTCTTACTTGGCGATGATAACCCTCTACGGTGTTTGTCGTGTAAATAAGCTTACGTATTGGCTTAGTATATTGAAAATAGGTACTGAGTTCTTCCCAGTTGTTTTTCCAGCTTTCTATCACTAAAGGGTATTTCTGTACCCACTTCTCTTCGAGTGCTTTTAAAGCTTCTTCTGCTAAATCCTTGGTATCTGCTCTATAGACCTCTTTCAGGTCTTTCATAAAGTCTTTTTTGTCTTTAGAGGCTATGTACTTTAGGGAATTTCTAATCTGATGTATAACACGTTTCTGTATTTCAGTCTTTGGAAATACACTTAAAATAGCTTCACTAAAGCCTTTTAGGTTGTCTGTACAAGCAATTAAAATATCCTGTAATCCACGATTATTTAAATCTGTTAAAACACTTAACCAGAAGTTAGCTCCTTCACTCTCGGATAAATAAATACCTAAAACTTCTTTGTAGCCATTTTTGTTTACTCCAAGCACGTTATAAAGAGCTTTGCTCTTTATGAGTCCATCCACTTTTACTTTGTAGTGCATTGCATCTAACCAAACAATGCAGTACATCGATTCTAAAGGACGATTTTGCCATCGTTTAATCTCAGGTATTATTCTATCGGTAATCTGACTTAAAACACTATGCGATACCTCTGTATCATACATCTCTTTAATGTGAGAAGAGATGTCTCTGTAACTCATACCTAAACCATATAAACCAATAATTTTATCGGCTAATTGATCAGCTAAAACAGTTTGACGTTTCTTCACTATTTCAGGTTCAAAGTTACTGTTACGATCTTGGGGTACTTCTAATTCAAAATTACCCAAACTACTCTTTACTGTTTTAGTTTTTAGTCCGTTGCGCTTGTTGCCAGAGCTTCGCTCTGATTCATTCAAATGGTTCTCCATCTCGGCTTGTAAAGCCTTGTCTAAAACATTTTTTAATAAGGGAGCCAAAGCTCCGTCTTCTCCAAATAAATTTTTGCCTGACAAAAATTGGTCTAATATTTTTTGTTCTAATTCGGATTGTTCTACTTTTTTCATCTCTATCTAAATTTTAAAGGTTTAATTTAATAAATTTTAGACAGAGTTCAAATTACACCCT
>NZ_JAANAS010000093.1 GCF_011089875.1 Psychroflexus maritimus | reverse complement strand
TTCTTTACTTCAGAATCACCACAAACCATTTACGCCGAGGTTGTAAACACAGACAATGAATGTCCATCCTCAACGCAAGTCACTTTTGAAATTACCGTGAATCCATTACCTTTAGTGGATATTTCTAACATGGATGGTTCGGTGATTTGTATTGACCGAGAAACTGGAGAAATTGTTTCTGCTCCTACTTTAGATACAGGTCTTAATGCCAACGATTACGAATTTGAATGGTTCTTAGATGGCGAAGAATTAGCCTTTACAGGAAGTGCATTAACCGTGGAAGAATCAGGATTGTATGAAGTAATTGTGGTAGATTTAGCGACAAGTAATAGCACGGAATGTGAGCGTTCTTCCTTTGCAGAAGTCATAGAAAGCTCAGGCGTTGAATTTGACGTCAA
>NZ_JAANAS010000092.1 GCF_011089875.1 Psychroflexus maritimus | reverse complement strand
AAGGATGTGACTACTACACTTCCAAAATCAGCGCCATTCAGCGATAATCAGATGAGCATGTTGTTGGATTTAAAAAATGAAGGAAATCAGGTTATCGATGCCATTCGTTTGCGTTTTGCTACCGATGGAATTACTGAGGTAGATGCAGCAGATATTGCTAAAATGGGGAATATCGATGAAAACCTAGCTTCGGTAAATGAAAACAGCTTGTTTACCATTCAGCGTAGAAACTTCCCAGAAAATGATGAGGTGATTCCCTTATTTACCAACAACTGGAGAAATGAAAACTACAGCTTTGTGCCCAACTTGTCTAATTTTGGAACAACAGCAGTTTATTTAGTCGATGATTATTTAGGCACAGAAACCTTGTTAGAAGACGGGCAGACTTATTCCTTTAATGTAGATGA
>NZ_JAANAS010000091.1 GCF_011089875.1 Psychroflexus maritimus | reverse complement strand
CCTGTAATTCCTTCAATTTCTGCTTCTAAATCAAATTCAGCAAAACCATTATTCTCTTCTGAAGTATCACACTCTTCAAGTAAATCTGGCTCGATAATTTGTGGAATTTGCAGCGCTTCAATAGTGATGGGTTGAATATTTAGACAGCCTGTTTCATCGTTGGTTACCACGACAAACAAGGTCTGTAGTGGCGTTTCAATATTGGTATAATTTTCAGGATCCTCAATAGCATTTTCGTTGTTTTGAGCATCGGTTAAGCTTTCAAAATAAGTAAAGCTAAACCCTGTGGCATCTTCAATGATAAAATCCTCGGCAAAAGGGAGGAAAAACTCTACCAAACCATCGTTGTCGATATCGCATACTGCATTGATTTCCGCTTCGGTGAGTGTAGGAATTTCATTTACAATCAAATC
>NZ_JAANAS010000090.1 GCF_011089875.1 Psychroflexus maritimus | reverse complement strand
CTACGTCTTTAGCTGGGTTAGGGTAGAGGCTAAATAATTTATTGTCCTCATCTTCCACACCCATGGTTTCTGTATCAAATTTCAAGGAAAATCGCTGACTATCTTGCGATTCCGCCACATTGGCATCTACACTAAAGTGATACGCTTCGCCGTCTTCTAACAGAGTTTCCGTGCCTAAATACGCATCGACTAAATAAACTGCTGTTGTTCCAAAATTGTTTAAGTTAGCCACAAAGCTGTAGTCTTGATTTCGCCAGTTGTTGGTGAACAGCGGAATCACCTCATCATTTTCAGGGAAGTTTCTTCGCTGAATAGTAAACAAGCTATTTTCATTGACTGAAGCTAGGTTTTCATCGATATTCCCCATTTTAGCAATATCTGCTGCATCTACCTCAGTAATTCCATCAGTAGCAAAACGCAA
>NZ_JAANAS010000089.1 GCF_011089875.1 Psychroflexus maritimus | reverse complement strand
GTTGAATTTGACGTCAATGTATTAAGCGCCGCCTTTGATGGAAGTCACAGTCTAGAAATCACCAACATTCAAGGCAACGGCGAATTTGAGTTTTCGGTAGATGGCGGTCCTTGGGTAGCTCAAGACGGACAATCAAGTTTAATCTTTAGCGGTTTAGAAGCCGGAGAAGTAGAAGTGAGTGGTAGAGATTTAGGTGGTTGTGCTACCGAAACAAAACTAGTTTCTTTAATCGATTACCCAAAATTTTTCACTCCAAATGAAGATGGATTTAATGATTCTTGGAATATAATTGGATTAGCTAATCAAGGAAACGCTAAGATTTACATTTTTGATCGTTATGGGAAACTGCTCAAGCAATTAAGTCCGAGTAGTGAAGGATGGGACGGCACTTATAATGGCAAACCCATGCCCAGCAATGATTACTG
>NZ_JAANAS010000088.1 GCF_011089875.1 Psychroflexus maritimus | reverse complement strand
GAGATTTCTACATCAACTTCGTTGCTGATAATGTTTTCTATTTCAGTTCCTAAATCAAATTCTGCAAAACCATTGTTACCTGGGTCACATTCTACCAATGGTTCTAATTCAGGGATGGTCGGCTCTGGAATTACTTCTATGGTCAAGGTGGTCGTTTTCGTACAATCCGTGTCTAAATCGACAGCTTCTACATACACCACTTGCGGATTAGATTGTGTATTCACAAAGTTTTCGGTGTCGGTAATTTGATTTTCCAAAGCTTCATCTTCGTAGAAATTCACTAAAATAGTCTGATCACCTTGCGTAATTTCTTCAACTTTACTAAATAAGTTGAAGGTTGCTTGCTCATTGGTGGTGCTTCCTCCGGTTTCATCATCACAAACTGACAAACGCTCTGGGGCAATGATGTCTGGTAAGGGTTCAACGATTAATTC
>NZ_JAANAS010000087.1 GCF_011089875.1 Psychroflexus maritimus | reverse complement strand
ATACAATCCTGCTTCTTCTACCGTTAATGCACTTCCTGTAAAGGCTAATTCATCGCCATCCAAGAACCATTCAAATTCGTAATCGTTGGCATTTAGCCCTGTATCTAAGGTTGGTGCAGAAACAATTTCACCAGTCTCACGGTCAATACAAATCACTGAACCATCCATGTTAGAAATATCCACTAATGGAAGTGGATTCACGGTAATTTCAAAAGTCACTTGCGTTGAGGATGGACATTCATTGTCTGTGTTTACAACCTCGGCAAAAATTACCTGTGGTGATTCTGAAGTAAAGAAATTCTCAGGATTAGTAATCGGAATTCCTGCTTCAAAGTCTTCTTCTGATGCGTAATACACTACTTGGCTATTTCCATCTCCCGCATTTGGATTGATTTCCTCATCTTTCTGCGTTAAATCGAATTCGCCTATTTCGTTGTCGGC
>NZ_JAANAS010000086.1 GCF_011089875.1 Psychroflexus maritimus | reverse complement strand
ATACAATCCTGCTTCTTCTACCGTTAATGCACTTCCTGTAAAGGCTAATTCATCGCCATCCAAGAACCATTCAAATTCGTAATCGTTGGCATTTAACCCTGTATCTAAAGTAGGAGCAGAAAGAATTTCTCCAGTTTCTCGGTCAATACAAATCACTGAACCATCCATGTTAGAAATATCAACTAAAGGTAATGGATTCACGGTAATTTCAAAAGTGACTTGCGTTGAGGATGGACATTCATTGTCTGTGTTCACTACCTCAGCGTAAATGGTTTGTGGTGATTCTGAAGTAAAGAAATTCTCAGGATTAATAATTGGAATTCCTGCTTCAAAATCTTCTTCTGACTCATAGTAAATGACTTCTGTATTTGGGTCTCCCGCATTTGGATTGATTTCCTCATCTTTCTGCGTTAAATCGAATTCGCCTATTTCGTTGTCGGCT
>NZ_JAANAS010000085.1 GCF_011089875.1 Psychroflexus maritimus | reverse complement strand
ATTGGAATTCCTGCTTCAAAATCTTCTTCTGACGCGTAATACACTACTTGGCTATTTCCATCTCCCGCATTTGGATTGATTTCCTCATCTTTCTGAGTTAAATCGAATTCGCCTATTTCGTTGTCGGCTTGTTGAGCGTCGCTTGGTGAAGCACAAATCACTTCGTTGCTTGCCGTTAAATTAATCTCAGGTCGGTCGTCAATGAACAACTGGAATCGGTTATCTTCAGCGGAATTAAATGCCGTAATACAAGCATTTTCTCCTTCCAATCGGATATAGATGAACTCACCATCAATTCCGTTATAATTCACAGGAAAAGCAATAGCATTGGTGCCATTTTCGGCATTTTCTTGGCTTTGATGATAAGTCAAAGTAACATTTTCTTGATTGCCGATAATTAAATTTGAATTCTGAGTTAAATCAAATACTGCAATGTTTGGATTATCGCTACAGGCTCGTAA
>NZ_JAANAS010000084.1 GCF_011089875.1 Psychroflexus maritimus | reverse complement strand
TTGACGTCAAATTCAACCCCTGAGCTTTCTATGACTTCTGCAAAGGAAGAACGCTCACATTCCGTGCTATTACTTGTCGCTAAATCTACCACAATTACTTCATACAATCCTGGTTCTTCCACGATTAATGCACTTCCTGTAAAGGCTAATTCTTCGCCATCCAAGAACCATTCAAATTCGTAATCGTTAGCATTTAACCCTGTATCTAAGGTTGGTGCAGAAACAATTTCACCAGTCTCACGGTCAATACAAATCACTGAACCATCCATGTTAGAAATATCAACTAAAGGTAATGGATTCACAATAATATCAAAACTGACTTGCGTTGAGGATGGACATTCATTGTCTGTGTTTACAACCTCAGCAAAAATTACCTGTGGCGATTCTGAAGTAAAGAAATTCTCAGGATTAATAATTGGAATTCCTGCTTCAAAATCTTCTTCTGACGCGTAATACACTACTTGGCTATTTCCATC
>NZ_JAANAS010000072.1 GCF_011089875.1 Psychroflexus maritimus | reverse complement strand
CGGGCTCATATCTTTGTATTTTTAAACAGTTAAATCATTAAAGCTAGGGTAGCAAATTGTTTGCGGGCTAGTTACAATCATTGATTGATAATGCTGATAAAGGCAAATCTATCCTAGTCTTTTTCTTAAAGATTCAATAGTACCTAAATACTATAATTTAGTTATAGATATTGTATTACATGAGCAAAGTCTTAGAGAAAAATTTTAATGATTATTACGCAAAAAATACTTTTATTATGAATTTAAAATTTTCAGTAGGTCTTGATGTGTCAAGTAAAAAAGTAGATGCTTGTATAAGCACGATAGACTGTAATCAAAGCGTGAAGGTTAAGTCTTCTTGTAGTGTTTCTAATTCAAAAGCAGGCTTTTTAAAGCTAGTAAAATGGATTGATAAATGGACAAAAAAAGAGTCTATTCCAATAGTTGTTAGCTTAGAAGCTACTGGTGTTTATCACGAAGAACTTGCTTATTATCTAGATGATGCAGGGTATAGAGTTTCTATTATTTTACCAAACAAAGCAAAAAAGTATTTACAATCTATTGGCTTAAAAAGTAAGAATGATAAAATAGACGCTAAAGGTTTGGCACAAATGGGGGCAGAACAAAATTTATCTCAATGGATTAGACCTAAAGATGTTTTTGTAAGCCTAAGGTCTTTAACACGACAGTATCAATCCATTCAGGAATCGATTACGGTAGAAAAGAATAAGCTACATGCAGAAGAACAATCAGCTTTATCAAACAAGCATGTGATTAAGCAAATGAAAAGCCATATACGTTTCTTAGAAAAGCAAAAAACAAAGACAGAAATTGCTATCGAAGAAGTCATAAAAAGTGATGAGGAGCTAAAATTAAAAGTAGAGAATATTTGCACAGTTAGAGGATTATCAATACTTTCTGTAGCTACTGTTATAGCAGAAACAAATGGATTTAATCTGTTTAAAAATTACAAGCAACTAGTGAGTTATTCTGGGTATGATGTTGTAGAAAATCAATCAGGTTCTCATAAAGGCAAGACAAAAATATCGAAAAAGGGAAACTCAAGGATTAGACGAATTTTACACATGCCATCGTTAATAGCAATAGGTTCAGAAGGGACAGTTTTTAAGAACCTTTACCTTAGAGTTTATGAAAGAACAGGCATCAAAATGAAAGGTATTGTCGCTGTTCAAAAAAAATTATTGTTAACAATTTATTACTTGTGGAAAAAAAACGAACCCTTTGATATTAATTATCAAAATAAAGGAAATAAAAATATCCAAGAGGAGGAGAAGGAGCTTTCCTCTCGGTACGCCTCTGAAAGAGGCGAAAAAAATAGCCAAACAAAAAGTTTGGCTATACAAGGTAAACATCCAGTGAGTGATCAAAGTATGCTTCCTCTCGGTAAAATCAAAGATAAAAAAATTATGGTTGAAAATTAAAAAAATGTTTGGATTTAAAGATAGTACCTTTCCGTTTCAATTCCTCAAAACTCAAATGTATTTTCTATTGTTTTGGCTAGAGCTTCCTGCCGGTCGCTTTGCCAAAACAAGAAAATACGTACTTTCCTTTTTCCGGGATTTCCACTTCAATCCCTAACGCAGAAGAGAAGTATTAAGTAGAAAGAATTGATATTTCTAAGTTATGCAACAGTTAAAAATCACGTCCAAAAATTGAATGTTTAGATTAAATTTGTAACTTTGATATTATGGATTTAAGCTTAGAAAATAAAAAAATAGAATTAATTCAATGGTTATCAACATTGAATGATACCTCTCTGATTGACAAGTTAATGAAATTAAGAGAAAAAGAAAAAAACGATTGGTGGAGAGAAATTTCTGCAAGTGAAAAAGAGTCCATTGAAAAAGGAATTCAAGATGCTGATAATGGAAAACTGACTTCTCACTCAAACGTGAAAGAAATTTATGAAAAGTGGTTATAAAATACTGTGGACTGACCACGCAAAATCAGAACTTAAAGAAACTATTGAATACCTTGAAAACAAATGGACTGAAAGAGAATTAAGAACATTTTCTGCTAAATTAGACCATACAATAGAACTGATTTCAAAATCCCCCGAAATTTTTCCAGTATCATTCGAAAAAAATAATATTCGAAAAGCTGTAGTTGAAAAACATAATAATCTTTATTACCGAATTAATAAAAGTTCAATTGAGATTGTTTCTTTGTTTTCAAACAGAAAGAATTCGAATAAGAAAAAATTATAAAAAATCGTTGCATAACAGAGCATAACAAAAATGGTGAGATTTGTGATTGAAACGAAAATTTTGGTTTTTTTAGAAAATTAAAACATTAACCGAATGGAAAGCGCATTTTAAGTCGCCATTTATGTTATGCACGGATCGTTATAATTTTTAAATGATTTTCTCTGCGTACTTAGCGACTATGCGGTAATTAAAGCGTGGATAAGAGAATCAAGCAATAAGTACAAAACATTAAGATGATATGATGGACTGAAAGCTGAATGTTCGAAGAGTTAGATCGTTTGGAGGTTTTTAGGTAGAATTTGAGTTGATTTACTTTGCGCCTTAGTGCCACAGCCAGATTATTAAAATTAAATGCAAAGACTTTTATTTACATAGTTTGATCTAATACCAATCTAATTTAGCTCACGCAATTTAAGGTCTGTAACTTTTGTGTTGTCAAGAGTTCAACATGAGCCCCCGTAAAGTTGATCTCTCTCATTTCCTTTTTTAGCTTTAAAATTAAAATAGTTATAACTATAAGGCTAAATCTAAAAAAATGACTAAATTTGTCATGACAAAATAATGAATAATGAAATTAATCAGCAACAAACAAAAAAGCTTGGGTTTAAAAATAAACGAATTGGCACAATTGGTAGGTGTAGATTCAAGTTTAATGAGTAGGATTATTTCAGGGAAGCGTCGCCCAACCATGCCACAATTAAAAAAAATAAGTGAGGTTTTAAATTTGGATTACAATCAATTGCTTAAAGAATTTTTAAGTCTTCAAATAATGGAGTTATTAGCTCCATACCCAGCCATTGCGGAAGATGTAATTCAGGTTGCAGAAGAACGCATAGCCTATCTTAAGGGTGATAAGAAATTTACTATTATAGAGTTAGACCAACACGTTATTGGTTTGCTTAAAAAAGCTGAGCAATTACAAAACAAATGGAATAGTAAAAAACCATTAAACCCTTTACAGGTAAACAAGATGAAAGAATATTTTCATACCGCTTATACCTATGAAAGTAATCGCATTGAGGGCAATACACTTAGCTTAAGTGAAACACATTTAGTTATCAATGATGGAATTACTATAGGAGGTAAAAGTATGCGCGAACATTTAGAGGTGATTAATCATAAAGATGCCATCAATTTAATTTTTGATTTTGTCCAAAAGAAAATTCATTTTAATGGGTACTATTTAAAGCAAATTCATCAATTAGTTTTAAAAGGGATAGATCAAAAAAACGCGGGTGTGTATCGTTCTGTTCCTGTGCGTATTTCTGGAAGTGCACATGTACCTCCACAACCTTATCTAATTGATAAATTGATGGAAGATTACTTTTTGTTTTATGAAATGCAAAAAAAAGTTTTACATCCTGTTATCCTTGCTGCAGAAATGCATGAACGCTTGGTTTCTATACATCCGTTTGTAGATGGAAATGGCAGAACATCGCGTTTAGTGATGAATTTAATTTTACTACAGCATGGATACACCTTAGTTAACTTGAAAGGAGATCCTAGCAAAAAGTTAGATTACTTTAAAGCATTAGAAGCTGTGCAAGTTAACCATGAAAATAAGCATTTTCATCAACTAATTGCAATACATGCTGTAGAATCTCTCCAAGAACATCTTGAGTTGGCGGGCTAGTGGTTTGTTAAAGAGGTTATTAGAGCGTGTGAAAAAATGCGAAGTTACAAACTTCACTTAGCTAACGCCTTTTTTTTAGTTTTTCTAGAGTTTGTAACTTAGAGCTTTTTTGTTATTTCTTAGCAGCTTTTATCCCTTCAATCATTGCATCAACCATTGTTTCTAGGTCAAATTCGTGTTTCCAATCCCAGTCTTCTTGGGCATTCGTATCATCGATACTTGATGGCCAAGAATCAGCTATAGCTTGTCTAAAATCTGGTTCGTAGTCAATTTCAAACTGAGGGATTCGTTTGTTGATGGCTTTTGCTAATTCTTTTGGAGTAAAGCTAATTCCACCTAAATTGTAAGAAGACCTAATTTTTATTTTGGTGTGGTCTGTTTTCATTAATTGGATGGTTGCCTTTATGGCATCATCCATATACATCATTGGCAAAGCTGTTTCTTGTGATAAAAAGGACTGGTAGTAACTTTCTTTTAGTGCATCGTGAAAAATTTCAATGGCATAATCGGTAGTCCCTCCGCCCGGTGCTGTTTTGTAGCTAATTAAACCAGGATACCTAATGCTTCTTACGTCCACGCCATAGCGTTTATGGTAATATTCGCACCAGCGTTCACCGGTTTGCTTGCTTATTCCGTAAACCGTAGAAGGCTCCATAATCGTTTGTTGTGGTGTGTTTTCTTTTGGTGTAGTAGGACCAAAAACAGCAATACTTGAAGGCCAAAACAACTTGCTTATTTTTCCGTCTTTGGCTAGATTTAAAGCATTAAACAAAGTCGTCATGTTTAGGTCCCAAGCTTTCATAGGAAATTTTTCAGCGGTACCGCTCAGCATGGCGGCCATTAAATAAACTTCATCAATATTATAATGTACAATTACATCTTCTAAAGCATCATAATTGGTGGCGTCAAGAATTTCAAAAGGACCACTTTTCATAAGCAATTTGCTTCCCTCTCTAATATCACTGGCAATCACATTCTCCTTTCCTTTTTCTGCTCTAAGTTTCTCTGTAAGCTCCGTGCCAATCTGTCCACAAGCTCCAATTATTAATGTTTTAGCTACCATAAAAGATAATTTTTCGCAAAAATAAGCAAATAAGATGCTCTTATTTATCAATTTATTTAATTTATGCGTGAAATCTTTTTAAAAATCTGAGTTTTTAAGTTTCGAAGTTTAGAAAATACTCCAAAAAAAATGCAATTCTTTGAGGTGCAAATCTATACTATGTTTAAATTTACCCAAATTTAAAAAGTTGAAAATACAAAATTTGAAAATACAATCTCAATTACTAGGTATAGGTTTAATTTTGTTGTTTGTTTTTGCTTGTAAAGAATCGTCTTCTAAGCAGGAGGAAAGTAAACTAGACCCCACCTTGGAAGAATTTAAGGTGAAGGATTTTGATTTCCCAACATCGGGTGTAGCCCTTTCTGATGATGCGAAAGAAGCTGTGTCTGAATGGGAATTATACCAAGCTATGGCATCTGAAATTGAACGTATGCAAAAATTTAAGCTTGAAGATTTCATTGCTAATTCGTCTGTAATTTATAATGCCGCAGATACCTTGCAAAAAACACTTCCCCAAAAGTTAAGAAACAGGCCAGTGTTATCAAGATTGAAAGTTTTACACTCCAAAACAGCCCAGTTAAAACAACTTGCTGAACGCCAACAGACTGATTATCAAGAAATAGAGAAAGTAGCAAAAGAAGTCCCTATCGACTTTTACAACTTAAACATTCAGCTTAACGAGATTTTTCTTGATTTACCGCCAATTCAGGATTAGATTAACTTGAAGATTTTTTGTTGTTGGTATTTGAATTTTACACAAGTATTTTTTATTGCTTATTTTCGTGCTAAAGTCGATAATCTATGAAATCACCAAAACTTGCTGAAATTAAAAAGGCCTTGATTCATGCTTCAAGAGATGAATTGATAGAAATGACTATTCAGTTAGCTAAGTATAAAGTTGAAAATAAAGAACTCTTGCATTATTTGCTTTTTGATGCCCAGGACGAAACCGCTTTTGTGAATGAAGTAAAAGATTACATCAGCGAAGAGTTTGAAGCAATGAACACAAAAAATTATTACTGGATGCGAAAATCTGTGCGTAAAACACTTAAAAATGTAAAGAAATACATTAAGTTTTCTAAGGAAAAATCTACAGAAATAGAATTACATCTCCATTTTTTAGCCCAAATGCTTCAGTTGAAACCTTCCATTTTAAAAGACAAAAGGCTGGCTAGTCTTTACGAGCGTACTTTGCTTTTTGTAGATCGAAAAATTAGTGTAGTTCACGAAGACCTTCAGTATGATTATCAATTAGAAAGAGAACAATTATAGTGTTTTTATTTCTGAATTACTTTTTTAATAAGTCCACCTAACTTGGTTTCTTCATCAAATTCAGAAGGGCTTCCGTGGATAGCAATTTCACCACCAGCAATTACTTTTGCATTACATTCTTGGCTGGCATAAACTTTGGCAAAGCCTTTATAACTTACTTCTACTAAGGTGGTTTTGCTTTTTAGCGAGCTGCCCTCATACTCGCCTCCTGTTTTCACCGTTACCTTTTGGTGATTGGTTTTTCCTTTTAGTTGAATGGCGCCCCCCGTTAATGTATAAATTTCTAACTGATTAACCTTAATAGCTAAAGCTTGAATACTAGCTCCTTCTACCGCTTTAAAATGTATCTGTTCTTGATGAATGTCACCCGAAACAATGAGCTCTGCCGCACTTGTAGCTTCAATGCTTGTGGCAGAAGTAATATAGATTTTTACTTCGGTATCAGAATTAGAGAATAGGTAATTTAGGGGTAAGCTAATGCGTAATTCGTCTCTTCTTAAGCGAATATTGATTTCGTCTCGGTCAAAACCACCAATTTCTACCTTGTTTTTGGAAGCGCCATAAATCACTTCGGCAATAATTCCGCTAGAAACTTTGAGTTTGTTGAATTCGCCTTCCACTAGTTCTACACGCTCTTGAGCACCTAAAAATAGAAAACTTAACAAACCAATGAGTATGTAAATTATTTGTTTCATCAAAAGCTCAATTGCCTTTATTTAAATGGGTCAATTTACAAAAAACATACTAACCCCAAATTTTTTTAGTTCAATTTTTATTGAAGTTTTATTTCAATATAATGATAATCATAAAGTTAAAGTATTTTTATGCAACTTTAACGGGGTATGTTTTGCAGAATAGCTAAGCATTACAGCCATTAAATAGGATTTTAATTGAAAAACGAGAAACCTCCTTAGTTTGAAAATAAATAGTAAATTTGCTTCTTTACTGAAAACTTAATAATGAAGCTTCCGGCAACAAAAAAAATCTATTTTTCAAGTGATAATCACTTAGGTGCTCCTACTTATAAAGAGAGCCGAAAAAGAGAGGATGTTTTTGTTGCTTGGTTAGATGAAATTAAAGCTGATGCTGCGGCTATTTTCTTGTTGGGTGATTTGTTTGATTTTTGGTTTGAGTATAAAGAAGTTGTTCCTAAAGGTTTTGTAAGAACCCTGGGTAAACTTGCCGAAATTTCTGATGCAGGAATTCCTGTTCATTTTTTTGTGGGGAACCACGATTTATGGATGAATGATTATTTTGAAAAAGAGTTAAACATTCCTGTGTATCATCAACCCAAGGTTTTTGAATTTAATAATCAATCTTTTTACATTGGTCATGGTGATGGACTAGGCCCTCATGATAAAGGCTACAAACGAATGAAAAAAGTCTTTGTTCATCCTTTTTCTAAATGGCTTTATCGTTGGTTACATCCAGATTTAGGCGTTCGTTTAGCTAGGCATTTGAGTGTGAAAAACAAATTAATTTCTGGCGATGAAGATGCTAAATTTCTTGGCGAAGAAAACGAATGGCTTGTTCAATACGCCAAACGAAAACTCAGGGAGAAACACTATGATTATTTTGTCTTTGGACATCGTCATTTGCCAATGGAAATTGAACTAAACGAGCAATCGACTTATGTTAACTTAGGGGATTGGATCAACTATTATACTTATGGCGAATTTGATGGAGAGCGTCTTCAGCTAAAAACCTTCAATTTTAAATAGTTAATCAAGTTCTTTTATCCAATTTAAAATTTCTTTTAGTAAATCTTCAGAAATAGTTTCTTCAATCATTCCATATTCAGCAATACTTCCGGTGGTTGCATTTTGCATTAAATGATTTAAATTTGGCTTGATTTCTATTTTGTTTTTAGGGTGATTTTTGCCTATAAGCTGCGTGAGTAATTCAGTATTTTCTTTCGGACTTACTTGCAAATCTTTTTCACCAAAAAAGGCGTTTACTGGAATTTTTAGAGAGGTTAAATAATCTGCAGGATTGATTTTTAAGAAAGTAAACATCCATGGGTCGGTGTAGGCTTGAATCATCATTTCCTTATATTCATTAGAAGAAACCCCTGTGTCTTTTCCCAACTGAGGGTAACTTTCTATTTGTTGATTGTAATATTCTTCAAGTTTTTCTTCAAGGGAATCTAATTTAGTTGTTGAAGTAATAATGGCATAGACTTCTTTATTTATTTTTTTGTAAAATTCAACCATGGCTTGTGTCATTCCTGTACTTTTACCTATTAGTTCTTGTTGTTTGAGCATCAATTCTGGAAGCGGTACAACTGGCGGCGCAATGAGCACTAAAAAATTAATGGCCTTGTTTTTTTCTGCAAGCAGTGGCGCTACCATTCCTCCTTCACTGTGGCCATAAAGACCAATTTGGGTGGGTTGAAAGTATTTCTGTTTTAAAAGAAACTCTAATCCTGCTTCTACATCATCAACAAAATCATGGGTTGTAGCTCCAGAAAACTTCCCTCCAGACTTACTCACACCACGTTCGTCAAACCGAAGAACGGCTATATTATTTGAGGAAAAATAATCTGCAACCACCTTAAAAAGTTGGTGGTTAAAAATTTCTGAATTTCTATCCTGCGCACCGCTTCCAGAAATTAAAATAAGCGCTTTACAAGATTGGCAATCTTTAGGTAAAGTAAGTGTGCCTGCTAATTCTATACCTGCTTTTTGGTTGGTGTAAGTTACCTCAATTTCTTGGTAAGTATGAGGAGGTTTGGGGGTTTGTGGGCGTTTAAATTCATTTGTTGTTTTCTTCTTCTCATCTTGCCTTTTTATTTCAATTTCGGTAGTTAAAAAACCTTGCTCAAAATTGGCATTTATTAAATCCTTAGCTATTATTTTTCCCTGGATTTCAATACCTAGATTTGGCATAACCAAAAAAATAGAATCATTTTTTCTTCTTGCTTCAGTAAAAGATAAATCGAAGGCTTGTTGCTGCGGACTATCCATTGTAGCGGTAAATTCATTTTCGGTTTCTTCAAAGTGAAATTGAAGCGGCAATTTCATGCCATTAAATTCTAACTGACTTGACCACGAGCCGTTGATGTCTTGGGCTAATAAGCCGGAGACCATAAAACTAAGTAAAAAGCTTATTATTGATTTCATAATAATTTATATTGATTTACTAATTTAAGTATTGAATGAAACTTTAAATATACATTTTTAATTGGATTTAAAAAATCATCATACACTACTTAAAACCTGTAGCCTAAACTGGCGTACCAAATAAAATCCTCTACTTCGGGAGAATAAGAAGCTTTAATATCTATGGGTCCGAAGAAAGTGTCTAAGCCATAGCCTAAGGCATAGCCTGAAAAGCTCGGTGATGAAAACCATTCACCAGAGGTAAACACGCTGTTTTGAAGATTAGCAAAATTAGCGCTAGCAATGAAGTAGTTAGCTCCGTAGAAATTATACAATAAATCGCCTCCCACTTTAATGTAGGAATCGCCAGAAAGACTTAAGAAATTGTAGCCATAAAATGGTCTAAAGTTATTAATGGCGTAATTTCCATAGCCTCCTAAAAAGAAGTTTAAGCCAGCCATATCTTCATTTCCTATTCTAAACCCTAATTCTGAGTCAAGTTTTAGGCTAAATTTTTTTCCAATTGGCTGTGCGTAAGCCATTCTTCCTTTAGCAATAGAAAAAGAGTTAAGACTTTTATTGGTAGCGATAGAGCCCCAATAAATATTTAAATCACTTCTGAAGTAAAAACCTTGCGAGGGATAGAAACTGTGGTCCATAGTGTCAAACTCTAAATAGGCGTAATTACTAACTAAGTTAGAAGTTTCTATAATGGTTTCTTTTTTATCATTTTGAAAATCTGAATCGATAAAAGTTTGAGTATTTGCTTCTAAAAACTTTTGTTCTATACCTGTTCCAAACCTGAATTTATTCCGTAAGAAGCTTTCTATAAAGAATTGATTAGTGAAATCTTTATTAACAATTCGAAGTTGATTTATATTTTGGTTTGGGTCTATATTATCTGAAAGTTGACCAACAAAAGAAGCATCTACATCGGTAGCAAATTGATTAAACCTTGAGTTAAATCCTATACTCCAATACCTCCCTTTATCAATGTAATAGCTAGCCTTGTACCTAAGGTTATCTCCGCCAATTAAATCTATTGAAAATAAATCGTTTTCTAGAACTATATTTTTTTGTGTGTAATTTACAAGAATAGCACTGTTGTATAAGTCGTCATAATGCAAAGCAAAGCGTAAAAACTTTTTTTGTTGATTTTCAAAAACTTGAAGATGTAAATCTCTTGTACCGTTTTTGTTAAAAGTGGTGGTGTAGTTTATTCGGTTGAAATTACCTGTAGAAGAAAGATTATTTAGTCCATTATTTAAATCGGTAAAGCTAGTTTTTTGTTGAGCTTTCATTCGTAACTTTCCTAAGATGTAATTTCGTTTATAGTTTTGGTTACCTGCAATATGAATATCATTTACTTCAATAGAGTCATTGTTGCTGGGTTTCCAAATTTTCCGTTTTTTTTGCGGTTGATTGTTCAATTGTGCATTAGCTAAGTGATATAGGCTTTCAAAGTGTATTTTAGCAGCAATAGCTCCGTTTTCAATAAGTTGTCTGCCTTTGTCAAAATCTAAAACGGAATACGAATCAATGTCTGGGCGAATGTAAATATCGGTTAGGTTTTTCTTTTTTCGCATCGCCTTAATCGTGCTGAAGTTGCTTATTTGGGCCATTACTTCAAGGCCGCTTGATAGGCGCTCTCTGCCGTGTAAATCTTCTTGCACATCAACTCCAATAATAAAGTTAGCTCCTCTTCTTTTAAGTTCTTCTACTGGGTAATTATTTACCACACCTCCATCGGTGTGCAGTTGCCATTGGTATTCAATAGGTCTAAATACGGTAGGAATAGCACCGCTAATAGACATAGCTAAGGCTAAAGACCCACGATCTAAAATAACTTCTTCGCCAGTTTCTAAATTTGTTGAGACACAAAAAAAAGGAATAGGCAACTCGCTAAATTTTTCTTCTTGAGCGTGTTGGGTTAATCGGGCTAAAAAATTAAACACATTTTGTCCTTTAGACAAGCCTGAAGGAGTTTTAATTTGAAAGCCATCAAAAGGCAAACTCAAGGCATATTGATCGGCTTGTTCGCGTTCAAAAAAGGTTTTGGCTTCTCGGGGTAACTCGTCTCTAATGAGCTTGTTGAAATCGGTAACTTGAAAGATAGAATCTAGTTGGTCTGCCGAATACCCCACCGCATGAAGTCCGCCAATTATAGCCCCCATACTTGTACCGCCAATATAATCAATTTGCACGCCAGCGTCTTCCAATACACGAATTGCGCCAATATGCGCTAGGCCTTTTGCGCCTCCGCCGCTAAGTACCAAGCCAACTTTAATTTCTTTGTTTTTAGAAATTTCCCGAAGTTCGGCTAAGTCAGTTTGCGCATAAACGCCACTAAAAATAAGTATGAATAGCCCTAAAAGCTTAACTTTTTTGGTAGTGTTGGTATATGATTTCTGCTTTTGCATGACCTATAATCTTTGCTAAATCTTCTTTTTTAGCTTCTTTTATTCGTTTAACCGATCTAAATTCCTTTAATAATTCAATGGCTGTTTTTTCGCCTATTCCTTGAATTTCTTCCAATTCTGTACCTAGTGCATTCTTGCTTCGTTGGTCTCGATGAAAAGTGATTCCAAAGCGATGCGCTTCATTTCTTAATTGTTGAATTATTTTTAAAGTTTCCGTTTTCTTGTCCAAATATAAGGGATATTTATCACCGGGATAAAAAAGTTCTTCTAATCTTTTAGCAATTCCAATAATGGCTATTTTTCCGCGTAAGTCTAAGCGCTCTAATGCTTTAACGCCAGAGCTTAACTGCCCTTTTCCTCCGTCAACAATAATGAGTTGTGGCAAATCTTGGTCTTCTTCAAGCAAACGCCGGTATCTTCTATACACCACTTCTTCCATAGAAGCAAAATCATCAGGGCCTTCAACGGTTTTAATATTAAATTTTCGGTATTCTTTTTTAGCGGGTTTTCCGTTTTTGAAAACCACGCAAGCCGCTACAGGATTACTTCCTTGAATATTTGAATTATCAAAACACTCAATGTGTCTGGGTTCTTCAGAAAGGCGTAAATCCTTTTTCATTTGCGCCATTAAGCGATTTACATGCCGGTCTGGGTCAACAATCTTCATGGTTTTAAAACGCTCCATTCTAAAGTATTTGGCGTTTCTTTCAGAAAGTTCAACAATCTTCTTTTTGTCGCCTAACTTAGGTACAATTACCTCTATAGCTTCACCTAAATCAATAGGAATAGAGGTAAATATTTCCCTGGAAACCGAATTGAATCGCTGCCGTAATTCTACTGCCCCTAAAGCTAACAACTCTTGGTCACTTTCGTCTAACTTCTTTTTTAATTCAATGGTATGCGAACGAATAATGGCGCCATGCGAAATTTGTAAGAAATTGACGTAACCGTAAGATTCATCACTTACAATAGAAAACACATCTACATTGTTGATTTTTGGATTTACCACCGTAGATTTTGCTTGGTAATTTTCTAGGCTATCAATTTTATTTTTGATGCGTTGGGCTTCTTCAAACTTCATTTCTTCAGCCAGTTGATGCATCTGATTTTTAAAGTCTTGAAGCGAATCTTTAAAGTTTCCTTTTACAATTTTTCTGATGGCTTCAATTTGTTTGTTATAGTCTTCTTCAGATTGCAAATTTTCACACGGGCCTTGGCAATTTCCTAAGTGATACTCTAAGCAAACTTTGTATTTTCCGGCGTCAATTTTTTCTTTGGCTAAATCGTATTTACAAGTTCTTAATTGATACAAGCCTTTAATTAAACCTAAGAGTGTTTTAACTGTTTTTAAACTAGGGTAGGGGCCAAAATACTCGCTGCCATCTTTAATTACGCGTCGGGTTAAAAATACCCGCGGAAAGCGTTCGTTTTTGATGCAAAGCCAAGGATAGGTTTTGTCATCGCGAAGCATGATATTAAAACGCGGCTGATGTTTTTTAATCAGATTATTTTCCAGCAATAACGCATCCGTTTCTGAAGCTACTACAATATGTCTAATTTCAACAATTTTTTTCACCATCACAGAAATGCGGTAGCTGTCGTGATTTTTATTGAAATAAGAAGAAACGCGTTTTTTTAGATTTTTGGCTTTTCCAACATAAAGAATTTTTCCTTTTTTGTCAAAATACTGATACACCCCAGGACCTGAGGGCAGGGTTTTGATTTGAACTTCAATGGCAGGAATAGGATTAGACATGTTGTATAAACTTCAGATTAGGCAAAAATAGGCAAGGCTTTTTCTTTTTGTAAAAATTGACTAATCATCGTATTGATTTCTGTAAGTAACTGCTCGTCTTCTTTAGTAAATGCATCAATTTGGTGAGAATCGATGTCAATCTGACCAATATTTTCGCCTTCAGCAAAAAGGGGAATTACAATTTCAGATTTTACGTTAATGCTACAAGCAATGTAGTTTTCTTGCGCTTTTACATCGGGCACCACAAAATTTTGATTAGAAACAGCTACTTGTCCGCAAATGCCTTTTCCAAAAGCAATAATATTATGGTCGGTTGGACTGCCAGCAAAAGATTTTAGTTTTAGCTCTTCCTTTTTTCCGTTTCTAAAATAAAAACCTACCCAGTCATAATGCGCGTAATTTTCTTGTAATAACCCACAAATTTGGTCTAAAGTTGCTTGTACATCTAGGTCTTGACTATTAATTAGCTGGTCAACTTTTTCTAAGGCCTGGCTTGAATTCATTTTTTAATTACAAAAGTATTGATTATTGTGTGACTGTTTATGCCAAGTTTTGTTTAATTTTGTTAAATAATATAGAATCAATATGCAAGAAGCTAGTCTTTCATTTATTCAAAAAAACAAAGCTGTAATTTGGTTTTTACTCACCTTTTTTGGAAGTTATATCCTTTTAGCTTTGGTGTACGAATTGTATTTAAGCCTAGGGCAATCAAGTGTGTTTTACCCTGAATTTATTACGCATATTGTGGCTTTGCAAAGCGAGCAAATCATTGCTTTTTTAGGTTATGATACCTTGCTTACCAAAAGTCTTGAAAGTCCTGCCATGCTAATTGGGATTAGTGGCGAAATTATGGTGCGCGTGGTAGAAGGTTGCAATGCAGTAAGTGTGATTATTTTGTTTCTTTCGTTTATTTTGGCGTTTAAGAAAACCTGGAAGCAAACCTTGTTGTATATTTTTGCCGGAAGTGTGATTATTTATACGCTGAATATTATCCGTATTGCCTTGATAACCATTGGTATTTGTCATTATCCACAGCATACTGAGTTTATGCATGGAACACTTTTTCCTACGTTTATTTACGGAGTGGTTTTTTTACTATGGGTGATTTGGGTGCGCAATTTTAAAAAGCCAGAAACAAATGAATAAAAAACTGAGGTATTCACTCATTTTCCTGCTTTTTGTGGCGTTTATTGTGATTCGTTTTTTTGAACATGATTGGTTTTACGAGGTGTTTATGGATTTTTACAAAGGCAATTACTACCAAAAACCCGTACCCGATTTTTCTTATTTCTCAACCTTAGGTGTTATTAGCTTACGCTTTTTAACCCATACTTTTATTAGTTTGCTTATACTCTACCTTTTTTTCTTGAAGAAAAGCGTACTTAAATTTGCTTTGTTTTTTTACGCTCTGGCTTTTGTGTTATTAATTAGCGCCCTTGCTTTTTTAATTCATGATTTTCAATCGGATTACTACTTTGCTACTTTTTATGTAAGGCGCTTTTTAATTCAGCCTTTGTTTATTATTTTGTTGCTTCCTGCTTTTTATTATCAGCATATCATTAGGTCTAGAGGGTAGTGGAATTTCGGTTGTGGTTTTAATTGCTGGGATTTAGTTATTTTTTGATAAGTTTGAATTTGTTAAATTGATTTAATAAATTTACCATCAATTTTTAATTATGAATTTACCTTTTTCATCTCATATCAACAATCAGATTTTAGCTAGTGTTTTTAATTATACATCAGCAACCTATAAGTTTTATTGGTTTTTGGCAATTATTGACGAAGTTGAGTTAGGTAATCAACAAATAATGAAAGAGAATTTATTTGCAAGAATGATTTCTAATGCATGGTTCCCAATCAATTTCTTCAAGCTATCATTCGGTAGTCAAGATAAAATAGCTGAGATAATTTCAGAGTTAGCTAATATTTTACCGGTTAAATTAAATGATGATAAAAATAGGGTTTTTACCTTAATTAATAGTTCGAATGATCTTTCAACAAGGAAAATGTTATTTCATCTCGACAAAAATGTTCCTCATAAATTTTTAAGTCCATGGTTAAAAGGAAGCAAAGGTGAAGTTTATGAAAAATCACAAAAAGACAGCAACACTAGTATTTATCAACTTTACAAAAAAGAAATTGTTGTAAACAATAATTGGTTTGATTACATCCAAAGAAACAGTAAAGTATTAAAAGATTTTACGTATTGGAATCTTGCTATTTTTTTACAAAGTAGAAACCCACTAATTCCTGACATTCTAAACAAACTCATTAAACCTGCCAAAAGAAATGCTTTGACTTATCAAAGGAATAATTTTTGGAATATTTATCTCAATGAAAGGAATGATGTAAGATGTATTTTTACGAATGAAAAGTTGAATGTCTCAAACTATCAATTAGACCATTTTGTTCCGTATTCATGGGTGTCTCATGATTTAATTTGGAATTTAGTCCCCATATTATCTGAGTTTAACAATTCAAAAAACAACAAATTACCAATTATTGATAAACATTTCAATGATTTTTTTAACATCCAAAATGATGCTTTAAATTTATTGGGTAATAGGTTGAAAAAAAGATTTCGTGAGGAATATATTACTGTTTTTAAATCGTACAACTCAGCAAAAGACTTTGATTATCAAAAACTTAAGGAAACCATTGAACCACAAATTTCTGTGGCTAGCAATAATGGTTTTCAATTTTTAGAATAATATGGAAAATATAAACTCACATATTACTGCAAAAGATAGAGATAAAATGTCCTTTCCAACACGTATTTTAGTTGAAAATGACTTATTACAGGGGGATGTTTTAGATTTTGGTTGTGGCTTTGGGAAAGATGTAGAAGAATTAAAACAAAAAGGCTTTAATGTAAAAGGTTATGACCCTCATTATCAACCCGATTACCCAAATCAAAAATACGATACTATTTTATGTCATTATGTATTAAATGTGCTTAAAAACCAAGAGCAAGCAAAAGTTCTGTTTGAAGTATCTAAGCTTTTAAAATTTGGTGGTAGAGCTTATTTTAGTGTACGTTGTGATATTAAAAAACCGGGTTTTAGAACGCACTATATACATAAAGTAAAAACCTATCAAACCAACGTAATTCTTCCGTTTAAAACAGTTTTTGTAAATGAAAATGTGGAAATTTATGAATACCAACACTATTGCTATCTTAATCAAAAGAAAACTGAAGTAAGTCCATTTTTTGAAAAGTTAGAACCCAAAGAACAAGTAGGTGAATTGGCAAGTTGTTTTGCCTTCCGTGATAAATTTCCTGTTTCAAACGGGCATACATTAATCATTCCTAAAAGAAAAGTTGCTAATTATTTTGAGTTGAGTTTTAAAGAACAATCTGCTTGTTGGTTTTTGGTGAATTTAGTTAAAGCTGAATTACAAAAAAAATATAATCCTGACGGATTCAATATTGGAATTAACGTAAACCAAGAAGCTGGACAAACTGTTTTTCATTGTCATATTCACATTATTCCTCGTTATAAAGGTGATGTTGAAAATCCTAGAGGTGGGGTAAGGGGGGTGATTCCAAGTAAACAGAAGTATTGATTATGAAGCCAATAGCATTTATAGATACCGAAATTGAACCAAAGAGCCTAAAGATTCTGGATATTGGTTGCATAAAAGCTGACGGAAATATATTTCATAAAACATCAATTACTGAATTTACACAGTTTTTAAAAGGAACACAATTTATATGTGGACACAACATTTTCAATCATGATATAAAGTATGTCGGTAAAGCGCTCGCAGATGCAGGAATAAGCTCTTCAAAAATCATTGACACCTTATTTCTTTCTCCCTTACTTTTTCCAACAAAACCCTATCATGCCTTATTAAAAGACGATAAGCTTCAAACAGAATACACTAACAATCCGCTAAATGATTCTATTAAATCAAGAGACCTGTTCTATGATGAAGTTGAAGCCTTTAAGAAAACTGACGAAACACTCAAACAAATTTTCTTTTTACTGTTGCATAATAAAAGAGAGTTTCAATCTTTTTTCCGTTTCATAGCGTATAAAAGTGAAAATACAGACGTAATAAAGCTGATTCGCCAAAAGTTTGTAAATGAAATTTGTGATCAGGTTGTCCTTAACAAAATGATTTCGGAGAATCCAATTGAGTTGGCTTATTGTTTATCACTAATAAGTTCCTTTATTGAATACAAAAAAATTCATTCTATAACACCGCCTTGGGTACTAAAAAATTATCCTGAAGTTGAAAGAATCATGTTTCGTTTACGAAATCAACCATGTGTTACAGGTTGTGCATATTGTAACAGTGTCTTAGATATCAATAAAGGGTTAAAAAAGTTTTTTGGTTTCGATTCTTATAGAACATATGGAGGTGAGCCACTTCAAGAAAAAGCAGTAAAAGCAGCAGTAGATAACAAATCGATCCTTGCTGTTTTTCCCACGGGTGGAGGTAAGTCTATTACCTTTCAAGTTCCTGCATTAATGAGTGGTGAAGCGGCTAAGGGTCTGACTGTTGTGATTTCACCTCTGCAGTCTCTGATGAAAGACCAAGTTGATAATCTCGAAAGCAACGGTATTACAGAAGCAGTAACTATTAATGGATTACTCGACCCCATCGAGCGCGCCAAGTCTTTTGAACGTGTAAATGATGGTTCAGCAACTATTCTTTATATCTCACCCGAATCACTACGTTCAAAAACCATTGAACGTCTAATTTTAGGTAGAAAAATTGTACGCTTTGTTATTGACGAAGCACATTGTTTTTCATCATGGGGTCAAGATTTTAGAGTTGACTACTTATATATTGGAGATTTCATAAAACAACTTCAGCAGAAGAAAAATCTTGAGGATGGAATTCCTGTTTCCTGTTTTACAGCAACTGCAAAACAGAAAGTTATAGAGGATATTCGTAGTTACTTCAAAGAAAAGTTATCGCTTGACCTAGAACTCTATACATCAACTGCATCAAGGACAAATCTTCAATACAAAGTTTTTGAAAAAGGTGATGAAGAAGAAAAATATCAAGCAGTAAGGGATTTAATTGAAGAAAAGAATTGCCCAGCAATAATTTATGTTTCTAGAACGAGAAAAGCTTATTTGCTTTCAGAGCGATTAACCAAGGATGGCTTTAATGCAAAACCATACCATGGGAAAATGGATAAGCAAGAAAAGTCAGAAAATCAAGATGCCTTTATCAATGGTGAAACACAAATTATGGTAGCGACCTCGGCTTTTGGAATGGGAGTTGATAAAAAAGATGTAGGTATGGTGATTCATTATGAAATTTCTGATTCACTTGAAAACTATATCCAGGAAGCAGGAAGGGCGGGCAGGGACGAAAATATTGTTGCTGATTGCTTTGTGCTATTTAATGAAGAAGACCTAAGCAAACATTTTATTCTATTGAATCAAACCAAGCTTTCTATTAAAGAGATTCAGCAGATTTGGAAGGCGATTAAGTATATCACCAAATTCCGTTCAAAAGTATCCAACTCAGCTTTAGAAATTGCTAGAAAAGCAGGTTGGGACGATAATGTAGTTGAAATTGAAACCCGGGTAACAACCGCTATTGCAGCTTTAGAAGAAGCAGGATATCTAATACGAGGGCAGAATATGCCTAGAATTTTTGCAAATAGCATCCTTTCTAAAAATGCGCAAGAAGCCATTGAAAAAATCAATCTTTCTGAGCGATTTGAAGAGAAGCAAAAAGAAAAAGGTATCCGAATCATAAAGAAGCTTTTCTCCAGCAAAAGCAAAAATCAGTCAGTCGAAGATCCTGCTGAATCAAGAGTTGACTACATCAGCGACCACCTAGGGATTGTGAAAGAAGAAGTAATAAACATTGTCAACCTTTTACGTGAAGAAAATATTTTGGCTGATGCAAAAGATTTAACTGCCTTCATCAAGAAGGGTGAAAACAAAAATCGTTCTCTAAATATCGTTGAGTCATTTGCAAAGATTGAAAACTTTCTTTTACCCATTTTTGAAGAGCAGGAAAAAACAGTCCACATCAAAGAACTGAACGAACAAGCCGATGAACAAGGTTGCAATGATGTTTCGCCTAACAAAATTAAAACAATCATCAATTTTTGGGCAATTAAGCATTGGATAAAGCGGCAAAATATTCAATACTCTAAAAACCATATTGTTGCTATTTCACTTCATCCAAAAAAAATACTTAAAGAAAAACTTGAGAAGCGTCACGTCTTGGCGAAATTCATTATCGAATTCCTTCATAAGAAAAGTGATTTGAATGAAGATAAAAATGAAAGTCAAAAAGAAGAAGTATTAGTTGAGTTTTCAGTTCACGAATTAAAAGCTGAATACGAATCTAATCAAAACCTATTCAAACTTGATATTAGCATCGATGATATAGAAGATACACTTTTTTATCTTTCAAGGATTGAAGCGCTTAAAATAGAGGGTGGTTTTTTGGTAGTTTATAATCGACTAACTATTGAAAGGCTTGAAGAAGACAATTATAAACGATATACAAAGCAAGATTATCAAAAGCTGAATGAATTTTACGAAAACAAGATTCAACAAATTCATATCGTTGGCGAGTATGCCAAAAAAATGATAAACGATTACAAAGATGCGCTTCAATTTGCTGAAGACTATTTCCAATTAAATTATTCTTCGTTTCTAAGGAAATACTTCCCAGGGAGTAAAGTTGATGACCTTAAACTTAAAATGACTCCAACCAAATTTAGACAGCTTTTTGGTGAACTTTCACCAACGCAATTGAAAATCATAAACGACAATGAAACAAAATATATTGTTGTAGCTGCAGGGCCCGGAAGCGGAAAAACAAGGGTATTGGTTCACAAGCTTGCCTCATTGCTTTTGATGGAAGATGTAAAACACGAGCAATTACTAATGGTTACTTTTTCGAGAGCAGCAGCAACAGAATTCAAAAAACGATTGCTAAAATTGATTGGAAATGCCGCTAACTATATTGAAATAAAAACCTTTCATTCTTATTGTTTTGATTTGTTGGGAAAGGTTGGTAACTTGGAAAAGTCAGGTGAGATTCTTAAAAAAACAATTGAAAAAATAAAAAACAAAGAAGTTGAACCAAATAGAATTACAAAAACAGTTTTGGTAATTGACGAAGCACAAGACATGGATGAAGATGAGTTCAATCTCATCATTACCTTAATGGAACAAAACGAAGAAATGAGAGTTATCGCGGTAGGTGATGATGACCAGAATATTTATGAATTTAGAGGAGCAAGTTCAAAATACCTTGAAAAGTTTATTCAATCAAAAAGAGCCATAAAGTATGAATTGGTTGAAAACTATAGAAGTAAACGTAATCTTGTTGAGTTTAACAATCAATTTGTAAGAAGCATACATCAACGACTAAAACAAACACCAATTATTGCAAATCAAATTGATGACGGGAGAATAAAATTGGTTCGTTATCAAAGCCAAAATCTCATTAGTCCACTTGTTCAAGATATACTCACAACAGGACTTTCGGGAACTACTTGTGTGCTTACAAAAACGAATGAAGAAGCTTTGCAAATCACAGGTCTTTTACTAAACAACGGTATGCAAGCAAAATTGATTCAGACCAATCAAGGATTCAATTTGTATAATCTTTTGGAAGTTAGGTTCTTCTTAAATCAACTGAATTTAACTAATGATGTGTTTATAATTAGTGACGAAGTTTGGATAAGTGCAAAGCGAGAATTATTAAATAGATTTCTAAATAGTACAAAGTTAGAGCTATGTAAAAACATCATCAAGGATTTTGAAGCAACTAATCCCAAAAAGAAATACAAATCAGATTTGGAAGCTTTTATTCGCGAGTCTAAACTTGAAGACTTTTTTAGTGAAAATGGGGAAACCATTTTTGTATCTACTATTCATAAAGCAAAAGGCAAAGAGTTTGATAATGTTTTCTTGATGCTTGATAATTTCAATTTAGTATCCGATAGCGATAAAAGGCAATTATATGTTGCAATGACGAGAGCAAAACAGAATTTAACAGTCCATCTTAATTCAAGTTTTCTTGATCATCTTTCCGAAGAAAATTTAGAGCGAATTAACGATAATGAAAATTACTTACCTCCAAAAGAAATGGCAATGCATTTGACCCACAAAGATGTTTGGCTTGATTACTTCATACACAGACAGCATTGGATTTCTCAACTTTCAAGTGGTGATAGCTTAACTTTTAAGGATGATGAATGTTTAAACCTAAGTGGACAATCAGTTTTAAAGTTTTCAAAGCATTTCTTAGAAAAAATTGAGAGCTTAAAAGGGAAGAATTATATTTTAAAAAGCGTGAAAGTGAATTTTATTCTTCATTGGACGAAAGAAGGTTTAGCACATGAAGTCAAAATTGTTCTGCCAGAATTGTTATTTGAAAAAAATAGTTAATTTATTTCCCCTACCTTTATACTCTACAAAAATAAACTATGCTCAAAAAAATACGCCGCATTTCCCTTTATGCTTTACTTTCAATAATAGGAATACTTATCCTAAGTTTTGTTGTGTTGAAGGTAGTTTATAATGAAGAGATACCGCAGGGGGAAAGAGGTGAGCTTGCCGATGAGCTGGCGGAGAAAATGCTAGAGGCAATTCATCATCAGGAATTCAAGGAAGCAGAAGAAATTCATTGGAAATTTAGAGGGGTAAATCAGTATGAATGGAAATTGCAGGAAGATGTAGTTGAGGTGTATTGGAAAGATTTTCAAGTGACTTTACTCACAAAAACCCCCGATAAAAGTAAAGCCTATCAACATGGCAACGAAATTAAAGAGGAAGAACGAAAAGAAGCCATTGCTTATGCCACTAAAAATTTTAATAACGATAGTTTTTGGTTGATTGCTCCGCACAAAGTTTTTGATGAAGGCACTGAACGTCAACTGATAGGTGAAGGAGATGGTGAGCAACTTTTAGTAACTTATACCTCAGGCGGAAGTACACCAGGCGATTCGTATCTTTGGGAATTGGATGAAAATTACTTACCCGTTTCCATGAAAATGTGGGTAAGTATTATCCCTCTTGACGGGATAGAAGCGCAGTGGAGCGACTGGCAAATGACGGAAGGAGGATTTCCCTTGCCCCAAAAACGCACTTTCTTTGGTTTAGAAATTCCTGTCTCAGGGGTGGTGGTGAAATAAGTAAACATTAAAATTCGAGATAAATTAATTTAATAATGCACATTTATGTAAACAATCTAAAATTATGGATACAAGTTTATACCATTTATCAATTGAAATTACCGCAATAAAACGCCCTTTTTTCCTTCCTGTTTCATTACAAAAAGAAACCATAGCTACGGCTATGCTTGATTTTTCTAATTCACATAAAGAAAAAAATCATCATTTTCTTTGTAGTAATTTCAAATAATAACTGGTATTAGTTTTTCAAATCGTCAACACTTTAGTTTTACCTGCTTGGTTGGTGTTGATTTTCTTTCCAAAAAAAGCATGGCGAAATACCGCTATTTATGCCTTTGCGATACTTATGGCTTTGGTATATGCTTTTTATGTAGGAAGCGGATTTGGGGATTTTGATTTTGAGGCTTTTAGCACCTTAGAAGGCGTAAAAGCTATGTTTACCACCAATGTGGCTGTGCTCACAGGTTGGGTGCATTACTTGGTGTTTGATTTATTGGTAGGAAATTGGATAGTCAACAACGCACAAAAGCATAAAATTAATCACTACTTGATTATTCCCTGTTTGTTATTTTGCTTTATGCTTGGGCCTGTGGGGTTTTTGCTGTATTCCATAATTAAGCTTGTGAAAAATCAAAGCTTAAGGGAGTAATTTTTTTACCCATCTACATATAAAATCAACTCCTTTCTGCTATTTTGTAGTCAATTAAAATCTCCATTTCTCGTTTTCTGTCAAGATGGCCTTTAATTTTGAATTTAAGCGACTTTTTTGGCTCGGGTTTTACGCGTTTAATTTTGTATTTTCTTTTGTAATAATTACAATTTCGACACGTATGAAAATTGATTTTTTGGGGTAAGTAAAGGGCTTCGTTTTGTTTCTCGTAAACAATTTGCGTGCTTGAAATTCTGCAACCTAAAATTTCATCATGTTGCTCTTCTAAATAAACCTCCACAAAACTCATGCTTGTTTTGTCAATAATAAAAAAACCTTGGTTGTATGTTGCTTTTTCTTTAACGGCCTCAAAGTTGACTTTTACTAGGCCATCTCCTAAGTTTGCATCCTCATCATATTGATACGTATATCTTTTCGTTTTTTTTAGATGCTTTGGCTTCCTGATGTGAGTGCCATAATCTAAGTAACTGATGTAGCCAAGGTAATCATCTAAAAAGCAGGCTAAATCAAGTTTATCCATTCGCTTATTGATACCGTACTTAAAGTCATTTTCTTTGTCAACTCTAATACCCAAAAAATACCTGTTAAACAATTCACCTTCTAAGCTTTTTGTATAGATTCTTGCAATTGCTTGATCGTAATTTTTTCCCACTAAATTGTTTTGCGAATAACTTTCTAATTCAAATTTATTCCCTTTAACTAAAAATGCATATTTTTCTTCTTCCGTATAGGGGTTTTGGCTTCCTTGGTGAAGAAGAACTTTAATTTCAGTATTTAGTTCGTCTAATTCCTGATGGTCTAGCAAAGCATGCTTCACTACTTCAAAATCAATATCCTCATTTTGGATAGTGGTTTTTGCCTCAGCAGTGATATGAAAATTTTCTACGTTTCCTTCCTGGGTTTTAGTTTTTTCGGCTACTTGCTCAACTAATTCTAAAGCAGTAAGCTCGTTTTTATTCTGACAAAAAACAAGGAAGGGCAACAAAAATGAGAGAATTAGGCTAGTATTTTTCACAAGATTATATTTTTTAATTACATCACAAATTAACTAAAAAATTTCTTCATAGTTGATTTTTTTTAATTTTACAATAGGAGTTTGGTTTATTCCTTTTGTATAATTCACTGTGGTTTGTTGGTTTTAGCACAACTTTTTGAGGCTCCATTTAGGAAATCCTCATTAGCTTGGTATTGTCTATAGCCGAATGTTACATGCAATAATCCCCATCTGAAGATGGGGAGATTATTGAAATCATGGTTTCTATAGCTATTTGAAAATTGAATAGAAATAGGATTAATTTTTATTTTAGTTCAATTGATCGGGATTGTAACCTTTGTATTCTTTTTCTTGCTCGTTAAAAATGATATTGTATTCTTCAAGTTCATTTAAAACGGGTTCATAGATTTCTTTGTGAATAGGGCGCAATACCCCAGGCATAGTAATTTGCTTGTTAAGGATTTTTACACAGGCAATCCCTACAGGAATTCCCACTGTTTTTGCCATAGCGGTATATTTTTGATTTTCACCAATACTCACCATAGTAGAATCAATTTGTTTTTTTTCTCCATCCATTTCGTATCCAAATTTATGATACATCACAATCATGTCTTTATCATTTGGCTGAAGCGTCCATTTATCTTCCAGGATTTTTTGAAGAGCTTGCGCTGGAGTAGCTTTATGAAGTCCAATTTTTTTATTGGGATTAAATAAATCCAACTCCAATAATTTATCCCAAATTAAGTCATCTTGATCAATTTTTACGGCATGTCGAAGTTTGAGTTCAACACTATCGTAAGGCGAATAGGGCAAGAAGGAATTAACAAACTCTCGGTAACTCATGTTTTCGGTATTTTGTAAATGATAAGTATCATCAGTCATTCCTAGTTGAACAAACACATTCCAAGCCCTACTAAAACCAATTCGCCTTAAGGTTCCTCGGTAAATGGTAGGAATGTTTTCTAATCCGTAAACACTTCTATAAGCTAACGAATTTCGATTAGCCAAACCTTCAAATTTACCATAACCAGGTACTTCTAGGAACTCTGTTCTTCTAAATAAGCGTTGGTAAGGAATATATTTGTATTGTCCTTCTTGAATAAATTCGGCCGCACCACCTTGTCCTGCAACTACTACATTTCTAGGATTCCAAGTAAATTTATAGTTCCAAAGGTTGTCGTCACTTTCTGGAGCAACTAATCCGCCTGTAAAAGATTCAAACATTAAAATTTTTCCGCCTTGTTCTTTAATTTCGTCAATTACTTTCATAGCGCTCATGTGGTCAATGCCTGGGTCAACGCCAATTTCATTCATAAAGCTTAGGCCTTTAGCTTTTACTTCTTCGTCTAAAGCTTGCATTTCTTTAGAGACGTATGAAGCGGTAACCATATTTTTCCCAAACGCTAAACAATCTTTAGCTACCTCAATATGAAATCGAGCAGGAAGCATAGAAATAACAATACTTGCATCTTGAATAGCTTTTTGTCTTTCTTCTGCATTAAAGATGTCAAGTTCTAAAGCTTCCGTAGATGAAAAACCTTCTATCATTTTTTTTGCGATAGCAAGAGATTTATCAGCTACAATTAGATGTAGCTTTTCAGTTTTTGATTTCTCAGATAAATAACGAATTAATGATGAAGTTGACTTTCCGGCACCAATTATTAAAATAGTATGCATAAAATTGTCTTTATTTTGTAAATTTGTGAATGTACGAAGTTAGTAAAATTATCTACTCTAATTCAAATTTTATGCGTAAAAGTCTGTTGTTATTTGGTGCTTTTTTTGGAATTTTAGCTGTTATTTTTGGTGCTTTAGGAGCGCATGCGCTTGAAAATCATCTAGATGAATCGGCGCTGAAAAGTTTTGAAACTGGAGTGCGTTATCAAATGTACCACGCCCTTTTATTGCTATGGGTAGGAAGCAGCTCACTTATTCAACCTAAATTTCAGAAAACAATTGGAGTTTTGTTGGTGCTAGGAATTTTATTTTTCTCTTTTTCTATCTATTTATTAGCTACTTCAGCTTGGTTAGAGCTTCAGGTTTCTTTTCTTGGGCCTGTTACTCCAATAGGTGGTTTGCTATTAATTGTAGCTTGGTTGCTAATTTTCATCAACTTTTTCAAAACGAAAACCAAATAAATTCTATTTACTTCCTTTTATTAGAATAAAGTTTCTAATTTTGCTTTCCATAAATCAATAAACGATTACAATGGCTGATAATTTAAAAACTACGAAAACGATTTCGTTAGAAAAAGAATTCGGAATTAAAAATGCAAAAGTTCATTATCAACTTACTCCAGAAAAACTTCACCAAGCTACTCTAAAGAAAAATCAAGGGGTTGAGGTTGACTCTGGCGCACTAGCAATAAATACTGGTGAGTTTACTGGCAGAGCGCCCAAAGACCGGTTTATAGTTATGGATGAAATCACCAAAGAAGATGTTTGGTGGGGAGATATCAATAAACCTTTTGATTCTGAAAAATTTGACCTCCTGTATGATAAGGTCATTGATTACTTAAATGGAAAAGAATTGTATGCTCGTGATGGCTACGTGTGTGCTGATGATAATTACCGCTTAAATATTAGAGTGGTAAACGAATATCCGTGGAGTAACCTCTTCTGCTACAATATGTTTTTGCGCCCAGAAGAAAGTGAATTAGAAAATTTTTCTGCCGACTGGAAGATTGTTAATGCACCCGGATTTCATGCCAATCCAGAAATAGACGGTACACGTTCACATAATTTTGCTATTCTCAATTTTAAAAAGAAAATTGCTCTAATTGGAGGAACTGGCTATACTGGTGAAATGAAAAAAGGAATTTTTTCTGCCTTGAATTTTATTTTACCAACTCAAAAAAACACCCTACCTATGCACTGCTCGGCCAATGTTGGTGAAGATGAAGATACTGCTATTTTCTTTGGACTTTCAGGAACTGGAAAAACAACGCTTTCTGCAGACCCTAGCCGAAGATTAATTGGTGATGATGAACATGGATGGACTAAAGAAAATACAATCTTTAACTTTGAAGGAGGCTGTTATGCTAAAGTAATTGACCTAACCGAAGAAAAAGAACCCGATATTTTTCGCGCTATAAAACCAGGTGCTATTCTTGAAAATGTAATTATAAATAATCAAGGAAAAGTTGATTTTGAGGACGCTAGCATCACACCAAATACCCGTGTAAGTTACCCAATTTACCACATTGATAATATTCAGCCTTCTTCAGTAGGAGAGAATCCTACCAATATTTTCTTCTTAACGGCCGATGCTTTTGGGGTTTTGCCTCCAATTTCAAAACTAACTCCCGGTCAAGCCGCTTACCACTTTATTAGTGGATATACCGCTAAAGTAGCTGGTACCGAAGCAGGAATTAATGAACCGCTTCCAAGTTTTTCTGCTTGTTTTGGAGCGCCATTTATGCCTTTGCATCCTACTCGTTATGCTGAAATGTTAAGCAAAAAAATGAAAGATGCTGGAGTGAATGTATGGCTTGTGAATACAGGTTGGACAGGCGGTCCTTATGGCACTGGCTCTAGAATGAAACTGAAATATACCAGAGCTATGATTACTGAAGCCTTGGCAGGTAACTTAGAAAATGTAGAATTCAAAACCCATGAAATTTTTGGTTTGGCAGTTCCTCAATCTTGTGAAAATGTTCCTGACGAAGTGCTTAATCCAAGAGCTACTTGGGAAGACAAGGAGGCTTATGACCAAAAAGCGACACACCTTGCCAAATCTTTTCAAGATAATTTCAAGCAATTTGAAGATTATGCAAATCAAGAAATAATGAATGGAGCTCCAAAAGCTTAATTATTCATTGCCACTAAAAAAAAATCCGTACGATGTAAAAATTGTACGGATTTTTTTGTCTTTTAACTTGATTTTTAATTATTCTGAATCCCAAAGTCTGCATAAGCTTGCATACCGTGTTCGTGTTTGTCTAAACCTTCAATTTCTGCTTTGTTGCTTACACGTAAGCCAACTGAATATTTTAGCACTAACGTAATGATTACAGAAGAAACCATACAGAACGAACCAATAATCAATAAGGAAGAAAATTGAATCCAAAGTTGATTCCAGCTAGCCATCTCTCCAAAAACCCCAACCGCTAATGTTCCCCAAATACCGCAAAATAAATGAACAGGAATAGCTCCTACAGGATCATCAAGATGAAGTCGGTCTATGAGGCGTACCGCTAAAATTACGACCACTCCAGCAATTAATCCAATTAAGATAGCTTGCGTAGGCGACATTAAATCTGCACCGGCAGTAATACCTACCAAACCACCCAAAACACCATTAATAAACATAGTAACATCAAGCGATTTATAAAGAAACAACGTAATTAGTGCCGCGCTAATACCTCCACCTGCTGCGGCTAGACTAGTAGTAACCAGTACTTTTGAGGTTAATCCAGGTTGTGCAGAAAGCACCGAGCCACCATTAAAACCAAACCAACCAAACCAAAGCAAAAACAAGCCCATTACTGCTAAAGGTAAATTATGGCCGCGAATAGCTAGCGATTTATTTTTTTTGAATTTTCCATATCTTGCGCCTAAAAGATAAATAAAAACTAACGCGGCCCATCCTCCTACCGAATGAACAATTGTAGAACCTGCAAAATCGTAAAATCCAAATTCTTCTAAAAAACCACCACCCCACAACCAAGAACCTACAATAGGATAAATTAAGCCCACATAAATTATACTAAATAACACAAAAGCTTGAATTTTTACACGTTCTGCAACAGCTCCAGAAACAATTGTTGCCGCGGTAGCTGCAAACATAGCCTGAAATAAGAAATCAGTCCAGAAGGTATAACCACTCTCTGCGTATTCTGATGTGAGTCCGTTGCTAGGTAATTCTAAACCAAAACTAGCAAAGCCTAAGTAGCCATTAAAGTCTCCAGGATACATTAAGCTAAAACCAATAAAGTAATAAAGGAGTAATCCAGCACAAATAATAAATATGTTTTTAAATAAAATATTGATAGTGTTTTTTTGTCTTGTCAAACCAATCTCTAGCAATGAGAATCCAAGATGCATAATAAAAACTAAGGCAATGCAAAGCATCATCCATAAGTTGTTGGTGGTTAAAAGCAATTCTTCCATGAGATTTTTATTTTAGTGCGTTTGTTCCTCTTTCATTAGTTCTAATTCTAATTACTTCTTCAAGGCGACTTACAAATATCTTTCCGTCTCCAACTTTTCCTGTTGTAGCAGATTTTCTTAGCGTCTCTAGTGCTTCATTTAAAAAGCCTTCACTTACTACAATAACTAAAAAGCGTCTTTGAATATCGGAGGTGCTGTATTCTATGCCTCGGTAAACACTACCTCTTCGCTCATTACCCACACCCGTAACATCCCAATAGCTAAAAAAATTCACGTCAATTTGGTGTAAAGCTTCTTGAACTTCATTAAATTTTGATTTTCTAATAATCGCTTCAATTTTATACATGTACCTGTTTTTTATGAGGGTAAAATTATAAATTTATACTTATTTAGCTTGATATTTTTTAAAAACAAGGGGGTGTGTGTGTTTTATTTGTTTTTTTTAAAAAAGCTAAAAGACTGATGTTCTCAAAATCAGCATTTATTTTTGTTGAAATGAAAAAACAATACTATTTATAAGTAAGCAAATTAGAAACTTGGCAAAACAACAGGCTTATTTATAATGACTATAAATTATATATTCTAATGAAACACACCTACACCTATTCATTATTATTCACTTTTTCACTAATGCTTAGCAAGTAGTTTTATAAGTTTTAAGATTTTTGTTGTCTTTGATGCTTAATTCAAATCTAGAAACACTTTAATTTGATGTGTGTAGATTTCAGGTTCTTTAATCGTTTCAAGGCAAGAATACTTTTTGAGTGAATATTTCGGATAAATTCTCTTTATTGATTAGTAAGTTTTATTTAATTTAGACGAAAAATTTGACGATGAAAAAAATAATTACATTAAGCATGATGTTAGGCTTTGCAGTGGCTTGTCAGTCACCTCAAGAGCCTGTTCAAGGGGATTGGATTACGGGAACAGAAGAAGAAAAATTAGAAAAGACTGAAGAGCATTTTCAAGGGTTTGGAAAAGCTATGTGGGAAGTGAGCTATCGTTATAAAGAACTTTACACCGCAGGTAAAAATCAAAATTGGGGCTATGCAGCGCATCATATTGAAGAATTAGAGGAAGCTATTGAATTAGGATTAGAACGAAGACCTGAGCATGCAGCGTCTGCTGAAATATTTTTAACTGTTGCTCTTCCTGAGCTTGAAAAAGCAATTCACAAAAAAGATTCTATTGCTTTTTTTGAAAAATACGAACAATTACGCGTGAATTGTAATGCTTGTCACCAAAGAAGAGACCATGAATATATTAAAGTTAGAATACCAGAATACTATCAATCGGTAGTTGAATAAATAGTCCTCTCATAAGAGGACTATTAAAAGTGCAGTCAACTTTAAAAATGACTGTTCATTTAAAAAAACTTAATTCATCCATTCTGTTTTATCCTTGATAGATGATTTGCGTTCACCCGCGGGCAAATCACCTTCATAATTGCCCATATAGAAAAAACCTAGACACTTTTCATTTTCCTCAAGTGAAAAGAAATTCTTCATTTTGCTAATAACTGCTGGAGAACTCCAATAGCTTCCTATACCTAATTCGGTGCATTTTAACCACATATTCTGAACCGACATTCCCACGGCAGCTACTTCTTCCCATTCCGGTAATAAGCTTGGGTTAGTTTGCATGCAAATAGCTATAACAACTGGAGAAACTTCAAATTTAGAACGTATTTTCCGTTCTTTGAAGCTTGATAATTCGCCTTCTTTTTTCTTTTCATCAACTATAAAGTTAGCAAGTTTTTCTTTGCTTTCCCCCCTTACTACTTTAAATCGCCAAGGTTCCGTTTTTCTGTGTGTGGGTGCCCAATTAGCCACTTCTAAAACGGCTTTAACAGCGGTATCAGAAATTTCTTCTTGGGTGTATTGAGCGGGAAATACAGATCTTCGCTTTTTTATTAATTCAGTTAAATCCATTGTTTTAAAATTTAATCAAATAAGTCTTTAATTACTTGTTTAATTCGGTGGCGGTCTTCATCAGTTAAATTACTTCCTGAAGGTAAACAAAGTCCGTTTTCAAATAACTTTTCGGCTACATTTCCGCCGTAAAAAGGAGAATTTTTAAAAATAGGTTGCAGGTGCATTGGTTTCCAGAGTGGGCGACTTTCAATATTGGCTTCTAAAAATGCCAAACGGATTTGCTCTCTATTTATCTCCTTTGTTTTTTCAGGATTCACTAGGATACAACTTAGCCAGTGATTAGAGAAATAATCATCGCTTGGCTCTTGAAGCACTTTAATTCCATCAACTTCTTTAAAAAGTTCAAGGTAAAATTGATTCATTTTTCTTCGTAAACCAACATGTTTGTCTAAAACCAACATTTGCCCTCTTCCAATGCCAGCCACTATATTGCTCATTCGGTAATTGTAACCAATTTGTGAATGTTCATAATGCGGAGCTTGGTCGCGTGCTTGTGTGGCTAAAAACACAGTTTCTTCTTTGAGTTCTTTGTTTGGGGTTACCATAGCACCTCCGCCAGAGGTGGTAATTATTTTATTTCCATTAAAAGACAAAGCGGCTAAACTTCCAAAAGTACCACAATTTTTGCCTTTGTAGTGAGCGCCTAAGGCTTCGGCAGCATCTTCAATAACAGGAATATTATAGCGTTGGGCTACTTCATGTACTGCTTCAACTTGATAAGGCATTCCATAAAGGTGAACAGCAATAATAGCTTTGGGTTTCTTCTTTTTTTTGATTCGGTCTTTGATGGCTTCTTCTAAAGCGATTGGACAAATATTCCAGGTAGTTTCTTCACTATCTACAAAAATAGGATGCGCACCTAGATAGAGTATAGGGTTTGAAGAACCACAAAAAGTGAAGCTTTGACAAATGACTTCATCATTTTGACCTACACCTAGTTGAACAAGCGCAAGGTGCAAAGCTGCAGTTCCGCTAGATAAACAAGCCACTTCATGGGTGCTTCCTAGGTACTTTTTTAAATCTTCTTCAAAACCATTAACATTTGGTCCTAAAGGAGCTATCCAATTAGAAGCAAATGCTTCATCGACAAATTTTTGTTCTTCTCCACCCATGTGAGGAGAAGAAAGCCATATTTTGGGTAAGTTATTCATTGTTTTTATTTCTGAAGGGTAAAAATAAGGTATCTAAAATGATTTTTATGTCAACCCAAAGTGAAACTTGCTTTCGGTAAGCTAAATTAATTTTCAACTTATTCGGAAAAATTACTTCATTGTTATATTTTAAGGGGGCTTTTTGTTGTTTTAAGAGAGCTTCTTCATTAGCGTATTTTAGCGAGGCCCACCCAGTTAAACCGGGTTTTAAATCCAATATTGAGGTATATGGCTTATCAATTTCGTCATAATACCCAGGAATGTCTGGTCGAGGACCAACGATGCTCATTTCTCCTTTTAACACATTGAAAAGCTGGGGCATTTCATCTAATTTTGATTTCCGAAGAAAACGTAAAAAACCATGCCTAGCTCCATTTTCTTTTAAGGTTTTAAACTTGATGATTGTAAAAACAGAAGCTTTTTTACCTATGCGCTTTTGCAGAAAGAAAACTTTTCCATTATGGATAAAAAGTAAAATAAAACTAATGAGTACCAAAAATGGTAACAACAAAATCAATCCGATTAAGGCCAAAAAGAAATCAAAAATAGGCTTGACAAAGCGAAGATACATGCTTGTTGTTTTTTGCAAAGATGAATAAAATTAGTTTATTAAACCAAGCAAATTTTGGGTTATGGAAGAATATACCATTTTCATGTAAATCTCCATGATAAAAAAGGAGCATGTGTTTGTCAAGCCGAGAAACGAGTTGACTCATCCTGCTAATCACGTATTGCTTTTCAAGTCTTATTTTCTTTTGTCATTCCGTACGAGTGATAACGAGATACTGAATCTTATATTTTGGAAATCAGGGACTTTCTGTCTGCTTGAGTCTCTGAAAATTTTGCGAATTTTAGTTAAAAGTGTGTGACGTTTATTAATTTTGTTTCAAGTTCGAGCCCTTCGACCTGGCTCAGGATAAACTCTATCGAGAACCGATCACATCTCGACTCCGCTCGAAGATAAACAAAACACTGATAATCATTAATTTACAGAAAAACGTCATTCGTAGTAATTTCAATTTGTTTTTGGTGAAAAAACAGATTGAGATTGTACTTCGATTAAACTCAGCAGAACTATTGAGAGCCGTCTTCGGTAGTGTTCTCGATACTTTTTTCTTTCCCTTATCGGTCAAGAAAAAAACTCGAACTGACATTTGGTTTCATAACAGTAAGATTCCGCATAAAATTTCCTTAGGAAAATTTTTCCGGAATGACAGGTCAACGAGGGTGAGTTTGTTACACCAAGGAACGAGGTCTCCCATACTGCTAATCACGTTATGTTTTTAAGTCCCCTCCCCAATGGGGGAGGCTTAGGGAGGGGCTTTTAGGGCTTTGGTTTTAAACAACTCAAAATTGAATTTGATGTTATAAATTCTATTACTTACTTTTGGATGGTGAAAATAGTCAATTCTATAGCTAAATTTATTGAAAAGTACTTTCCTAGTCCGTTAAGTATAGCTCTTGTGTTGACTATCTTCAGCTTGTTGTTGGCTTATTTTTTTACTTCGAGTCCAACGGATGAAAATCATTTTGTGAACACACTAACTCACTGGCAAAGTGGAATTTGGAACTCAGATTTATTAGTTTTCGCTTATCAAATGATGTTAATTTTGGTATTAGGTCACATTCTTGTACTTAGTCGTCCAGCTAATTTATTTTTAACCAAGATGACTAGTTTTGCTAACTCCAATTCTTCAGCAGTAGTTATAGTGAGTTGCTTAACTATTTTAGTGGCTTATTTTAATTGGGGCTTAGGCTTAATTTTTGGTGCTATTTTAGTGCGAAAAATAGGGGAGAAGGCAGAACGCGAAAACTTTAGGTTGAATTACCCGCTTTTGGGAGCTTCAGGTTACGTAGGAATGTTAGTATGGCATGGAGGTTTAAGTGGTTCAGCTCCTTTAAAAGCAGCAGAAAAAGGTCATTTAGCAAGTTTTTTTTCCGAAAAAGAAATTTCCCAAATGGGTTCCGATTTCCTTCCTGAAGTTTCTACTGCTCAAAGTCTTTTTTCTACACCTAACCTGATTGTTGCATTAGCTTTACTTATCATTGTTCCATTATTTTTAAGGAGCTTAAGTCTTAAGTCGGTAGGTAAAATTAAATTACCGAACCTGCTTCAAAAGCAAGACTCAACTGATCAAGGCCATTTACATACATTAGACCAAAAACCTTACTTAGCAAAAATCATAGGACTACTTTTGTTAGTTGCTTTTTGGGTGGCCTATGGAGAAGAAGTGTTGCAGCTTCAGTTGACGCCAAATTCACTTAATTTTTTTATGTTGAGTTTGTGTTTTTTATTGCATCATAACCTAGCTTCATTTAGTGATGCTTTAGCTGAAGCCATTCAAGGTGCTTCAGGTATTTTAATTCAGTTTCCGCTTTACTTTGGTATTATGGGAGTAATGAAAGAGAGCGGTTTAGTTACCGAAATGGCTAGTTTTTTTATTCAGAATTCTTCAGAAGAAAGCTTACCAATTTTTACTTTTATTAGTGCAGGTTTAGTTAATATTTTTGTTCCAAGCGGAGGTGGGCAATGGGCTATTCAAGGCCCTATTGTTATTGAAGCTGCTTTAGGTAAAGGCGTTGAAATTCCAAAAATCATTATGGCTTTTGCTTATGGAGACCAAGTTACCAATATGCTTCAGCCCTTTTGGGCTTTGCCTTTATTAGCCATTACTAAATTAAAAGCAAAAGAAATTTTTCCTTATACTTTTGCCTTGTTTTTACTCGCTTCTCTAGTTTTTATAGCGGCTTTAATTTTTATTTATTAATATGTATTTACTTAAAGAATCGCTTGTATTTCCTCCCGTTGAATACGCCGATGAGCAAGGCTTATTGGCAGTGGGTGGCGATTTATCTGTTGAACGATTAGAATTGGCTTACCAAAATGGAATCTTCCCATGGTATGCTGAAGGCGAACCAATTTTATGGTGGAGCCCCAACCCAAGAATGGTACTTTTTCCAAACCAACTGAAGGTTTCAAAAAGTATGCAACAGCTTTTTAAAAAAGGCAAATTTGAAGTTAGTGTAAATCAAAATTTTGACCAGGTAATTAAGCATTGTGCAGCAATTCCTAGAAAAGGGCAGCAGGATACTTGGATTACTTCTGAAATGATAGAAGCTTATAAAAAACTACACGAAAAAGGGCTTGCCTACTCGGTTGAAACTTGGGAAAATAAAAAGTTAGTTGGTGGTTTATATGGTGTTTTGTTAGAAGACCAAAAAGTTTTCTGTGGTGAAAGTATGTTTGCACATGTTAGTAATGCTTCTAAATATGCTTTTATTTGGTGGGTCAAAGAACTTGAACAAAAAGGCTTTCGCTTAATCGATTGTCAGGTATATACTTCGCATTTAGCTAGTTTGGGTGCTGAAGAAATTTCTAGGGAAGAGTTTTGGAGTTTTTTAGCATATAAGGGAGTTTGACCTTATCATTAGTTTTTCTGTGTTTTCTGTTGCTAAATAGTTTATATTTGAACGTATAATAGTATAGTTTATGAAAATAAAAATAATGGCTCTTATTTTTTGGAGTTTTTTTGTCGCTTGTTCGTCAGATAAAGACGACATCTCTGAGGAAATAATTTTTGATTTTGAATTAGAAGAAATCTATAGCATAAGTCAGAATAGAGCTTTTGCTAAGCTTCAAACTAGCCAAAGTGAAGCAGTTTTTGAATTACGACTTCGCAAAACTCAGGATAACGATTTATTTACCGATTTATGGTATGAAGTTGCGCCAAATCAAATTAATTATTTATGTAATTTGGATAGTTCTTCTTCTTATGAAGCTACTTTATTTGCCACTTTTAATGGTCAAGAGGTAGAAGGAAACAGCTTGACTTTTGAGACGCGACAAGTTGGCACAGACGCTTCAACTGAAGTTATTGAAATCACTAATCCCGTAACTGGAAGAACTTGGATGGACAGGAATTTAGGAGCCGACCAAGTAGCTAATTCGTTTAATGACAATAGAGCTTATGGCCATTTATATCAATGGGGTAGAAGCGCAGATGGGCATCAATTGAGGGATGCAGAAATTATTGAAAATCAAGCCACAGATATACAGCCAGAACATGGCTTTTTTATAGCTGGTTTTCCAACGTGGAATAACCAGCAAAATTCCGATTTATGGGAAGGTGTTGATGCAGTTAATAATCCATGTCCTTGTGGGTTTCGATTACCAAGCCCAGAAGAATTAGCTGAAGAAATTAGCTCTTGGACAACCCCAGATGCTGCAGGTGCTTTTGAAAGTTCTATGAAATTTAGCCTAACCGGTTATCGCGGAAATGCCGATGGCGAAATTGGTTCGGAAGGAGATTTTGGCTATTATTGGTCGGCAGAAAGCGAAAACATGAACGGTAAAGATATGGGAATCAACACTTTTTCTGCACAAGTAACTAGCCACTTACAAGCTGGTGGAGCTTCAGTACGTTGCATAAAAGACGAGTAAAGGACTTACTTACAAACTTCCAACCTCAAGTTTCTTAAATATACGAAGTGCATTACTATCGGTTAAAGAAGCAACATAAGAGCAGATTTCTAACAGGTTTTCATAGGTGCTTTTTCCTTCAAAATTAAGTTCAGAAAGAAAATTAGCTAAAATGAGTCGGTCGTAATTTGTTGCCGTAGCTTTTTCTTGTTGTTCCATGGCTTTTGTAAAACAATCTAAAAGTGTAGTTAAAATTTTATATCCAGAAATCTCCTTTTCTAAGACTTCACGGCTTCGGTAGATTTTGTCAATACTTATTTTGATGATATCATCAATTTGAGCTTTAAATTTTGATTGGTCTAATAAAGATTTATGGTAATTCCCTTCTCTAATAGCTTCTTCGTTCTCTAGGAAAAGGCTTACGGCTTCATCAATCAATGTACCAATAGCTAATGAACGCAAATAATTCATTCGGTTTTTGGTGGTTTTTAACTGCGTATATTTTTGACGATTTACCCGGCTGGCAATGATTTTTGATAAGTATTCTAAGGCTTTATCTTCTTCAATAAGTCCTAAATTAATGCCGTCTTCAAAATCAATCACGGTATAACAAATATCATCAGCAGCTTCAACTAGAAAAGCCAGCGGATGGCGATGATAACTCACATTTGTAGTAGATTTTTTAACTAGTCCTAATTGCTTAGCCACTTGTTGAAAAATAGTTTTTTCAGTTTGAAAAAAGCCAAATTTTTTATCGCTAATCTCCCGACTTGGTCGATGTGGTAAACTTTCTTTAGGGTATTTGGTAAAAGCACCTAAAGTAGCAAATGAAATTCGTAAGCCACCTTCAATACCGGGTTCAGATTTGTTTAGTAATCTAAAGCCATTAGCGTTTCCTTCAAAATGGGTAAGGTCTTGAAATTCAATTTTGCTTAGTTTCTTTTGAAAGCGCTGTCCTTCGCCATGGCTAAAATATTCGCCAATAGCTTTTTCGCCAGAATGGCCAAAAGGCGGATTTCCAATATCATGAGCAAGAGCAGCAGCAGCTACAATAGCACCAAAATCGTGAAAGTGATGTCCGTGGGCTTGGGCTAGGTGAGGGTATTTTTTTAAAATTTCTATACCTACTTTACGCCCTAATGTTCTTCCTACAACAGAGACTTCTAGAGAGTGTGTTAAGCGCGTGTGTACAAAATCGGTTTTAGACATGGGAATAACTTGGGTTTTATCCTGCAGGCTTCTAAATGCCGAAGAAAATATAATCCGGTCATAATCTACTTCAAAACCTAATCTGGTTTCATCTTGTTCTTGTCTTAAACGCTTATTTTGATCTCCATATTTTTGTAAGGATAACAATTCTTCCCATTGAGGCATACCTTAATTTTTGTTTCAAAATTACATAAAAAAAAGCATTGTAAGCTTAAAGCTAAATGGTTTTTGGTCCTCAGTTGCTGCCGAGTTCTTGTAAAATAAGTAGCGAATTCAGATTTAATTTTCTAGGGGTAATGTCTTATCCCCATTTAACCATCAAATGACGCTATTTAGCTCATTCATTTTCCCATATATTTCCTTGTTCACAATTTCCGTCACGTACGTAAGGGATGCAAATTATTCACAGCCTTATATATGAAAAAAGCAATTTCGCTCTCTTAACGACATTTAATAGTAAAATTGGTATTACTCTTCGTTTTTTGAACATAAAATTTTTTTTAATTGGTAACTCCTTAAAATTATTTTTGTTAAATTGTAAAAAATAGACGTTATGAATAAAATTATTGGATTATTTGCTTTTTTAATTCTTGTTTTTGGTTTGAATCATGCTCAAGCACAAGACACAAGACTTGGGGTGCGCGGAGGTTTAAATCTTTCTAATTTATTTGCTGATGAGCCTGACGACACTAATTTAAGAGCAGGTTATAGTTTTGCCCTTACCTCTAAATCAGCTTTAATTGAAGACATTTTGTTTTTACAGGCCGAACTAGGTTATTCAACCAAAGGTTCAAGAATTGAAAGCGATTTAGGAGAGACTAGCTTGAACTTAGGTTATATTGATTTGCCTGTAATGCTATCTTTGGGTTTCGCGAATTTGATTTATGTTGAAGGTGGAGTTTATGCCGGCTATTTAGTGAATTCAAGCGTTTCAGGACAAACTAATTTGGGTACAAGTTTTTCTAGCAATTTGAGTACAAGTGATTTTAATCGCTTAGACTATGGTTTGGTTTTTGGTGCAAATATTGATTTAAAACCAATTACTATTGGCGCTAGATACAACTATGGTCTTCAGAACATTGTTGATAATGACATAGGAAATTTTCTTGGTACTGAAGCTAGAAATTCGACATTTCAAGTTTATGTAGGCCTTTCCTTTTAATTTTTAGTGTTTTTTTGGGCTTGATCAACAGTCATTGAAACAGCGGCGTCTCCCGTAACATTGACGGTGGTTCTTAACATATCTAGCGGACGATCAACTGCAAATATTAAAGCGAGTCCTGCTTCAGGAATACCAGCTTGACCAAGTACAATAACTAACATTACAATTCCAGCACCTGGAACAGCTGCTGAGCCAATTGAGGCCAAGGTGGCAGTTCCTATAATTCCTAATTGAGTTGCCAAATCTAAATTCATACCAAAGGTTTGCGCAATAAAAACGGCAGCCACTGCTTGGTACAAACTTGTACCGTCCATGTTTATGGTAGCTCCAATCGGCAACACAAAACTAGCTACTTTAGCGTCCACTTTCAATTCTTCTTCAACGCGCTCCATAGTTACAGGAAGGGTGGCTGCACTAGAACTAGTGGAAAAAGCCAATAATTGAGCGGGAAAAATTCCACCTAAAAACACTTTTGGATTTTTACCTGTAATCATCCAAACCGCAAGAACGTAGAAAATAATCATTAAGGCTAATCCAGCCACAACACAAATGGAATAATATAGTAGGGCTATTATCAAATCACTACTAGGAGCTTCAACTACTAGTGCTGCTAGAAGTGCAAAAACACCAATAGGAGCCGCTAACATAATAAGGTCAATCATTTTTAAAATGACTTCATTTAAACTATCAAAAAAGCGCTTTACAGGCAAGCCTTTTTCTTCTGGAATTAAAATTAAACCAATGCCAAAAAATATAGCAAAAAAGATGACTTGTAGCATGTTTGCATTATCAGCCGCTGCGCCAAAAATATTGCTAGGAACTAAATCTTCAAGCGCTTGTAAAGGGCCAGAATCTTGTTGTTGTTGCGCTACTTGTCGTTTAGATTCAGCATCACCTCCATAGCTTTCAATAAGTTCGTTTCTGGTTTCTTCAGAAATGGTTTTACCTGGCTGAAAAGCATTGACTACTACTAACCCAATAGTTACTGCTATAATTGTTGTAATTAAGTAGGTAATAATGGTTCTAAACCCCATTTTAGAAAGACTAGAAATATCTTTTAAATCGGATATTCCTTTTACTAGTGAAGCTAAAATTAAAGGAACAGCAATTAATTTAAGCGATTTAATAAAAATGCTTCCAAATGGTTTAATCCAATTAGAAATAAAATCGGCACCCCATTCAAACGGGTTTAACACAAGGGCAAAAACTACCCCAAAAACCATTCCCATAATAATTTGCCAATGCAATGCTATTTTTTTCATTTGTGTTGTTTTAGTGTTAAGTATTGGACAGGTATATGACTTACGATTATTGCCTTGTTTAGAGGATAATTATACCTAAGTGTTTCATTTGCTTGATTAAAATTCAAATTCTTTTCTTGCTTGATGGAGCAGGAGTTGGTCTAAAATCACTAATGCTGCCATGGCTTCAACAATGGGTACTGCGCGAGGAACTACACAAGGGTCGTGCCTTCCTTTGCCTTTTACTTGCGCTTCTTTTTGATGCACATCAATGCTTTTTTGATCTTGCATTAAAGTAGCTACTGGTTTAAAAGCTACTTTAAAATAAATAGGCATTCCGTTACTAATTCCTCCTTGCACGCCTCCGCTATAATTTGAGCCTGTACGTTCATTTTTTAAAATGGCATCATTATGTTGGCTTCCAAGCATTTTTGTTCCCTCAAAGCCACTTCCTATTTCAAAACCCTTAACGGCATTAATGGAAAGCATAGCTTTACCTAATTCGGCGTGAAGTTTGTCAAAAACAGGTTCACCCAAGCCCACGGGCACATTTTTTATAACACAAGCCACCACACCACCAACAGTGTCGCCTTTTTTTCTAACTTTTTTAATGTATTCTTCCATTTGCGAAGCTAGATTTGGGTCTGGACAACGCGTAATACTTTTTTCTGTTAGAGAAAAATCAATTTCCTCTACAGGCTGGACAAGACTTAGATTTCCTACCGAAAAAGTGAAAGCATGAAAAGAAACAGACCTTAAAACTTGTTTTGCTAATGCGCCAGCAACTACTCTTGAAGCAGTTTCTCTCGCGCTAGACCTACCTCCGCCACGGTAATCTCTATGTCCGTATTTTTTTTGATAAGTAAAATCAGCATGACTAGGTCGATAGACGTCTTTAATGTGCGAATAATCTTTCGATTTTGCATCTTTATTTTTGATTTCAAAAGCAATAGGAGTTCCTGTTGTAATCCCTTCAAAAATTCCGGATTTAAAAACCACCTCGTCACTTTCTTTACGTTGCGTAACGATAGCCGATTGTCCAGGTTTTCTTCGGTCAAGTTCTTTTTGAATCGTAGCTAAGTCAATTTTTATACCTGCCGGGCATCCATCAATTATTCCGCCAATGGCCACACCATGCGATTCGCCAAAAGTGGTCAATTTAAAAAAACTTCCAAATGTGTTTCCAGGCATAAATTTAACTTTAAAGCGAAAGTAAACAATAGCGTTGAGGTATGAAATATTTGAGCTTGAAAAATAATTGGATACCTGTAATTTTTGGTTTTTGTCTTAGTTGCAACAATTAGAAATCAAAATACCTCAAGGCTGTAAGAATTTTCCGATATTCTTAATCTATTCGCATAAATCTATTAAATTTGCAGGTTCATTAAAACGACTATGATCCAAGAAATAAAGTCACACATTAAGGAAGTTGAAGCATTTCAATCTGAAGATTTGCAGCAAATTGAAGAATTTAGAATTAAATATTTAGGCAAAAAAGGCTTAATGAACGATTTTTTCAAGGCCTTTAAAGAAGTGCCTAACGAAGAAAAAAAAGAATTTGGTAAAACCCTTAATGAATTAAAAACCTTAGCCACCGAAAAAGTTAAGGAATTAAAAGAAGCCCTAGAGAATAAGCAAGAGGAAATAGGTGTTTATGGCGATTTAACCCGCCCGGCCGAGCCTTCAGAAATTGGATCAAGACACCCTATTTCTATAGTAAAAAATCAAATTATTGAGATTTTTGCTAATATTGGTTTCAATGTTTCTGAAGGACCAGAGATTGAAGACGATTGGCATAATTTTACTGCGCTTAACTTGCCCGAACATCATCCAGCAAGAGATATGCAAGACACCTTTTTTGTGCAACGTGACCCTAAAGATATCTTACTTAGAACTCATACCTCTAGCGTGCAAGTGAGATACATGGAAGAAAATCAACCGCCAATTAGAACTATAAGTCCGGGACGCGTTTTTAGAAATGAAGATATTTCTGCTCGTTCTCACTGTATTTTTCATCAAGTAGAGGGTTTGTATATTGATAAAAAAGTTTCGTTTTCAGACCTTAAACAAACCTTACTTTATTTTACGAAACAGCTTTTTGGAAAATCTAAAATTAGATTAAGACCCTCTTACTTTCCCTTCACAGAACCTAGCGCCGAAGTAGATATTTATTGGGGGTTAGAAACAGAAACCGATTACCGAATTACCAAAGGCACCGGTTGGCTAGAGATTATGGGTTGCGGAATGGTTGATCCCAATGTTTTAACCAATTGCAATATTGACCCAGAAAAATACTCTGGCTTTGCTTTTGGAATGGGGATTGAACGTATTGCTATGTTGTTGTATCAAATTGGAGATATTAGAATGTTCTATGAAAATGATGCGCGTTTTCTGGAGCAATTTAAATCTAGTATTTAGTTTTTATCCATGAAGAAAGATATTACAATTCCTGAAGTTGTAGATGTTCACGTTGCCGCTATTTACGTACATAATGAGTCGTTTAATACCCACGAATGGAACGTCTATTTAATCAATAATCTTCAAGAAGCCATTGAAACTGTCTTGGTGGTTTCTAAGGGAGCTAAGCAAAAAACAACTTCAGTTTTAAGAAAAAGCATAGCTCATTTACCAGCAAAATCTTTTGCTAAGCTCGAATTTCTTCATGAAGATTTGCTTCAAATTGAAAATAGATTTATGGTGACTTATTTTAAAGACGGAAAGATGTATGATAAAACTTTTGTCTTCTCTTCTAAAAGCATCAAAACAAGCAAAGCGAAGCACTTACCCGTTGTTCCTGAAAAAGGAATTTTAGCCAAGTAAGTTATTTAGCTAAAGCCGAAGAGGATTAGTTTTTTTTAACCCCCATCTAAAGATGGGGGCTATTGAATTCCCCTCATTAAAAATGGTTTTTTTTATTTTTTTTTATATTTTCATTTAAATTGAGGTTTTTGATTTCCTTTAAAAGGAAACCATTATTCATTGATCAATAGGAACGGGATTTATCCCGTTTGTAATTTTTGAAGGTTCATGATGGGCTTTAGCCCAATATTTTTATGGGTGTTTTTTGAGCTGGGTCATTATGCTTTCATAAAAAACATAAATTTTTATTAGAAGACTAATCTACAATCACGCTTAAATTTCAAAAGAAATACTTATTTTTAGCCACATAATTCAAAAATCACAACAAGATGGCAGTGAGCAAGCCTTTCAATTTAAATAAGTGGATCGAAGAAAATAGAAACTTACTCAAGCCTCCTGTAGGCAATAAAAATTTATATACCGAATCTGACGACTACATTGTTATGATTGTTGGTGGACCAAATGCTAGAAACGACTACCATTTTAATGAAACAGAAGAATTGTTTTTTCAATTGGAGGGAACTATTGAAGTTCACATTCAGGATGAAGGTCAAAAGAAAACCATGAAGTTAGGGCCAGGTGATATGTATTTAAATCCCCCAAATGTTCCACATTCGCCGGTGCGTCACGAAGGTTCGGTGGGTTTAGTGGTGGAAAGAAAGCGCAAAGGAACCAATCTGCAAGACGGATTAATGTGGTTTTGTGATCATTGTAATCACAAATTACATGAAGTATATTTTCCATTAAAAGATATTGAGAAAGACTTCTTAGGTCATTTTAAGGACTTTTACACCGATGAAGAAAAAAGAACCTGCAACAACTGCGGCACAATAATGCCCGTTGACCCAAGGTTTATTGGTTAGAAGTAATTTTTCTTTCATTTCTATTTTTTTTCAGGTCAAATTCGTCTGTCTTCGCCCGTGAGAAAGCCAGTTAATATTAAAGCTCAAAAGAGGAAATAAAATTGTACCGAAGTGTGGGTGAAAATACATTCTCTAATGCATAGTGTGAGTTTAAGGCAGAAACCGTATTATATTCATAAAATTCACTTCTATTTTATCCGCTTCAAAGTTTAAATTGTTACTTTGCATTATATTTAGATAATATGCCTGTACAAGAATTAATAGAAACAAATAGTTCTAGTTTTAAGTTAGAAGATGAGGTAGGTAAATTACATGCTTACGCCATAGAACATTTTCAAAAAAACTTACCTGTAATTAATGAGGGGGTTTATTTGGGATGTATTTCTGTTGAAGATTTAGCGGGGATTTCATTTAATGATAGGTTGAACAATCACGCCTATTTAATTAGAAAGTTTTTTATTACTGAAGAGATTTCAGATTTGTTGTTGCTTAACGAATTTGCTGTAAATCAAACTGATATTCTTCCGGTATTGAATGAAAATGAAGAATGGATAGGGATTATTCATTTAGACGACTTCTTAAATAAATTTAGCGATTTACCATTCCTTAATTTTAGAGGCGAAGAAATTTCACTTAGGAAAAAAAGGATAGATTTTTCATATTCAGAAATAGCCCAAATTGTTGAAAGTCAGAATGCCAAAATTTTAGGTGTTTATACGTCTAAGTTAGACGAGCAATTTATAGAACTTTCGTTACGCATAGACCACAACGGAATGAATGAAGTGCTTCAAGCGCTACGCCGTTATGATTATGAAATATTGTCTTTTCATCAGAATGATTTACATTCAGAAAACCTCAGAGAGAATTCCGCTTATTTAGATAAATACTTAAATATATAGTGCATGAAAGTCGCTGTTTTTGGTCAGTTTTTTTATCCTGATTCTGGTAAATATATAAAACAACTCCTAGCTACTTTAGCTCAAAATTCAATTGAAGTTCACATTGAGCAGGACTATTACCAAATGTTACTAGAAAAGTCTATTTTAGGTCATAAAAATCAATATTCAACCTTTGAAAATTTAGATAGTAGTTTTGAGCTGTTTTTTTCATTGGGTGGAGATGGAACTATACTTTCTGCAGTTGATTTTGTGAAGCATTACCCTATTCCTATTGTGGGAATTAATACAGGGCGCTTAGGCTTTTTGGCCAGTATTCATAAGGAAGAAATACAGCCTGCTATCACTGAAATTTTGAATAAAGAATACACCCTTTCTAACCGGAGTTTGTTAGAAGTGAAAACAACGGCTTCTAATTTTCCTGAATCTTGTTATGCCCTCAATGAAATGGCTATTTCTAGAAGAAATACAACCTCAATGATTACCGTTGAAACTTGGTTAAATAACGAGTTTCTCAACGCGTATTGGTCGGATGGCATAATTTTGTCAACCCCTACAGGATCTACAGGTTATTCGTTAAGTTGTGGAGGCCCTATAATTACCCCAGAAAGTAATTCTTTTGCATTAACCCCAATTGCGCCACATAATCTAAATGCTCGTCCATTAATCTTTCCAGATTATCACCCTACTAAGTTCAACGTTAAAACTAGAGAACAAGACTTTATGATTTCGGTAGATTCAAAAGTATTTACCGTAGATTCTTCAACAGAAATCACAGTGAATAAAGCAAATTTTGAACTTCGCTTAGTGAGTTTAAAATCCGATTCATTTTTGCAAACCCTTCGGAAAAAATTATTGTGGGGCGAAGACAGTAGAAATTTCAAGCATTAATTTTACTGCCGCTAAATGAAATAAATTAAATTCCCTTTCGTTTTTAGGATAGTTGATTTTTCAGCTAATACCAATTTGACTATTAAATGTCGTTAAGAGAGCGAAATTGCTTTTTTCATATAAAGCGCTGTGAATAATTTGCATCGTGAACGTACGGGGCGGAAATTGTGAACAAGGAAATATATGGAAAAATGAAAGAGCTAAATAGCATCATTTGATGGTTAAATTGGTATAAAATATCTTTTTCAATTTTAAATAAAAAAACACTAGGGCAATCTATAATTATTATATTTGCACCCTTTTAAAATTCTATGAAGTACAGGTTGTTAGCATTTATTGGGCTTTTGACATTTGGATTTGCGCAATCTCAGACGTATGAGGTAGGCTTAATCTTAGGGGGAACTAATTTTTCTGGCGATGTGGGTTCTACTTCATTTATGAATCCTAAAGACTATCTGCACCGAAACAAAGGAAGCTTTGGAGCCATTTTTAAATGGAATCGGAGTACACGACATTCATTTAGGTTTTCATATATGCGCTTGCGCACTTTTGATGACGATTTGCGCTCAGATAACAACGCTAAAATAGCAAGAGGTTATTTTTTTAATACAGATATAGACGAGTTTTCTGTGGGTATAGAATATACTTTTTGGGAGTGGGATCCGCACAACCATAAATCTGAAATTGTACCTTATTTATACACTGGTCCTACCTTTTTCTTAAGTCACCACCACTTTGTACAAGGTGATCAGTTAACACGTGGTGATCGAAATACAAATTTTGCAATTCCTATGGTAATTGGCTTAAAAATGAATTTTGGAGACCATTTCGTTATAGCTGGAGAATTTGGTGCTAGATATACCTTTACCGATAATTTAGACGGAAGCGCACCAAGCGAGCTAGGAGATAATAATTTTCCGGCATTTGGTAATGCTAATACAAATGATTGGTATATGTTTGCAGGTCTAGTACTAACGTATTCTTTTGGAAGAAAGCCATGTTATTGTAATTTTTAATGGAAAAAGAGCTAAGTAAACATAAAATCCCTAAACATGTAGCTATCATTATGGATGGCAATGGTCGTTGGGCAAAAAAACAAGGTTTGCTTCGGGTTGCGGGCCATGAAAAAGGCGCAAAATCGGTTCGAGAAGCAGTGGAATATAGCGCTGAACTTGGAATTAAAAACCTTACCCTTTTTGCATTTTCAACAGAAAACTGGAACCGACCTAAGTTTGAAGTTAATCAATTAATGAAACTTTTGGTTAGCTCATTGAAAAAAGAACTGCCCACACTTCAAAAAAACAACATTCGATTAAATTCTGTTGGTAACTTAAATACTTTACCAGATAAAGCTCAAATAGAACTTGAAGAAGTAATAGCTAAGACTTGTCAAAATTCACAGATGACGCTTACTTTAGCACTCAGCTATGGCTCCAGAGAAGAAATAAAATGTATGGTTCAACGCATAAGTGAAAAAGTGAAAAAAGGCTCAATTCAACTTAATGAAATTACGGATCAATTAATTAATCAACATTTATACACTTTTGATTTACCAGATGTTGATTTGTTAATTAGAACCAGTGGAGAACAACGTATAAGTAATTTTTTATTATGGCAAATAGCTTATGCAGAGCTTTATTTTTGTGATGTTTTATGGCCTGACTTTAGAAGAGAACACCTTTTTGATGCAATTTATAATTACCAAAAAAGAGAAAGAAGATTTGGAAAGACTAGTGAACAACTTTAATAAAATGAGACTTTCAAAGTGGTTAATCGCTTTGTTTTTCTTGGCAATTAGTTCAAGTATTTTTGCGCAAGACAAAGGAATTGGAGATGCTAAAAAATATACGCTAGGAAGTATTCAAGTAACCGGCTCTACCACCTACAACGAAACGACGGTAATTGCTTTTACAGGCTTAAAGAAAGGGGAAGAAATTTACCTCCCTGGTGAACGCTTAAGCCAGGTGATTAATAAACTTTGGAATCTTGGTTTGTTTAGCGATGTTAATTTTTATATAGCAGATATAAAAGGAAATACCGTAGATCTAGAGTTAGAAATTAATGAGGTTCCTAAGCTAAATGAAGTAAAAATAAGAGGAATTAAAAAGCGAAAACAAGAAGAACTCCAGAAGGAACTCAAGCTTAAAAAAGGCACCAAGCTTACAGAGAGCTTTTTAGCCAATACTAAAAATGCATTAACCAACAAATACCGCAAAAAAGGATACCTCAATGTTGATCCAATCATAAGCACTAGGCAAATTAAAGACAGCTTGGATAATGTGCTTGGTGAAGACATGGTAATCAATATAAAACGCGGAGAAAAAGTAAAAGTTTCGCAAATACAAGTGAACGGTAACGAAGCCTTTTCTGATCGAAAGATTAGAAGGTTTATGAAAAACACGAAACAAAAGAATTTCTTCCGAATTTTTAAACGCTCTAAATATATCCCGGAAGACTTTAAAGAAGACAAGCAAAGAGTTGTTGAAAAACTTAAAGAAAATGGATATAGAGATGCAAGAATAGTTTCTGACACGATGTTCCCAACTTCAGAAAAAACAGTTGAAGTTCAATTAGAGGTAAATGAAGGAAATCAATACTATTTTGGCGAAGTTACTTTTCTTGGAAATAGCGTTTATTCAGATCAAGAATTAGCAAGTTTATTAGCCATTAGAAAAGGAGATCCATACAATGGACCTTTGTTAGATGAAAAAATAACAGGAGGGCCGAAGCAAAAAGAAAACATAACCGACTTGTATCAAGATAATGGCTATTTATTTTCGCGTGTAGTTCCTGTTGAAACAAAAGTTTATAATGATACTATTGATTTTGAAATACGAATTGTTGAAGGTAAAATAGCTTATTTCGATAATGTTACAGTAAAAGGAAACGACCGCACCCATGATCACGTAGCTTATAGAAATGTAAGGACTTTCCCAGGAGAACAGTACAGCAAACAGGCCATTATGAGAACAGCTAGAGAATTATCTCAGCTAGGTTATTTTAATCCCGAGGGAATTAAACCTGATTTAAAAAATGTAGATCCTAGTGCTGGAACTGTTGACGTAGAGTTTGAAGTAGAAGAACAAGGCGCAAGTCAAATCCAGCTTCAAGGTGGTTATGGAGGTGGTGGCTTTATTGGAACTTTAGGTCTAAGTTTCAATAATTTCTCCTTGCGAGGAATAGGTGATAAAGATGCTTGGAAACCACTACCTATGGGAGATGGTCAACAGCTTTCCTTAAGAGCACAAGCTAGTATTGCTTTTAGAAATTACAGCTTAACTTTTGTAGAGCCCTGGCTAGGAGGAAGAAAACCAGTACAACTTTCGGTATCCTTATCTCAAACAGAACAGTTTTTGTTTGACCCATTTACTAGACGTGCAGATAATAGTAGAAGCTTCTCTATTACAGGAATAAATGTAGGATTAGGAAAGCAACTAAGAATACCAGATGAATATTTCTTCTTATCAGCGAATGTTGGCTATCAACACTTTAATTTAAATAATTATAATGTTGGCTTGTTTAGATTTCCTGACGGATACTCAAATAATCTTTCTTTCACTTTTGCCTTGAGAAGAGATAACACTTGTTGCAACCCTATATTCCCAAAATCAGGTTCACGCTTTAATATTTCAGCTAAATTAACCCCTCCGTATTCTATGTTTAATGGGGTAGATTACAAGAGTTTGAGTGAAGAGCGTAACATAGCTTTGGAGGAAAACGATGAAGAAGCTTTGGCTAGAATTGACCAACAACGTTTTGATTGGCTAGAATTTTATAAGGTTAAATTTCAAGGAGAATGGTTTAATAAAATTGCAGGAGATTTAATTTTAAGAAAAAATATTGAATTTGGCTTTCTAGGAGCTTATAATGATGATCGAGGAATCCCTCCCTTTGAACGTTTCTTTGTAGGGGGAGATGGGTTGGCCGGTTTTGCCATGGATGGAAGAGAAATAATAGCCTTACGCGGTTACCCAAACCAATCTATTATTCCTAGAAGAAGAACCGAAGTAACCCAAGAAAGCTTTAATGATGGTGCTACTATTTACAATAAGTTTACCTTAGAATTAAGGTACCCTATTACGCTTAACCCAAGTGCATCAATCTTTGGATTAACTTTCTTTGAGGCAGGTAGTGCATTTGATTCATTTGACAATTATTCACCTTTTGATTTAAGTAGATCTGCGGGGGCAGGTTTAAGGATATTTATGCCGCAATTTGGATTGCTTGGTATTGATTTTGGTTATGGTTTTGATCCAATTCCTGGAAGTAATACAGGAGCAAATGGATGGGAAACTCATTTTATTATTGGTCAACAATTTTAGTTTGGCATGATTTTTAATGTAAATATGTTAGGAAGTAAAAAATTAAACATCTTAGTCGTTTTTTGTTTAATTAATTTAACTTTACAAGCTCAAAGAGGCTTGAGAATTGGCTATGTAGATATGGAACACATTATGGAAAATGTTCCAGAATTTCAGCAATCTATGGATATGGTAGATATGAAAGCACAAAAATGGTCTTCAGATCTAGCCAAGAAAAAAGCAGAAATTGAAAAGCTGAAGGAGGAATTAGATAACGAAAGGCCGCTTTTAACGCCCGAATTAATTGAAGAAAAGGAAGAAGAAATTGAATACTTGAGAGAAAAAATGTTTGAATTTCAGGATGAAAAATTTGGTGTAGGGGGGGAGTTAATGACCAAAAAAAGACAAATTATTATTCCTATTCAAGATCAAGTTTTTAATGCTGTGCAAGAAATAGGAGATAACAGAGGCTATGATTTTATCTTTGAAAACTCTGCTGATGCTCTTTTATTATTTTCAGCTAAAAGACATGATTTAACCAAAATTGTCCTGAAATTAATTAAACGAAATGCTAGGCAAGATCAATTGCAAGGCGAAGATGAAGAAGATGAAATGTTTGGAGGCGATTACAAATCTGTAAAAGATGCTGAAGCAGACGAACAGAAAGAAAAAGAAAAAGAAGAGAAAATAGCGCAAAGGGAACGCGAACGTGAACAACAACTAGATGAACGAGCAAGACGCCGTGATTCAATAATGACCGCTAGAGAAGCTCAGTTAAAAGCAAGAAGAGCACAAATACAAAAAAGACGAGAAGAACAACAAAGAAAAAGAGACTCAATAAGAGCATTAAGAGAAAATAACTAATACATATAACTATTAAATCAACAAAAATGAACAGAATTAAATTATTTAGCATAGCTTTCCTTTTGTTTATTGGAGCTAGTAACTTGATGAATGCGCAATCAAAAATAGCGCATGTTGACTCACAAGAGTTAATCGAAACCATGGATGCCTACAAGCAAGCCCAAAATGAACTTGAAAAAATTGAAAAGAGTTATCGTGATCAAATTGACGATATGATGAAAGAAGCGCAAAAAACAAGTGAGCGATACCAAGCTGAATCGGATACAAAAACCGAAGAAGAAAATCAGCGAAGAATGATGAAACTTCAAGAAATGCAGCAAAGTATTTCTGAATTCAGTCAAGATGCTCAAGAAGATCTTCAGAAGAAGAGAGAAAGTTTGTTAAGACCTGTGCTTGAAAAAGCTAGAGAAATTATTCAACAAGTAGCTAGAGAAAAAGGCTATGATTATGTACTTGATTCTTCCATTGGAAGTGGAGTGCTTATGGCCGATGGATACGACTTGCTTAACGATGTAAAAGATGCTATAAATAAGTAATAAATTGCAAAAATATAGTAGTAAAGCTGTTCAAATTACTAAATTTGAACAGCTTTTTTAGTTTGATTAGATGGTAAATAATTCAATAGGAATATTTGATTCAGGACTTGGTGGCACTTCTATTTTTAAAGAAGTACATCAGTTACTACCTAACGAAAATATAAGCTACTTAGCCGACAGTAAAAATGCTCCTTATGGCCAAAAATCAAAGGAAGAAATCATTCAACTTAGCTTTAAAAATACTGAGCTACTTCTTCAAAAGCAATGCAAGCTTATTATCGTAGCTTGTAATACAGCAACTACCAATGCTATTCACTTACTTCGAAAAAAATATTCTGTTCCGTTTATTGGTATTGAACCTGCCATAAAACCGGCTACTCTGCAAACTAAAAACAATAAAATTGGTATTTTAGCCACAAAAGGGACGCTTTCTAGTCAATTGTTCTCTAAGACCTTTAAAAAATTTGTAAAAAAGGACATTCAAGTAACTGAAATTGAAGGGAAGAATTTAGTAGAAGCAGTTGAAAATGATAGCCTAGATACAAAAGCTTTTAAATCTTATTTTTTTCATCATATAGCCGCCTTTAAAGAACAAGAAATTGATTCTTTAGTTTTAGGCTGTACTCATTATCCTTATTTAATCCCTTTAATTAAAGAATTTTTACCCCAAGTAAACATTATTGATTCTGGTTTTGCTGTAGCTCAACAAACAAAGCGCGTTTTAAATCAAAACCAATTACTAAATCTGAATAATACAAGTCCACATATTGAATTTATTACCAATGCAGAAATTAAATTTCTAAGTAAGCTTCTAAAAAAACACAACCCCGATTTTATTAACTTTAAGCTTAAGCAGCTCGACTTTTAAGTATTGATGACTCTTATTTTAGTATTTCTAAAAATGCCTAAAATCGATTAATCCATTACACCTTGTAATACTTCATTAAACCGAATGCTTTAATGAATTTTGTTTAATCCTTAACACAGATAAATTAAACAAAATTGTAAATTTACCCGCTTAATGGATAAATCATGAAAAAGTTAAGCCTTGAAGAAATCCAAGCACTACCCAAATTAGCGCGTATGCACCTTGTTAATTCCTTAGGAGGAATAAAATCTGCCAACTTAATAGGAACTATGGATACGTTAGGCAATGAAAACTTAGCTATTTTTAATTCGGTAATTCATTTGGGAAGCAAGCCCCCTATGCTTAATTTTATGATGCGGCCCCACACCGTAGAGCGGCATACTTATGAAAATATTAAAGATACCTTGTTTTTTACCGTCAACCATGTTCATGAAGATTGGGTTGATTTAGCGCATCAAACTTCAGCAAAGTACGAGCGTGTAGAATCTGAGTTTGAAAAAGTTGGATTAACCGCAGAATATAAAGATAATTTTTCTGTTCCATTGGTCAGAGAATCAAAGGTTAAGATGGTGTGTAGCTTTGTGAATGAATACCACATCAAAGAGCAGAATTGTCATTTAATCATCGGTCAAATTGAAGCACTTTATTTTCACGAAGACCTGCAACAAAAAGATGGTTTTTTAGATTTAACAAAAGCAAAAACCGCAGGAATTATCGGCTTAGACGGCTATGTACAAACCAGTAGTTTAAAACGATATGATTATGCAAGGCCTCATCAGAAACCAAGTTTAAAATAGACAATGGCACATCAAAAACCAAATTTGCCTCAGAAAATTTGCCCGGTATGTCAACGTCCCTTCTCGTGGCGAAAAAAATGGGCAAAAGATTGGGATAATGTAAAATACTGTAGTGAAAGATGCAAGAAAAACAAAAAATAAACCTCGTCTGGTTCAGAAACGATTTACGTGTTCGTGACCAAATTTCCTTAACTTCGGCTTTGCAAAAAGACCTGCCAGTTCTTGGCGTTTATGTATTCCAGCCTAAACATTACGAAATAACTAAGTATGGCTTTAAAAAAACAGAAAAATTTAGGGCTAAATTTTTGTTGCAATCGGTGGAAAATTTAAAAGATAATTTACATCAATTAAACCTGCCTTTGTGGGTAACTCATCAAGAAATAGGAAAGGCTTTTGAAGAAATCTACCAAACTTTCAAAGTAGAACATATTTTCTACCAAACCGAATGGACCTCAGAAGAAAAAGAAGAAGAGATTCGGGTAGAAAAGGCACTATCAGAAACTAAATTCAACCCCCAATACAACCAGTTTTTATTTTATCCAGAAGATATCCCATTCACAAATTTCAATGAAATTCCAGAGGTTTTTACCCACTTCAGAAAAAATTGCGAAAAAAAATCTAAGCTAAGAAGTGAAATTCCTATACCACAACCACAAAAGCAAAGCCTTGAAATACCAATCAATGAAATTCCACAGTTAGAGGATTTAGGTTTTCAGGATTTTGAAACTCACTCACAATCGGCTTTTCCTTTTCAAGGGGGAGAAGACCAGGCCTGGCAACGCCTCAATAATTATTTTTGGGAGACCAAAAAACTACAATTTTACAAAAAAACAAGAAACGGACTTTTGGGTACGGATTATAGTTCTAAGTTTTCAGCTTGGCTAGCAAATGGTAGTATTTCTGCAGTTTCCATCTATCATCAAATCAAAAGTTTCGAAAAAGAAATCAAAAAAAACCAAGATACTTATTGGCTAATTTTCGAACTCATTTGGCGTGATTATTTTAAATATGTTTCGCTTAAGCACGGCAATACAATATTTCAACTTGGCGGTATTTTAAACAGGGATTATAATTGGAATTTTCACCCCAAAGCTTTTCAGGATTGGACAGAAGGCAAAACACCAGAACCTTTTGTAAATGCCAATATGAAAGAAATTGCTGCTACCGGATTTATGAGCAACCGTGGGCGCCAAAACGTCAATTCCTATTGGGCTAAAGAATGGAAACAAGATTGGCGCGTAGGTGCCGCCTATTTTGAAGCTCTGCTTATTGATTACGACGTCCACAGCAACTGGGGAAATTGGATGTACAACAGCGGCGTAGGTAATGACCCACGCGATAGAAAATTCAACATTAAAACACAAGCAGAACGTTATGACAAAAACGGAAAATACCAACAAACTTGGCTTCAAGAAAGCTTATTTTAATTAGGAGTCGGGAACCTGCTATCCGCTGTATCCCTCAGTTACTTCGCTGGTATTCTACCCCTACAAAAGCTTCTTAGGTCGCTTTTGTAGGTCAAGAAAAACTAAGCTCAGAAACCTCGGGGATGCCGCTTCTATCAGGACTATAATACCAGTTATTATTTGAAATTACTGGAAAAGAAAACGATGATTTTTTTCTTTATGTGAGTTAGAAAAATCAAGCATAGCCGTAGCTATGGTTTCTTTTTATAATGAAACACAAAGGGAAAAAGGGCTTTTTATTACAGTAATTTCAATTGGTAAATGGTATAAATTTCGTTTTCCAATTAAAAAACAAATAAAAATGAAAAAAACATTACGTTTAGTATTAGGCGATCAACTCAATCAAAAGCACAGTTGGTTTCAAGAAAAATCTGATCAGGTTATTTACTTCATGGCAGAGATGCAACAGGAAACAAATTATGTAAAACACCACATTCAAAAAGTAGTAGCTTTCTTTCTTTCCATGAGAAATTTTTCAAAAGACCTTCAGCAACAAGGACATCAATTTATTTATTACAACTTAGATGATTCAAAAAATACAGGCGATTTAAAAAAGAATATTCAGCAAATCATTGAACAAGAAAACATTGAAAAATTTGAATATCAACTCCCCGATGAATACCGTCTAGACCATCAATTGAAAGAACTTTCAAATGAAATAAGCATTTCGTCAAAAGCCTATGATACCGAGCATTTCTATACCCAACGGCAAGACGTTACTCAGTTTTTTGAAGGCAAGAAAGAGATGGTGATGGAATACTTTTACCGTGATATGCGTAAAAAACATCAGCTGTTAATGACGGCAGACAAACAACCGCTTGGAGGAAAATGGAATTACGATAAGAGCAACCGTAAAAAATGGACGGGCAAACCAGAAATTCCTCCCATCAAGTCCTTTTCAAAAAATGTTACTGAAATTGTTGAGCTTCTAGAAAAAGAAAAAATTTCAACTATAGGGCGAATAAATGAAGAAGATTTTACCTGGCCAACCTCCAGGAAAGAATGTTTAGAGGTCTTAGCCTACTTTTGTACAACTTTACTTGTTCATTTTGGTGATTATGAAGATGCGATGCATACCGATAAGAAATTTCTTTTTCACTCCCGACTTTCATTTGCTATGAATTCAAAAATGTTATCGCCTAAAGAGGTAAACGAAGCTGTAATTAACCATTACCAAAATCACCAAGAAGAAATAGATATTTCTCAAGTAGAAGGGTTTGTAAGACAAGTTTTAGGTTGGCGAGAATACATGCGAGGAATTTATTGGAAACAGATGCCTGAATACGCAAAATTAAACAAGCTCAATAACACCAATCCACTTCCTGAATTTTTCTGGACAGGCGAAACAAAAATGAATTGTTTAAAACACTCCATTAATCAAAGTTTAGATCATGCTTACGCACATCACATTCAGCGTTTGATGGTAATTGGCAATTTTGCTTTACTAAACATGGTAAATCCTAATGAGGTTGACCAATGGTATTTAGGCATTTATATAGATGCTATTGAGTGGGCAGAAATCACCAATACCCGCGGAATGAGTCAGTTTGCTGATGGCGGAATTGTGGCCACAAAACCCTATGTTTCAAGCGGAAGTTACATTAATAAAATGAGTAATTATTGCAAGTCCTGTAAGTATTCAGTAAGTAAAAAAACAGGAGAAGATGCCTGTCCATTTAACAGCTTGTATTGGAATTTTATCAATGAAAAAAAAGAGCACTTTCTAAATAATCAACGCATGAGTATGATGCTGGCAATGCTTAAAAAGATGAACCAAGAAACTTTAAACCAGCATATTGAGCGTTCAAAAGAAATAATAAAAAGTCCAAATAAATTTTGATTATCTTAAGAATTCTTATACTTTTACAAAAAAATATATCAAAATGAAGAAACCATTATTAAGCTTAGCCCTACTTGCATTATTTGCATTAGGACTTACAAGTTGCGAAGAAGTAAAGAAAGAACCAGCAGACCAAGTTGAAGAGACTACTGATGATACTCAAGATGCTTTAGAAGATGCAGGTAGCGATGTTGAAGAAGATTTAGACTCAACAGACACTATGGAAGAAGGCCAAACTGAAGCAGAAAAAGCGCTTGATGAAGCAGAAGAAGGTCTAGAAGATGCTGAAAATGCTCTTGAAGATGCTACAGATGATGCTGAAGAAGTGAAAAAAAACGTAGAAGAAGCTACTAAAGACGCTTTAGAAAAAGCTGAAAAAAGTGCTAAAGAAGCCGTTGATAAAGCCCAAAAGGCTGCAGATGATGCTGCAGAAACTATGCAGGAAGAAAGAAAAAGTATAGAAGATGAAGGGAAAAAACAGAGTGACAAGTTGAAATCTAATATGTAATCAATATTGTTACTACTTATATAAAATCACGCTACTTCATGTTAGCGTGATTTTTTTTGCTAGAATCTAGAGTGTTAAAAAGTACCAAACTGTTAGTTTGGAAATACATCTAAATTTTTATTTCTTCTTGAACGAAAACCTATAAATTCAGGTCTGTAAAACTGCTTGTTAAAATGTAATTTCAGATTTTTTATACCAATTTTACTATTAAATGTCGTTAAGAGAGCGAAATTGCTTTTTTCATATATAAGGCTGTGAATAATTTGCATCCCTTACGTACGGGACGGAAATTGAGAATAAGGAAATATATGGGAAAATGAATGAGCTAAATAGCGTCATTTGATGGTTAAATTGGTATTAAACCTTTTTTATAATTTCTAGTCCAACTTAAAAAGCAATACTATGAACAGAAAATACCTACCGCTTTTTTTATTGATGCTCACACTTACTTTTAGTTCTTGTAGTGTTTTTCAATCAAAAAAAGCAGCACCAGCTAAATCAGCTAAACAAAAAAAATCTAAAAACGGCATAAAGCCTTACGGTCAAGTAATTACCAAAGAAGCGAAAACTAATAAGGGACTTTTTGACGTTCATTTTTTAGACAATAAGTACTTTTTTGAAATTCCAGATTCCTTATTAAATCGAGAGATGTTAATGGTGACTCGAATTGCAAAAACAGCCACTGGAATTGGATTTGGCGGAGGAAAACAAAACGAACAAGTGCTAAGATGGGAAAGAAAAAACAACCGTGTAAATCTTCGCGTTGTTTCGTATTCTAATTATGCAGCAGATTCACTGCCCGTACATGAAGCAGTAGTTAACTCTAATTTTGAACCTGTTCTTTTTTCCTTTGATATCAAGGCCTTTAAAAAAGACTCTGTGGTTAATAACCTAGTAATTGATGCAACCAATTTATTTACAAAAGATGTAAAAGCCATAGGTTTTCAAGACCAAAGAAGAAAGCAATACCAAGTTAAAGGTTTAGATGGTTCAAGGTCTTACATAGATACCATTAAATCCTTTCCTAAAAACATAGAGATTAGACACGTAAAAACTTACTCGGCTGGTAAACCTCCATCTAACGCTAGTACAGGTTCTATCTCTCTTGAATTTAGTAATTCTTTAATCCTCCTAGACAAAGAACCTTACCGTAAACGATATTTTGACGAACGTGTAGGTTGGTTTGCAAGAGGACAAGTAGATTATGGAAATGAAGCTCAACGTGCTAAATCAGTAAAGTATTTAGATCGTTGGCGTTTAGAAGTAAAAGAAGAGGACGAAGAAAAGTTTAAACGAGGTGAATTAGTAGAACCAAAGAAGCCTATCATTTATTATATTGATAGAGCAACCCCAGAAAAATGGCGTCCTTACATTAAACAAGGAATTGAAGATTGGCAAGTAGCTTTTGAAGCAGCTGGTTTTAAAAATGCTATTTTAGCTATGGATCCACCTTCTGTAGAAGAAGATCCAGATTGGAGCCCTGAAGATGCTAGGTATTCTGTAGTTCGGTATTTAGCTTCACCAATTCCTAACGCTAACGGACCTCACGTAACTGATCCTCGTTCAGGTGAGATTATAGAATCTGATATCAATTGGTATCATAATGTAATGACTTTGCTAAGAAACTGGTATTTTGTTCAAACGGCAGCTATTAATCCTGAAGCAAGAAGGCCCGAGTTTAAAGATGAAGTAATGGGCGAATTGATTCGTTTTGTTTCTGCTCATGAGGTTGGTCACACCTTAGGTTTACCTCATAACATGGCTAGTTCTTCAGCTTATCCTGTAGAAAAGCTAAGAGATCCAGCTTTTACAAAAGAATTTGGAACAGCACCTTCCATTATGGATTATGCAAGATTTAATTACATTGCTCAACCTGGTGACGGTGATGTGGCTCTTATGCCTGCGGTAGGTCCCTATGATAAATATTCAATTAAATGGGGATATCGACCAATTTTAGATAAAACTCCAGAAGAAGAAAAAGAAATCTTAGATCAGTGGATTTTAGAGAAAGCAGATGACCCCATCTATCGTTTTGGTAAACAACAAATAGGAGGAGTTATTGATCCTAGTGCACAAACTGAAGACTTAGGTGATGATGCTATGTTGGCGTCTCACTATGGTATTGAAAACCTAAAACGTATTGTGCCTAATCTTAATGAATGGACTTACCAAGAAGGGGAAAGTTATGAAGATTTGACTAATTTTTACAATCAAGTTTTTGGTCAGTATAACCGCTACATGGGGCATGTTGCCGCGAATATTGGAGGAATTTATGAGTATTACTATACTTACGATCAGAAAAAAGATAATTACATTCATGTAGATAAAGACAAACAAAAACGAGCTTTGCAATTTCTTTTAGATGAATTGTATGAAACTCCAGAATGGCTTATTGTTCCTGAAATCTACAACAAAATTCAGTACGATGGTTACTTAGAACAAATTAGAAGTTACCAAGACAGAAACTTAACTCGTGTTTTGGATTTTGGTAGAATGGCTAGAATGATGGAAAATGAAGAACTTAATGGAGCTGAAGCTTATGCATTAAATGATATGATGAGCGATTTAAGAGAAGGAATTTTTCAGGAGATTAAACGGGGTCAAGAAATTTCTAGGATTAGAAGAAACTTGCAGCGCTCTTATGTTTCAAGAATGCACCAAGTAATGACCGAAGAACAATCAAGTATTCCTGCAAGATTTAGAAAATATATTAATCAAAGTAAAATTGATGTCATAAATTCTGATGTGCGCTTAATTGCGAGAGCTGAACTCAAACAACTAGAAAGCGACTTAAAAAGAGCAGAACGAATTACAAGAGATGAAATGACAAAGTATCATATTGAAGACTTGTTAGACAGAATAGACCTTATTTTAAATCCAAAGTCCTAATACCTTAAAATTATTACATCGCTTATTTTTTCAAACTGAAACTTTAGCTCGAAGTAAAAAAAGCAAAAAGTCTTGACTAAAAGCGTCGGTGGTAAAAACCAACCGGCGTTTTTTTCGATATATGTTTTTTTAAGCCTTGAATTCAACAAGAAAAAAGAGTTTCCAAAATCATTTTACAATGTTTTGATAATCTCTGTAAAAAGTTTCACCAATTTAGGTTCAGCTTGCTTAGCAATAGCAATAATTTCTTCTACATTTACGGGTTGTAAATGGTCTGGATCGCATTCATCGGTAAGCACAGAAATGGCGGCCACAGGAAGTTTGAGGTGATTGGCAACGATGATTTCTGGAACTGTACTCATGCCAACAGCGTCTGCACCAATAATTCCTAAATACCTATATTCTGCTCGGGTTTCAAGTTGAGGACCAACCACAGAGGCATAAACACCTTCGTGTAAAATGATTTCAGCTTTTTGAGCAATTTTTTTAAAAGCAGCATTTAAATTTTGATCGTAAGGTGCAAGCATATCTACAAAACGCTCGCCTAATTGAGAAACTCCTTTAAATGCTAAAGGCGAACTACCTTGAAGATTGATGTGATCATCAATTAACATCAATTCACCTTTTTTATAGGATTTGTTTATGGCTCCAGCGGCGTTAGAAACCAATAAGTTACTTATACCTAACTGCTTCATTATTCGCACAGGATAAGTAATGTCTTGCAAACTGTAGCCTTCGTAAAGGTGAAATCGACCTTGCATTACAACTACTTTTTCCCCACTTAATTCACCATAAATAAATTTCCCTTGATGAAATTCTACTGTGGCCGTAGGGAAATGCGGAATGTGATTATAAGAAATCTCTTTTTCAACTTCAATTTGATTAACTAAAGCACCTAGGCCTGTTCCTAAAATTATTCCTACTTGCGGAGCTTTAAATCCTTTTTCTTTTAAATATTCAACGGTTTTATTAAGTTGTTCTGTCATTTGATTTATTTAGCTTATAAAAATAAAAAAAAAGCTACTCTTAGTTGCTAAAATAAGTCAATAATCTACCTACATTAAATGAAAGATAGGTAATTAAACTAAGTTTGTATTCATTGTCAAATAGAATAGGAAACATAGTACAAAATCATTCATAAAATTGGAGCAGTAATTAATGTATTCAGTATTTTCGTAAAAAAAGATGAATAAAAATAAGCTAGCGCAAGCTTCAAGTCCATACTTGCTTCAGCACCAATACAATCCTGTAGATTGGTGGGAGTGGGGAGAGGAAGCTCTTCAAAAAGCTAAAAAACAAAATAAGCCTTTACTAATTAGTGTTGGTTATGCAGCCTGTCATTGGTGCCACGTAATGGCACATGAGTCTTTTGAAGACGAGGAGGTAGCTCACTTAATGAATACTTACTTCGTTTGCATAAAAGTAGATCGAGAGGAGCGTCCAGATATTGATCAAATTTATATGGATGCCGCTCAAATTTTAACTGGAAGAGGTGGGTGGCCGCTTAATGCATTTGCTTTACCCGACGGAAGACCTTTTTATGCCGCTACTTATTTTCCAAAAGAAAATTGGAAGAAAGTTTTAAAAAACGTACACAAAGCTTTTACAACACAAAAAGAACAACTTGAAGATACCGCAGAAAAACTAACCGAAGGAATTAGAATTGGCGATTTAGCAGAATTTGAACCTACCCAAGAAGCTATCTTCACTCCATCAGATTACAAAGATTTGCTGGGCAGTTGGATGCAGTTTGTAGATTTTGAAAAGGGAGGTTTTAAGGGCGCACCAAAGTTTCCTATGCCTAATTCTTGGGAATTTTTAATTCAATATTATGCGTTTACCAAAAATCAATCGGCTCTAGAAGCACTTATTGTTACCTTAAATGAAATGGCTAAAGGCGGGATTTACGATCAACTGGGGGGTGGTTTTGCTCGCTACTCGGTTGATGATGTTTGGTTAGTTCCTCATTTTGAGAAAATGCTTTACGATAATTCTCAATTGATAAGTTTGTACGCTAAAGCCCATCAATTATTTCCTAATCCTTTTTACGAAAGCATTATAACTGAAACGATTAACTTTGCTCACCGAGAGCTTCAGCATAAAAACAAGGGGTATTTTTCTTCATTAGATGCTGATAGCGAAGGCGAAGAAGGAACTTATTATGTCTGGAAATATGAGGAAGTTAAAGCTCAAGTTGCTCCTGAAGATTGGGATTGGTTCAAAAGCTATTTTCAGCTTCAAGCAAAGGGAAATTGGGAAGACAAAAAAAACATTCTTCATTTGAAACAATTACCTAAAAAATTTGCTTCCGAAAACCAATTTAAATGGCAAGATTTTGAAGAAAAAGTACATAGCTACAAACAAAAATTACACCAAATACAACAGAAAAGAGAACGTCCAGGTTTGGATGATAAAATACTTACTTCTTGGAATGCTATGATGATTAAAGCTTTGGTGGACGCAGCCAAGTCATTGCAAAATAAAACCTACTTAAATCAAGCCAAAGCAACCGCCGATTTCATTTATGCCAATTTACGAGCAGAAAATGGACGATTAAAGCGTAACTTCAAAAACAATAAGGCTAGTATTGATGCTTTCTTAGATGATTATGCGTTGCTCATTGAAGCTTTGATAAGCTTGTACCAACTAAGTTTTGAAATTCATTACCTAGAATGGGCTAAAGAATTAATGTACATTTGTGAAACTGAGTTTTTTGATGAACATTCGGGAATGTTCTTTTTTACTTCTTCTAAAGGAGAACAATTAATTGCAAGAAAAATGGAATTGAGTGATAATGTAATTCCTGCTTCTAATTCAGTTTTAGCTAAATGCTTGTTTTTGCTCGGTCATTTTTATGCTGCTGACGATTTACTGGAGAAGAGTAAAAAGATGTTGGCTCAGGTGGAAAAGAAACTTTATAAATCAGGCCCTTATTTTGCCAATTGGTCTCAGTTGGCTGGTTGGATTGCTAACCCGTTTAAAGAAGTAGCCATAGTAGGCAAAGATGCTTTTGAAGTTGCTTTCAAAATGCAAAAGAACTACTATCCTAATGCCTTGTTTTTAGGGGGAGAGACAGAAAATTTAGATTTGTTGAAAGGAAAATTAGTAGTTGGCGAAACTCGTATTTATGTTTGTGAAAATAAAACTTGCCAACAACCTACTACCGATTTACAAGTTGCAATTGATCAATTTTTTTGAAAGTAAATTTTAAAATCGAACGAAATAATTATCTTTACCCCGATGAATGGAATTGATATTTTTATTGGGGTTTTATTGATTTTTGGTCTTTTTAGAGGATTTCAGAAGGGGTTAGTTTTAGAGTTCAGCTCTTTAATAGCTCTTGTCTTAGGCTTAATAGGTGCTTTTACCTTTTCTGATTACACCAAATCATATTTGATTCAATGGTTAAAATGGGAAGAAGAGTACCTACAAATTGCTGCTTTTTTAATCACTTTTTTAGCTATAGTTATTGTGATTTCTTTAATTGGCAGATTGTTAACTAAAATCCTGCAAGCCATTGCTTTAGGAGGTGTCAATAGAATATTGGGCGCTGTTTTTGGTTTTTTTAAAATGCTATTAGTAGTAGTGGTTTTAATGCTTGTGTTTAAAGCATTTAATGCCGGGGCAAATTGGTTTGAAAAAGAACAGCTTTATCAATCTAAAGCTTATGCGTTAATTGATGAGCAGTTAATTATCTACTTACCTAGCTTAATTGATTTAGCTAAAGAAAGAGATATCATTTCTGATGAAATTGAAGTAATTTTAAAGTAAATATAAACTTTTGCTAGCTGAATAAATAAACAAGATAAACTTTATTTTATAGCTTTAATTCCTTTACGTGTGCTGAATCAATCCAACCGGTATTATCGTTAGCAATTCTAATCTTTGTGTAGTTTCTAAACTCTTCTTCAATTTTTACTTTAGTGCCTTCGTGAAGGGTAAACTCTTTCTTACTTCTTGGGTTAGGCTCGTTAAGAATTTCAATTTCTTCGGTAAAAACAATACCAAAACGTTTACTTTCAATAGTTTTTAATTGTTGATTAGCTAACCAAAAAACACCGATGGCTAATACCAAAAATAACCCAGAAAAGCTTAGTGAAATCCGCTTTAAGCTAGATTTTTTTCCAAAAAGAAATAGCATAAAAAACAACAAGGTGAATACACTGCCTGCAATAGCAAGTAAGGCCCATTGGTCCTGATCAAGTGCAAAGATGATATTTTCTTTCTGCACTTCAAAAGCTGAAGCTTCAGCAACTTCAATCTCATCAATTCTTTTATTTTCTGCGAATTTCAAATTATTTTGAATGGACTTATTGGTTGGCGAAAGCATTAAGGCAAGCTCATAATAATAAATACTTTCAGCTATTTTTTGTTGTTTGTAATAGGCATTAGCAAGGTTGTAAAAAAGTTTGGCAGAAACTTTTCCGTCTTCAATTATTTGCTTGTATAATCTTGTTGCTTCTCTATAATTTCCATCTGCATAAGCATTGTTGCCTTCTTCAAATTTAGTATTTAAGGCAAAGCTAAACTGAAAGCTTAAGCAAATAATTATTAAGTAAACTAGATTTTTTTTCATGTTACAGGTTTTTATCTAATTTAGAAATAATTTGGGTAGCTTGTTGATATTCTTCTTGCATTGCTTCATTGCTAGACGGACTGTATTTTGCCATTTCGCAGGAAGAAAGCAAGCGAATAAATTTTTGAGAGACGGCTTCCTCAATTTCATTTTCATTTAAGGTTGCTATTATTTTTTCTTTGCTCATCTCGGCTGTTGAGATTTGTAGCTTGGCTTTTAAATAATTGTGCAAGGCTCTTTCTAACGCATCGAAAAAGGATTCTTTGTTTCCTAGATTCTTTTTTGCTTCACTCAGGTACTTTTTAGCTAGTTGATTCGCTTTGCGTTGTTTCTTATTGGTTTCAGAAACAGCTAATTTACTAGCGTTCTTTTTAACTAAAATAAATAGAGGTATTAATAACAAAGGCGATATAAATAAGGCCCAAAAACTTGTACTTTTAAAGAAATTTGATTGGTTAGCTGGACGCAATTTGGTTTCTGTAGCAATGTATTCAAAACTCATATCTGAGGTAATTCTATTTTTAAGAGCAGCTTTGTTGGTTCCTTCTTCGGCTACTTTGGCTTGTTGATTTAACGGATTTTCAGGTCCAGCTTCTACATTTATTTGAACTTCTTTAGTAGTTGTTGTTTTGTACTTTTCTTCGTTTGGATCAAAATAAGTAAACTTCACCGGAGAAATCTTATAATTTCCTTTAAATTCTGGAACAATGGTATATTTGTTAGAAATGTATCCAGATAGACCTCGGTAGGTGGTACGGTAATTATCTTTTCGTTCAGGTTCATAGACTTCTAATGAAGCAGGTATTTTTAAATCTGGAAGGTTCATTAAACTCAAGTTTCCAGTTCCTGATATTTTTAAATTTGCAGTTAAACTTTCTCTAGCCTCTAGACTTGTTTTACTCGTGTTTAGCGCAATATCAAATTGACCAACAGCACCCGTAAAATCGGCTGGTTTACCTTTTTCTGGTAAAGGTTTTACTTGTAATTTCCGGGTTTTTGCAGAAGCGTTTTTCTCAACATATTCGTATTGCCTTCTTCCAAAAATATCTCTTTTATCACTAGGAACCTGAACCGATAAGGCTACAGTTAGTGGCTCAATCACCAACTCTCCCGTTTTTTGCGGATAGAGTAAAGTCTTTCTTAATTCCACATATTGATAAGGTTCTCCACCATATTCACCCTCTTTCACTTCAAGCTGATCAATATCAATATTTTGACTCCAAAAATCATTGAATTTTGGGTCGTCTAAGACGCGGTAGTTTCTAATGTTCACATCTCTTCCTATGAATAATTTATAAACCACATAAACCTCTTCATTTAAATAGGATTTAGTTTTAGAAACTTCTGCTACAAGGTGAATAGCATCGGAGAGCCTACTTTTTGCAATACTTTTATAGGAGTTTGGATTATCTACAGCAGCAGTAACCTCTATGTCAATAGGCGAAGTCTTGTAAGTTTTTCCTTGGTATTCAATTTCAGCTTGACCAATTGTTAGTCTTCCTCTTCGCTGGGGTTCTAGAAAATAAGTATAAGTTTTTTGAAAACTGCTTTTACCATTCACCCAACTTTGTGAGATGGATTGATTTGGCCCTGCTAAACGTTTAAAACCTTTAAAATCTGGAGCAAGAAAATTATCAGCATCTTTATCAATAATAAACTCTACTTTTACGCGTTCATTAATGCCCATTTTTTCTCTACTAGCTTTGGCTTCAAACTGTACCTGAGCTAAACTTGAGAATCCAAACAATAATGAAATTACGATGTAAATTAACTTTTTCATCTGTTTATATGATTTGCTTTTTAGTGGTCATATGTAACACGTATAATCATTCCTTTGTGTATATAAGCTTTATACATGCGTGTTTCATTACCAATCTTTTTCGGTTCTTACCCGTTCTCCTTTTTCTTCTTTTTTATTCACTTTATCTTGAGTTTCTTTCTCTTTATTTTCAATAGCCTCTAAGAGATTTTGAATTTGTTCTGGAGAGAGTTTACCTTCCACTTGTTGTGGCTTTTGTTCTTGTTGTTCTCCTTCTTTCTCTTCATCTTTGCCACCTTGGTTTTGAGGCTGTTGTTGCTCTTGTTCTTGCTCGCCTTCCTCATCATTATCTTGCTCACCCTCACCTTCTTTATCTTCGTCTTCTTGATCACCTTCGTCTCCCTGATCCTTTTGATCTTGGTCTTGATTATCTTGATTATCCTCATCCTCATCTTCTCCTTCGCCCTGGTCATCTTGAGGTTGCTCTTGTTCGTCTTCTTGATCATCGTCGTCTCCGCCACCTCCGCCGTCTTCTTCTTGTTTTTTCTTGGCTAAAGCTAAATTATAGCGGGTTTCATCATCATTAGGTTGCATTCGAAGTGCATTTTTATAGGCTTCTACTGCTTCGCCGTAACGCTCTTCTTCCATTAGCATGTTTCCTTGGTTGTGAAAACTCTTATGTTTAAGTTGTCTATTTTCGCTTTTTTGTACCGTTTCTGCTAAATTAATAAAAGCTTCCTTTTGTTTGTCATTTTTTAAATAAAGATTACCAAAATTATAACGCGCTATATCATTATCAGGATCGGCCGACAATGCTTTTCTGAATGCTGCTTCAGCTGCTGCAAAATTATCACTTTCTATTTGCGAAGCCGCCTCTGCTAAATGTTTTTTTACTTCTTTTGAAACTTCTTGGGCGTGCAAATTAACTACTGAAAGCAAGGATAGCAGTAGTAAAATGAAATAGCTTTTTATAGGTTTTAAGTTATTCATTTTCAGATTCATTTTCATTAAATAAATTCAATTTGCTCAACCAACCTGTTTTGCGCTCAAGAAGAAGTACTTCTAGCAACATAAAAAATATACCAAGGATTAAAAACCATTGAAAATAATGTTGATAATTTGCATATTCTTTCGTTTCAAATTCAGTTTTTTCCAAATCATTAATTGCTTCTAAAACTTCATTTACTGCTTTTGTTGTACTACTGCCATCTACATAAACGCCATTCCCTAAATCAGCAATGCGTTTTAAAGTAGAGAGGTCTGCGCGTGTAATTACGGTTTCTCCAGCACGGTCTTTTTTGTAATTTACACCACCTCTTCCGTCACGAATTGGAATAGGTGCTCCGCGCTCAGTTCCTGCTCCTAATGCAATAATTTTTATGCCTTGTTCTGCTGCACGTGCAATTTCTTCCTCAAAGTCGGCTTGATGGTCTTCGCCATCGGTTACTAAAATTAATACTTTGCTTGTTTCTTCGTTATCAAAATACCGATTGGCTAGACGAACAGCTTCACGAGTGGCCGTACCTTGACTAGAAACCATGTCTGTATTCATAGAGCGAAGAAAGTTTTTAGTAGCCGAATAATCTGTTGTGATTGGAACTTGTGGAAAGGCACTTCCTGCATAGCCAATTAAACCTACTCTGTCTCCCTTAAGGTTGTTGATTATTTCGCTTATAATTCGTTTCGACTTAGCTAAACGATTTGGCGTTATATCTTCGGCTAGCATACTTTTTGAAACGTCTAATGCAAAAACAAGATCTACTCCTTCTCGCTTAACTGTTTCTGTTTTTGTACCTAATTTGGGATTGACTAATGCAATGCTTAAAAAACCAATGGCTAGGCATAAAAATGTGATTTTAAGCGAAGATTTTAAGGTAGATTTATTAGGCGTTAGTAAGCCAAACAATTTTGGCGAAGCAAATTTTTGTTGTGTTCGTTTTCTCCAGAATAGAACAAGTAAATGTATGGCTATTAATAAAGGAATAGCTAACAAGCACCACAAATATATTTTCTCTTCTAGTATGTACATTATATAAAACTTCTAAATAAAGTATTTCTTAAAATAATCTCGAAAAACAACAGCAATAAACCAATAATTACCAAGGGTCTAAATTTTTCTTCGTAATCATAAAAGGTTTCTTCTTCAATTTCCGACTTTTCTAAGCTATCAATTTCATCGTAAATCCGTTGTAAGGATTCTTCATTGGTAGCCCTAAAGTATTTTCCGCCAGTTTCTTTAGAGATCAACTGCATTAATTCTTCATCAATTTCAACTTCTATGGGGCGGTATTGAAATTCGCCGTTAGGCAAAATAGCAACGGGAGATAATGCTCTACCTCTACTACCAATTCCAATGCTATAAATTTTAATCCCTTTTTCTTTAGCAATTTCAGCAGCCATAATAGGGTCAATTAATCCAGCATTATTTACTCCATCGGTAAGTAAAATAATGACTTTACTTTCTGTGTCGCTTTCTTTTAGGCGATTCACCGCTGTGGCAATTCCCATACCAATAGCCGTACCGTCGTCAATATTAATGGCGTGTGTTAGATTTTCAATGGCATTGCTTACTAAAATTCGGTCTGAGGTAAGTGGTGTTTGGGTGTAGCTTTCGCCGGCATAAATTGCTAAACCCACTCGGTCTGTTTTTCGATTTTGAACAAATTCTGAAGCTACTTTTTTTAAGGCTTCAAGTCGATTTGGTTTAAAGTCTTTGGCTAACATACTTGTTGAAATATCTGCGGTTATGATGATATCTACTCCTTCAATTCCTGAAGTTTTACTTGAAACATCCACTGTTCTTGGTCTAGCCATTGCTACAATTAAAAACGAAAGCGCTAATAGCCGAAGTACATAGAGCACTGGCCTAAGTTTTGGTAAGATACTAGTCGTGTCTTTAAATCCTTCTAGACTAGAAATAGATAAACTAGGGTTTTGTTCATTGCGTTTCCAATAGTACCAAAAAGCAACAAATGGCAATAGCAAGAAAAGCCAAAACCAGGCTGGATTTTCAAAAAATATGTCTTTGTAATTCCACATCTTTATTGCGTTCTAAGTTCTAGTGAGTTAATTACTCGCTGGCTAATTTCTTCAGCGTATTGGTCGTCTGCATTATAAATCAAAATAAGCTGTTGAAAAGCCCCCATTTCTGCAAAATTTAAAATCTTATATTCTTTTTTGATATCGTTTTTTGTAAAAGGATTTTCAATAGCAAAATTACCAGAGACTAATTTTCCTTCAGCTCCGTCAAGAGTGGTAGTTTGATCTTCTTTGGATAAAATATTGTAAGCTCCTTCAGCTTCTAAAATCTCATACACGCCATCAACCACTGTGTTTAAATCAAATTCTTCATCTTCTTTAAATTGCATTACCGAAAGTACACTGTGAAAATTACTATAAATACCCCCGGCTACAAAAGTTTCTGGATCTGCTAAAATCTTTTTAGCTTCTTGTGTCATTTCAGAATCACCTCGAACTAAAACTTCGGGCGTGGTAATTCCTACAGGAGGAATTCCATATTGACTACTTACCCAATTTCCTTCTAATAATTCTTTACTAGGATGACCAAAATAGTGGTCTTTAACGTAGTCGTATCCTTTGGTAGCAATCAAATAGGTGATTCCACCCGATATAATGAGTAAAACGGCTAGCGCTCCTAGCGCAAATTTTATTTGTTTTTGTTTTCTTGCTTTTTTAGCTCTAAAAGCAGCATCTTGGGCTAACTCTTCTTCCGTAGGTTCTGGAATTCCTTGATCTACTTCGTCTGTAAACGACTGTATAAACTTTCGGTCGTCTTTTGCTGTTAGAACGTCGGGTTGCGACCTGGCAAACTTAGCTAAATCAGAACGTTTTAAAATTTTTCTGAAATCATCTATGGTGGCTTGTTGAATAAGAATCTTCTTGGCGTCTTTATTGCGTTGCAATTCATCAATTAATTCATTGGTGGTAAACTCTAAAGCGCGAAGTTCTATTTTATCTTCTAAATAGCGGCGACTAATATTGGTTAAAACTGAATAATATTCTCTTAAGTTTCGCTCTTTCATCAACGGACTTTCATCTAATTGCTGAAGTGATTGAATAGCTTTTTGATAAGGTGGAATATTTTCTTTTGCTTCTTTTCTTTTTTGAAGAATATACTGAATTAATAAGAACAAACCAACAACAACCCCAAGTAGCAACAAGCCCCACCATATCCATTCAGGAATTTGGAAAGGCCGCTCTGTTTCAATGTAAGTCTTTACCGGAAACAAACCTTGTTTGGTGGTGTCAACAACTACATCTTGCACATAAATTTGAAGTGAATCTGTGCTAATTCCTGATTCGTTAATTTGAATAAATTGTTTGGGAATAGTGTAACTGCCCGAATCAAATTGAGTAAGTGCGTATTGTTTGCTTAATTTTAATTTTGGCTCTAATTGATTGGTGTCAATCTTAAAGGCTTCAATAGCTTCAAGCGGAACAAAAGTTTGGCCTTCTGGAAACTGAACTACATCATCTATATTGGTTTCAACTTCAATGGTATAAATAACTTGTTCACCAATTAAAATACTATCTCGGTCAAGGCTTACATTTGCCTGCTGAGCAAATAACTGAATTGTACTTAATCCACTCAAAAAGCAAGTCAATAAGATAAAATTTAAATAATTGATTTTCATGCGTTTATCTTGCTTTAAAGTAAGTGAGTAATTTAGTGACGTAATTTTCATCTACTCGTGTAGTTAAACTGCCTGCACCACTTGCGCTAAAAGATTTTTTAAAGTATTCTGATTGTTTTTTAAAGTTAATTTCATAGCGATTTCTAGTCTTTTTAGAGGAGGTATTTACCCACAAACTTTCACCTGTTTCTTGATCTTTCATTTGTACCATACCAACATTAGGCATCTCTTTTTCACGAATATCAAAAACTCTGATTCCAGTAATGTCGTGACGTTGAGAAGCAATTTTCAATTCTTGTGCGTAATCATCCAACATAAAATCTGACAACATAAAAGTAATAGCTTTTTTCTTCATCACATTAGAAAGAAACTTAATGGCTTTTCCTAAATCGGTTTTCTTACTTTTTGGCTGAAATTCTAGCAACTCTCTAATAATTCGCAAAACGTGAGACCTCCCTTTTTTAGGCGGAATGTAAAGCTCAATTTCATCGGTAAAAAGAATCAGTCCAATTTTATCGTTATTTTGTGTAGCCGAAAAAGCTAAAGTAGCAGCTATTTCAGTAATTCGATCTCTTTTAATAGAAGTTTGTGTGCCAAAAAATTGTGACCCAGAAATATCTACCAAAAGCATCATGGTAAGTTCGCGTTCTTCTTCAAATACTTTTACAAAAGGCTCGTTGTATCTAGCGGTAACATTCCAATCAATGGCGCGAACATCATCACCAAATTGATATTTTCTTACTTCGCTAAAAGTCATTCCTCGTCCTTTGAACGTAGAATGGTATTCACCACCAAAAACGTGGTCGCTTAACCTACGTGTTTTGATTTCAATTTTTCTTACCTTTTTTAAAAGCTCCTTAGTATCCATAATTATTTCAAATTCTAATTTAAATTTTTAATAAGTGGAATTTGATTAAGGCACTTCTACTTCATTCACAATTTTATTAATGATATCTATGGAAGTTACATTTTCAGCTTCGGCTTCATAAGTAATTCCTACACGATGTCTTAACACATCATAGACTACAGCGCGTACATCTTCTGGAATTACGTAGCCTCTTCTTCTAATAAAAGCGTAGCATTTTGCGGCAGTTGCTAAATTAATACTTCCTCTTGGTGAAGCACCAAAACTAATTAAAGGTTTTAAGTCTTGTAGTTTATATTTTTCAGGATAACGTGTAGCAAAAATCAAATCAAGAATATATTTCTCAATCTTTTCGTCCATATATACATCCTTAACGGCTTCTTGAGCACTAAGGATTTGAGCAGTAGAGATTACTGGATTTACGTTTTCAAAACTGCCTTTTAGATTAGCCCTCACAATTTGTTGTTCGTCTTCAATTTTTGGATAATCAATAACTGTTTTTAGCATAAATCGATCAACCTGCGCTTCAGGTAAAGGATAGGTTCCTTCTTGCTCAACAGGGTTTTGAGTGGCCATTACCAAAAATGGCTTATCTAATATAAAAGTTTCATCACCAATAGTTACTTGCTTTTCTTGCATGGCTTCTAATAAAGCCGATTGCACCTTAGCTGGTGCACGGTTAATCTCATCAGCAAGAACAAAATTGGCAAAAATAGGTCCTTTTTTAATGCTGAAGTCGTTTTCCTTAATATTGTAAATCATGGTTCCTACTACATCGGCAGGAAGTAAGTCTGGCGTAAACTGAATTCTGGAAAAGCTTCCTTGAACAGCTTTTGATAAAGTGTTAATTGCTAAAGTCTTAGCCAATCCTGGCACCCCTTCTAACAAAATGTGCCCTTTACCTAAAAGACCAATTAGTAAGCGTTCTACCATGTGTTGTTGACCAACAATTACCTTATTCATTTCACGCATCAAAATATCTACAAAGGCACTTTCTCTTTGTATTTTTTCATTGATGCTGGCCATATCTAAATGCTCATTCTGATTTTCCATAAATTCAATATTTAGTCTAAACTCTTTACTTCTATTGAGCGTGCAAATTGAAAAATAATTGCTGTAGTGCTTGTTAATGTATGGTTAAAAATTAGCTTGCAAGTCCTTGTAAGGTAAAGGGTTTTGCTTTTTGTTTAAGAGTTTGCGGACATGGTTTAGTCAAAAGTAAAAACTATTTGAATGAAATTAAAAACTTAATTAAAATAATATTGTAAACATTTGATTACTTCTATTTCTTAATAAAGTTTGATTAAAAGTAAATAGAAGCAAACCGAATTTAAAAAACAGCTATTTGTTTTTTTAGGAAGCGCAATTTAAATGTTTGTTTACAAGCCAAAAAATTGATTTTTCTTACTGTGTTTTTTTGTCTTTTGTTCTTCTTCTAACTCATTAGTAAAGTTTGCTATAAAAGGCCTGCTTTCTGGACTTAATTCGCCAATTGCTTCTGTAATAAATCTGTTGATTTTTTTTGTTTTCATAAGACTAGCGTTTTTCTTTAGATTCAATACAAAAATAAACCTAATTGTTTCAAAAAAGTGTTACGCTATTGTTAGTTCCTTATGTCTTTATGATTAATTAAGTGTTTCTTTATTGATTTTAATTTTATTATTCGATTATTCTAAGTCAAATTGTTGTAAACTCTGCTATTAATCGAACTTAGGTTTATAGCAAAAAAAAAAGTTGAAAAAGCTATAATTAGCTTCAACTGAATTATTTTTGTACGCTTGAAAAAGAATGCTATGGATTTTAACATTAGAAAAGCCCAAGAAAAAGACATACCTTACATCTTACAACTTATTCATGAGTTAGCTACTTTTGAAAAAGAACCTGATGCGGTAGAAATTTCAGAAGAAACCTTATATAAATACGGGTTTTCGGAAGAGGCTTACTTTCAATGTTTAGTAAGTGAGTTTAGACAAGAAATTGTGGGAATGGCACTTTTTTATCCTCGCTTTTCAACATGGAAGGGAAAAACCATTCACCTAGAAGACCTTATCGTAACCCAAAAAATGAGAGGTAAAGGCCTAGGTAAAGCACTTTTAGACGAGGTAGTAAAAACCGCCAAAAATCAAGGCCTAAAACGAGTAGAATGGGTAGTTTTGGATTGGAATACACCTGCTGTAGAATTCTACAAAAATTACGGAGCCAATGTTTTATCACATTGGGATACCGTTCAATTAGAAATCAATACATAAATCAATAATAATCATGCAAGTTTTTAAGTTTGGAGGCGCCTCTGTAAAAGACGCCGCAGGGGTAAGAAATGTGGCTAAAGTGCTTCAGTTTACCGGAGTAGAAGACAAAATTATTGTGATTTCAGCGATGGGTAAAATTACTAATGCGCTAGAAGAAGTCATCACTTTATATGTTGAAAAATCACCTAAACTTAAAGACAAGATTAAACAAATCAAGGACTATCACTACGCCATTTTAGATCAACTTTTTAATGAACCCCAACATCCGGCTTACACCAAAACCAACTATTTTTTAGACGAGTTAGAAATCTTTTTAGAAAGAAATAAATCGCCTAACTATGATTACGTTTATGACCAAGTGGTGTGTTTTGGAGAGTTAATTTCAACTTCAATTGTAAGTCAGTACTTGAAATCACAAGGTATTCTCAATACTTGGTTAGATGGCAGAAGCCTCATTGATACCGATGACACCTACCGAGATGCTAAGGTTAATTGGGAACGGACTCAAACCAAAATTAATGCTCATGTAGAGCGTAATGAACTTTGCATAACCCAAGGATTTATTGGCTCTGATGAAAACAATTTCACCACTACTTTAGGGCGAGAAGGAAGTGATTACACTGCAGCTATTTTTGCCTACTGCCTAAATGCAGAAGCCGTGTATATTTGGAAAGACGTTCCCGGCGTACTTAATGGAGACCCAAATGTCTTTGAAGATACGCAATTACTTCACAAAATCTCTTATGAAGAAGCCATTGAATTAGCTTTTTACGGCGCCTCGGTTATTCACCCAAAAACCTTGCAACCGCTCCAAAAAAAGGAAATTCCACTGCACGTAAAATCCTTTCAAAACCCTGAAAACAAAGGAACTGTGGTTGCTAAAGGACAACTTATAGAACCGCTTATTCCCTGTTATATTGTCCAGAAAAATTTAGTTTTACTATCGCTTTCAGCTATCGATTTCTCCTTTTTTGTAGAAGAAAATATTAGCGAAGTCTTTGCACTACTGCACAAGCATCAAATTAAAGTTGATTTAATTCAAAATTCCGCTATTAGTTTTTCGGTTTGTGTGGACAACAAATTCAATAATGTGGGCAAGCTTATCGAAATCCTCAAAGCCAAATTTAAGGTAACATACAACAAAGGCGTTTCCTTATATACCGTGCGTCATTTCGACCAAAAAGCCATTCAAAAAATCGAAAAAAACAAGCAAGTACTGCTCAAGCAGCTCACTCGCGAAACCATACAATTGGTAGTAAAAGAGTAATAGAATAAGGAGCCAGGAACCTGCTCTCGGCTCTATCTTTTTTTCAAAAGCCAAAAATTTTAGCCTAGCAAAAGAGCTTCTTAGGTTGCTTTTTGCTAGGCAACTTCTAATAACCTGAGTTCGATTATAATCACAAAGTCAAAATCAATAAGGATATTCAGTTACAAGGCAATTTTTTGAAGGATAGCCTTAGCTATCGTGATAAAAATTAACGCTGTAAATGGATGTWCTTATTGAATAAAATAGAGTAATCAGTTTTAAACAGCAATCTACTTTACTTTTTTACTCCGCAATATCCAGATATTACGTCTTAAAAAAGTTTGTATCTTACTATTTAAAACAGTTTTGACAAAGTGAGAATAATCGAACTCAGGTTAATGGCTTTTTCAAAAAAGGATGCCGCCTCCATCAGGGCTAGGCAATCTCCAAAAAAAGATTATTTTCGCACTAAAATTAAACGCATGCTCAATCATTTAATACTTATATTTTCCTCATCATTAGGAGCCGCAGCTACTTATATGCTTCATAAAAACGGACTTTCGGTAGTAGTTGCTTCCTGTATAGTAGGTTTGCTGGGCGCTTTGTTTGGTCACTTATTTAATTTGCCTCATTTAGCTTTGGTAGTTTTTGCCGGTACTTTTGTTGGCATGACAAGCACAAACCTAGCTTCATTAGGTTTAGTAGTGTTGGGAGGTTTGGTCTGCGGAATCATTTACATTTTAAGTTTAAAGTTATTTGTAGGCTTTGGCGGAAAGTTAGGAACTACTGCTTTTTTAAGTACACTTTTTGTTTGGGGCCTGTTTTATCTACTCCAAAAAATTACACTTTAGTCCTTTTAAAAAGGTAAAATTCTCCTAGCTTCAAAGGATAACTTTTTAGCTCGTCCTTATAAAAATTAACACAGTAAATGGATGTTCTTATTGAATGAAATAGAGTAATTAGTTATAAATAGCAATCTACTTTACTTTTTTACTCTGTAATAGCTAATTATTACGTCTTAAAAAAGTTCCTATCTTACTATTTAAAAGAGTTTTGATAAAGTGAGAATAATCGAACATAGGTTTTTATATATTTGCAAACGAAAATAATTTTATGAAGTACGCAAATAATATCATAGAAACCATAGGGAATACTCCATTGGTTAAATTAAACAAAATTGTAGAACAAATCCCAGCAACGGTCTTAGCCAAGTACGAAACTTTTAATCCTGGCAATTCGGTGAAAGACCGCATGGCTTTACAAATGATTGAGGATGCTGAAAAAGATGGTCGTTTAAAACCTGGCGGAACAATTATTGAAGGAACTTCTGGTAACACAGGCATGGGACTAGCTTTAGTGGCTATTGTGAAAGGTTACAATGTGGTTTGTGTGCTTAGCGATAAACAGAGTAAGGAAAAGATGGATATTTTGAGAGGTGTAGGTTGTGAAGTGCATGTATGTCCAACCGATGTTGCGCCAGATGATCCACGCTCTTATTATTCAACTTCAGCAAGATTAGCGAGAGAAACGCCAAACTCTTGGTATGTAAATCAATATGATAATCCTTCTAATTGCAAAGCACATTTTCAATCTACTGGCCCAGAAATTTGGGATCAAACTGATGGAAAAGTAACCCATTTTGTTGTAGGTGTTGGTACTGGAGGCACCATATCTGGTGTGGGTTCCTACCTGAAATTACAAAACCCAAATGTAAAGGTTTGGGGAATTGATACCTATGGTTCAGTTTTTAAAAAATACCACGAAACAGGGGTATTTGATGAAAATGAAATTTATCCTTATGTAACAGAAGGTATAGGCGAAGATATTTTACCTTTAAACGTGCGATTTGAAGTGATTGACGGTTTTGAGAAAGTCACCGATAAAGACGCCGCTGTTTACACCCAAAAGTTAGCCAAAGAAGAGGGGATGTTTCTAGGGAATTCTGCTGGTGCTGCAGTAAAAGGCTTACTTCAGTTAAAGCATCATTTCAAAAAAGAAGACGTTGTGGTTGTTTTATTTCATGATCACGGAAGTCGTTATGTAGGGAAAATGTACAACGACGAGTGGATGAAAAAAATGGGCTATTTAGAATAATGAGTGCTAGTTTATAACAATGAATTGAAATAAGCTTTGCGTTTTTTTAGTTTTATTATTTGGACGAAGGTGTATTTTTTTTCCACCTTTATATTCTAGTGTCCAACTTTGATCAGCATTAATTTCAAGAAAACTCGTTTTGTCAATTTTAGCAGAAAAACGAGATTCTACCTTTTTTTTGGATTTCTTTTCAACGTACATTTTTTTGATATTTTTTAAAGCTGATGCATAAATAATTCTTTCAACTTCATTTATCTGAACAGGTTGGTTAGAAAAAATAGAAAAGTTTACAGTTATATCATCGCTATGGTCTCCTGTTCTAAATGTGAAATCGGGATGTAACTCAAAATCTTTAGATTTGAATTTTAAAGGTTTTATAAAATACTGGTCAACACTATCATTTACAAAATAGTTAATAACGCCTTTATGTGTTTCAAATCCATTTAAACTTGAGGAAGAATTATTATTTCTTTGCAAAGGAGAGCAAGCTATGATTGCTATCAAAATAAGAGTTGAACTAATTAATTTTTTCATCGAATAGTTGATTCTGGTATGCTTTAGTAATTAGGTCTTTGTCTTTAGAGACCCAGCTAATAACAAACGGAATTCCCTGAACTCTTTCAGTATAAATAACCGAATAGATGTAATATTCGTTATTGGTGTAAAGAAGTTGTTTGCTAAACTTGGTTGAATTTTCATTTTCAACAAAGTTAAATTCTTCTGTTTTTAAAATTTGATTGATTGTTTCTTGTTCAGAGTTTTCAATTGCCGCTGAAATAAAAATGTAGTAATCTTCATGAAGCAAAATCTTATTTAAAGGCAAGTTGAAATCTTGATAATTCCATATACTTTCGTGAAGTGCAATAAAATTATTTACAACTGCACTTTCCTCATCATTAGAAATTTTAAAAGTTTCTTTGTATCCAAATGTGATGGTTTCAGTATTGTTTGAAGAGCTTTTACATTGAGCCAGAAAAATTATTGGCAGTAGAAGTAGTAGTACCTTTTTCATAAAAAAGAAAAAAAGAGCAGAAACGATTTAAAAACCTTTCTGCTCTATGAAAATTAATGATTAATTAATTACCAGTTACAATAGTTTCATACTGACCTATTAAAAACAGGTAATTAGTTGTTTTAAAATCAACAGTTGAAATTTTCTTGATACCACCTTTTTTGGCTGCAGTTCTAATAGAAGCATCACCTCCATCTAAGTGTAATCCTAAAATTGAAGTTGTGCTTGCTGTACCAGTTTTTGAACCTACTTCATTGCTAGTTGCATTAACAGGCATTGTTACTGTACATGATACCATTGCTAGAGCCATTACGCCTAAAATAAAAATTTTTTTCATTGTTATAAATTTTAATGTTTAGCCAAAAGTATTATTTTTTTTGATAAAATATTGTATTTAGGAGATAAATTTATAAAATTATTAAAAAAAAGCTACAACTAAGTCTTATTTATTTATGGCTAACCTTTTTATTCATCGGTACTTTCAAACTCATCATATTCAGGATATAAAAAGTTATTGTAAGGGAACCTTGTGATGTGAATTTCTCTTACGGCCTCGTAAACCTTCTTTCTAAACTCTTCAATATTTTCTTTTTCTGTAGCTGAAATAAACAAAACATTCTCTCCCATTTTATTCATCCAAGTTTTTTTCCACTCCTCAAGGGTGAAATGCGCAGAAGTTCGTTCTTCTTGCAAATCTTCGTCATTATAAGCTTCAGCTTCATACACATCAATTTTATTAAAGACCATCATCATTGGTTTGTCTAAAACCTCAATTTCTTTTAAAATTTGATGTACTGATGCGATGTGGTCTTCAAATGAACGATGCGAAATATCAACTACGTGTAAAAGTAAATCGGCTTCCCTTACTTCATCTAAAGTTGATTTAAAGGATTCTACCAATTGTGTAGGAAGTTTTCTTATAAATCCAACGGTGTCCGTAAGTAAAAAAGGCAAATTTTTAATGACCACCTTTCTAACCGTAGTATCTAGAGTAGCAAATAATTTGTTTTCTGCAAATACTTCACTTTTGGCAATGATATTCATTAAAGTTGACTTCCCAACATTGGTGTAACCTACTAATGCTACTCTTATTAAACTTCCGCGATTTCCGCGCTGTACCGCCATTTGTTTATCAATGGTCTCAAGTTTCTTTTTAAGCAAGCTAATTTTGTCACGAACAATCCTCCGGTCGGTTTCAATTTCGGTTTCACCTGGACCACGCATTCCAATACCCCCACGTTGGCGTTCTAAGTGGGTCCAAAGTCCAGCTAAACGCGGTAATAAATATTCGTACTGCGCTAACTCTACTTGCGTACTTGCGTAACTAGTTTGCGCACGTTGAGCAAAAATATCTAAAATGAGATAGGTTCGATCAATGACTTTACATTTCAAAATTTTCTCAATATTTTTTTGTTGAGCAGGAGAAAGTTCGTCATCAAATACGGCTGTGCTTATTTCATTTTCTACAACAAACTCTCTTACTTGTTCCATTTTCCCTTTACCAATAAAAGTTTTGGGATTGGGTTTGTCTATTTTTTGTTGAAATCTTTTAACTACTTCACCGCCAGCTGTAAACGATAAAAAAGCAAGTTCGTCTAAATATTCTTTAGATTTTTCTTCATCTTGATGCTGTGTTATTACCCCTATAAGGACAACTTTTTCGTATTCAATATCTTGTTTGTCGATCATAATTTGTTAAATGCTACAAATTTAAGTAATATGATGATTATAGAACTTAATTTATTAATATGTTCACTTTTTATTTCGCCAATGTAAAGTAAATATGACTCACTTGCTTTTAAAAACTTAATGAAAAAAGCTTAAAAAATAATTGAACTCAGGTTAATAACTTGAGCCCCTTGTTTTATAATGCTTTCTGGGTTTTGTTTTTTCTTAGTATAAGGTTTTGAAAATCTGATAAATATACTTTTAGTAAAATTATTTTAATATTATGTTTAACTTATTGGTAACAATTTTATATATTCACACCCTAAATTATTATTGATGAAAACATTATTACTTAACTTCGCTTTTGTATTCATTTCTTTCGCATCTTTTGCTCAAATAGGTGTGATAGAAAATCTTGATGGAGGCGTTCCCGTTGGGTGGACTAATCAAGGGGCTAATTTTTTTGGATCTAATCTTCAGTCTTGTACAGGGAATAGCATAAGAGCTAATGTTTGGGGTACTGGAGCTTCTTCTAATAGTACGCTAACTACTGTAAATTATGAAGGGCTATCCAATGGAACCGATCTTAATATTTCTTTTGATTATAAAATTGTTGATTGGAGTGCAGCAACAGACGCTACTGCTCCTGGATGGGGGTTTTTTGATATTGAGTATTCTACAGATGCTGGAGATAATTGGACTTTGCTAGAAACTATAGATGATGACAATCACGTTACCTCTAATGAATGTGCTACACTTTCATATACTATTGATGCCGTAGATATTCCAGAGGATTCTGACTTCCAATTCAGGATTTTTATTGACCGTCAAGGGGGTGATTTTTACTTTTATCTAGATAGTTTTAGCTTTTTACAAACTTCTAACGATTCTCCAAATTGTGATGCTGTCCTTGATCAAGATGGTTTAACAGATTTCCCTATTGAAGGAAATATTTCATGGGCGGCGGCTACTGGTTTAGCTACTGAATACTTTCTAACTGTTGGAACAACCCCGGGAGGAAACGACGTAGTAGATAATGTTTCTACTGGTTTAGCCACTTCTTATAACTTCGCTGAAGATTTAGATTACGAAACTACATATTATGTAAATATTATTCCTTCAAATGAAAATGGTGACGCAGATGATGCTGAATGTCAAGAGTTTTCCTTTACCACAGAAGATGATCCATCGCAAACTATAGATTGTAATGAAGGCCCCTTTGATGGTTCTTATTGTTATGGTAATAATGATAATACAACTTTTGATTTCACTAGTAGCGATGGTTCTAGTTTAAATATTACTTTTGACTCGGGTAACATTGAGCAAAATTTTGACAATTTAATTGTCTTTGATTCAGATGGTTCAGTTTTATACGATTTCAATGATGAAGAACCAGGTTTTGGGAATTTTGATGTCTCAGGTTTGACTTTTCAATCTTCTGGAGACAGCATCTCTTTTCAAATCACTTCAGACGGGTCAGTTGGTTGTGATTCATCAGCTGCTTATTTTCCTATAGAATATACAGTTTCATGTGCTACTTGTACTAATCCGCAAGTAAATTATGAGTTGGTAAGCGATTGTCAAAATGGTCCTCAGTTCTTTATTGATGTAGATGTTACCGATTTAGGTGATGCAAACTCATTAGAAATCACCGATAACCAAGATGAATATACAGAAACGGTTACAGAAACAGGTGTTGTGCAAATTGGTCCATTTGATAATGGAACCGATGTGGTTATTACTGTTCAAAGTTTAGATGATGTTAATTGTAATTCGAATTCTCCAACAATTACGCAAGAGATTTGTTCTGAAATTTTTGTGGATTGTGATGCTGGGCCCATAACCGAAACTTATTGCTATGCTAATAATGAAGATTACGAGATTACTTATGTTAGCGATAATGGAGGTCCTTTAAACCTAACTATTAATGCTGGATTTGTTGAGGTTTTCTTTGATGAGTTCGTAGTATTAGATACTGATGGCACACAATTAGCTTCGTTAGATGGAAATATTTCTGGAAATTCATTTCAGTCAACAGGAGATGAATTAACGGTTTTGATTAATTCTGATGGTTCAGTAAATTGCCAAGGCAATAATTATGAAGAGATCGAATACACAATTGCTTGTGCTACTTGTATTAATCCACAAGCGACTTATGAAGTTGTTGATGATTGTGATAGTGGAACCGACCAGTTTTTTGTAGATATTGATGTAACGGATATGGGTGATGCTACTTCTTTAGAGGTGACTGATAATCAAGACGATTTTACTGAAACCGTTACTGAAACAGGTCTTGTTACATTTGGCCCTTACCCTAATGGTACAGATGTGCAAATAACAATTGAAAACTTAGACGATGCAAATTGTATAATATCAAGCCAATCTTTAACCCAAGAAGCTTGCCCGCCAGCAAACTCATCTTGTGATGATGCTGAGGTTGCTGTGGTAAATGACGGAAGTTTATGTGTTGAACTAAACGAAGGAACTTTGTTTGAAGCTACGTCAACATCAGTGCCTTCTTCTTGTCACCCAGACATTACTCAAGATGTTTGGTATGAATTTGAAGCTACCGCAGAAACACACATGACCACAATAATTAATCCCGGTTTTGGTGCGCCACTTGGTTCAGCAATTTATGAAAATGATTGTGGTGATTTAGCTGAGTTATATTGTAGCTCAGAGTTTGATAATTTTGGAAATTCTAACTCTATGGTAGCAGAAAATTTAACAATCGGTGAAACCTATTACGTAAGAGTCTATTCTTTTGGTACTCAAAATTTGAACTTTGATCTTTGTATAACAACTCCCGAATTTTTTGAAGATAATGTATTGTGTTCTGATATCGAACCTTTCTGTGCACCGGTAGATGACGAAGGTAATCCAACAGCTCTTGTTTTTCCAAATACCTACTATTATAACGAAACTACTCCCCCTGAAGATGGACCAGACTATGGATGTTTATTTACACAGCCAAACCCAGCTTGGTTTTATGTTACAGTGCAAGAGAGTGGTGACTTAGAGTTTGAAATCGTTCAATCTACTGCTTTTGACGCCGACGGCGTGTCTATAGGACAAACACTTGATGTTGATTTTATAGCTTATGGCCCATTTGATGAAGTTGAAGGGAATTGTGAAAATCTTACCGAAGCAAATACAGTTGATTGTAGTTATTCTGCAGCAGCTGTGGAAGATATGGTTTTTCCTGATGCAGAAGCTGGTGAAATTTATATTGTTGTTATTACTAATTTCAACCAGGCAGCAGGTTACATTTCACTAACACAAACCAATTTAGGACAGGAACAAAGCGGTAGCACAAGTTGTGATGATGTCTTTGGTGTTCGTTATGGATGTGCTTCAGAAGGCTTCCTGATAGAATCAGAAATTGAAGGCGCAGATGCTTATGCTTGGTTTGAAGTGCTGTTTGATGAAGAGGGAGAAATTGAAGATTTTGTTTTAATTGATGGTGAAGATCAACCTGATTTATTTGTTGAAGAATCAGGGGTTTATAGAATGTTGCATTTGTCTGACCCTGCTATTGGTCCAGAAGAAGTGTTCTTTGATGTGAGGCTAGCACCAGAGGTGGAGCTTGATCCTGAACTTGGTTTAAGCCCTGATGAAGTCAATGAGATTAATATCTGTGAAGGAGATAGTTTAGTGATAGACGGAATGCCTATTAATTTAGATGCGTATGAAGAAATGCAACATGCGTGGCTCGATGAGAATGGAGCCGTTTTATCTACCGATCCAACTCATTCAATTAGCGAAGAAGGCGAATATTCTTTACATATAACTTCATTCTCTTCAGGTTTTGGTACAGGACTTCAAGAATGTTTAAATACCTTTGATTTTATTGTTCAATTTACCGAATTTGATATCGATTTGGGTGGTGACCAAGAGTTTTGTGATGTTGAAGACCCACAAACAATTACCGCTAATGTTGAGGGTGATTTTGAAGGAGAAGTAACCTATGAATGGAGTACCGGTGAAACTACGCAAAGTATTGAAGTTAGTGAGACCAACATTTATACAGTAACCATAGAGATAGATGGTTGTATTGATTCTGCAAGTGTAGAGTATATTTTTAATGAGTCGCCAGTAATAGATTTACCAGAAGAATTAATCAATTGCGACCTGACGAATCAAACTTTAAATGCTACACCACAAAATACAGACGTCGAATTAACTTTGTTTCAATGGTTTTTAGATGGAGAATTAATTGAAGGAGAAAATTTAGAATCAATTAATTTAGCTACCTATGGCCACGGATTGTATGAAGTAGAAGCTTATTCAGATTCAGAAGATTGTGTAGGCTCAGCAAGTACCTTTGTAGGAACGCAAGAATTAAGTATTTTTGTAGATGATGATTCAGATAATCTATACTGTGTTGGTGAAACAGTTAATTTAACTGCCATGGCTGATGGAATGCAAATTGATGAAAATAGTAATGCCGCTTGGTTTGTTAACGGTCAACAGCAAGAGGCTTCTGGTTTTGCCCTCGATTTTGAAGTAGGTTCGGTTACAGGAACAATGAATGATATAGATCGAGTACGTTTAGTGGTGGGAGAATGTGAAGCTGAAATGGATATTGAGCGTTACCCTATAGAAAATTGCATCGTGCCTCAAGGATTATCTCCAGGTGGCATGAATCCGTCCTTAGATTTAAGGTTTTTAAATGATCGTTCAGGAATTTCAAAATTACAAATCTTCAATCGATATGGTAAAAAAGTGTTCCAACAAAACAATTATGAAAATAGCTTTGTTGGTCAAGATAAAGGAGGAAATAATTTAGTTACTGGAACTTACTTTTTAGTAATTAAGTTTACTCAGCCAGACCCGGTTTACGGAAGTGAATATAAAGGCTGGCTATACATAAATAGAGAACAATAATAATTAAAACCCCTAGTTAATTATGACAAAAAAATTATTTTATTTTGTGTTGATGTGGTGCTTCGTTTTTGTGGGCTTTTCGCAGAACATCCAAATTTTTGAACCCGTTAACGACCTCTCGGAAAATGACAATGAATTTACACTTTTTCAATTAATTGATGAGGTTCTAATTCAAGGTGAATGTAAAATTGTTGATAATGTTGAATCACCTAACAACTCAAGAGATTCTGGTGCAACTTTTGATAGTTTTGGCTATTTTGATGGCAGCGGAACTTCCTTTCCATTTGAGGATGGTATTGTGCTAGCTAGTAATGATGTAACAACTATTCCATCTAATCCAGGCGGAAATTTATCAGGTACTGTCTGGACCGGAGATCCTGATTTAGACAATTTAGCTGGTCCTGAAGAAAGTAATAATGCCACTGTAATTACGTTTGATTTTGTGCCTTTTCAAGAATTTATAGAGTTTAATTATCTTATGGCTTCTATGGAATACAATACATTTGTCTGTTCTTATGCAGATGTATTTGCTTTTATTTTAAGTGGCCCAGGTATAGATAATGAGAATTTTTACAATATTGATGCTAACCCTAATAACGAAGATGTAGCCTTTGATTTAGGTGGGTTAAATATTGCCACTTTACCAGGTACTAATATTCCAGCAACAATTACTAATATACATAACGGAACTAGTGGAAATGCTAACAATTGTGCATCTGGTTCACTCGGAGAATTTGCAGCTTCTCAGTTTTATGCTGGAAATAGTACAGCCACCGGCTACGATGGAAGAACTGTGCCGCTTACTGCCTCAGCTGATGTAATTGCCGGAGAAACTTATACCATTAAACTAGCTGTAGGAGATTATAGAGATACTGTTCTTCCAACGGCCGTTTTCTTAGAAGGACAAAGTTTTGACATTGGTATAATTGATTTAGGCGATGATTTAACTTTTGCTAACCCTCAAACCGAATGTGATGGTGACCCTATACTTTTAGAAAGTGGTTTTCCAGATGATTCAAGTATTTTGCAATACGCATGGACACGAAATGGTGATGAAATTGAAGGAGCAGATGGTCCTGGCCTTACTGTTGACGAAACCGGCTTCTATGTATTATTTGTCTTTGTAGTAGATCCAAATGGAAATGTTGCTTGTTTTAATTCAGGAAATGTATTTGTTGATTTCTTCCCAAAACCTGAGGTTAATTTACCATCATCAGAATTAGTATGTCCTGACGAAAGCGTAATTTTAGACGCTACTCCAGCTAACATAGACAATATAAATGCGGCTATTGAAGATGCAGAGCAAATTATTCAAGATATTATAGATGACCCAGATATCGATATTGAAGATGTTGATATTATAGTACCTGAACTATCTTATCAGTGGTATTTTAATGGTGCACCTATTGAAGGGGCTACTGATTTTACTTATGAGCCCAATGAACCAGGTATTTACGAACTAGATGTTGAATTTGCAAATTGCTTTGATACTTACACCGTTGAGGTTGATTTAGTTGAATTTGAAGTTGTAGAGCAAATAGAATCTATTTCTGCTTGTTTTTCTGAAGGACAAGAAATAAATGCAGTAATTGAACCTGAAATTGAATTCTTTGTGCCTTCTCAAGAAGAAGCTAACCCTAGCTATTCGTGGAGTACCGGAGAAACAACTCCTACAATTGAAGTGAATGAAGGAGGAACTTACGAATTAACTGTTTCGGTTAATGGATGCGAGGAAACAACTAGTTATGAAGTCGATTTATTTGAAGCCCACACAGTTCTTATTGAAAACAAAACCGTCTGTTTTGATGAGTTAGAAACAACTTTTGAAAGCGGTTATAACAACAGCCAAGACGGCACAAGTGTAGTATGGTCTTTACCTAACGGAACAACTCAAACTTCTTCAAACCTAAATTTGTCTTGGGCTAATAGTGGTGAGGCTGAAACCCTAGAGGGCGAATATGCTGTTACTGTAACAATCAATGATTGTGAAGTTACAGAAGTATTTGAATTTAACTTTACCAGACAAGACGATGGTGAAGGAGAAATTCTGCAAAGTTGTATCATACCAGAGGGTATTTCTCCTAACGGTGACGGAATTAACGATAGCTTTGACTTGGCTTTCTTAGACGATATTCTTGGAGTTGAAAAAGTTCAAATTTTTAATCGTTATGGAAGAAAAGTATATGAGTCTTCTAATACTTATAGAAACGAATTCTTTGGACAAGACCAGGGAGGTATAAATTTAGTTACAGGAACTTATTTCTATGTAATTAAACTAAAAGAATCTAATGATAGTTTTAGTCAAACCGAGAAAGGTTGGCTTTATATAAATAGAGAACAACAATAATCAACAACTAATAAATTAATATTTCGAGATGAAAAAAATTTATGTATTATTTTGTGTGATAGGGCTTTTTTTAAGCTACCAAGCTCATGCCCAGCAAAATCCACAGTACACGCAATACATGTATAACATGAATGTAATTAACCCTGCTTATGCTGGTTCAAAAGAAAGCCTAAGTGTAGGTATGTTGTACAGAGAACAATGGCAAGGAATTGATGGCGCACCAAGTACGGCAACCTTTCACGCACATTCTCCTATAGGCAATAATATAGGTGTAGGTTTGTCTGCTATTAACGATAGAATAGGACCCACCGATTTAACCGATTTAATGGCTGATATCTCTTACACTATCGACTTCCAAAATGACTGGAAATTGGCCTTTGGTGTAAAAGTAGGTGCAACTTTTAATGATATTGGTTTAGCAAACGTTGGTACACAAAACCCAAATGACCCCGCTTTTAGCACCAATGTTAGCGAAACTCACGGCATGTTTGGTGCTGGTTTTTTCCTATACAATAATAACTTTTATGTAGGACTATCAGTTCCCAACTTTTTAGAGTCAAGACATTTTTCAGACCAAGATATAGAATGGGGTAACCAGTCTAGACATTTCTTTGGAACCGTTGGTTATGTTTGGGAGGCTACAGACAACTTAAAAGTTAAGCCTTCACTATTTGCCAAATCTCAAATCTCTGATTATAGTTCAGACCAATTCTCTTGGGATGCTAACTTGAATTTCCTATTTATGGATCGCTTTGAGGTAGGAGCCTCTTACAGATTTGATGACGCTTTCAGTTTCTTAGCAGGGGTTAAACCAACACCTTGGTGGCACATTGGCTTTGCTTATGATGCAACAACTAGTGACCTAAACAGGCCTTCATACGAAGTCTTTATGATTTTTGATATCTTCTTTAAGAAGAAAACCTATTTATCACCAAGATACTTCTAATCACATAAATTATATAAGTTAAAAACTATGAAAAATATTATAAATTTAGCCTTTGTATTCTTTATTGGTTTGTCTGTTATAACAGCGCAGAATAAAGACACCAAAAAGGCCGATAAACATTTTGATCGATTAGAATTTGTAGATGCTGCAAAGCAATACGAAAAACTAATTGAAAAAGGAAAAGCCAATGCTTACGTTTACAAAAAAGCAGCTGAAGCCAACTACAACCTTTTTAATATGAAGGAAGCAGAACGCTTTTACAAGCTTTTTGTAAGAAAAAATGAAGGTATTGAAGCTGAGGATTATTTTAGATTTGCTTCCGCATTAAAAATCAATGGTAAAATTGATGATTCTGATAAGAATATGCAAGAATTTGCAAAATTAGCTCCACAGGATAAACGTGCTCAGTTCTTTAAAAACAATCCTAACTATTACCAAGACCTTATAGCTAAAGAACCTAACTTCAGTGTTTCGGATATGGAAGTTAACTCTGGAGAATATTCTGATTTTGGTGGTTATGAACATAACGACATGCTTTACTTTGTTTCTGCAAGAAACAAATCAGGTAAAACTTATGGCTGGAACGATCAACCTGTGCTTAATGTTTTTGTTGCAGAAAATGTGGCCGGTACCTGGAAAAACGAAGATGAAATTCCTGGTGATGTTAATTCTAAATTTAATGAAGGTACAATGGCTATCACACAAGATGGTAAAACCATCTACTTTACTAGAACAAACATGGGTGATGGAAATAAATATGAAGCCGATGAAGATGGTATTGGTAGATTACGTCTTTACAAAGCCACTCTAGTAAATGGAGAATGGAAAGATGTTCAGCCTTTATCATTTACAGACTCTGAATACTCTTATAGTCATCCAGCTTTAAGTCCTGACGGAAAAACACTTTATTTCTCAAGTGATACGTCAGGTGGTTTTGGAAATTCAGATATTTACCAAGTAAGTGTTGATGCCGAAGGTAATTTTGGTGAACCAGAAAATTTAGGAAATCAAGTTAATACTCCAGGTAGAGAAACTTTTCCTTTTATGGATGAAGACAATAGATTGTTCTTCTCTAGTGATGGTCATTTAGGCCTTGGTGGATTAGATGTTTTTTATACTACTTCAAGTAAAGGAATGTTTGCTTACCCAACAAATATTGGAGCACCAGTAAATACATCGTCAGATGATTTTGCCTTTTCTTACTATACAGGTAAAGAATCAGGATATGTTTCTTCTAATAGAGAAGGATCATCAACAGTTGATAATATTTACCAAGTAGATTTGTTACAGCCTCTTGATGAAACACTATTGATGATTACCGCTGTTGATGAAGAAACTAGCAAGCCTATAGAAAACACGCAAGTAATTGTTTATGATGATGATAAAACTGAAGTTGCTCGAGGAACAACCGATGAAGCTGGTCAAATTGATATTCTCGTTATTAGTAATGAAGATTATGATGTTCAAGGAAATAAAGAAGGTTACGAAAGTACATCGGTTAGAATTACTGCAGAAGGTGAATCTATGCCTGTAGAATTAAGATTAAAGGTAATAGAGCCACTTATTGTTGAAAGAAAAATTGTTTTAAATCAAGTGTTTTTCGATTTCGATAAGTCTGAAATCATTGCAGCTTCTGCACTGGAGCTTGATCGTTTAGCAGAAACGCTTATGAAATATGAAGATATTCGCTTAATGGTAACTTCTCACACTGATAGAAGAGGTCCAGCTGAATATAACCTAGGCCTTTCTGAAAAACGTGCGAAAAGCACTGTTGATTACCTAGTTTCTAAAGGTGTTGATGCTGATAGATTAGAATATGAAGGTAAAGGAGAATCTGAGCCTATTAATGATTGTGCTTCTGGATGTTCTGAAGAAGAACATAGAGTAAACAGAAGGTCTGAATTTACAATTATTGAGGAAGAAGAAGGCGTTGAAACTAAAGTAATCTCTCCTGAAGAAGATTAATTAGATTTTTTACATAAAATAAAAAGCCTTGCATCTTATTTGCAGGGCTTTTTATTTTAAATTGAGTTTACTACCAATTTAATCAACAAATTGCTTAAATTAGTTGCTATTTACAAGCTTAGCCTTGCTAGATTAACTAGACATAAATACAATCATGAAATCTACATTTAGTTCACTTATTTCTCTTTTCGTTTTAGCTTTTATGGCTTGGGCTTCTCTCTCTTATCAATCACCAACTAAAGTAGATGTCAACTTAACCAATTCAGATTTTGATATTAACAATGCACTTGGTTGGGTAGAAGACTTAAGCCAGCACCCAAGGCATGTAGGAAGTACATTTCATGACTATACAAAAACTCAAATTCAAAACTACTTATCAGATCTTGAAATTGAAAACCACAGTCAATCTGGTTTTGTGTCTAATGCCTCAGGAAATTTAACTTATGCTCAAAATGTTGTAGCCAAACTTCCAGGTACCAATGAAGCTAAAGATGCACTTCTTATTATGGCTCATTATGATTCTGCAATGATGCATTCTTTAGGAGCGGCAGACAACCTAACAGGAGTAGCTGTTATTTTAGAAACTCTTAGGGCTTTAAAAGAAAGAAATTTTAAGCCTGAAAATGACATTATCATCTTGTTTTCTGATGCTGAAGAAATAGGCTTATTAGGTGCAAAATTATTTGTAGAAGATCATCCATGGGCAAAAAATATAGGTTTTACCATTAATTTTGAGGCAAGAGGAACTTCAGGCCCTTCTAATTTGATTATTGAAACCAATCAAGGGAATAAACAAATTGTTAAAGAATTTATTCATTCAAACCCAAGTTTTCCAGTAGCCAATTCATTGATGTATAGTGTTTACCAAAAATTACCTAACGATACAGATTCAACAGTTTTTAGAGAATTATTGAACGTTCCTGGATTGTTTTTTGCCTTTATAGACAATCATCAGTACTATCACACAGCTCTCGATAACTTCCAAAATTTAAGTACTTATTCTTTACTTCATCAAGCCTATTATCTCAATGAAACCCTTGCACATTTTTCTTCAATCAATTTGTCAAGCTTAAATGATAATGAAGATTTATTATATTTTAATTTTCCTTGGTTAGGAATGATTAGCTTTTCCATGCAATGGGCGTTTGCCTTTTTGGCGGTAAGCTTCATAATTTATCTTGGCTTTACCTATTACGGGGTAAAAAAGAACATGATTACACCTAAACTTTTCTTTTTTTCATTCTTAAGATTAGTTTCATTTATGGCAATTTCTAGCATGCTTATTTATGGCATTTGGTATTTAACAAAATTACTTATTCCGCATTATCAAGACTATATTCATGGGTTTTATTACAATACTCATTTATACATAGCCTTTTGTTTTGCTTTTGTAATTGGACTTGGTTTTTTATTTTATCGAACACCAACAAGAAAATTCAGTAACCTATATGCCAGTTCTCCAGCATTTTTAGTTTGGTTTATAGTGCTTTTTTCAGCTCTTTTTTACCTGCCTGGACTGGCCTACTTAAGCCTTCCATTTTCATTATTATTAGTAGCTCACTTCTTAATTTACTTTAATCAAACCCAAAAAAGCTACTTAAAAATACTCTTTGTTTTACCTATGTTTATGGTGTTAATACCGCTTTTACAAAATCTAATTGTAGGTCTTGGTCTAGACGCTATGTTTTTAGTAGCTATTTTTGTTGCGTTAATGTTCACTTCTTTATTGCCCGTTATAGGTTATTATCCATTCAAAAAATCATTTGGCTATTTTGCCTTTTGTGTAGCTATTTTTTATTGGGGCAATGCTTACGTTAAAAAAGGCCCTAGTTTAAAATCTCCTTTTTTTTCAAGCTTAAATTATGAAGTAGATTTAGATCGAAATAAAGCCCAATGGAAATCTTATAATGCTTACGTAACACCTTGGTTAAGTAATGTTTTCAGCTTTAAAACTAGTTCTGATGAAATCTTAAACAATAAAGCAGACTTTCGAGAAAAGCTTACCAAAGAAGCTGATTTTATTCCTTTTGAAAAATCAAACATAAATTTGCTAAGACAAAACTCGTTTGTCGTAAAACCACATGCAGATACACACTCTATTCATTTGTATTCAGACAATTTCAAGGAGGTTTCTCAAATCAAGGTTAACAATCAATTATTAGCTAAATCAAATTTTGACTCCTCCTTTTTAATGAGTTATTATGTGGTTCATCAAGAACCACTAAGCATTGAAATTATAAGCGAAAATTCAAAGACGATTAAGTTAGATGTACAAGAAAAAAGATACTGTGTTTTTGATGATAATCGCTTACAACTAAGAAAACGCCCAAGGAGCGAAATAGCTATGCCTTTTGTAACCACAGATGCAATTTTAATTAATTATTCGATAAATTTAAACGATGAATAAATACGCAATCATAGGCTTAGGTTGGTTAGGGAAAGAGTTAGCCATACAACTCCAAGCTATTGGTTGTGATGTTTGGGGAACATCAACGCGTATTGAAAAAGTAGAAAGTTTAACTCATTTAGGTATTCAAGCTCATCTTTTTGAACTTCAAGAAGAAAATTATAAAGGAAATCTTTTCAATCAATTAAAAGAAACAACTCATTTACTGGTTAATATTCCTCCCAAGTTAAGAAGTAATAAAGATACTGATTTTGTAAGTAAACTACTTCAACTTATTAGCCTAATCACTCAATTTCAAATTCAACATCTTATCTATGTAAGTACCACAAGCGTTTTTGAAGATCAAGTGGGCATCCCTGAATATACAGAGTTGAGCTTGCCTAATTCAACTTCAATAGTAGGAAAACAACTTATAGAAGCTGAAAATAAAATTTTAAAGCTTTCTTCAAAAACAAGAACTATTCAGGTTTTGCGTTTAGGCGGACTAGTAGGGGGAGAGCGTCATCCTGCTAAGTTTTTAAGTGGCCAAACGGACGTCAAATCACCTCAAGCACCAGTCAATTTGATTTCAAGAGTGGATGCAATAAATTTAATTTTAGCCCTTTTTGAGCATAAAAAGTCTGGAATTTTTCATGGAGTTTATCCTAATTACCCTACAAGACGTGTTTTTTACAGTAGAGCGTTTAATAAAATGAACCTTAAGGAAGCTTCTTTTAAAGATGATGACCAGAATAAAGGGAAAAAAATAAGCTCACTAAAAACTTCAAGTGAGCTCAATTTTAGCTTTATAAAACAACCCTAATTTAAAATTTATAGCAGCTTTCGATTAAAATAAGTTAATGCTAGAAATAGGGATAAATTATTACTTACTATTTTTAATGTAATTTTCAAGCGCCATAGTCATTGAAGGTGTTTCTGGCGTAGGAGCTTTGATGTTTATTTTTAAACCTTTTTCTTTAGCGGCCTTAATCGTTGAGTTTCCAAAAACAGCAATTTTTGTGTTTTTTTGTTCAAAATCTGGAAAGTTTTCGTACAATGATTTAATTCCACTAGGACTAAAGAATACCAAAACATCATAGAAAACTTTTTCTAAATGAGATAAATCACTTACAACTGTTCTGTAAAAAACTCCTCTTTTCCATTTTACTTTAGCCTTGTCAAGAGATTTTGGAATAACTGGTTTTAAAACATCAGAAGAGGGTAATAAATAGTTTTCTTCTTTGTGTTTTTTGATGATTTGAACTAATTCGTCAAAAGTTCTTTTACCAACGTAAATTTTACGCTTTCTATAAACTACATACTTTTGCAAGTAATAAGCAACGGCTTCACTTTGGCAAAAATATTTTAAAGAGTCGGGTACTTCATACCTCATTTCTTCCGCTATTCTAAAAAAATTATCAATAGCGTTTCTGCTAGTAAAAATAATTGCAGAGAAATCCTTGAGGTCAATTTTTTGTTGCCTAACTTCTTTCGTATCCACTCCTTCTACATGAATAAAAGGAATAAAGTCAATTTTCACCTTTAATTTATCTTGTAATTCAGAGTAAGGAGAGTTTTCAACTTTAGGTTCGGGTTGAGAAATAAGGATAGTTTTCACTTTCATATACATTATTTTTCTATCAATTTACGCTTTCAGAAATTGCTTTATATAAAATAATATAAGGAGCAATTTCGAGGGTGCAAAGGTACAAAATAAAATAATACCAATGCCTAATTATTTCATTTTGAAATCTTAACTGAAAATCAATGATAGAAATCAACAAGTAAATTGCTCCTACACTTCCTATTGTAATAGCCAAAAACTGTGGGTTTAAAGGACTGTAATTGAGTAAAATTTGACCTAAATAGAAAATAAAAAACCAGTAAATAGCTTTGTTAAACTTATAATAAGCCAAGTAGGTAGCGTAGTCTTTAAGTTTAAATACATAACCAATTAGGTTAATGCTTACAAACCTTAATCCTATAAACATCAATATAAATGATGTACAGATTAAGAGAATGCTCCAAAAATTTGTAAAATCAATACAATTAAATTCAATTAAAAAACAGCTTATTAATAGTCCAAAATGTAATCCTGTTAGGATATAAAAAGTAAGTTGTAGTCCGTAGGCTTTATTTTTTTCCTTTAGGTTTTGGTGAACAAATCTAGGTTTCCAAAAAAGTTGAATAAATGAGTAAAAGTAAGAAGTGTTCCTCAACTTTACAAAGACAAGTACTGCGAAGGTAAAAATATTGATTAAATCAATAATGAAGTTAAAAGGTACATTATTCAAAGCAATAATCTAAGAAATTAAGAGTTCAAAAATAAGCTAAAGTTTTTAGTTAGGAGAATTCTTCTCTAATTACTTACTTTTGCCTCAAATTTGAAAGATGCCTAAACAACTTGTAATCATACCCACTTATAATGAAGCCGAAAATATTGAAGCTATAATTCAAGCTATTTCTCTTTTAATACAAGATTTTCATGTATTAGTGGTTGATGACTTTTCGCCGGATGGCACTTATAAAATAGTTCAAAGGCTTATTGATACTTCAAATCAGTCGTTTTTGCATCTCATTGTAAGGAAACAAAAAAGTGGCTTAGGTACGGCTTACATTGAAGGTTTTAAGTGGGCTCTAGCAAACGATTATGATTTTGTTTTTGAAATGGATGCAGATTTTTCTCACGCCCCTAAAGACTTACTTCCAATGTTTAATATGCTTCATCACAAAAAAGCAGACGTGGTTATTGGGTCAAGGTATGTAAAAGGCGTTAATGTTGTAAATTGGCCAATGAAGCGTATCTTAATGTCGTGGTTAGCTTCAAAATACGTGAAATTTATAACCGGCTTGCCAATTAATGATTCAACAGCTGGATTTGTTGGTTTTCGCAAGGAAGTGCTTCAAAAAATTAATTTAGATAAAGTTAAATTTGTGGGCTATGCTTTTCAAATTGAGATGAAATTTATAGCTTATCAGTTGGGTTTTAATATAGTAGAGTTCCCCGTTGTTTTTACCGATCGCAGCAAGGGAAAATCTAAGATGAATACTAGTATTATCTGGGAAGCAATTTTTGGTGTAGTAAAACTTAAACTTAAAAGTTGGTTTGGAAAAATCAATTAACTTTAAGCAAGCATTAAGCTATTATCAAAATGCTATTTACTAAATTTGCTCATTAAAATCCATAAAATGAAAACCCTCATTAAAAATGCCAAAATAGTTAATGAAAATACTATTAGTGAAGGTGATGTTTATCTAGAAAACGGCATTATTGCTGAAATTTCTAGTTCAATTAGCATGAAGTCTAACGATGTTCAAGTAATTGATGCCGAAGGAAAATATTTATTACCGGGGCTAATTGATGACCAAGTACATTTTAGAGAACCTGGTTTAACCCATAAGGAAACTATTGCAACAGGTGCTAAAGCGGCTATTGCCGGAGGAATCACTTCCTTTATAGAAATGCCTAACACCAATCCTCAAACCACTACTATAAAAAGATTAGAGGAGAAAATGAGTATAGCTAAGCAAGATTCTATTGCTAATTATTCGTTTATGCTTGGTGGAACAAATGATAACCTTGAAGAAATCAAAAAAATTAATCCAAGGGAAGTAGCAGGCCTCAAGTTGTTTCTCGGTTCTTCTACAGGTAATATGCTAGTTGATAATGCAAATGTGCTTCGGGAAATTTTCAAAAACTCACCGGTCATTATTTCTACGCATTGTGAAGATGAAACAACAATCAAAAAAAATACACAAGCTCATATAGATGAATTTGGAGAGGCTATACCAATAGAAAAACATCCCGAAATAAGAAGCGAAGAAGCTTGTTATTTATCATCTTCTAATGCCGTAAAATTAGCCAAAGAAACGGGAGCCAGATTACATGTTTTTCACCTTTCTACTGCTAAAGAGCTTTCGTTGTTTTCTAACAAAAAACCTTTAAAAGACAAAAAAATAACGGCTGAAGTTTGTATTCATCACCTCTGGTTCAACAATCAGGATTACAAAGATAAAGGTACCCACATTAAATGGAACCCAGCAGTGAAAACTAAAAAAGACCAAAAAGCTCTTTTGAAAGCGCTTAATGAAAATCTTTTAGATGTTTTGGCTACCGACCATGCTCCGCATACATTAGATGAAAAAAATAACACTTACTTAAAAGCACCTAGTGGCGGACCTCTTGTGCAACATGCATTACCTGCTTTGTTGCAGTTTTATCATGAAGGAAAATTAAGCCTTGAAAAAATTGTAGAAAAGGCATGCCATAATCCAGCAATATTATTTGAAATAGAAAATAGAGGCTTTATTAAAGAAGGTTATAAAGCAGATTTAGTTTTGGTTGACTTAAATTCGCCTTGGCGAGTAAGTAAGGATAATATTTTGTATAAGTGTGGTTGGTCACCTTTTCAAGACACTACATTCAATTCTCGCATTACACACACCTTTGTTAATGGGAATTTACTTTATCACAATTTTAAATTCACCAATTTGGCTAATAATTATAGAGGAGAACGCTTAACATTTAATCGATCTTAAATTAAATGATAAAAAAGTTATTATTTACAGTATTATTAATACTTGGTTTTTCTTGCCAAGACTTAGAGTTTGCCAAAAAACCAAAACCTCTTCTTGAAGAAGATGTCATGGTTGATATTTTAACCGATTTAGCCATCTATGACGCCGCTCTAAGCTTAAATGAATATAAGCTAAGAAAGTTTGATCAGGACATGAATAAATACCTACTTAGAAAATATGAAGTTGATAGTAGTGTCTTAGCGCAAAATATTGCTTATTATAATGAAAATTATGAAGTAAATCAAACAATTTACAAGCGGGTTGGCGAAAGAATTGACGCTAAGAGAGTTTATTTTGATTCCATTAGAAAACTAAACGATAGCATTAAAAGACTAAACTCAGAAAAAGGAAGAGATTCTTTGGAAAATAAATTTATAAAGGAAATAAAGCGAAAGGAAAACTAATGAATTACATAAGCTTACTTGTTGCTTAAATAATGTTTCGCAACGCGGTCTAGGCTTTTGGTTACCGAAGTATATTTTATTTTTAATTGTGTTACGGATTTTTCTGAATCGTAAAAACTGTTTTTTAACGCATCATTTACTACCGTATAGCTTAGTTTTCTAGAAGTAAGTTTAAATAAACTCAATATATATTCTACACTTATCAGTAACACAAGCATCCATTTCTGAAGAGAAATATAGGGTTTTTTCTTTCCAAGTTTTTCAGCTAATTCAACTTGAATATCTTTTAATCTTCTGTTTTCAGCTACTAAAATGAAACGTTCATTAGTGATAGTTGAATTTAAAGCAATATACATGGCGCTTACAACGTCTTTAACATCTACAAATCCTGTTATTTTATCAACATAAATAGGAAATCCTTTATTAGCTTTATCAATAAGTTCGCCGCTTCCAGAAGTGTAAAAACCTTCACCAATAATAACCCCTGGATTAATAATTACCGCTTTTAAACCTTCTTGTGTGCCGCGCCAAACTTCCATTTCTCCTCCGTATTTAGAAATACTATAAAGGCTGGTTTTTCCTTGTTCTTCACGGTAGTGTTCCTCATTAATTAGTTCATTTCTTGGGGCTTCTCCTAAGCTGGCAATTGAACTTAAGTGACAAAACTTATCTATATTATTTGCTATACTTAAATTGATTAAATGTGCAGTACCTTCAATATTAACTTTTCTAAGTTCTTTTTCTCTAGAAGGAGCATTCGAAATAATACCCGCACAATGATATACTTCATTAACATCGCTAAACACTCCTTCCAAAAAAGGGAGGTCACAAATGTCCCCCTTTTCCCAATGAATTTGTTCAGCTTGCTTAGCGAGTTGAACTCCATATACCTCAAAAATCACCTTTAAAGTAAAGTTTTTTTTGTCTTCACTTCTATAGACGCCTATAATATGCTTAGCATTTTCGTCTTTTAAAAACAAGTGAGCTAATAAATGCGTGCCTACAAGACCTGTTGTGCCAGTTATTAAAATCATTTTGCAAATATACTTATATTCAATAGGGTAAATTTTTTCATTATAATATCTTTGTGACATAAATTCAAGATGATAATGAACAAAGATTTTATAAACGAAGTAACTTGGCGTGGTATGCTTCATGATGTAATGCCAGGAACAAAAGAGCATCTAAATGAAAAACCAAGAACTGCTTATGTTGGAATTGACCCAACAGCAGATTCATTACATATAGGTCATTTAGTTGGCGTGATGTTGTTAAAGCATTTTCAATTATCTGGCCACCGCCCCTTAGCTCTAATTGGTGGCGCAACAGGAATGATTGGCGATCCTTCTGGAAAATCAAAAGAAAGAAATTTACTTGATGAACAAACCTTGTTGCACAATCAAAAATCTATACAACAACAGTTGGCTAAATTCTTAGATTTTGACCAACATCATCCGCAAGCGGCAAAAGTAGTGAACAACTATAATTGGATGAAAGATTTTTCTTTTTTAGAATTTATTAGAGATGTAGGCAAGCACATTACTGTAAACTATATGATGGCAAAAGATTCTGTAAAAAAACGTCTCTCTTCAGAATCTTCTGAAGGAATGAGTTTTACTGAATTTACATACCAACTGGTTCAAGGCTACGATTTTTTACACCTCTATCAAACCGAAGAATGTAGTTTGCAGATGGGCGGAAGCGACCAGTGGGGGAACATCACAACGGGTACAGAAATGATAAGAAGAATTGGAAATGCCAAGGGCTTCGCGCTTACCTGCCCGCTAATAACTAAAGCTGATGGTACCAAATTTGGCAAAACGGAAGGAGGCAATATATGGCTAGACCCCAAACGGACTTCACCTTACAAGTTTTATCAATATTGGATGAATACTAGTGATGATGATGCAGCAAAGTTTATCAAAATTTTTACCCTGTTAACTGAGGAAGAAATTAATCAACTTATACAAAATCATCAAGAAGCTCCTCATTTAAGGAAGTTACAGCAAAAGCTTGCAGAAGAAGTTACTACAATGGTTCATTCTGAAGAAGAGCTTAAAAAAGCTCAAAAAGCAACACAAGTAATTTTTGGAAAAAGTACAATAGAAGATATTGCAAGTTTAGATGAAGCTACTTTTTTAGATGCTTTTGAAGGAGTGCCTCAAGCTGAAATTAAACGTACTATCATAGAAGACGGACTAGATATGGTAGGTGCACTTGCGGCAAAAACTAACTTTTTGAAATCTAATTCTGAAGCCATGAGAAACCTAAAATCTAATGCTATTGCCGTAAATAAAAACAAGGTAGATGCCAATTACTTAATCACTGAAAAGGATTTGATTAATGGCAAGTATGTGCTAGTAAACAAAGGAAAGAAAAACACCTTTTTAATAAGGCTAGTTAATTAAAAAAACAAACCCCTAACTCGAGCGAGTAGGGGTTTGTAACTAACCAATCTATTATGAAAAACTTCATCCACTACAAAAGTATATAAAATTTGAGTTACCACCAAATAAAATTTATTTTTTTTGCTAAAAAAATTCAATTAAGCTTTTTCTGTAAAAGAATTACTTTTAAACAGGCTGGCTAAATTGAAGTAATAATTCAAAATTTAGTAATTCAGAAAAGTTCTTTTTAGTAGTTATACTTTCCTTTCCACTTTGCTTTTAAGTCGGTGGCAATAGCTTGTTCACGTTTATTGTTATTAGGCTTGAAGAAAATTTTACCTTCAATTTCTTTGGGCAGAAAATCAGCTTGCACAAAACTTCCGCTATAATTATGCGCATATTTATAATCTTTGCCATAATCTAAATCTTTCATTAGTTTGGTAGGCGCATTTCGGATAGCTAGAGGCACACTTAAATCGCCTGAATTTCTTACTTCTTGCTGTGCTTGATTTATAGCCATATAGGCCGCATTGCTTTTTGGTGAAGTAGCTAAATAAATACAACACTGACTTAAAATAATTCGAGATTCAGGATAGCCAACGCTGTTAACTGCTTGAAATGCATTATTTGCCATAACCAAAGCTGTTGGATTGGCTAAACCAATATCTTCACTGGCTAAAATAATCAAACGCCTAGCAATGAATTTCAAATCTTCGCCACCTTCAATCATTCGTGCTAACCAATACACAGCAGCATTTGGGTCACTTCCTCTTATGGATTTAATAAAAGCTGAAATAATATCGTAGTGCTGTTCACCTGTTTTATCATACTTACTTGGTTTCTGCTGAATTTGTTGTTCAACTAAGGTATTGGTAATTTCAACATCATCAGTAGCTTGACTTTGAATCAGCAATTCAAAAATGTTCAATAATTTACGCGCGTCACCACCGCTAAATCGAAGTAAGGCTTCAGTTTCTGTAAGTTTGATGTCTTTCTTTTGTAACTGACTATCCTTTTGCATGGCTTGTGCTAAAAGTTGAAGCAAGTCTTTTTTGTCAAATTCTTTTAAAACATAAGTTTGACACCTAGAAAGTAAAGCAGGAATCACTTCAAAACTTGGGTTTTCTGTTGTGGCGCCAATCAAGCAAACCCATCCTTTTTCTACTGCACCAAGTAAAGAATCTTGTTGCGATTTACTGAAACGATGTATCTCATCAATGAATAAAATAGGGTTACCTGCACTAAACATACCTCCCGATTGTTTGGCTTTTTCTATTACCTCTCGCACATCTTTTACCCCAGAGCTAATGGCGCTTAGCGTGTAAAATGTTCGTTTACTTTCTTCGGCAATAAGTTGTGCTAAACTAGTTTTGCCAACACCAGGAGGACCCCAGAAAATCATAGAAGGTAATCCGCCAGAATGTAAGGCCTGTTGTATAGGACCATTTTGTCCTACTAAATGCTTCTGGCCTATGTATTCGCTTAATTTCTTAGGCCGTATTCGCTCAGCTAAAGGTTGATTCATAAAGCAAAAATACAATTTTAGGTGGTTTTACATGATTAATCATAAAATTCCTACCTTTGAAACCGTTTAGGAAGACAAAGTCCTATTTCAATAGATTTAGGAAAGCAATAAAACGGATTTTGTTTAAAATTTATGCCGTTTACAAAAATTAGTTTAATTGATAAAAAAATAATAATGGAAGATAAAAACTTTAACTTGAGTCATCAGTTAATTTGGGTTTTAGCAATACTTAGCCTTGTTTTGTTCTTAGTAAAACTTATATTTAATGTTCAGAATATTGAGTTTCCTCAAATTGTTTCTAGCTTTAATTCAGGTGTTTTTTTTGTTGTTTGGCTTGTTTTAGTGGTTGAAATATTGACTACAAAAATTTACAATCAAAAGTTCTGGTTAATCAGCATGTTTATATTGCCACCTATTACAGTGATTTTTTACATGATACAGCGTCAGCGCTTAAAACACTTAGCTCAATCCTTTAATAAAAAATACTTTTGATAGAATTCAGAAATCACTCAGTTAAGAAGGTTTATTATAAGCTAACTATACTTAATTAACCCACATTATTTACGTAAATTTGTATCAAATTCTTATTTATGTTTGACAACACAGGAGATAGTAAAACAAAACTCTCAGAATTAGGTGAATTCGGCTTAATAGAACACCTCACTCAATTTTTAGATATAAAACAAACTTCAACTATAAAAGGTATTGGTGATGATGCCGCCGTTTTAAAACACGAAGATGAAATAGTGGTCACTACCGATTTGTTGGTGGAAGGTGTCCATTTTGATTTAGCTTTTATGCCTTTAAAGCACTTAGGATACAAATCGGTAATGGTTAATTTATCTGATGTGTATGCTATGAATGCTAAAGCAACACAAATTACGGTTTCTATTGCTTGCTCTAATCGATTCACCGTAGAAGCCTTAGAAGAAATTTATGCAGGAATTCATCACGCAGCTAGTTTGTATCATGTTGATGTAATTGGCGGCGATACTACTTCGGCAGTAAAAGGCATTACTATTAGCATTACTGCTGTAGGAACTGCTCCAAAAGAAAAAATTGTTTATCGCTCTACAGCTCAACCTAACGATTTAATGGTGGTTTCAGGCGATTTAGGCGGCGCTTTTATGGGGCTGAAAGTGCTCCAGCGAGAACAAGAAGTTTTTAAGGTCAACCCAAATAATCAACCCGATTTAGAACCTTATACCTATATTGTAGAACGACAATTAAAGCCTGAAGCTAGAAAAGATATTCCCGAATTACTTGAAAAATTAGGGGTTTTGCCAACTTCTATGATTGATATTAGTGACGGGCTTTCTTCAGAAATTCTCCACCTATGTAAAAATTCTAAAGTTGGAGCTACTTTGTATGAAGAAAAACTCCCCTTAGACCAAGGCGTAATTAGCGCTTGTGAAGAGTTTGAATTAGACTCTACTACTGTTGTTTTAAATGGAGGCGAAGACTATGAACTACTTTTTAGTATTGCTCAAAAAGATTATGATAAAATTAAAGGCAATCCCAACCTGAGTGTGATTGGTCATTTTAATGAAGCTAAAGAAGGCATTCATCTTATAACTCGAGACCAATTAAAAATTCCTATGAAAGCCAGAGGCTGGAATTCAATGACTAAAGAAGAAAAATAAATAGAATACTTTTTTAAGTATTTTTACGTTTTAAGTTAAAAGATGAAATAAATGAAATCTCTAATTGTAATATTCACTTTTGTTTTTGGAATATCTGTAATAGCCCAGGAGGTAGAATGGATGAGCATGAATGAAGCTCTTGAAGCACAAGAAAAAGAACCAAAAAAAATATTCTTAGATGTTTATACTACTTGGTGTGGCCCTTGTAAAGCAATGGACAAAAGAACCTTTAATCACCCCGATGTAGCTAATTATTTAAATGAAAATTTTTATGCGGTAAAGTTTAATGGTGAAGGAACAGAAACAGTTTTTTACAACGATTTTGAATACACCAACCCCAATCATGACCCAAATAGAAAAGGAAGAAACGCACAACATTTATTTGCTGCGGCGCTTAAAGTTCAAGCCTACCCAACAGTGGTCTTCTTTGACGAGGAAGCGAATATCATTTCTCCAGTAAAAGGATACAAAAATCCACAACAACTTGAGGTGTATTTAAAAATGATCAACAAAAATCACTATAAAGATATCACAACATCTGAAGCCTGGAAAGATTATCAAGCCAATTTTAAGAACACTTTTAAGCAATAGTGTTGCTTGAAAATGAAATGAACACCTAAATAAATCACATAAAAAGATGTAAATTAAATATTTTACAGATTAAGTAGAAGCTTTCAATTTATTCTATATTTTAGCACAAGTATTTAAACAATCTCATAACTATGTTAGCATATTTTCAAGAAGCCACAGAAAACCTTGAAGAACCTACCGAAGAAACCTTATCACTATTAAGTTTGCTTTTTAGTGGAGGTACAGGAGGGACTGTAATTATTCTTATTTTAGCCGTCTTGCTTTTTGCCGCTATGTATATTTACTTTGAGCGCTTGTTCGCTATTAAAGGGGCAAATAAAACCGATAAAAATTTCATGGCCGAAATAAGGGATGCAGTCTCTAACGGAAACATTGAATCTGCAAAAGTGAAATGCGCTCAAGAAAACACTCCTGTTGCCCGCTTAACCGCTAAAGGAATTTCTAGAATTGGCCATCCTTTAGAAGATATCAATACAGCTATCGAAAATGCTGGTAAACTAGAGGTTTATGCCTTAGAAAAAAACGTAGCTATACTGGCTACTATAGCCGGTGCTGCTCCAATGATTGGTTTTTTAGGTACAGTAATAGGTATGGTGTTAGCTTTTCACGAATTGGCAACCACTAGTGGTCAAGCTGAAATGGGGCTTTTAGCTGAAGGAATTTACACTGCTATGACCACCACCGTAGCTGGACTTGTAGTAGGAATTATTGCCTATATGGCCTACAACCACTTGGTCGTAAAAACCGATAAAATTGTTTACCAAATGGAAGCTACAGCAGTCGATTTCTTAGATCTATTAAATGAACCTACTTAATTATGAATTTAAGAGGAAGAAATAAAGTAAGCGCTACCTTTAGTATGTCATCAATGACAGATATTGTATTTCTGTTATTGGTCTTTTTCTTGTTAACCTCCCCGGTGGTTACTCCAGAAGCTTTAGACTTAATTCTGCCTAAGGCAAAAGGGAAGTCAACCAATCAACATCAACTTTCGGTAAGCATTAATGATCAGTTGCAGTTTTATGTCAACGAAGACCAAATTAGTGAAGCTAATTTAGAGTCAGTTTTAAAAAACCGACTTAAAGGAATAGAAAACCCAACCATTATTTTGCGAGCAGAGCAAAACGTGCCTGTTGATAAAGCAGTGAAAGTAATGGATATAGCAAACAAAAATCAATTCAAAATTATTTTAGCAGTAAAACCAAATTAACGTGGAGTCATCTACTGAAAATAAAAATAAAAGAAAATCTCTTATCATTACAAGTATTTTGTATATGCTAATGATTCTTCTGTTGGCTTTTGCCGGATTGAAGTACCTCGATCCTCCTCCAGAAAATGGAATTGCCATTAATTTTGGTACTACCGAAGCAGGATCTGGTGATCTTGAAACACAGCAGGAGGTAAAAACATCTCCTCAAAATGCTACGCCAGAGCCCACACCAACACCTGCCAACACTTCTGAAAGTCAGGAGAGTATGGAAGACGTAGCCACACAAGAATCTGAAGAAGCACCTGTTATTGAAGACGAAAAAAAAGAAGAAGAGACTGAAGAAACGAAAGAAGAACCCGAGGAAGAACCAGTAGAAGAAGTTGAAGAACCTGAAGAAGAAACTCCCGAACCTGAAGAACCTGTGGAAGAGCCTGAACCCGACCCACAACCCGATGAAAATGTAAAAAATACCATGTCTAATTTGTTTTCAGGCGAAGAAAACGAAGGAGAAACCGACCAAGGTGATGGTGATACCAACCAAGCAGGAAATCAAGGTGACCCCGATGGTGACCCCAATTCTTCTTCCTATTATGGAGTTGGAACAGGTTTAGATGGTGATGGAAACTATAAATTAGGAGGTAGAAAAGCATTGAATAAAGAAACCTATAAACAAGAGTGTAATGAGACGGGTACTGTAGTTGTTGAAATAAGAGTTAATAGAGACGGTGAGGTAATTCGAGCTAAAGCTGGTGTTCAAGGAACTTCTAATTCAAGTAGGTGTTTGCTTGAACCCGCAGAGCGTGCCGCAAGAGCCACCAAATTTAATCCAGATTCAAACGCACCGAGTACACAGGTAGGATATATTACTTATGAATTCAGATTATCTGAATAACAACAAATGAATTATCAGCAAACGCTAGATTGGCTTTTTAATCAGCTTCCTATGTATCAACGTCAGGGAGCATCGGCCTATAAAATTGATTTGACAAATATCAAGTTGCTTAGTAAATATCTCAATCATCCTGAAAGCAACTTTAAAAGTATTCACGTAGCTGGAACAAACGGAAAAGGTTCAACTTCACATCTATTAGCCTCAGTTATGCAAGAAGCGGGATACCAGGTAGGAATTTACACCTCACCACATCTCATTGATTTTAGAGAGCGTATTCGCATTAACGGAAAAATGATCTCTAAAAAAGAAGTTATAGATTTTGTAGTTAAAAATAAAGCTTTTTTTGAACAACATTCGCTTTCATTTTTTGAAATGACTGTAGGAATGGCTTTTCAGTATTTTGCTGAAAAACAAGTTGATATTGCTATTATTGAAGTAGGATTAGGAGGAAGATTAGATTCCACTAATATTATTCAGCCTGAAGTAGCAGTAATTACCAACATTAGTCTTGAGCATACCGAATTTTTAGGTAACTCCCTAGCTGAAATAGCTTTTGAAAAGGGAGGGATTATCAAGCCAAATACACCTTGCGTAATTGGTGAATACAATGAGCAAACTTATCCGGTTTTTAGAACCTTAGCTAAATTAAATCAAACCGACTTACATCTAGCTAATCAAGAAAATAGTCAAAAAAAATGGACTACTGATTTACTAGGAGATTATCAGCAAAAAAATATTCAAACCGTATTAAAAACAATAGAAGTCCTCAATCAATCTAAGTGGAAAATTACTAAAGATGCATTAAAAAAAGGATTTCAGGAGGTAGTTAAAAACACTCAATTAAAAGGGCGTTGGCAAGTTTGTGATTCGGCTCCCAAAGTAATTTGCGATACAGCTCATAATGCTTCCGGACTTCAGTTAGTCATGCAACAATTACAAGAACAAGACTATAACCAATTGCATATTGTTTTAGGCGTGGTTAAAGAAAAAAACTTAGATTTAATTCTTGGTCTATTGCCTACCCAAGCTATTTATTACTTTACAAAGCCAAACATTCTAAGAGGGCTTCCTGCAGACGACCTTGAAGAAAGTGCTAAACATTTTCAATTAAAAGGAAAAGCCTATAAAAATGTTCGCATAGCAATAGAAAAAGCTAAAAATAGAGCAAATGAAAATGATTTGATTTTTGTTGGAGGAAGCAATTTTACAGTAGCCGATTTTTTGTTGTTAGCTAATTAATTTTTATTTTTCAAAAAAATTGATTTTTTTTAAAAATAAATTTGGTGATATAAAATATGGTCGTATATTTGCACTCGCAATTACGCAAGGGCGCTTAGCTCAGTTGGTTTAGAGCGTCTGGTTTACACCCAGAAGGTCGGGGGTTCGACTCCCTCAGCGCCCACAAAGCTTCAACTTTTGTTGAAGCTTTTTTTTGTCTCAAAATTTTGACTTTCATATATTTTGCAACATCTTGTTATTCAGCTTATTTTTGAGGATTATAGAATTGAATAATAAGATTGAAATTAGTAAAGGTCAATTTTTCAAACTCTAGTTAATGAATCAAAATTAGTTTTTTACAAACTTGAATAAATCTTTCCGATTATAACTTAAGGGGTTTCATCTTTAATTTATACCAGTTATTATCTGAAATTATTGTAAAAGAAAATAGCCTGTCCCGACCGTTTCGGGAAAAAGGGCGTTTTATTGCGGTAATTTCAATTGATAAATGGTATTACCCCCTACCTGACAAAACTCATGCTTTCAACAGACAAAAAAAACTAAAAAAAGTGTATTTTTGTCATGCAAACAAGCAGTATGATAAAATTACACGACTTAGAATTTGAACCTTACATTTCTGCTAACGAACTTCAGGAGACGGTAGTTGAGTTAGCTCATCAAATTTATCAAGATTATAAAGATAAATGTCCAGTATTTGTAGGTGTTTTGAATGGGGCGTTTATGTTTCTTTCAGATTTAGTAAAGCATTATCCAGGTTCATGTGAAATTCAATTTGTTCGTTATAAGTCTTATGAAGGTACTTCTACTTCAGGAGAGGTGCAAACTTTACTCGACTTTTCAGCAATTGAAAATCGAGATTTGATTCTTGTAGAAGATATTGTAGATACAGGTAACACATTAAGCTTAATTGTAAAGCGACTTCAGCAAGGCGAACAAAAATCCTATAAGACAGCAAGCTTGTTTCTGAAACCCGAAGCATATACCAAAGAAATAGAAATTGATTACGTAGGTTTGGCTATTCCCAATAATTTTATTGTTGGTTATGGTTTAGATTACAACGAATTAGGAAGAAATTTACCCGAAATATATCAACTTAAACAACAACACAATGATTAATATTGTTTTATTTGGCCCTCCAGGTGCAGGGAAAGGTACTCAAGCCGATGTACTTAAAGAAAAATACAATTTAGTACACATTTCTACAGGAGATGTTTTTAGATACAACATTAAAAACAAAACAGAGCTAGGTAAGAAAGCTAAATCTTTCATTGATCAAGGCGCATTAGTCCCCGATGAAGTCACCATTAATATGCTTTCAGCAGAAGTAGATAAAAGCATTGATACCGCAAAAGGTTATATTTTTGATGGTTTTCCTAGAACTGAAGCTCAAGCTGATGCATTACAACAATTAATGGATGAAAAAGGGACTCAGGTAAATGCTATGATTGCCTTAGAAGTTGATGATGAGGTGCTCGTAAAACGACTTCTAGAACGCGGAAAAACTTCTGGTAGAGCAGATGATGCAGACGAGTCGGTAATTAGAAACAGAATTAAAGTTTATTATAACGAAACCGCAATCTTAAAGGAATACTATAAAAAACAGGATAAGTATTTTGGCGTTGATGGTGTGGGAAGCATTGAGGAAATCACCCAACGCTTAAGTCAAGTAATTGATAAGCTTTAATTACTTAATAATATTTACCAATTAGAGCGGGCTTGTTTAAGTCCGCTTTAATTTTTTATCAAAATAATCCATACATTTAACTTGCCATTATTTTGCGTACTTTTGCTGTTAAATTAAAATTCACATGACCGAAGGAAATTTTGTTGATTATATAAAAATCCATACCCAATCCGGAAAGGGAGGAAAAGGTTCTTCTCACCTAAGAAGAGAAAAATATATTCCCAAAGGAGGACCTGATGGAGGAGACGGTGGTCGAGGAGGTCATGTAATTGTAAAAGGAAATAAAGAAATGTGGACGCTCTTCCACTTAAAATTTAAAAGACACCTTAGAGCTACACATGGGGGTGATGGCGGAAAACAGGAAAGTACTGGCGCAGACGGGCAGGATGTTTATGTAGAAGTTCCTCTAGGAACGGTAATTAGAGATACCAATACCAATAAAATCATCAAAGAAATAACTGAAGATAAAGAAGAATTTATAGTTGCTAGAGGAGGTAAAGGAGGGCGAGGAAATGTACATTTTAAAACCTCAACCAATCAAACTCCAAGATACGCTCAACCTGGAATTGAAGGTGAAGAAAATGATATTACCCTAGAACTTAAGATTTTGGCCGATGTAGGCCTGGTAGGTTTTCCTAATGCAGGTAAATCCACATTGCTTTCTGTTATTACCGCAGCCAAACCAAAGATAGCCGATTATGAATTTACCACGTTAAAACCTAATTTGGGTATTGTAAAATACCGGGATTTTAAATCTTTTGTGGTGGCAGATATTCCTGGAATTATTGAAGGAGCAGCTGAAGGGCGAGGACTTGGTCACCGTTTTTTAAGACATATTGAACGCAACTCAACCTTGCTGTTTCTTATCCCTGCAGATGCAGACGATATAGTGAAGGAATACCAAATTCTTGAAGATGAACTTAGACGCTATAATCCTGAATTGCTTGATAAAGATAGAATTATAGCTATTTCTAAATCGGATATGCTAGACGCGGAATTAAAAGAAGAAATTAACAACTCAATTAAAGGAGATTTTCAAGGAATGAAGTATATTTTCATTTCCTCAGTAGCGCAGACAGGTCTTCAGCAATTAAAAGATATACTCTGGGAAAACTTAAATAAGCAAGTTTAATTTTTTTATAAATGTTTAATTTATATCTTACAATTGACTATTTTAGTCAAAATTCTTAATTATGAAATTAACTAGCTTGTTTATGCTTGTAGTTTTACTAGTTTCTTGTAAATCTTCTAAATCTTTTGTTGATTATGATGAAAGTACAGACTTTACTAAGTATTCAACTTTTAATTTTTATAACCCAAATTCTGGCTTAACCCCTGAAGAAGATGAGGTTGTTTTAGATGCTATTGAAGAAAATTTAACTGAAAAAGGATTATCAAGCACGCTTATTGCTAAATCCTCCATTAACTTTTATGTAGAATACTACCAACAACTAAGCTCAACATCTATGGGAGTCAGTTTAGGTGTTTACGGAGGAGCTATTGGCGGAGCTGTAGGTACAAAAACTCCACAAGGAAATCATCCTGTTATTGCTTTAACAATAGAAGTTGCCGATGCACTTACCAATGAATTGATTTGGCAAGGTGTAGTAGAGCGAAAAATGAAAGCTAGCTTTAACGATGAACAAATGCATCAATTTCTTGCTGAAACTGTTAGCATGACTTTAAAAAATTATCCGCCCACAAGAAACTCCTCTGAAGAAAAGACTTCAGTTAAAAATTAATTAATATACTACACAATGAAAATTATCAACTTCGTTTTGATTGTTTTTGTTTTTCATTGGGGAACTGCACAAGGGCTTCAAGAAGCTCAAGATTTCTACCAATCTGGAAATTCAGCAAAAGCTATTCAAACACTTGAGCAAATAGTAAAAGAAAATCCTAAAGATGAAAAAGCTCTGAGCTTAATGGGTAAAATATATGCCGAAAAAGAAAATTGGGAAAGGGCATCAACATATTATTCTGAACTAGTGAATATAGCTCCCTCCAACGCCGATTATAATTTTAAGTATGGAGGTGCCTTGGGGCTTTACGCAAAAACTCTAAATAAGTTTAAGGCAGTTTTTTTAGTTGAAGACGTAAAAAAGCATTTAAATAAAGCAGCAAGACTGGACCCTAATCACATTGAGGTAAGATGGGCTTTAGTGCAATTATATCTTGAGTTACCAAGCATAATTGGAGGTAGCATAGAAAAAGCGAGGTCTTACGCAAATGAACTTGAAGAGATAAGCCCGGTTGATGGAGCACTTACTAAAGGACTAATTGCTGAAGAAGAAAAAGATTTTAAAGCCGCAGAAAATTATTATAAAAAAGCAGTAAGCTTAAGAAAATCAACACTTACCTATCAGAAATTGGTAGATTTATACTTGAAAACCGACCAAACTCAAAAAGCTAAAAAAACAGCTGAAAAGGCTTATAAAACAACCAACGAAGACAATTTTTTAAAGAAGGTAAATCATATAAATTAAGTGCTAATTTTTTTGTGTAATCTAGTAAGTTATTTAGCTGTAATTTTATCGGTTAACTAAATACAAAATGTCCTAGCATAATTTAAAGCTTGTTATATATTTGCACCAATAATTATTTTTATGTTTAAATGGATTTGTGCCATCATTGGATTTGGGTTTAGAGGCTTCCTTGGAGCCCTTGTTGGCTTTTTTATTGGTTCGGTTTTAGATACTTTTTTTAAATCACAAATACGAATTAACACCGGAGGAAATGCCAATCCTTTTGGAGGTCAAAGTGTAACCCCTAAAGATTTTGAGTTAAATTTACTTTCACTAGCTTCCTTAGTTATTAAGTCTGATGGAAAAGTAAAACAATCTGAGTTAGATTTTGTAAGGAAATACTTTGTTCAATCCTACGGAAAAGAAAGAGCTAATGCCACTTTTAGAACTTTTAATGAAGTAGTTAAAAACCGAGAAATTTCAGCAGAAAAAATATGTGATTTCATTCGTCCAAGGCTAAGATACGAAGTTCGTTTACAAGTCCTACATTTCTTATTTAACATTGCAAATTCTGATGGGCACGTCTCTACAGCAGAAGAACAAACGCTCTTACAAATTGCCAATCACCTCAATATTGGAAGAAATGATTATGAAAGCATAAAAGCTATGTTCTTTAAATCGGCAGACGATGCATACAAAATTCTTGAAATTGAATCTTCAGCTTCTAATGATGAGGTAAAGAAGGCTTATAGGAAAATGGCCAAAAAATACCATCCAGATAAATTACAGCACATGGATGAAGCCTACCAAAAAGGCGCTCAAGAAAAATTCAACAAGGTGCAGGATGCTTATGAGCGAATTCAGAAAGAACGTGGCTTGTAATTTCAATTTACCTATATTTTGAAGCATAGCAAGTATTCTTCAGAGGTTTTCAATTCCTTTAAGATTCAATAAAGACCAAGTAGGTCTTGCTCAAATGCCAACTAATTTTACTTATATTTGAATTTCTTATATAAACATTCAAACGATTTCGCTTCAGGTGATTTCAGTTAAAATAATGAACACTATGCAACAAACAACACAAAGTTATATTCAAGGCAATTGGACCCAAGGAAAAGGCGAAGGACACCCCATTTTTGATTCGGTAACGGGTGAACATTTTACTAATGTAAACGTAGAAGGCTTTGATATTCCTGAAGTTTTAGCTTACGGAAGAGAAAAGGCTAATGCCCTTCGTAAAATGACATTTCAAGAGCGTGGTAATATGCTTAAATCGCTAGCTTTTTACCTTCAAAAAAAGAAAAAACATTTTTATGAAATTAGCTACCGCACAGGAGCTACAAAAATTGATTCTTGGTTTGATATTGACGGAGGTTTTGGGAATTTATTTGCCAATGCTTCATTGAGAAAACTCTTTCCTAATCAGCCCTTTGATGTAGAGGGAGAGCCCATCGATTTGTCGCGTGGCGGTAAATTTATGGCCCATCATATTTTGGTCCCCAAAGAAGGAGTTGCTGTACATATTAATGCCTTTAATTTCCCCGTTTGGGGAATGCTAGAAAAATGTGCGGTTAATTGGATGGCCGGTGTTCCAGCCGTAGTTTTACCCGCTCCACAATCGGCTTACCTTACGGAAGCTGTAGTTAAAGAAATTATTGCTTCTGGAATTTTACCAGAAGGTGCATTACAGCTCATTAGCGGAACCGCCAAAACTATTTTAGATTCTGTTGAATCGCAAGATATAGTTACGTTTACTGGTTCGGCTTCTACAGGAAGACTGCTTAAAGTTCATCCTCGTTTAACTCAAGAAGCCGTGCCATTTACTATGGAAGCCGATTCATTAAATGCCTCTATTCTAGGTGAAGATGCTGTCCCTGGTACTCCTGAATTTAAATTGTTTATTCGAGAAGTAAAAAATGAAATGACTATTAAATGCGGACAGAAATGTACCGCAATTAGAAGAATTTTAGTGCCCGAACACCTGATGGAGGATGTGCAAATTGCTTTAGGAAAAGCTCTGGATAAAACTAGCCTAGGTGACCCACGTTTAAAAGAAGTACGAATGGGTGCCTTAATTGATAAAAAGCAAGTAGAGGACGTTAAGCAAAAAGTGAGTGAAATTACTAAAACAGCCCAACTTGTTTACGGCGATTTTGAGCCTGCTGAAGCGGTTGGCGCGAATTTTAAAAAGGGTGCTTTTATAAAACCAATTTTACTAAGAGAAGACGAGCCTTTTAAGAATGAAGCGGCTCATGTTACTGAAGCATTTGGTCCCGTAAGTACGCTTATGCCCTACAAAAACCTTGATGAAGCCGTTGCCCTTGCTAAAAAAGGAAGAGGCTCTTTGGTAAGTTCAATCTTTACCAATGATAATTCAATAGCTCGTGAATATACTATAAACGCTGCTTCTCATCACGGAAGAATACTATCAGTAAATAGAGAATCAGCCAAACAAAGCACTGGCCACGGGTCACCTTTACCTACCTTGGTTCATGGCGGGCCTGGCCGTGCTGGTGGAGGTGAAGAAATGGGTGGTAAACGAGGAATTAAACATTACATGCAACGATGCGCTATTCAAGGCAGTCCAACAACCTTAACCGAAATTACTGGGATTTATCAGGCTAAAGCCGATTATAAGCCAGCTGAAAAACATCCTTTTGCTTATCATTGGGATGAAATTAAGCCAGGAATGTCATTGCAAACCCATAACCGAACCTTAACCGATACCGATATCATCAACTTCGGAAATTTAACTTGGGATCACTTTTATGCACATACGGATATTACTTCGTTAGAAGGAAGTATTTTTGAACAACGTACAGCTCACGGTTATTTCATTATTTCGGCTGCGGCTGGTTTATTTGTATATCCAAATAAAGGTCCTGTTGCGGCTAACTATGGTTTAGAAGAAATACGATTTTTAAGGCCTTTATACCACAATGATACAATTAATGTTCGCCTTACTTGTAAGGAAAAAGTTGATCGCGACCAAAAAGGGAAAGAATTGCCAAGTGGAATTGTAAAGTGGTATGTAGAAGTGTTTGATGTTGAGGCTGTTGAAGAAGAAGATAAATTAGTGGCTATTGCTACTATTTTGACCATGGTACAGAAAAAACAAACTACTTTTCATGAGATAGATCTAAACTTCTTACAACAAAAAATAAGCGCTTTAACTGAAGATGCTAAAGCTAATTGGGGAATAATGACACCCCAGCACATGGTAGAACATTTGGAAATGGGACTACGCATTGCTACAGGTGAAATTTCAGATTTTGAAGTGGCTACACCTCAAGAATACCTGGAAAAAGTACAGGAAACACTTTATAATTATGAAAAAATGCCACATAATTATAAAATGCCATTACTGAAAGAAAATGACTTAGAAGAATTAAAACACAATGACTTAGCCAAGGCTAAAGAAAATTTTTATGAGGCCTATGAGGCTTTTGAAAAATTCTTCAGAGAACACCCAGAAACTACTACAAAAAATGTTGTTTTTGGAGAATTGACTTATTTTGAATGGAAATTATTGAACAGAAAACACTTTAATCACCACTTTGAGCAATTTGGATTGATTTAAGTCGCTTAATTGATATCAATTTTTCAACTAAGCCTCAAGTTTTCTTGAAGCTTAGTTGATTTTATCCCACCACTTTAATCTCGTCTTCTTCTAACAATTCTTCTTGTCGGTAACGCAAGAAAATTTGAGCAATGGCCACTACATCTTTTTCACAATAAGTAATAATCCGGTCAATATTTTTTTCTTGGTAAAATACTTTAGCTACTTCACTTCCATCAATATCATCTTTGGGAGAAGGGACGTGTAAAATTTCTGTAAGTAATTTTAAAGAAGTATAATGTTTATAATCGCCAAACTTCCACATTTCTAAGGTATCTAAATGTGGAATTTCCCAAGGTTTCTTTCCAAATAATTGCAATTTATTAGGCAAAGCAATTCCTAAAATAATCATTCTTCTAGCTATGTAAGGAAAATCAAATTCTTTTCCATTATGCGCGCAGAGTAGGTGATAGGGATGATAAAAGTGTGATTCTAGAAGCTGTTTAAATTCGATTAGTAAATCTTTTTCTTCTCCGTGAAAAGTTTTTAGGCGTAGTTGTCGTTCTGTTCCATTTAGTCTAAAATAGCCTACAGAAATACAAACAATTTTTCCAAATTCAGCCCAAATTCCAGCACGTTCGTAAAACTCTTCTGGCGTAAAATCCTCCTTTCTTTGATAAGCTGTTTTATCGGCAAATAGTTGTTGTTTTAATGGGCTTAAATCGGTGTAATTTTCTGCTTCTGGAACGGTTTCAATATCCAGAAATAAAATGTGTTCAAGATTGATTTTTTCTAACATGGATTAATTTTTTGAGTTCAACATTTGGTAGGCTTCTTCCATATAAATGTACATGTCTTTAGGGAAGTTATTGATTTTTTCCTGACTTCTCTGGTGGCCTAATCTTGTAATGATTAGGTCGTCTTCAGGAATAGTAATTACGTATTGCCCTAGAATACCACGCATGATAAAGCTTTGTTTGCCAAGGTGGTTACTCAGCCAAAATCCGTAGCCGTATTCCGGAGAATCTTCAAATTTAGCTTGGGTAGAAAGAGCTGTGAATTTTGAATTAAGTAGTTGTTTTCCATTCCATTGCCCTTGATTTTTGTAGAGCATTCCAATTTTACTAAAATCCCTGGCATTGGAAGAAATGCAGCAATAGGTTTTTTCCATTCCGCTATCTAATCCATCAAGTTGCCACAAAGCATGATTTTCCATTCCTAGAGGTTTCCAAAATGAACTACTTAAATAATTGGAAAGCGGTTGATTGACGGCTTTTTCAATGAGCATTCCTAAAAGTTGAGTATTTCCACTTAAATACTTAAAGGATTGGTTAGGCGCTTCAGTGACTTCTAGGCTTAAAATTAAATCGCGAATATGGTTGTCGTAATAAGCTTGTGCTGTCATGGAAAAAGGCGAATAATAATCTTCATCCCAGTTTAATCCCGAGGACATGGAGGCTAAATCACCTACGCTAAGTTCTTTAGCATATTCCCCTTTTAAATCTGGAAAAAAATCGATTACCTTTTGGTTTAAACCTTTTATAAAACCGTCTTCTATGGCTTTTCCTAAGAGCATAGATGTTATGCTTTTAGCCATTGAAAACGAATTAGTTTGACTAGTAGGTCCATAGTCTTGATGATAATTTTCATACCATATTTCATCGTCTTTAATAATGAGAAAAGCTATTGTTCCTAAAGTTTGATTAATACTGTCTAATCGTTTTGTACTTGAAGTTTGATTGTAGTGAGGATGCTTAGTTAGTGGTTGAGGGGTTGCATTGTCAATGACGCGATTATCAAAATACTTATGATCATCGATAAAAGCTGTAGAATGTCCTGTCATATAAACCACTCTTACGCCTTTCAAAATATATTCGTAACCTGTTGCATATAGCCCCAAAAGTGTAATGGCAATAAAAATGAAAATACCCCATAAAACTTTTCTTAGTTTGCTCATTTTTCCAGATTTAGTAGAAGTTGCTAAGTTAGTAATTTCTATAATGATTAGTTTTAAAAGAGAATTTTTTAATGATGAACATTTTTTTTAGCAGTAAATTCAAGTTGAATGTTATTCTTCAAATAATTTATTTTTTTTACTTCAATTCATTCAAACATTCGTAAATTAGTTCACTTTCATAGCCTTTTTGATAGAGGTAAGATTGAATTTTTTGTTTGTTTTTTAGAGTTATTTGACCTTCAAGTTGTTTTAATTTTTTTTCAGCTAATGATAAACAAGTTTTAAAGTAATCACTTGGTTTAATTTCATCCATGCACAAAATAATCAAACTTTGAGGAATACGTTTTAATCTTAGCTGTTGATTAATTTTAGTTTTACCCCAGTTTTTGGAATAAAACTTTCCTCTGATAAAACTTCTTGTGAATCGTTCTTCGTTTAAAAAGCCTTCTTGCATTAAAAAAATAATGATTTCTTCCTGAGCAGCCGGAATCATCCGCATTTCATTGAGTTTTTTTTCAACTTCAAAATGGCAACGGTCTTGGTAAGTGCAGTATTTAGCCAGTCTTAATTTGGCTTCATCTAGAGTGTATGATTTATTTTTTTTGGAATAATCCATAGATGTATTTTAATCCTGAATGTATTTTTTTGGAGTGGTACCAAACTTCTTTTTAAAGGCTGCTATAAAATGGCTTGACGTGCTATAGCCTACTGCTAAACCAACTTCGTTTACATTGTGTTTGCCACGCTCCAATAACTTCCTTGCATAGTCCATCTTGTAATCCAAAAGAAAAGAATAAGCAGTGTCACCGTAAATTTCTTTAAAGCCTTCTTTTAGTTTTTTTAAACTTAAGCCAACCTCTTCGGCTAGTTCATTTAAGCTTGGCGGACTTACCATGCGCTGAATAATAATTTCCTTAGCTAATTTAATTCGCTTCACATTGTCTTCATCATCTAAAAAAGGACATTGTTCAATATCGGCCTCTTCTGGTCGATTAAAAAACAGACCTAATAATTCATATGCCTTTCCTTTTAAATAAATTTCTTTGACTGAAGCATGCATATTATAATTTAGAATCTGACTTAAAACAACAGCCATTGCTGGAGAAATTTCACCTTGTTTGTAGTATTTTTTATCGCGATTTTCATCGGTAAGGAAGTCGATATATGATGCCTCCCTAGAAAATAATTGGTGTAATTTTTTAATTGAAACCAAAACACTTACCATCCAAGAATCTTGATAAACCTCTAAGTTGATAGGTAAACCTTTTTCTGGATTGTATAACAATAAGGATTGGTCTTCTAAAATATCTATGGCATAACGTCCTTGGTTAAAATTGAATTTTACTTTGCCTTTTACACAGAAATGAAATTGAATGTAGTTTTCATTTATAGGGTGGGTAAAACATTGATTATCTGATGAATTATTTTTAATATGCAATAAGGTAAAGTCTTCATTAACTTCAAAAAGTTGCTCTGAACTTATAGCGACATTTTTTGCTTGAGGTGTCATAATTTTACTTTATTTTATTTAGAATCATTCTAATTAGTTGTTTCGTTAAGCCTTACTATAAGGCAAATCTAGGGCAAATAGATGATATTTATCACAAATTCAAAGAAAAACCTTTTTTCAACACAAAAAGAACTTTGAGCGTTATTTTAAAATAAGCTTATGATTTATTTTTGCGTCAAAATTATAATACATGCAAATGTATCAAGTATCAAATTTTAAAAGTTTCTTTGCCGTAGGTTTGAGCTACGAAAAGGCCGATGCATTTGTACGCGGAAAGTTTAGCTTAAGTTTAGCGCAACGAAATGCCTTATTAGAAGATGCCAAAACTAAGGGCTTAGATGCAGTGGTGGTAACTTCTACCTGTAACCGTACCGAGTTGTACGGTTTTTGTGATGAAGTGAGCACATTAATTGATTTGCTTTGTGCACACAGCTTGGGTAATAAAGAAACTTTTAAAGAAGTGGGGTACATCTATAAAGATGATTTAGCTATTGCCCACATGTTTAGAGTAGGCGGAGGCTTGGATAGTCAGATATTGGGTGATTTTGAGATTATTTCTCAAATGAAATCTGCTTTTATCCTTTCTAAAAAGCGCGAAATGTCTAATGCTTTTTTAGAACGACTTTTTAATTCGGTAATTCAAACAAGTAGAAGAATTAAAAATGAAACCGCACTTTCATCTGGAGCAACATCGGTTTCTTTTGCTTCAGTTCAATATATTATGGATAAAATCGATTTTTCTACCACCAAAAATATCTTATTATTTGGAACAGGGAAAATTGGAAGAAATACTTGTGAAAACTTAGTGAAGCACACTCACAATAAAAATATTACTTTAATTAATAGAACCAAAGATAAAGCTGAAGAAGTAGCCGGTAAATTTAATTTAGAAGTTAAAGATTTTTCTGAACTTCAAGCCGAAATCAGAAAATCTGATATACTTATTGTTGCTACAGGTGCTCAGCATCCTACAATTACTAAAGAATTAATTCACACCAAAAAAGCTTTACTTATTTTAGATTTATCGATACCTAAAAATGTAAATGATAACGTGAATGAATTAACTAATGTGAATTTATTACACATGGATCATCTGTCTAAGTTGACTGATGAAACACTTTCTAAAAGAAAAGCCTATATTCCTCAAGCGGAAACTATAATTGATGAGGTTAAAGCTGAATTTTATGAATGGTTAGATACGCGTAAGTTTGCCCCCACCATTAAAGCCTTGAAAGAAAAATTTGAATTATTTAAAGATGAAGAATTAGATTATCAGTCTAAAAAATTTGAAGCTTTTAATGAAGAACAAGCCAAGTTGATTTCAGATCGAATCATTCACAAAATCACGCGTAGTTTTGCCTCACACTTAAGAAGCGCTAATGGTTCTACCGATGATACTGTGGCTTTATTAAATAAAGTATTTGAGCTTGAAAACCAATAAGTTGTTTGTTTTCAATTCAATTTCTACTGTTTTACTAGATGAATTTATTGAAAGTTGAAACTTCATTAAAAATAGTTGAAATTAAATTTGTTAGATAAATAAGATTGATTAAATTTGCACACTGAATTTTTAAAGAATAGAAAAGAGATGAAAGCAGGCATACACCCAGAGAATTATAGATTAGTAGCATTTAAAGATATGTCAAACAATGAGATATTTTTGACTAAATCTACAGCTGAGGCAAAAGAAACTATAGATGTTGATGGTGTTGAATACCCATTGATTAAGCTAGAAATTTCTAGAACTTCACATCCTTTTTACACAGGTAAAAAGAAATTGGTAGATACCGCTGGACGTATCGATAAATTTAAGAATAAGTATTCTAAATTTAAAAAATAAAATCGCTTTTACATAGTATATACCAAAGCCCTTTTTTCAAAGGGCTTTTTGTTATTGAATAAATGTTAGAAACAGCGTTTTTAATAGCATCGTTCCCTTCAATTACTTCAAAAGATTTTTTATTAGCAGCACATCATCAGTTAAACATTCAATTGGAATATGAGCTACGTCAGTTCGTGAAATAGAACCGTAATCACTTAATTGTTTAGCCATTTTGACCTTACCTGAAGCTTTTTCATTAGTTAATCCCTCAGGCTGAACAATACTGAAACTAAGTTTACTTTTTCTTAAATACTCATCAGCTTCTTTTTTAGCTCTAATGTAATGTTCTAAGTCGCCTGCTTTTTCGGGTTGATAGGTTCCAATACTGCTTAGCATAACAAACTTTTTGAGCTTGTTTTTTTCAGCATAATTCACCGCTCTCTTAGCTCCTTCTTGGTCAACACTTGTTGTTTTTTCTGGGCCAGTTTTGCTTCCCGATCCTGCTGCAAAAATAACTTTGTCGATGCAGTTAAAACAGTTACTAAAATCCTGTTCTAAATCGCCTATACAGGTTTCAACTCCAAGTTTGTTAAAAAATTCAGTCTGTTCTACTTTTCTAATCATGGCTATTGCTTAGTATTTTTTTGAATTAGCTAGTATTTTACTAACTATTCTTCCCGTTGTGCCGTTGGCTCCAATAATCATTACTTTTTCCATTTTTAATTTTTTATTTAATATGAGTATTAGTTTTTGATTAACCTTATATAAAGGGTTAAAAAATGGGTAAATCTTTATTTATTTGGATTTTTGAATTTTGATTTATTAATTGTTTTTTAAATGATTAGTTTTTCAGTTAGTCATGGTTATATTTGAAAGAAAAACTATGGAGTACTTAAAAATCATTATTCAGGTAATTGTTGCTGCAACTATTTTCAATGTTTGGTTGTTCAGATTTAATAAATCCACTCCCTTTCGAGGCGCAGATGCTCCGAGTATGAAAAAAGAATTTGAAGTTTATGGCTTAAATGAAACCATGATGTATTTAGTAGGAGGTCTAAAGTTGCTATTCGCTATAGGACTAATAGCAGGAATTTTTCTCCCTAGTATTGTCGAAATTTCAGCTGCAGGTATTGGCTTTTTAATGCTTGGTGCAATTGGAATGCACATAAAAGTAAAGGACGAGCCTAAAAAGTCATTTCCAGCCTTTACAATGTTAATTTTATCACTTGCTATATTAGTAATTTGATTTTATACTCCAATATATTTCTTAATTCTCAATTTTTCCTTTTTATCTTTCTTATTTTTGTGAAAATTTGAATTTTATGAATGAAGATATTAGAACTATTGAACCAAAGGCCGTCTGGAAGAATTTTGCCGACTTGAATGAAGTGCCACGGCCTTCCAAAAAAGAAGAGCGTGTGATTGCTTTTATGCTCGATTTTGGAAAAAAACTTGGACTTCCAACTCAAAAGGACGCTATTGGAAATGTGGTGATTACCAAACCTGCTTCTAAAGGAATGGAGAACCGAAAAAGCATTGTTTTGCAATCGCATTTGGATATGGTTCATCAAAAAAATAACGATACAGAATTCAATTTTGAAACCCAAGGAATAGATATGTATATTGATGGCGATTGGGTTCGTGCAAAAGGAACTACTCTAGGTGCTGATAATGGCCTTGGCGTTGCTACTATTATGGCTATTTTGGAAAGTGAAGATATTGCACATCCGCCTATTGAAGCCTTGTTTACTATTGACGAAGAAACGGGAATGACAGGAGCCAAAGAATTAGATCCAACTATTCTAAAAGGCGAAATTCTTTTAAACTTAGATACAGAAGAAGATGATGAAATAGGAATAGGCTGTGCCGGCGGTGTTGACTTATCGGCCATAAGAACTTATAAACAAGAACCTGTGCCAAGTCAAGTTGAGGCTTTTGAAATCAAAATTAAATCACTGCAAGGCGGGCATTCGGGTATGGATATCATTAAAGGATTAGCTAATGCAAACAAACTATTAAATCGTTTGTTGTTTGATTCTTACACTAACTTTGGACTTCGAATTGCCCATCTTTTTGGTGGTGGATTAAGAAATGCCATCCCTAGAGAAAGTCAGGCTGTAGTAGTGGTAGATCAACTACACAAAGCAGTTTTTCTAGAAGAAATGAAAATCTTGATTGACGAAATTAAACAAGAGTATAAAAGTATAGAGCCACACATGGAAATTACCATACAGCCTTCAAAAATGCCAGAAATGGTCATGGATATTGGCGTACAAGAAGGTTTTTTGAAAGCAGTTTATGCCGCTCATAATGGCGTTTATAGAATGAGTCCAGATATTGACGGCTTAGTAGAAACTTCAAATAATATAGCTAGAATTGAAGTCAAAGGCGGCACAGCCGAAGTACATTGCTTAACCAGGTCTTCTGTAGAATCTAATAAAATTGATCTAGCTAATAGTTTGCGCTCAAGTTTTGAATTGGCTGGTTTTGAAGTTGAATTAACCGGTGATTATCCAGGTTGGGCTCCTAATCCAGATTCAAGCATACTGAAGGTTTTAGATAAGATTTATCAAAATCAAAATGGCGAAAAAGCCAATATTGCTGCTTGTCATGCTGGTTTAGAATGTGGAATTTTAGGAAGTCACTATCCTGAAATGGATATGATTTCATTTGGCCCTACAATTCGTGGAGCACACTCGCCAGACGAAAGAGCAAGCATTTCATCTATGCAGAAGTTTTGGAAGTTTACCAAAGAAGTACTTCAGCAGATTCCAAAGAAATAGATAAGTCAGATTTTTTCTTAATAAAAAGTGCTTCAATTTTGGTTGAAGCACTTTTTATTTTTAACTTGTAGATGCTTTACTATATTTCGAAAGCCTCTTTCAGCTTATCTACGTAGTCTAATTTTTCCCAAGTAAACAATTCAACCTCTTTAGTAACTTCACCAGAATAATTTGATTTGTAAACTTTTCTTTCTTTTCTGTAGGGGCGTCCCATGTGGCCGTAAGCTGCTGTTTCACGATAGATAGGGTTTCTAAGCTTTAATCTATTTTCAATACCAGCAGGGGTTAAATCAAAAATTGCTTCTAATTTTTTAGCAATTTCGCCATCCATTAAATCAACTTTTGCGGTTCCGTAAGTTTCTACGTTAAGCGATACAGGCTCTTTTACTCCAATAGCATAAGAAACTTGCACTAAAGCTTCATCAGCAATTCCTGCAGCCACTAAGTTCTTGGCAATATGTCTTGTAGCATAAGCTGCTGAACGATCTACTTTACTCGGGTCTTTTCCAGAAAAAGCACCACCTCCGTGAGCGCCTTTCCCACCATAGGTGTCAACTATAATTTTTCGACCCGTCAGGCCCGCATCTCCATGAGGTCCGCCAATCACAAATTTTCCAGTAGGATTGACGTGATATGTGATTTCAGAATCAAATAGTTGCTGTACTTCTTCATTAAAGTAAGTCTTTACTCTTGGAATCAATATGTTTTTGACATCTTGAGCTATTTGATTAAGCATTTTATCATCTTCGTCAAATTCATCATGCTGAGTAGAAACTACAATGGTATTTATTTTTTGAGGCACGTTGTCATCACTATATTCAATAGTTACTTGCGCTTTGGCATCAGGTCTTAAGTAAGTGATTTCAGTATGCTCTCTTCTTAATTTTGCCAATTCAATCATAATGCGATGAGAAATGGCTAGAGCAAGCGGCATATAATTATCGGTTTCATTGGTGGCGTAACCAAACATCATTCCTTGGTCGCCTGCGCCTTGCTCTTCTTTCGCTTTTTTATCAACACCTTGGTTAATTTCGGGAGATTGTTCATGAATGAGGGAAATCACCCCACATGAATCACCGCTAAATCGGTATTCACCTTTGGTATAACCAATATCATTAATCACATCTCTAGCTACTTGTTGTACATCAATATAGGTGTTGCTTTTTACTTCACCCGCTAAAACTACTTGACCTGTGGTTACAAGTGTTTCACAAGCTACTTTAGAATCTTCATCAAAGGCTAAAAAATAGTCTAGTAAAGCATCACTAATTTGATCTGCTATTTTATCGGGATGACCTTCAGAAACACTTTCTGAGGTAAATAAATAAGGCATATTTTTACAATTTTAATTCAACTAAAAAGAAGACTGGAGGCATTCCAAAAATGAAGAAGCTGCTTTAGCATTTTTAGAGGTTGCAATCAGTCAAATCTTTCCTCGCAGCAAAGATAAACATTTTGATTGATTCTAAATAGGCTTAACAGAAGTTTAGTTCATCTTCTCACTCATGCTAAATGAACCATCAAATGAAGCTGTTTAGTTGCTTTATTTTTCTTTGTCTATAAAAATGAATAATCAAACCTGATAAGGAATTACTCTAATAAAAAAAAATCATACAATTTCGCAAGTTAGTTAGTCGCTTAAAAATATATTTGATTTTTTCTAAAGCCTTAACTTCTTAATACTTCTTAAAACCCAATAAATCAACTCATTTTAAATCATTAGCTTTGCAAGAAAATTTTTTTATGTATTCAAAGTATAGGCTTTGCTGCTTGATTTTAATGTTATTTTTTTCGGCTTGTCAAAAAGAAGACCAAGTTGCTCAAGAAATTGCGGCTATCCCCGTTGAAATAGAAATCAATCGCTTTGACCAAGAATTTGCTTCCGCCACGCCTTCAAACCTTATTCAACTGAAAAACAATTACCCCATGCTTTTTTCTGAAGAGGTGCCCAATGAAGCTTATATTGAAAAAATGAAAGATACGCTTCAAGCAGAAATTAATACAGAAGTAAGTAAAGCATTCCCTTCCTTTGAAAACGAACAAGCCGAATTAGAAAAATTATTTCAGCATTTAAAGTATTATTTTCCTCAAATTCCTACACCTAAAATTATCACCTTAGCTGAAGAAGTGGACTACAGAAATAAAGTGATTTTAAATGAAGATATACTTTTGGTTTCCTTAGATAATTACCTGGGAGAGGAGCATCACTTTTATGAAGGTTTTGCTAGTTATTTAGCTAGGTTACAAACTCCTGACTATTTAATTTCTGATGTAGCTCAAGTGTATGCTGAAAAATTAGTACCAAGAAGCACCTCAAGAAAATTCTTGTCCACCATGGTGCATCACGGAAAAATCCTATACATTAAAAGTTTATTACAGCGCTTTCAGGAACCTCATTTTGCCTTTGATTATACCACAGCTGAATTGGATTGGGCGTATGCCAATGAAGCACAAATCTGGAAATATTTTGTAGAAAAATCTTTATTATACAGTTCAGACCAAAAACTGAAAGAACGCTTTATAAATATTGGCCCTTATTCTAAGTTTTACTTGGAATTAGACAATGAAAGTCCACCGCGACTTGGTCAATTTATTGGCTACCGAATTGTAGAAGCATTTATGGATAAAAATGAAATTAGCCTGGAAGAAATGCTAACTTTAGAAGCTGAAGAAATATACAATAAATCAAATTACAAACCCAGAAAATAATGAGTTCAAAAAAATCAACCATACAAGTCAACGTAGAAACCGATGAAAATAACATCCCAGAAAACTTAACTTGGTCTGCCCAAGATGGTGGGGTTGAAAACGAAGAAGCTAAAGCAGTCATGCTTTCGCTTTGGGATCACCACAACCAAGAAACACTTAGAATTGATCTTTGGACAAAAGATATGCCCATGGATGAAATGAAAAAGTTTTTTCATCAGACCTTGGTAACCATGAGTGATACCTACTACCGTGCCACCAATGATGAAAAAATGACGGAAACTATGAAGGATTTTTGCGATTATTTTGCTGAAAAATTAGACCTTAAAAAAGAGTAAATGACACAGTCCTTGATTTTTGTTTACAACGCTAACAGTGATTCAAAAAATCAATGCTTAGATTTTGCCCACAAAATCCTGAAGCCTTCTACTTACGATTGTAATTTGTGTGCACTTACGTATGGAAAATTGACCGAGAAAAGAAGCTGGAGAAAATTCAAAAAAAATACTTCTATTGAAATGAAATTTCTTCATAAAGATGAATTTGAAAAACAATTTTCTTCAAAATTTTTACCGAAGTACAATTTTCCAATCATTTTTTACCAAAATCATTACGACTTAGAAACTTTGCTCAGTAATCAACAGATTAATAAATTTCAAGATACACAAGAATTAATAACAGCAATCTCAAAGCGATTGGCTTTAGATTGAATATAATACTATAGAAAATGGATGCATATATAATAGACGGAATTAGAACACCAATTGGAAATTACAAAGGAACTTTATCACCCGTAAGAGCTGATGATTTAGGCGCTTTAGTAATTCAGGAGTTGGCCAATAAAAACCCAGTGATACCAAAAGATGCTTATGATGATGTTATCATGGGTTGTGCTAATCAGGCAGGCGAAGACAATAGAAACGTAGCAAGAATGGCCTCATTATTGGCGGGTTTGCCACATAGTGTTCCTGGAGAAACCGTAAACCGACTTTGTGCAAGTGGGCTTTCGGCCATTATTCACGCCAATAGAGCCATTAAAGCTGGAGATGGCGATTTGTTTATTGCGGGTGGGGTTGAGCACATGACGCGCGGACCTTACGCCATAGCCAAGCCATCATCAGCTTATGGAAATGATGCTAAAATGTACGATACAAGCTTTGGATGGCGATTTGTCAATCCAAAAATGCATGAAATGTATGGTACTGATGGAATGGGAAGAACAGCTGAAAATTTAGTTGAAATTCACAATATTTCAAGAGAAGATCAGGATGCTTTTGCCTATCACTCACAAATGAAAGCAACCAAAGCACAAGAAAATGGGAGGCTTGCTAAAGAAATTATTTCCGTTAGTATTCCACAGCGAAAAAAAGACCCTATCATTTTTTCTAAAGATGAATTTGTAAAACCAAACACTCAATTAGAAATTTTAGCTAAACTAAGACCTGCATTCAAAAAAGAAGGGAGTGTTACTGCGGGAAATTCTTCAGGCTTAAACGATGGTGCTGCCGCTACTTTAATTGCTTCAGAAAAGGCAGTTAAAGATTATGGGCTAAAGCCTATGGCTAAAATCATTAGTTCTGCGGTAGTAGGTGTAGAACCACGAATTATGGGTATTGGCCCTGTTGAAGCTTCGAATAAAGCCTTAGCTAAAGCAGGATTGACCATGAACGATATGGATATAATCGAGCTAAATGAAGCATTTGCCGCACAATCTTTAGCCTGTATAAGAGCTTGGGGACTAAAAGACGATGACCCAAGAATTAACCCTAATGGAGGCGCTATTGCTATGGGTCATCCACTTGGAGTTACTGGTGCAAGAATTGCTTATTCCGCTGCATTAGAATTACAACTCACCCAAAAAAAATACGCCTTAGTTACACTTTGCATCGGCGTTGGCCAAGGATACGCTGCCGTTATTGAACGTGTTTAATCTAGTTTTTAGTCATGCTGAGCACAGGGAAGTCCTGAAAGGGTAACGATTAGTGATGGTGATAGAAGGAATTTAAAAAGTATTCATAGAATTGAATGGCCTGTTATCATTTTCGGTAACAGGTTTATATTAAAAGGCCTAAGTTTTTTATAGCCCCTTTCGCTCTAAACTTTTTACACTCAGTCTCACAGCCGCAAAGCTTTAAAAAACGTACAGGGTCAAATTAAAATTTATAATTCAGAATTTATAATTTGCTAGAAGCCAGCTATTTCTTCAAGTAGATGGAGGTAGTCTTTACGGTTTTCAACAAAGTCTAATTCAGAAATATCTATAATTTTCACCTTTAAAAACTGCTGATTTTTAATGAAATTTAAATAGCCTTTGTTGAGGTTTTCAAGGTATTCAGGTTGAATTTCTTGTTCGTAACCACGACCGCGTTTTTTGATATTACTCAGCAATCGTTCGGTGTTTTGGTAGAGGTAAATGTAGGCATCAGGTTTAGGTAATTCTTTGTACATGATATCAAAAACCTTCTTGTACAATCGGTATTCATCTTCACCTAAAGTAACTTGTGCAAAAATTAAGGACTTGTAGAAGTCGTAGTCGGCAACAGCAAATTCAGAAAATAATTCAAATTGCGAAATATCATCTAAGAGTTGTTGGTGTCTGTCGGCTAAAAAAGACATTTCTAGCGGAAAGGCATAACGACTTTGATCTTTGTAAAACTTGGGTAAAAAGGGATTATCTTTAAAGCGTTCGGGAATAAATTTGGCATTGTAATCATGCGCAATACAACTCGCTAAACTGGTTTTTCCAGCCCCAATATTCCCTTCAATAGCTAAGTATTGGTATTGAATAATAGGCAGTTGAGGGATTTTTAATTTTAGGTCATCTACTATTTTAATAGATGGAGAAGTAAACTTATTAAAGTATTCTATTATTCGATTCCCTAATTTAGGATGGCTAAACTTTGGTGCAATATCTTTCAGCGGAGCTAAAACAAAATCACGCTCGGTTAGTTTAGGATGAGGTACAATTAATGATTGGCTTTGGTGGCTTTCATGCCCATAAAATAAAATGTCTAAATCAATACTTCGGTTGGAGTACTCGCCATTGGGCAATCTTGTTCTCCCTAATTCAAGCTCAATTTCAAGTAGTTCTTTCAGGCATCTTTCAGCAGAAAAAATCGTTTCAATTTCAATACATGCATTTAAAAAAGGACTTCCTTCAAAGCCCCAAGCTGGTGTTTCATAGACTTGAGACACCTGAGTTATCAGACCAATTTTTTGATAAATTTGATCAATTGCTTCCTGAAGATGATGCCATCGATCTCCTAAATTACTTCCTAATGAAATGAATACTTTTGTGTATTTACTCAAGGCGTTTTGTTGTTTGCTGAAAACTAAATTTGAAAGCCCAAAAATAAAAAGTAATTCTTGAGGGACTAGTTTTTTTGGCATGTTTTTTTATTTCTGTGCTTTTTTTAGGTTTCGTAAAGTATTTTCAATAAACTCACTTACTTTTGCATTAAAATAGAAGGTTTGAAAAATACATACGATGCGGTTTTTGTTGGAGGAGGAGCAGCTGGTTTTTTTGCAGCTATTCAGTTAGCAGAACAGCAGCCCAATGCTAAGATTTTGATTTTAGAAAAAACTCAACATGTACTTCAAAAAGTTAAAATTTCTGGAGGTGGGCGCTGTAATGTAACCCATGCGGTTTTTGAACCGAAGTCTTTAGCTCAAAATTACCCCAGGGGAAACAAAGAACTTTTAGGTCCTTTTCATCAATTTATGACTGGCGACATGATGGCTTGGTTAGAAGAAAATGAGATTGCTACCAAAATTGAAAATGACGGAAGGGTATTTCCAGTATCTGATCAATCGCAAACAATTATTGATTGCTTTCTCCATTTATGTAAAAAACACCAAATTGAAATTCTTACTTCTACCGCCTTCACCGATTTCAACTTTGATGAAGCTACGCAGCTTTGGAATATAATGACCACCGATGATAGGCTTCTTGCCAAACATTTAATTTTAGCTACAGGAAGCAGTCCTAAGGTATGGAAGTTTTTATCTACCAAAGGAATTGAGGTTGTTTCTCCCGTACCTTCATTATTTACTTTCGATTTTAAAGATGCATCAAGGATTAAGCAATTGGCGGGAATTAGCACAGAAGCAAGTGTAAAAGTAACGGCTAACAATAAAAATGTAAATGCTTCAGAATTAAAACAATTAACCTCTGAAGGTCCTTTGTTAATTACTCACTGGGGGATGTCAGGTCCCTGTATATTGAAGCTATCTGCGTGGGGTGCAAGAACACTTTTTAAACTCAATTATCAATTTGATTTACATGTTAACTGGACAAAATCTAAAAATGAAGAGGAAGTTTTTGAAGCCTTGATTCAGTTGAAAAATACTGAAAAACAAAAGCAAATAGGAAATTTATATACTTTTGACTTGCCCAAGCGTTTATGGAAATTTCTATTGGAAGAATTGGGTATAGATGAATCTACGAAAGCGCAAGACTTAACCCATAAGCAATTGAGAAAATTTGCTGCTCAACTCACCAATACCGCGTATGAAATTAATGGTAAAAGTACATTTAAAGAAGAGTTTGTAACTGCTGGGGGCGTTGATTTAAAGCAAATTGATTTTAAAGATTTTTCAGTAAAAAACTATAAAAACCTTTATATGCTTGGTGAAATGCTAAATATAGATGCAGTAACTGGAGGCTTTAATTTTCAAAATGCGTGGACAGGCGGTTTTGTTGTAGCTCAAGGTATAGCAGCAAGTTGAATACCAATTTAACCATCAAATGACGCTATTTAGCTCATTCATTTTTCCATATACTTCCTTGTTCACAATTTCCGTCCCGTACGTACGGGATGCAAATTATTCACAGCGTTATATATGAAAAAAGCAATTTCACTCTCTTAACGACATTTAATAGTCAAATTGGTATAAATAGTTAATTCAATTGCCAGATTTCAAAATTTAAAAGGCTAGCAAAGAGTACCCAAAAAAGGTAGGGGAATAACAAATAGGCTGCAATTCGGTTTACTTTTAAAAATGAAATTATTGTCATTATAATCATAAAAAGTAAGCCCAATATAATCATTAACGCGCCAAAAATTTCTTGGTTTCCAAAAAAGACTACAGACCAACTTAAATTTAGCATCAGCTGGAATAAGTAAATGCCCAGTGCTTTTTTAACCTTTGCCTGCTTGAGTCCAGCTTTCCAAACTAAGCCAGCAGCAATGCCCATTAAGATGTAGAGTAGTGTCCAAGCTGGGCCAAACACCCAATTAGGAGGATTAAAACTTGGTTTATTCAATTCAACATACCAATTGCCCACACTAATTTGTGTGGCATAACCCCCTATGCCAGCAACCACAAAACACAATAATAAGCTGATGCCAATTTTAATTCCGGTGTTGCGTTTCATTATTTAAATTTGTGTTCAAAAGTAAAGAAAAAGATTAGTTTTCAAAAGCTTAGTATTTTATTATTCAACACCAGCTTTTTTAATAAAAAACTACAAATACTTTAAAAGGCACATGATAAACCAGATTGATCAATTTTCCATCATAAACACCTGCTTTCTTTATTGCAGGTAAGCTTTCAAAAAAAGCTTCTAGGTAAGTTTCGGTTTTAGGGAATTGTGTTTCAATGTTTTTTACCCGCCATTTTTTGTCGTAGCTTAAGATTACACTAACCTTAAAATCCAGCGCCATTCCTGTACCCTTTAATTCCTGCCATTCGTCTTCAGGTAAGATGTTTTTAAAAGAAGCATTAACAATTTTGTTTAAGCTATTATAGCTTATATTTTTTTGTACATGCTGATTAATTTTTAATGAAATACATTCTTTTGCTTCCTGGTATGAAGAGTGGTTTTTGCAATCAACAATTTCAGGATATTGATCAAATTTTTCATTTACCAAACTTGCTTTTTGTGCAGACAAACCAAAGCTAAGATGAAATATCAAAAGGAAAAAAGATGAGTTTTTCATATAAACGATGGCTTATTTTTCTATTCCTTTTTTCTTTTTGTCTGGAATTTGATAAACAATAGGTAAATTATACGATATACTAACCGCTTTGTCTTTATGCTTAGCAGGTTGCATATTTGGTAATTTGCTTATTACACGCTTACCTTCTTCGGTGAGTTCTGGCTTTTCAGACCGGGCTTTAATATCAACTACCTTTCCTTCAGTATTAACGATGAAAGAAACATAAATTCGATTATTACCTACTTGAGAGTAAGCTTTTACTGATTTAGTGTTGAACTCATTCCTTACGTGTTCTGTAATCTTTTGTTGCATGCAAGCTTTTAGTTCATCTTGTGATGAAAAGTTTTCACAACCTGGAAATACAGGTACTTCCTCAACATTAGCAAAAGAAATCGTATCATTAGAAGCTTTGAACGATAAATAATCAGCATATTTTAACTTATTTAGGCTAATGTTCATTTCGAATTGATCTGATTTATTAGATTGAAATTTCAACCATGCTTTTCGCATTTTAAATTCTTCTTCGCTTAATTGATGATTCTTAAACTGATTCACTTTTTGTGCAAATTGAGTTAGTTGCACTTCCTTACCCGTTTCATTCCATACTTCAAGTTGGTTAAGGTAGATTTCTTCCTTGTTTTCTGTTTCAATAGTACTTTTGTTGAGCGCAAAACTACCTCCAGAAATCAGGAGTAGAAGTAGCGGAATTAAAGCTAAATAATGAAATCCATTTCTTTTTTGTTGGGTGTTTTTTAGTAACATAATTCTAGTTTTTATGAGTGGTTTATTAAAGGTATTTATAAATGTAATTGATTGGCAATGCATTGTTTTTTGAAGTAAAAGTAGGGCGTAGGCCTGAGTAGATTGATTTTCAATTTTTTTATCGGCTTGAATCTCGTGTACTGCTTTAAGCTCTCTCTGTAACCAAATGAAAAGCGGATTGAACCAAAATATTATTTTTAAGATTTCAAGCAAGAGTAAATCAAAACTATGTTTTAAATTCCGATGTTCTTTTTCGTGAATATAGATGAGTTCTTTTTCCTGAGGAGTAAGTTTGTTGCCCATAAAAATCCAATTAAAAAAGTTGAAAGCATCATGGGTGTTTTTTAGTTCAAAGTACACCTGGTTTCCAATCCACTTCTGGGTTGATTGCTTTTTGATTTTTAGGACAGTTTTCAACTTTCTAATGAATAAGAAAAAGGAAAAACTTACCCCCGTTAAATACAGTAAAATGCTAAGATTACTTGTGTTCCATGAAAAAACAGGAGATTTTGTTGGAAGAGAAGCTATTTCAGTATTCATAAATAATTCAATTTCCTCAAGTTGAATCTTAGGCTCATTTATTGAAGTTGATGATTCTTTGGCAATTTCTAAAGGATTCCATTGAAGTTGCATTACAAGAAGCGGAAGCAACAAAGAAAGTATAGTTGTACTTAACAGAATCATGCGATTAAGATTTGCTTTAACCGGCAAATGTATAAGCCTATAGCTAAGCAGCAATACCCCTTGAAATGCGAAAACCAAAACTAAGTAGGTGAAGATGTTATTCATTTTGATCTTTTTTAAGTTCTTTCAAAATTTGTTCTAAGTCGCTTATATTGATATCATTTTTCTTGGTAAAAAATGAAAACATCGATTTTAGGTTACCATCAAAATAATTATTTAAAAGATTATTCATACTGGCTTTAGAATATTCATCCTTACTTACTAGTGGAAAGTAAATATGTCCACGCCCTTGTTTTTTATAATCCACAAATTTCTTTTGTTCTAAAATCCGAATAATAGTAGAAACCGTGTTATAGGCAGGTTTAGGTTTAGGCATTTGTTCAATAATTTCAGCAACTTTAGCTTCATCAAGTTGCCATAAATACTGCATTACTTCTTCTTCTGCTTTGGTTAATTCTTTCATAGTTTTCTTATTTACAGAGGCAAATATAACTAAATTTTTAGTTTAAACTAATTTTTTAGTTGAAATATTTTTTATTTTTTGAATATTTTGCTTTTCATTTGGTGAAAAGGGAAGTAATCTCTATTTTTGCCGTCCGAAGTGTTGAAACACACTGGTCCTATAACTCAGTTGGTTAGAGTATCTGACTCATAATCAGAAAGTCCCTGGTTCGAGCCCAGGTGGGACCACAAATCGAAACCCAATTACTTGATTTTTAAGTAGTTGGGTTTTTTGTTTTGAAGGTAATTGGGCGAGAAGTTTACCCTGAGCGCGCAGCAGTCGAAGGGAG
>NZ_JAANAS010000082.1 GCF_011089875.1 Psychroflexus maritimus | reverse complement strand
TTTGGATTGATTTCCTCATCTTTCTGCGTTAAATCGAATTCGCCTATTTCGTTGTCGGCTTGTTGAGCGTCACTTGGTGAAGCACAAATCACTTCATTACTCGCTGTTAAATTAATCTCAGGTCGGTCATCAATGAACAACTGGAATCGATTATCTTCAGCGGAATTAAATGCCGTAATACAAGCATTTTCTCCTTCCAATCGGATATAGATGAACTCACCATCAATTCCGTTGTAATTTACGGGAAAAGCAATAGCGTTGGTGCCATTTTCGGCATTTTCTTGGCTTTGATGATAAGTCAAAGTAACATTTTCTTGATTGCCGATAATTAAACTTGAATTCTGAGTTAAATCAAATACCGCAATATTCGGATTATCACTACACGCCCGTAAGTCGTCAAAATCTTGTACCTGCGGACTCGGCTCAACGATGAGTTCCAATTCCCGAACCACAAAACAATCGGTTTGTGTTTGGTTGGA
>NZ_JAANAS010000081.1 GCF_011089875.1 Psychroflexus maritimus | reverse complement strand
AGTAATGCAAAAATTTATATATTTGACCGGTACGGAAAATTGCTCAAGCAATTAAGTCCAAGTAGTGAAGGATGGGATGGAACTTATAACGGCAAACCCATGCCTAGTAATGATTACTGGTTCAAAGTAGAATACACCGACCCCAGAACAGGAAATAGAAAGACCTTTAAGTCGAATTTTACGTTGAAGAGGTAAAGCCCAAAGCCCCTCTAAATCTCCCCGAAGGGGAGACTTTTATTAGCAGGACGTGTTAGCAAGATGAGAGACCTCGTTTATCGGTGTGATAAAACCCTCATTAACTTGTCATTCCGGAAAATCCACCATCCTCATTGAACTGTCATTCCGGAAAATTTCCTAAGAAATTTATCCGGAATCTCCCCGTAATGAAAACACAAATAAACTACCTAATACCAGTTATTATTTGAAATTACTGTAAAAGAAAATGAAGATTTTTTTCTTTATGTAAATTAGAAAAATCAAGCATAGCCGTAG
>NZ_JAANAS010000080.1 GCF_011089875.1 Psychroflexus maritimus | reverse complement strand
ATTTTGGCCAGATTCCGCATCTTGAATAGTAGGGTGAAAGCTCACTTCTAATTCAGGATTGTCGGTAAAGTTGATATCATCGATTAAAACATCTAGATCAAATTCATGGAAGAATCCGTCGTTGTTATTGTCGCAAGCTTCAATAGGGCCAATATCCAAGTTGACAGAAAGGCTGTTAATTTCAATAGTGATTTCAACTAATTCAGAATAGCAGGCTTCATTTTCTGGAATAAACGTATAGGTTTCAGTCGTAGAAGGATTAAAATCAGGTTGCCATTCGCCTTCAATACCATTATCAGAGGTTGTTGGTAATTCTTGAAGTTCATCTTCACAAACTTCAGTAGGAATAGAAAATTCTGGTGTTATATCAGGAATAATTTCAATTTCTATATCAATACTTTCTGCACATTCATCAGAATTAGGAGTAAAGGTATAAATTGAATTAGAGCTATTTAATTCGGGTGTCCATTCCCCCTCAATTCCATTATTAGAGGTAGT
>NZ_JAANAS010000079.1 GCF_011089875.1 Psychroflexus maritimus | reverse complement strand
GGAATTACTTCTATGGTCAAGGTGGTCGTTTTCGTACAATCCGTGTCTAAATCGACAGCTTCAACATACACCACTTGTGGATTAGCTTGGGTATTTACAAAGTTTTCGGTATCGGTAATTTGATTTTCCAAAGCTTCATCTTCGTAGAAATTCACTAAAATAGTTTGATCGCCTTGCGTGATTTCTTCAATTTTACTAAATAAATCGAAGCTTGCTAATTCGTCTGTGGTGCTTCCTCCGGTTTCATCATCACAAACTGATAAACGCTCTGGGGCAATGATGTCTGGTAAGGGTTCTACGATTAATTCGATGGCTTCAATGGCAAAACAATTCAAATCGCTTGTGGGGTCGGTGATGCGAATATAAACGATTTGATTATCCGACTGGCTTTCATATTCCTCTGGATTATTGATGAGGTTGCCCGGATTTTGCTCTTCTGCACCTTGAAGGTTGTTGTAATATTCGATTATAAGTTCATCGGTGTTTTCCACATTTTGTAAAAC
>NZ_JAANAS010000078.1 GCF_011089875.1 Psychroflexus maritimus | reverse complement strand
TCACCACAAACCATTTACGCCGAGGTTGTAAACACAGACAATGAATGTCCATCCTCAACGCAAGTCACTTTTGAAATTACTGTGAATCCATTACCTTTAGTTGATATTTCTAACATGGATGGTTCGGTGATTTGTATTGACCGAGAAACTGGTGAAATTGTTTCTGCACCAACCTTAGATACAGGGTTAAATGCCAACGATTACGAATTTGAATGGTTCTTGGATGGCGATGAATTAGCCTTTACAGGAAGTGCATTAACCGTGGAAGAACCAGGATTGTATGAAGTAATTGTGGTAGATATTTCCACCAGTACCCAAACCGAATGTGAACGTTCTTCCTTTGCAGAAGTCATAGAAAGCTCAGGCGTTGAATTTGACGTCAATGTATTAAGCGCCGCCTTTGATGGAAGTCACAGCCTAGAAATTACCAACATTCAAGGCAACGGCGAATTTGAGTTTTCTGTAGATGGCGGTCCTTGGGTAGCTCAAGACGGACAATCAAGTTTAAT
>NZ_JAANAS010000077.1 GCF_011089875.1 Psychroflexus maritimus | reverse complement strand
AGAATTCAAAATAATGAAAATCCTGATTGCTATGAAGTTGCTCAGTTTGATTTAATTCTATACGAAAGTATTAATTTTGAAGGTATTCAAGATTTGAATCAATGTGGTGATTTCTCTTATAACCAAGGCTTTAATTTAATCTCAAACACCTTAAATATATTTGATTTTAATAATGAAGATGATATTGAGAATATATCTTATTTCGTCACAGAAGAAGATGCAATTAATGGTGAAAATGCTATAGATAACTTAGTCAACTATTCTTTACCTGTAGGAGTAAATCAACAAACCATTTATGTAAGGGTAAGGAAAACTAGTGAATTTGGCTCTTGTCTTAGCTTCTCATCTTTTGAATTATTTTTATACAATGTTGAAATAGGCACAACTCCTATTCCTGATATTGAAGAATGTGAATCTAACTTTGAAAACGGACAAGTATTTTTTGACCTGACTCAACAAAATGAATTAGTTTTAGGGCCTAATCAAACTATCCAAGATTACAGCATCTCTTACTTTGAAGATTTAGCA
>NZ_JAANAS010000076.1 GCF_011089875.1 Psychroflexus maritimus | reverse complement strand
ATAGATTGATTTAGCGTTACGTCCCAAAACAAATAACTCAAATCCGTAATCCCACTGGTACAAGTAGTGGCGGCGTTTTGAGGAGTTATTTGTTCTTTGGTTCTTTTGGTGTAAATTACACCATTAACTTCACCTGATGCCCCAAATGGAGCATCTGGACACATACAGGTTACTCCGTTTTCGTTTAAATAGAAATAAACAACTACACTAACAATTTGTTCAGCTGTAAGAATTACCCCTCCATTTTCATCAAGTAATGCCCAGGTAATTATTGTATTTCCTATTGGATATGTTTCAGGAGCATTATTAGTGAGGGTATAATTCAAGCAACTTTGTGCTGTTGGAGTTCCTAGGTCAATATTTGTTATTTCAGAGGAATTTCCATCAGCTACAATTGTAATGTCTTCAGGTGCGATAAGTATTGTTGGATAATCCGTTTCACCTGTTGCAGTAGTTACCGTTACATTTTGTTGTGCAGAGATGATTTGACCATTTTCATCTGTGAGCGTCCAAGTTACTTGCGTTGTTCCTAGAGGGAATACTTCTGGGGCGTTATTTTCAACTTCA
>NZ_JAANAS010000075.1 GCF_011089875.1 Psychroflexus maritimus | reverse complement strand
AATTCAATTTATACCTTTACTCCTAATTCTGATGAATGTGCGGAAAGTATTGATATAGAAATTGAAATTATTCCTAGTACTACCCCTGAATTTTCTATACCTAGTGAAATTTGTGAAAACGACCCATTAGTGTTGCCTGAAACCTCAGATAACAATATAGAAGGCGAATGGACTCCAGAAATTGATAATACAACTTCCACAACCTATACCTTTTTACCTGCTGAGGATGAATGTGCTGAAACTATAGAATTTGAAGTGATTGTTTTACCTAATACAACACCCGAGTTTTCTTTTCCTGATGTAATTTGCGAAGATGAAATTGAAGAATTACCCACCACCGCTAATAACGGAATTGAGGGAGAATGGGCACCCGAATTAAGTAGCTCTATTTCAATTTATACCTTTACTCCTAATTCTGATGAATGTGCGGAAAGCATTGAGGTAGAAATTGAAATTATTCCTAATACTACCCCTGAATTTTCCATACCTAGTGAAATTTGCGAAAATGAACTTCAAGAATTACCTACTACCTCTAATAATGGAATTGAGGGGGAATGGACACCCGAATTAAATAGCTCTAATTCAATTTATACCTT
>NZ_JAANAS010000074.1 GCF_011089875.1 Psychroflexus maritimus | reverse complement strand
TGAGTACAACCAGTTTCTTCATCTTCAAAAAACGCATAAATAGTTTGTTCAAAAGCTTGTACGTTGGCGTACACTTCGGGTAAAACATTGGTTTGGTTTTCAGCATCAGGAAAAGTAGGGTGAAAACTAAGTTGATAATTCGGGAAGTTCGCTTGGTAATCACTAATAATACTACCTAAATCGAAAGATTCTGAAAAACCATTATTGTTAGAATCACAGACTTCTATTAAGTCAGGAAAAAAACTTTCATCAATCACATTGACTAGCAATTCAATTGTTGTAAACTCTAAACATCCACTTTCAACAGCTTCGGCTCGTACATAGAGTGTTTGTGGGTTGGTTGTGTTTTCAAAATCAGTTGGTTGAGGATTTTCATTGTTCTCTGCATCTGCTTGACTTAGGTGAAAACTAATTATTGAAGGAACATTCTCTTCGCTGTAAAAAAACGGAATTGTAGTGTTTAAATCCCAGTTTTGTATAGGTGAATTTTCTTCATTTGGACATTGCTCAAAAGTGGCAATATTTTCTGAATCTTCAATAAATGGGCGTAAATTAACTTGCAAGTCTAATTCAGTGAAAGCAACACAATTGTTGTTAATATCGGTTGCTC
>NZ_JAANAS010000073.1 GCF_011089875.1 Psychroflexus maritimus | reverse complement strand
TTGACATTGCTTATTACAACAATGAAAATGGAGCTATTGAGGAAAACCCAGGAAATTTAATTGCAACTCCTACTGGGTATGAAAGTCAGTCGGATGAGCAGACCGTCTATATCCGTGTTACCGATCCAACTAGTCCACGTGAATGCTTTAATATTGTTCCTGTTGAACTTCGGGTTGATCCACTCCCTGATATCATCAACCCAGAAAGAATCTCGGTATGTGATGATGAAACCGGAGGAAGTACCACCAATGAGCAAGCAACATTCGATTTAACCTCTAAGATTGAAGAAATTACGCAAGGTGACCAAACCATCTTGATTAATTTCTACGAAGATGAAGCTTTGGAAAATCAAATTACGGATACCGAAAACTTTGTGAATACCCAAGCTAATCCGCAAGTGGTGTATGTTGAAGCTGTCGATTTGGACACGGATTGTACGAAAACGACCACCTTGACCATAGAAGTAATTCCAGAACCGACCATCCCAGAATTAGATCCATTGGTAGAATGTGACCCAGGTAACAATGGTTTTGCTGAATTTGATTTAGGAACTGAAATAGAAAACATTATCAGCAACGAAGTTGATGTAGAAATCTCTTTCCATGAAACTGAGCAAGAAGCCTTTTTTGG